>NZ_CP021455.1:605714-1211428 GCF_002158865.1 Comamonas serinivorans | reverse complement strand
CATCGCCCTGACACAGTGCGCCGGCTGCACGCGTGTGGCAGACCGAAGGACCGAACGCGTACCAGAAAGTAAGATGTCGCACCGTTTTGATGCCCAATCCGATCCAGGGAGACGGTTGGCCCTGCCCACCGCAGCGCTTCGCCCTGGCATCTCCTGTGTTGCTGGCCCATGTCCTCTCCCGAATTGCCCGACCCCGACGAGGCGCGTCCCGACGCCGGCTCGCCCCCCGACGTGAACACGCGCGTGCCGCTCAAGATCGAGGACTGGCTCACCGTCCTCATCATGGCGGCCCTGGCGCTGATCACCTTTGCCAACGTGCTGGTGCGCTACTTCACCAGCGTCTCGTTCGCCTGGACCGAGGAGTTTTCGGTCTTCCTGATGATCGTGCTGGCCATGGTCGCCGGTTCGGCCGCCTTCGCGCGCAACGCCCACATCCGCATCGAGTACTTTGCCGAGCGCGGCAGCAGCAGCCGCCAGCGCGCGTTCGCCCGCGTCGCCACGGCCCTGGTGGTCGTGTTCTTTGCCCTGCTCACGGTGCTGAGCGCACGCGTGCTCCTGGACGACATCGAATTCGGCGAGACCTCGCCCGGCATCGGCGTGCCCGTCTGGTGGTACACGATGTGGATGCCGATCTGCGCCTTCGCCATCACGCTGCGGGCGCTGGGTCTGTACATCCGGCAGTCGCGCCCCGACCCCGGCACCCCCGTGAACAAGGACCCCGCATGACCCGGTTGACCGGCCACGGCCCGCAGCCGTTCTCCCGCCAGATCGCCCCCACGCCGTGCAGCGTGGCACCACGCGGCCCCCAAGGGCAGCAGGCCCTGCGCACCGCGCTGAGCAACGTGGGAGCCTGGTCATGATCGCCACGCTGCTCTTCGTCGCCTTCATCGCCATGATGCTGATCGGCGTGCCGATCGGCGTGGCCCTGGGCCTGGCCGGCGCCGCGGCCATCGCGCTGGCGAACCAGGACGTGATGTGGTTCGGCCTGCTGGCCGTGCCGCAGAACTTCTACGCCGGCCTGGGCAAGTACCCGCTGCTGGCCATCCCGATGTTCGTGCTCGTGGGGTCGATCTTCGACCGCTCGGGCGTCGCCGCGCGGCTGGTGAACTTTGCCATCGCCATCGTGGGCCGCGGGCCTGGCATGCTGCCGCTGGTGGCCATCGTCGTGGCCATGTTCCTGGGTGGCATTTCGGGCTCGGGCCCAGCCAACGCCGCAGCGGTGGGCGCAGTGATGATCGCCGCCATGTCGCGCGCCGGTTATCCCAACGCGTATTCGGCTAGCGTGGTGGGCGCCGCTGCCGCTACGGACATCCTGATTCCACCGTCGGTCGCCTTCATCGTCTATTCGGTGCTGGTGCCCGGAGCCTCGGTGCCGGCGCTGTTTGCCGCCGGCATGGTGCCCGGCGTGTTGGCCGGCATCGCCCTCATCGTGCCCGCGGTGTGGCTGGCGCGCCGCCACAACATGGGGCAGCTCGAAGCCGCCCTGCCCCGCCCCGCGCTGTGGCAGAGCTTTCGCGAGGCCATCTGGGGCCTGTCGGCGCCGGTGCTGATCTTGGGCGGCATGCGCATGGGCTGGTTCACGCCCACCGAGGCCGCCGTGATCGCCGTGTTCTACGGTCTGTTCGTGGGCATGTGCATCCACCGCACGATCAAGGTGCGCGACCTCTTCCCCATCCTGCGCGAGTCGGGCGAGCTGTCGGCCGTGATCCTGCTGGTGGTGTCGCTGGCGGGCATCTTTGCCTACTCGCTGTCCACCCTGGGCATCATCGACCCCGTCACGAACGCCATCGTCAACTCGGGCCTGGGCGAGATGGGCGTGCTCATCCTGCTGATGCTCATGCTGATCGTGGTCGGCATGTTCCTCGACGGCGTGTCCATCATCCTGATCTTCGTGCCGCTGCTGTGGCCCATCATCGACCACTACCAGTGGAACCCGGTGTGGTTCGGCGTGCTGATCACGCTGAAGGTGGCCCTGGGCCAGTTCATGCCGCCGCTGGCCGTGAACCTGATGGTGTCCTGCCGCATCGCCGGCGTGCGCATGGAAGAAACGATCCGCTGGGTCTGGCCCATGCTGATCGCCATGGGCCTGGTCATGCTGGCCGTGATGTATTGGCCTCAGATCGCTTTGTGGCTGCCGCATCAGCTTGGATACTAGGCCATGATCACGCGTCTTTCCACCGGTCTGGCCTGCTGCATGCTGTTGACGGCCTGCGGGCAGGCGTCCGACCCGCCGGCCAGCAGCCAGGCGGTCGACGTCGTCCAGGCACCCCGCACCAGCGACGACCACCTCGCCCCCCAGGCGGCGCCTGCGGACGGGCCGGCCTCGGAGCCAGCGCCCACACCCGCACCGGCAGCCACCGTCCAACTGACCCCCGCTCAGGTCGTCGGCCGCTTCGGCTTGAGCAACGTCATCTTCGACCTCCAGGCCAGCGACAGCGACGATCCCAAAATCTTTGAGTTCAAAGCGGGCGGCCGTTACGTGTTCACAGGTGGGGTCGTGATCCCACGCGTCACGGGACGCTGGGCCCTTGAACAAGGCGGCACCCAGCTGCGGCTGACGCCGGACCGCATCGAGGATGTCAGCGGCGTGATGCTGTTTGGCGCCGTGTCCGAGAACCAGCTGCTGCTGTTGAACCTCGATGGCAGCCCGGTGAACGGCCGGGTCGGCATTGCGCGCCTGTCCCCCTGAATCGGCCACCCGCCACCCCTTTTTCATCACCGCCCCCAGGGCCACAAACCTCTCCAGGAGACCGATCATGAACCTTCGTCGCAGCCTCATCGCCCTGGCCGGCGCCGCCACCTTCGCCGCCGCCCTGCTGCCGCAAACCGCCCTGGCCCAGGCCAACCCGGCCAAGTACAAATCCGAATACAAGATGTCGCTGGTGCTCGGCACGGCCTTTCCGTGGGGCAAGGGCGGCGAGCTGTGGGCCAACAAGGTGCGCGAGCGCACCAACGGCCGCATCAACATCAAGCTCTACCCCGGCGTGTCGCTGATCCAGGGCGACCAGACGCGCGAGTTCTCCGCGTTGCGCCAGGGCGTGATCGACATGGCCGTGGGCTCGACCATCAACTGGTCGCCGCAGGTCAAGCAGCTCAACCTGTTCTCGCTGCCCTTCCTGATCCCCGACTTCGCGGGCATGGATGCGCTGACGCAGGGCAGCGTGGGCAAGCAGCTGTTCGGCACGCTGGACAAGGCCGGCGTGGTGCCGCTGGCCTGGGGTGAGAACGGCTTCCGGGAAATCTCCAACTCCAAGCACGCCATCAAGTCGCCGGCCGACCTGAAGGGCCTGAAGATCCGCGTGGTGGGCTCGCCGCTGTTCCTCGAAACCTTCACCGCGCTGGGCGCCAATCCGACGCAGATGAGCTGGGCCGATGCCCAGCCCGCCATGGCCAGCGGCGCCGTCGACGGCCAGGAGAACCCGCTGTCGGTCTACATGGCCGCCAAGCTGCAGACCGTGGAGCAGAAGCACCTGACGATGTGGGGCTACGTGGCCGACCCGCTGATGTTCGTGGTGAACAAGCAGGTCTGGGCCTCGTGGACGCCGGAAGACCAGGCCATCGTGCGCCAGGCCGCCCTGGACGCCGCCAAGGAGCAAATCGTCATCGCCCGCAAGGGCCTGGTCGAAGCCGACCAGCCGCTGATCAAGGAGCTGCAAGGCCTGGGCGTGACCGTGACCAAGCTGAGCCCGGCGGAACACGAGGCCTTCGCCAAGGCCACGCGTCCGGTGTTCGACAAGTGGAAGAAGCAGATCGGCGAGCCGCTGGTGACCGAGGCCGAGAAGGCCATCGCCG
Organism: Comamonas serinivorans; assembly: GCF_002158865.1. Lineage (NCBI taxonomy): Bacteria > Pseudomonadati > Pseudomonadota > Betaproteobacteria > Burkholderiales > Comamonadaceae > Comamonas > Comamonas serinivorans. The sequence continues at coordinate 1,207,636 of NZ_CP021455.1, read as the reverse complement.
CCCGCAAGCGCTGAGCGCCCGTCCGCACGGCCATCCGCCGACTGGCGGATGGGCCTGTGGATGAGGTCCATGTCATTCGCACCCGCTCGAGCGACCGTGCGACACGGCCTCGACACAAACAGGAGTATGAGCCGAATGCCGTTTTTTCTTGAACGGCTATCAGGTGATACTGCCTCACACAACCTTCTCCGCCCACCCTGCCCCCAGGCTAGCCCTGCTTCCAGTTTTCGCGCACCGCATGGGTTTTTCTCTGCACGCCTTCTCCGACATTCCAATCCCCCAGTGGATGGCGCTGCTGCGCCATCCCGACGTGATCCGTCACATGCCCTTGGCAGACCCCAACTGGGATGAAGACGCCGTTGCCGAATGGGTTCAGGCCAAGGATGCGCAATGGGTGGACAACGGCCATGGGCCGCTCGCCATCCGAGTCGATGGCCACTTTGCGGGCTGGGGCGGCTTTCAGCGAGAAGATGGCGAGGCTGATTTCGCTTTGGTGCTTTTCCCTGCGTACTGGGGGCAAGGTGGCCGGATTGTTCGCCATTTCATGAGCCGCAGGGCTGAGCTGGGCCTGGAGGCCGTCAACATCTTGCTGCCGCCCAGCCGGCTGCGCACCAGGGGCCTGAGCAGGTTGGGATTCCAGCGCGTGGGCGAGGTGATGCTGGACGGGCAGCGCTTTCTGAAATTTCGAAGTCCCGGATGAAGCCAAAGGCCATCGGCTGGCCGCAGGTGCCCAGCTGCAGCCGACCGTTTCGCACGAGCCGCCAGGGCGCTCACCGTTTGACGCACGCGTGTCAAAGCCTGCTGGCAAGATGCGTCACCATCTTCCAGTTCCCTTTTCACCACCCAGCGAGTTCACCTTGAGCACCACCCACACCCTGAACCCAGCCGCCGCCCAGTCGCAACCCACCCGCAGCCTGGGGTTGCTGGGGGCCACCAATTTCCGCGATCTGGGTGGCTACCTGGGCGCCGATGGCCGGCGGGTGGTCTGGCGCCGCCTGTTCCGCTCGGACAACCTGGCCCGGCTCACACCGCAGGATTACGAGGCCATCCAAGGCTTGCGCGTGCAACGCAGCTTTGATTTCCGGGGTCAGCATGAGCGTGCCGCGTCGCCTTACGAGCTGCTGGGCCTGACCCAGCACAGCCTGCCCATCGAGCCCACCGTCGTGCAAGGGCTGCAGGAGCTGGTGGCCGCCGGGGAACAGGTCACGCCGGTCATCGCCGTGTCGCTGATGCAGGACACCTACCGCGGCTTCGTCAACCACAACGCCGAACGTTTTGCGGCCCTCTTCCAGGCCCTGCTGAGCAGCGACGACCCGCTGGTGTTCCACTGCACCGCCGGCAAGGACCGAACCGGCTTTGCGGCCGCGCTGATCCTGCATGTGCTGGGCGTCAGCCAGGACGACATCATGGCCGACTACCTGCTGACCAACGCCTTGTACCAGCGGCCCGACACCCCGCACGCGACCAACACCCCGATCGAGGTGCTGCGCGTCATCTGGCAGGTGCAGCCCGACTTCCTGACTGCCGCCTTCGAGGCCGTGGATGCCGGCTGGGGCAACACCGACACTTACCTGCGCGACGCCCTGGGGGTGGGCGCCGACGCCCAGCGCGAGCTGCGCGCACGCTACCTGGCCTGACGCCAACCCCGCCATGCACACCTACGCCGTCCTCAGCCACCTGCTGTTGCAGCTGAGTGTGCCCCTGGGTGCGCTGGTGTCGCTGTGCCTGGTCTGGGCTCGGCTGCGCCGCACCGGTCAGCCGCTGTCCGCTGACACCGGGGTCGACGGCGAAGCGGATGCCGGCTGGCCCACACCCGGGGTCGTCCTGCTCTGGGCCGTGATCGGCTTGGCGGCGCTGGGCTTGCATGTCGCGCTGGGCCAGGCACTGTGGCGGGCCTCGATCCACGGCAACCTGCTGTCTTGCGGTGACGCGGGCTGTCCCGGCACCTGGGTCAACCTCAGCGAGCAGAGCCTGGCGTTCTGGCTCACGGCCCTGGTGTATTGGCTGGGCTGCATCCTCGCGCCCCTGCTCTACCTGTGCCCGCTGGCCCAGGCCCTGCGCGCGCACTGGCGGGCGCGCCAGGCTCGCGAAGCACCGTTTGCCGACACGGCACCGCTGGACCACCCTTGAGCCTGCGGCCATCCGGCCACCGAATCCGCCAAAGCGCCGCGTGAAATCGTCCCGGCGACGGGGCAGATCAGGCGCATCGCCGAATCGTCTGAAGGCCAGCACGTCTTCGCGCGTTTCACCATCGACGGTGCTTCAGTGCGTGTTCAGGAGCAGCCCCCTCAGGGTGTGCCTCCCAGCACAGGCCAGATCAGGACCGTTCAGCGGCTTGCCTCCAGGGTACGGGCACCAGAACTCCACCGATCACCGGAAGCCATCGGCACGGCGGCCAACCCGGCCTTCATGGACGGGCCCCATCGCCGTCACTGGGCGCGCACGCTCACTGCAGCGTTTCCTTGGCGAAATCGGGCAGCGGCAGCTGCAGCACCTCGATGCCTTCGTCGCGCAGGGCTTGCGACTCTTCCGCGTTGGCCTGACCGCGGATGCCCCGCTCGGGCGCGTCGCCGTGGTGGATGCGCCGCGCCTCTTCGGCGAAGCGCGTGCCGACGTCTTCGGTGTTGGCCATGAGGTGGCGCACGGCCGCCATCCACAGGCCCTGCACCTCGCTGCGGTCAACCGGCTTCTGGCTGGGCGCCGCGCGGCGCGGGGGCTCGGACGCCCCGAGGTTCAAGCGGGCCGCACTCGGCAGCTTGCGGACCTCGGCCTCGCCGCACACGGGGCATGTCAGCAAGCGCTGCGCCAGCTGGCGCTGGAAATCGTCTTCCGATGCAAACCAGCCTTCAAACACATGCTCGTGCGCGCATTGAAGGTCAAACACTTTCATCGTGGGCATTATCCCGAAATGGTCCCGAAAACGGCATGCGCAAGGGCTTGCCGCAGACGCCTGCGGCACCCCACGGCTCAAGCCAGCGGGTCCAGCCAATGCAGGTTCAGCTTGTCGGCGCACCATTGCTCCAGCCACCACAGGCAGGTGACGGATTTGGCGTCGGGCAGTCCACCTTGCCGGCATTGCTCGGCGAGGTCCTCGACCGTGCACAGGTCCACGGCGAGGAACTCCTCGTCGTCGAGGCGCCGCCCCTGCTGCACCAAGCCGCGGGCGAACCAGATGTCGATGGATTCGTTGGCATAGGCCACGGTGGGCAGCAGCGCGCCGGCATGGGCCCACTGCCGGGCGACGAAGCCGGTTTCCTCGCGCAGCTCGCGCTCGGCGCACACCTGGCTGCGCTCGCCGGGGTCGCGCTTGCCGGCCGGGAATTCGCGGATGACCTGTCCCACCGGGTAGCGGAACTGCCGCTCCATGACCACGCTGCGCGCGCTCACCATGGTGGGCAAGGCCTGGCCCGGCAAGGACACGACCTCACCGGCCTCCACCAGGGCGATCACCACCACCGCGCCGGGATGGACGATGTACTCGCGGCTGGCCTGGCGGCCGTTGGGCAGGCGCACCACATCGCGCTGGATGTGCAGGAAATCGCCCTCGAACACGCGCGAGGACGACAGCCGCGTCTCGCGCAGATGCGCGTCGGCGTCGTGCACCGAGGTCGGGGGTGCAGGGCTTGGCAGAGGCTGATCAGGCATCACTTCAATGGAGTATGCGGCTGTTGCCGTTTCATTTACAACGACTAGGCCATACTGCTCATTTACGCTTGAGTAAATGCCGGTAGACAAAACCCGGAAAGGCAAAGGTCGCGAACAAACAGGTCATGACCGCATAAAAGGCCCAGCCCTGCGGGGCGGCCTGGCCCAGCCACTGCTCCAGGCCGCGACCCAGGGCAATCACGGCCACCAGCCAGACCAGCCATTCACCCAGGCGCCAGCCCAGGTGCTTGCGCGTGCGCATGCGCGGGCCGATGGCCAGCCATCGGTCGTTGACAAATGGCAAATTGGCGGCCACCAGGGCCGCCAACAGCAAGATCCAGAGCAGCTGGGACTGGTTCACCGGAACAGGGTCTGGACGGCGCCGTAGCACAACGCCAGCAAGCCACCGGGCATGACCCCCAGCACCAACACCAGCAGGCCGTTCACGCACAGCGTGGCACGCACGTCAAACCCGGCACGCACCGGGTGCGTGACCTCGGCGGGCTGGTCAAAGTACATGACCTTGATGACGCGGATGTAGTAGAAGGCGCCGATCAGCGACATGATGACGGCGAACACCGCCAGGCCGATGTAGAAGGACGAGCCCGAGGCCAGCAGGGCCTGGATGACCGTCAGCTTGGCCTGGAAGCCGACCAGCGGCGGGATGCCGGCCAGCGACAGCAGGCAGATGGTCATCACGCCCGCGTAGAGGGGGCTGCGCTGGTTCAGGCCGGCGAAATCGGCGATTTCCTCGTGCTCGAAGCCTTCACGGGCCAGCAGCAAGATGATGCCGAACGACGCCAGCGTGGTCAGCACATAGGTCACCATGTAGAACATGGCGGCGCCGTAGGCGTCGGGCGCCATGGAGGCGTTGCCCCCAAACACGCCGGAGGCCAGCGCCAGCATCACGAAGCCCATCTGCGCGATGGTCGAGTACGCCAGCATGCGCTTGATGTTGGTCTGGGCGACAGCCGCCAGGTTGCCGACGAGCAGCGACGCGATGGCCAGCAGGATCAGCATCTGCTGCCAGTCGAATGACAGCGGCAGCATGCCTTCGACCAGCAGGCGGATCGCCATGGCGAAAGCCGCCAGCTTGGGCGCACCGCCCACGATCAGCGCCACGGCCGTGGGGGCACCCTGGTAGACGTCGGGGATCCACATGTGGAACGGCACGACGCCGAACTTGAAGGCCACGCCCGCCACGATGAACACCAGGCCGAACACCAGCACTTGCTTGTTGATCTGACCCGAGGCGATGGCCTGGTAGACCTCGCTGACGTTGAGCGAACCGGTCGCGCCATACAGCATGGACATGCCGTAGAGCAGGAAGCCCGAGGCCATGGCGCCCAGCACGAAGTACTTCATGGCGGCCTCGGTGGCTGCACCGCTGTCGCGGCGCAGGGCCACCATGGCGTAGCTGGAGAGGGTCAGCAGTTCCAGACCCAGGTAAATGGTCAGGAAGTGGTGGCCGGAGATCATCACGTAGATGCCCAACAACGACAGCAGGCCCATGCTGAACAGCTCGCCGCCACGCAGCATGTCGCGGTCGCCCGCATAGGGCCGGCCGTAGATGAAGGTGACGAGCATGGCGATGGCCGCAAAGCACTTGAGCCAGTTGCCCATGGGGTCGCTGACCACCAGGCCATCGAACGCAAACAGCGTCTGGCCGCCGGCGGCATACAGGCCGGTGAGCAAGGCGGCGCCGGCCGTGGTCAACACGGCCAGCACATAGGTGCCCGTGCGCAAGCGCGACTTGACCGACAGGTCGACCAGGGCGACGACGCACGCCATCACCAGCAAAAAGATCTCGGGGTAGATGGCGATCAGGTCGCTTTTGCCCACCACGCTGGTTGAATCAATCATGACCAGTCTCTTCTCAATTCAATTTGGAAACGGCCACATGGCGCAGCAACTCGATCACCGATGCATCCATCACGTCGGTGAACGGCTTGGGGTAGATGCCCATGTAGAGCACGGCCGCCGTCAGCAAAGCCAGCATGAGGAACTCGCGGCCGTTGATGTCCTGCAGGTCGCGCACATGGTCGTTGGCCACCTCACCGAGGTACACCCGCTTGTACATCCAGAGGCTGTAGGCCGCACCCAGGATCAGGGCCGTGGCGGCCAGCACGCCGATGCTGAAGTGGAACTTCACGGCGCCCAGAATGACCATCCATTCGCCGTTGAAGCCGGCCGTACCCGGCAGGCCACAGTTGGCCATGGTGAACAGCAGGGCGAAGGCCGCGAACTTGGGCATGGTGTTGACCACGCCGCCATAGGCCGCGATGTCACGCGAATGCACGCGGTCATACAGCACACCGATGCACAGGAACATGCCGGCCGACACGAAGCCGTGGGCAATCATCTGCACGATGCCACCGGCCACGCCCAGCGAGTTGAACATGAAGAAACCCAGCGTGACAAAACCCATGTGGGCCACCGACGAGTAGGCCACCAGCTTCTTCATGTCTTTCTGAACCAGCGCCACGAGGCCCACGTAGACCACGGCAACCAGCGACAGGCCAATCATCAGACCCGACCATTCGCGGGCTGCATCGGGCACGATGGGCAGCGAGAAGCGCAGGAAACCGTAGGCACCCAGCTTCAGCATGATGGCGGCCAGCACGGCGGAGCCACCCGTGGGCGCTTCCACGTGCACGTCGGGCAGCCAGGTGTGCACCGGCCACATCGGCACCTTGACCGCAAAAGCTGCGAACAGGGCAAAGAAGATCAGTGTCTGCGCCGTGGCACCCAGCGGGGTTTGATGCCAGGTCTGGATGTCAAAGCTGCCACCCGAGGCATTGAACAGGTAGACGAAGGCGACCAGTGTCAGCAGCGAGCCCAGCAGCGTGTACAGGAAGAACTTGAACGCGGCGTAGATCTTGTTCGGGCCGCCCCAGATGCCGATGATGAGGTACATCGGGATCAGCGTGGCTTCAAAAAAGACGTAGAACAGCAGGCCGTCGAGCGCCGAGAACACGCCGATCATGAGCCCGCTCAGGATCAGGAAGGCGCCAAAGTACTGGTTCACGCGGTCCTGGATGACTTCCCAGCCGGCGATCACCACGATGATGGTGATGAAGGCGGTCAGCAGCACGAACCACAGCGACAAACCGTCCACCCCCAGGTGGTAGAAGACGTTGAAGGTCTCGATCCACAAGCGCTTTTCCTCCAGTTGCATCTGGGCCGTGCCCAGCTGGAAGTTGGTGTAGACCGGCAGGGTCACCAAGAAGCTGACCAGTGAACCGAGCAAGGCAATCCAGCGCACCATCTGCGCTTGGCCTGGCTTGCTCAACAGCAGCAAGAAGGCGCCGATGGCGATCGGCAACCAGATTGAAAGGCTCAACCAAGGCGTAGCAACCATTTTTCTTCTTCTCCTACTTGGCCGGCCAGATCACGAAATACGACATCAGCACGAAGATCCCCAAGATCATCACGAGCGCATATTGGTAGAGGTAACCGCTCTGGAACCAGCGGACCACGCCAGACACCCAGCCGACCACCTTCCACGAGCCGTTCACGATCAGGCCATCGATCAGGCCGCGATCACCCACCTTCCAGAGCAGGCTGCCGATCAGGCGGCCGCCGCGCGCGAAGATGTTCTCGTAGATCCAGTCCACGCCATACTTGTTTTCCAGCAGCTGGTAGACCTTGATCTTCTGGAAGAACGCCTTGAGCTGAGCGGGAATCTCGGGCTTGAGCATGTAGAACACATAGGCGCACAGCACACCGGCCGCGGCCAGGTACAGCGGCGCGGTCATGAAGCCGTGCGTGGTCATGGCCAACACGCCATGGATGTCGTTCGCCAGTTCGGCCATGGCCGGGTGTTTGACCGCGTCCACGAAGATGACGTTCTTGAAGAAGTCGCCGAAGAGGAACTCCATGATCACGTAGCCCGCGCCGATCGATGGGATGGCCAGCAGCACCAGCGGCAGGGTCACCACCCAGGGTGATTCGTGCGGCTTGTCGTCATGGCCGTGACCATGGTGATCGTCGTGGTGGTGATGCGCATCGGGATTCTGGTCGAAGCGCTCTTTGCCATGGAAGACGATGAAGTACACCCGGAACGAGTAGAACGCCGTGATGAACACGCCCGCGAGCACCGCGAAGTAGGCGTAACCGGCACCGAACAAGCCATGTTCAGCCGCAGCGTGAGCGGCCACGATGATCGCGTCCTTCGAGTAGAAGCCGGCGAACAGCGGCGTACCGATCAGGGCCAGGTTCCCAATCAGGAAGGTGAGCCATGTGATGGGCATGTACTTCTTGACGTTGCCCATCCAGCGGATGTCCTGGTTGTGGTGCATGCCGATGATGACCGAGCCGGCACCCAGGAACAGCAAGGCCTTGAAGAAGGCGTGCGTCATGAGGTGGAACACCGCCACGGAGTAGGCCGAGGCGCCCAGGGCCACCGTCATGTACCCCAACTGCGACAGCGTGGAGTACGCAATCACGCGCTTGATGTCGTACTGAATGATGCCCAGGAACCCCATGAACAGGGCCGTGGTCGCGCCGATGACGATGATGAAGCTCAGCGCGGCATCCGACAGCTCGAAGATCGGCGACATGCGCGACACCATGAAGATGCCGGCCGTCACCATGGTGGCGGCGTGAATCAGGGCCGAGATCGGGGTCGGGCCTTCCATGGAGTCGGGCAGCCAGGCGTGCAGCGGGACCTGGGCCGATTTGCCCATGGCACCGATGAACAGGCAGATGCAGATCACCGTCACCAGCATCCAGCCGGTGCCCGGCAGCAGCTGCGTGGCGAACAGGTCGGTACGCGCGAAGATTTCGCTGTAGTTCAGCGTGTTGGTGTAGGCCGCAACCAGGCCGATGCCCAGGATGAAGCCGAAGTCACCGACCCGGTTGACCACGAAGGCCTTCATGTTGGCGAACACGGCCGTGGGCTTCTTGTACCAGAAGCCGATCAACAGGTACGACACCAGGCCCACGGCTTCCCAGCCAAAGAACAGCTGCAGCATGTTGTTGCTCATCACGAGCATCAACATCGAGAACGTGAACAGCGAGATGTACGAGAAGAAGCGGTTGTAGCCTTCGTCGTCGTGCATGTAGCCGATGGTGTAGATGTGCACCATCAGCGAGACCGACGTCACCACCACCATCATCATGGCGGTCAGCGAGTCGACCAGAAAGCCGATCTCCATCTTCAGGCCACCGACCACCATCCAGGTGTAGAGGGTGTCGTTGAAGCTGGCCCCGTGCATGACCTGGTAGAGCGTCCATGCAGAGATGGCGAACGACAGAAACACACCAAGGATGGTGATGCTGTGACACGCGGCACGGCCCAGCAGGTTGCCACCGAGCTTGGTGCCGAACACCCCCGCCAGGATGGAACCCAGCAAAGGCAACAGGGGAACGGCAAGCAACCAGCCTGCCTGGAGGGTTTGATTCATCTTGTTTTAACCCTTCAGAGAATCCAACTCGTCGGCGGCGATGCTGGCGCGGTTGCGGAACAACAGCACCAGGATGGCCAGGCCGATGGCCGACTCAGCCGCAGCGACCGTGAGCACGAAAAACACGAACACCTGACCGTGCATGTCGCCCAGGTAATGGGAGAAGGCAACGAAATTCATGTTCACGGCCAGAAGCATCAGCTCCACCGCCATCAGCAAGACGATGAGGTTCTTGCGGTTCAGGTAAATGCCCACCGTGGCCATGGCGAACAGGATGCCGCCCAAGGTCAGGAAGTGGCCCAATGTGATCTGGCTCATGCCTTCTTCTCCTCTGCGGCCGCGTCGGCCACAGGCTGCGCTTCCGGGGTGGGCGCCATCTTCACCATTTGCAGGCGGTCGCCGGCCTTCACGCGCACTTGCACCGAGGCATCCAACTTTTTGGTGTCCTTGCGACGACGCAGGGTCAGTGCAATGGCCGCCACCATGGCCACCAACAAAATGGCCGCAGCGATCTGAATGGGGTAGAGGTATTGGGTGTAGAGCAGGATGCCAAGGGCCTTGGTGTTGCCAATCTCGTCGCCCATGGGCTGCAGCGGCGCGTCGACCAGGCCGAAGCTGCCCATCAGCACAGTGACCAGCTGCACCACCACAACGGCGCCAATGACCACCGCCACCGGCACTTGCCGCCAGAACCCTTCACGCACGCCATCGATGCGGATGTCCAGCATCATGACCACGAACAGGAACAGCACCATCACGGCGCCCAGGTACACCAGCACCAGCGTGATGGCGAGGAACTCGGCGCGAAGGAGCAGCCACAGGCCAGCGGCCTGCGAGAACGCGAGCATCAGGAACAGCACCGCGTGCACGGGGTTGCGGGCAGTCACGACCCGGAAGGCCGAGAACAGCAGCACCACCGAGAACAGGTAGAAAAATACCGTTGAGAAATTCATGGGTGTCTTCTTCTCGAACGCACGGCGTCAGCGGTACTTCGCATCGGCAGCCTTGGCCGCGGCGATCTCTTGTTCGTAGCGGTCACCCACAGCCAGCAACATGTCCTTGGTGAAGTACAGGTCGCCACGCTTCTCGCCGTGGTATTCCAGGATCTGGGTTTCCACGATGGAGTCCACAGGGCAGCTTTCTTCGCAGAAGCCGCAGAAGATGCACTTGGTCAGGTCGATGTCGTAGCGTGTGGTGCGGCGTTGGCCGTCGTCGCGCACATCCGATTCGATGGTGATGGCCACAGCGGGGCAGACCGCTTCGCACAGCTTGCAGGCGATGCAGCGCTCTTCGCCGTTGTCGTAACGGCGCAGGGCGTGCAGTCCCCGAAACCGCGGGCTCAACGGGGTCTTCTCTTCAGGATACTGAACGGTGACCTTGCGCTTGAAGGTATACCCCCCCGTCAGGCGCATGCCGCCGAACAGCAGTTCAAACAGGGCAAAGCTCTTGACGAAGTCTTTGAGGGAAAAAGGTGTTGCAGCAATCGATGCCATATGTGAACCCTCCGGCCTCAGTGCCAAATGTTGGCAGGCGAGTGGAGCCAAACACCAACCAGCAGCAACCAGATCAAGGTCACCGGAATGAAGATCTTCCAGCCCAGGCGCATGACCTGGTCATAGCGGAAGCGGGGAAAGGCCGCGCGGAACCAGATGAACAGGGACACCACGCAGAACGTCTTGATGGCCAACCAGATCCAGCCCGGGATGAAGGACAGGAACTCGAACGGGGGCAGCCAGCCGCCGAAGAACATGATCACGGCCAGGATGGACACCAGCCACATGCTGGCGTATTCGGCCAGGAAGAAGATGGCAAAGCCCATGCCGGAATACTCGGTCATGTGACCGGCCACCAATTCGGCTTCGCACTCCACCACGTCAAACGGCGGGCGGTTGCACTCGGCCACACCAGACACCATGTAGACCACGAAGATCGGCAGCAGTGGCAGCCAGTTCCACGAGAACATGTTGCCGCCGAAATGATCGCCGCGGCCCTGGCCCATGACGATCTCGGTCAGGTTCAGCGAGCCCGACACCATGATCACCACCAGGAAACAGAAGCCCATGGCGATTTCGTAGCTCACCATCTGGGCCGAGGCACGGATGGCGCCCAGGAAGGAGTACTTCGAGTTCGACGCCCAGCCGGCGATGATCACCCCATAGACCTCGATCGAGGTGATGGCCATGACCAGCAACAGACCTGCGTTGACATTGGCCAAGGCCACGTCCGGCGAAAACGGCACCACCACCCAGGCGGCCAGCGCCGGCATGATGGCCATCAGCGGCCCCAGCAGGAACAAGCCCTTGGAGGACGCCGCTGGGCGGATGATTTCCTTGGTCAGCAGCTTGACCGCGTCCGCGATCGGTTGCAGCAAGCCAAAGGGACCGACCCGGTTCGGGCCATAGCGAACCTGCATCCAGCCGAGCAGCTTGCGCTCCCACAGCGTGAGGTAGGCGACCGCGCCCATCAGGGGCAGTAGCACCACGACGATCTTGATCAAGGTCCAGATCAACACCCACACGGCGTCCGTCCACCACGGCGCAGCAATGAGGCCTGCGCCCCAGTTGTACAGCGCGTCAATCATTGCGCACCTCCCACGGACAGTGCGGCTTGCGCATCACGGCCGTCCTGCGTCGCCTGCAGGGCAGGCGCGCGGCGGACCAATGAATCGAGTTGATACATGGCGGCAACCGCAGGCGCGACGTTCGACGTCGACGCACGCACCGAAGCGTTCGTGCGGTTGCTCAATTGCGTGTCGGTCAGCTGCTGCACGCCATCCCCCAGCGCCGCAGCCAGCACGGCCGGCGAGGCGTCAAAGTCAAACCCGGGCAGTTCCAGCACATTGGCCAATACGCGCAGCACCTTCCATGCAGGACGCGTGTCGCCCAGCGGGCGCACCACGGCGTGGAAACTCTGCACCCGACCTTCGGCGTTGACGAACGTGCCCGAGGTCTCGCTGAACGGCGCGATCGGCAACAACACGTCACTGAATGCCATGTTGGCCTTGAACGGGCTCAAGGTCACCACCATCTCAGCTTGGTCGAGGCCGGCAACGGCCTGAGCACCCAGCGCCGAGTCGAACTCGGGTTCGCAATTGAGCAGGAACGCCGCCTTGAGCCCACCCGCCAGCATCTGCTGCGCATTCAAACCGCCCTCGCCCGGCAGCACGCGCGCGGCCTGCAGCCCCACGGTGTTGGCGGCTTCGGTCAGGAAGCCCACGCTGGCACCCGTCTGCGCACCCAGCCAGTTGGCCAGGGCCAGCAAGCTGTCGGCATTGGGGTGGTGTGCCACCGCATTGCCCAACAGGATGGCGGTTTGCTCGCCAGCCAAGAGGGCTTGGGCGACCTGTGCAGCCTCTTCGCTGTCGGAGGCGTTCACGGGCGCTGCCACGCCTTTGGCCTTGGCCACCGCAGCAGCCACGCTGGCCAGCGCATCCAGCCAAGAGGCTGGTGCAGCCAGTATCACCGAACTCACGTTCATGGCCCAAGCGTGTTGACCACGATACTGCGCCGCGTCCACGATGGCCGCCACCTGGGCGCCACTGCGCGCCGCCTGACGGATGCGCTGCGCAAACAGCGGGTGTTCCTTGCGGAGGTTGGAGCCCAGCACAAGCGCGCCATTCAGATGGCTCAACGAGGCGATCGAACGGCCCAGCCAGCGCACCCCTTCGAACACGCCGAATTGCGCGTGGCGCAGGCGGTGGTCTACGTTGGCGCTGCCCAGCGCACGCATCAGCTGCGCGCCCAGGTGACCTTCCTCCACGGTGGCGTGCGGGCTCACCAGCATGCCGATGCTGTTCGCACCGTGCTCGGCCCGGATCTGCTTGACGCCATTGGCCACGTAGTTGAGCGCGGTCTCCCAATCCACCTCTTTCCAGGCGCCACCCTGCTTGATCATGGGGCGCGTGAGGCGGTCTTCGGAATTCAGGGCTTCGTACGAAAAGCGGTCGCGGTCGGCAATCCAGCACTCGTTCACGGCGTCGTTCTCGAGCGGCACAACGCGCATGACCTTGTGGTTCTTGACCTGGACGATGAGGTTGGCGCCGGTGCTGTCGTGCGGGCTCACGCTCTTGCGACGCGACAACTCCCAGGTCCGCGCCGAATAGCGGAAGGGCTTGCTGGTCAACGCGCCCACGGGGCAGATGTCGATCATGTTGCCCGAGAGTTCCGAATCGATCGTGTCGCCGACAAAGGTTTCGATCTCGGCATGCTCACCACGGTTGGACATGCCCAGTTCCATGTCGCCCGCGATCTCCTGGCCGAAACGCACACAGCGTGTGCAGTGGATGCAGCGGCTCATCTCCTCCATGGAAATCAGCGGCCCCACGTCCTTGGGCACCACCGCGCGCTTTTCTTCCTGGTAGCGCGACGACGAACCGCCATAGCCGACGGCCAGATCCTGCAGCTGACACTCGCCGCCCTGGTCGCAGATGGGGCAATCCAGCGGATGGTTGATCAGCAGGAATTCCATCACCGAGCGCTGGGCCGACACGGCCTTGTCGCTCTTGGTGCGCACGATCATGCCCTGGGTGACTGGTGTGGCGCAGGCCGGCACCGCCTTGGGTGCCTTCTCCACATCAACCAGACACATGCGGCAGTTGGCCGCGATGGACAGCTTCTTGTGATAGCAAAAATGGGGGATGTAGGTGCCAGCCTTGTCAGCCGCATGCATGACCATGCTGCCTTCGGTGACCTCCACCTTCTTGCCGTCGATTTCGACTTCAACCATGAATATCTACCGAATCAGACGTAAGCAGGAACCACACACGACTTGTGTTCGATGTGGTGCTCGAACTCGTGGCGGAAATGTTTCAGCATGCCGCGGACAGGCATGGCCGCTGCGTCACCCAGCGCACAGATCGTGCGTCCCATGATGTTGCCGGCGACGGAATCGAGCAGGTCCATGTCACTGGGCCGGCCTTCGCCCTTCTCGATGCGCTCGACCAGGCGCCACAGCCAGCCCGTGCCCTCGCGGCAGGGAGTGCATTGGCCACAGGACTCGTGCATGTAGAAGTAAGACAGGCGCAGCAGCGACTTCACCATGCACCGCGAGTCGTCCATGACGATGACGGCACCCGAACCCAGCATGGACCCTGCCTTGGAGATGCTGTCGTAGTCCATGTTGGTCTGCATCATGATGTCAGCCGGCAGCACGGGCGCCGACGAGCCACCCGGAATCACGGCCTTGAGCTGACGCCCGGCGCGCACGCCGCCGGCGAGCTCCAGCAGCTTGGCGAACGGCGTCCCCAACGGCACCTCGTAATTGCCGGGACGCTCGACGTCACCGGACACGGAAAAGATCTTGGTGCCGCCCGCGTTGGGCAGACCGATCTCGAGGTACTCCTTGGCGCCATTGCGGATGATCCACGGCACGGCGGCAAAGGTCTCGGTGTTGTTGATGGTGGTGGGCTTGCCGTACAGGCCAAAACTGGCCGGGAACGGCGGCTTGAAGCGGGGTTGACCCTTCTTGCCTTCCAGCGATTCCAGCAAGGCGGTTTCCTCGCCACAGATGTAGGCGCCGAAACCATGGTGGGCATGCAGCTGAAAACTGAAGGTGCTGCCCAGGATGTTGTCCCCCAGGTAACCCGCGGCACGCGCTTCTTCCAGGGCGGCTTCGAAGCGGTCGTACACCTCGAAGATTTCGCCATGGATGTAGTTGTAGGCGACCTTCACCCCCATGGCGTAGGCCGCGATGGCCATGCCTTCGATGACGATGTGGGGGTTGAACATCAGGATGTCGCGGTCCTTGCAGGTGCCCGGCTCGCCCTCGTCCGAATTGCAGACCAGGTACTTGGCGCCCGGGAACTGGCGGGGCATGAAGCTCCACTTCAGGCCCGTCGGGAAACCGGCGCCACCGCGTCCGCGCAGGCCCGACTCCTTGACCGTGGCAATGACCTCGTCCTGCGTCAGACCGGCACCGCCGTCCTGGCCCAGGATCTTGCGCAGCGCCTGGTAGCCACCACGCGCCTCGTAATCCTTGATCGACCAGTTGCTGCCATTCAGACCCTCGTAGATCTGCGGGCCGAGGTGGCGATCGTGGAAGCAGGTTTGCACGCCCGAAGCGGCAAACTGCGACAGAACCTGCTGGGCGTTCATGCTTGGCCCTCCGCCTGGCGCAGCCCGTCGATCAGCTGATCGAGCTTGTCGTCTTCCATGAAGCTGCACATGGTGCGGTCGTTGACCAACATCACGGGCGCGTCGGCGCAGGCACCCAGGCATTCACACTGCTGCAGCGTGAACAAGCCGTCGGCCGTGGTTTCACCGGCATGGATGCCCAGCTTCTTCTCGAGGTGCTCGAGCGCGTGCTGGCCATTGCGCAGCTGGCACGGCAGGTTGGTGCACACGTTGAGCTTGAACTTGCCCACCGGGTGCTGGTTGTACATGTTGTAGAAGGTCGTGACTTCGTGCACGGCCATCGGCGGAATGTCGAGGTATTCCGCCACAGCCTTTTCAGACTCAGCGGAAACCCAACCATACTCCTGCTGAACGATGCTCAGACAGGCCATCACGGCCGATTGGATGCCTTCAGGCGGATATTTGGCCACTTCGCGCGCAAAGCGGGCCTTGGTTGCTTCGGTGATCATCGGTCCACGTCTCCAAACACGATGTCCAGGGTGCTCAGCACCATCACCGCGTCAGACAACATATAGCCCTTGGACATTTCATCCATGGCAGCCAGGTGCACAAAACCTGGCGGGCGAATCTTCAGGCGATACGGCTTGTTGGCACCATCGCTGATCAGGTAGATGCCGAACTCGCCCTTGGGGTGTTCCACGGCCGCGTAGGCCTCGCCTTCCGGCACGTGCATGCCTTCGGTGAAGAGCTTGAAGTGGTGGATCAGCTCTTCCATGTTTTCCTTCATGGACACCCGCGATGGCGGCGCCACCTTGTGGTTGTCCACGATGACCGGACCAGGGTTGGCTTTGAGCCAGTCCACGCACTGCTTGATGATGCGGTTGGACTCGCGCATCTCGGCCACGCGCACCAGGTAACGGTCGTAGCAGTCGCCCGTCTTGCCCACCGGGATGTCGAAATCCATGCGGTCATAGACTTCATAGGGTTGCTTCTTGCGCAGATCCCAGGCAACGCCGGAGCCGCGCAGCATGGGCCCGGTCAGGCCCAGGTTGATGGCGCGATCGGGCTCGATCACGCCGATGCCCACGTTGCGCTGCTTCCAGATGCGGTTGTCGGTCAGCAGGGTTTCGTACTCGTCCACACAGGCCGGAAAGCGCTGCGTGAAGTCGTCGATGAAGTCCAGCAGCGAGCCCTTGCGCAGATCGTTCAGGGCCTCCAGGGCCTTGGCGTTGCGGATCTTGTTCGCCTTGTACTGCGGCATGGTCTCCGGCAGATCGCGGTACACGCCGCCGGGCCGGAAATAGGCCGCGTGCATGCGGGCCCCGGACACGGCCTCGTACATGTCGAACAGGTCTTCCCGCTCACGGAAGGTGTAGATCAGCGCGGTCGACGAACCCGCGTCGTTGCCGCTCGAACCCAGCCACATCAGGTGGTTCATGATGCGGGTGATCTCGGAGAACATCACGCGGATGTACTGCGCCCGGATCGGCACCTCGATGCCCAGCAGCTTTTCGACGGCCAGGCAATACGCGTGCTCGTTGCACATCATGGACACGTAATCCAGGCGGTCCATGTAGGGCAGCGCCTGGATGAAGGTCTTGTGCTCGGCCAGCTTTTCCGTCGCGCGATGCAGCAGACCGATGTGCGGGTCGGCACGTTGCACGACCTCACCATCGAGCTCGAGCACCAGGCGCAGCACGCCGTGCGCTGCGGGATGCTGCGGCCCGAAGTTCAGGGTGTAGTTCTTGATTTCTGCCATGGGAACGTCACAGTCCGCAGTGAGCGGCTCAGTGCAGGCCTCCGTAGTTGTCTTCGCGGATGATGCGGGGCGTGACTTCGCGGGGCTCGATCGACACCGGCTCGTACACCACGCGCTTGCGCTCGGCGTCGAAGCGCATTTCCACATGACCCGACAGCGGGAAGTCCTTGCGGAACGGGTGGCCGATGAAGCCGTAGTCGGTCAGGATGCGACGCAGGTCGTCATGGCCTTCGAACACGATGCCGAACAGGTCGAAGGCTTCGCGCTCGAACCAGTTGGCCGCGGCCCACACGCCACACAGCGTCGGCAGTGCCGGGAACTCGTCATCGGCGCAGAAGGTGCGCACGCGCACGCGCTGGTTCAGGCTCATCGACAGCAGGTGGCTGGTGACGGCAAAACGCAGGCCGTTCCACACGTCGTCGCGGTAGGTGGAGTAATCCACACCACACAGGTCGATCAGCTGTTCAAATTTGCACAGCGCGTGGTCGCGCAGGGTTCGCATGGCCGTGAGGTAGTCGGCAGCCGCCACCGTCACGGTGACTTCGCCACGCGCCAGATGCACGTCTTGCGCCAGGCCACCCAGGGCGTCGGCAATGTTTTGCGCCAGCACTTCGGGCGCGATCGCAGCAACAGTCATGACGTCCTCAGTACCGTGCAATGGAGTTGGTGCGGCGGATCTTCTGCTGCAGCTGAATGATGCCGTAGATGAGCGCCTCGGCCGTCGGCGGGCAGCCCGGCACGTAGACGTCGACCGGCACGATGCGATCGCATCCACGCACCACCGAATAGCTGTAGTGGTAGTAGCCCCCACCGTTGGCGCAAGACCCCATCGAGATGACCCAGCGGGGCTCGGCCATCTGTTCGTACACGCGACGCAAGGCCGGCGCCATCTTGTTGCACAGCGTGCCGGCCACGATCATCAGGTCAGCCTGACGGGGGCTGGCGCGGAACACTTCAGCGCCGAAGCGGCCGATGTCGTAGCGCGCTGCCGCGGCATGCATCATCTCCACCGCGCAGCAGGCCAAACCAAAGGTCACGGGCCAGATCGAGCCAGTCTTGGCCCAGTTCACGACCTTGTCGACTTGCGTGACGACAAAGCCCTTATCCTGCACATCTTCCACCATGGGGCGCTCCTTATCTGCTATGCCGGACGGGACTCACTCCCACTCCAGCGCACCCTTTTTCCATTCGTACACAAAGCCGACCACCAGCACGGTCAGGAAAATGACCACGGCTGCAAAGCCCACGGCACCCACTTCCTTGAGCGCGACGGCCCAGGGCACCAGGAAGGCGATTTCCAGGTCGAACAGGATGAACAAGATGGCGACGAGGTAATAGCGCACATCGAACTTCATGCGCGCGTCTTCGAAGGCCTCGAAGCCACATTCGTAAGGGGCGTTCTTGACGTCACCGGGACGATTGGGCCCAACGAGCGTGCCCACCCCGAGACAGATGGCACCGACCGCCAAGCCAATCACGATGAAAAGAAAAACCGGGAAATAGGCTGAGAGGTCCATCGTGTCGCACTTCAAAGAACGTCCGCCGGGATGAACCCGGCGGATGTTTGTTGTTTGGTGCCGTCGGCGAGACTCGAACTCGCACAGCTTTCGCCACTACCCCCTCAAGATAGCGTGTCTACCAATTTCACCACGACGGCTGATGCTTCAGAAACCGGCCCTGTGGGTAAGGCCTTGTTGGATCAATCTTGTGTTCCTGACAGCTTTAGAGTTTACCCTGAAAAACCCGCAGTTGTCACAAGGTCAAACTTTTTCTTTGTGAGGCCGGCATCCGCCTCACTGACCCGGGATGGCCCCCACACCCGACGCAGCAGGAGCTGGCACGGACGCGGCCGGCGCGGCCACCTCAGAGGCAGTAGGCGCCGGAATGGAAGCCGCAGGCGTCGGCACCGCGGGTGTACTCGCCTCATTGCCGAACACGCTGCCACTGCCCGCCGCACCGCGCTGAGGGCCGCCGGTGGCAGCCAGCGCCAGCGTGGTCGCCAGAAAAACGGTCGCGGCCACAGCCGTCGAACGGGACAGGAAATTGGCACTGCCGGACGCACCGAACAGGCTGCCGGACGAGCCGCTGCCGAAGGCAGCGCCCATGTCGGCGCCCTTGCCGTGCTGCAGCAGGATGAGGCCGATCATCGCCAGGGCAGACGCGATCTGCAGCACCAGCAAAAGGGTTGCAAAAATGGACATGTTCACTCCGAATGTCTGAGCGGGCCGGCCTCACAGGCCAGCCGCGCCGTGCTCAATGCGCAGCCTGCGTGGCCGCACCGATGATGCTGAGGAAGTCGGGGGCCTTGAGCGCCGCACCGCCGATCAGGCCGCCGTCGATGTCAGGCTGAGCCAACAGTTCGGCGGCGTTGCCGGCATTCATGCTGCCGCCGTACAGGATGCGGACCTTGCCCGCATCGGCCACCGCCACCGCCAGCTGCGCGCGCAGCGCGGCATGCACCGCCTGGGCCTGCTCGGGCGTGGCCGTCTTGCCCGTGCCAATGGCCCAGACCGGCTCGTAGGCGACCACGATCTCGCTCACGCATTTGCCGTTCAGGTGTGTGACCGCCGCCAGCTGACGCTTGACCACGGCCTCGGTCTGACCGGCCTCGCGCTCGGCCAGGCTCTCGCCCACGCAGACAATGGGCGTGATGCCCGCCGCCAGCAGGCGCTGCGCCTTGATGGCCACGAGCTCGTCGCCTTCATGCTGATACTGGCGCCGTTCGCTGTGGCCCACGATGGCGTAGCGCACGCCGAATTCCTTCAGCATCGCCGCCGACACATCACCCGTGTAGGCGCCCGTTTCGTGTGCCGAGACATCCTGCGCCCCCAGCGCCACGGCGTTCTGCGCCTGCAGCAAGCCGTGCACCTGCGGCACATACAGCGCCGGCGGGCAGACCGCCACGTCGCAGGCACCCGCAGGCAGGCCCGCCAGAACCGCCTGCACCAACGCGTCGTTGGCCGCCTGGCTGCCGTTCATCTTCCAGTTGCCTGCAATCAACTTGCGCCTCATGCCTTGCTCCAGTCCAGAACGATCTTGCCCATGTGCTGGCCGCTTTCCATCAAGGCATGTGCCTGGGCCGCACCCGTGGTCAAGCCACCCTCCGCCGCGGCGGCACCGTAGACGGTGTCCACCACGGGCTTGAGCCGGCCCGACTCGATCCAGGGCCAGACGGTCTGGCGCAGCGACCGGGCGATTGCCGCCTTGAACGCCACGGGACGCGGCCTCAGCGTGGAGCCCGTCACCGTCAGGCGCTTGCGCAGGATGAGACCGGCGTTCACCTCGGAACGCGTGCCACCCTGCACGGCGATGATGACCAGGCGACCGTCTTCGGCCAGGCTTTTCACCTCGCGCGCCACGTAGTCGCCCGCCACCATGTCAAGGATGACGTCCACGCCCTTGCCGCCCGTGATCTCCAGCGCGCGGGCCTCGAAGTCCTCGGTCTTGTAGTTGATGGCGTGGTCGGCGCCCAGATCCAGACAGGCCTGGCACTTGTCGTCGCTGCCACAGGTCACGATGACCGTGGCACCCGCCGCCTTGCCCAGCTGAATCGCCGTGACGCCAATGCCGCTGGTGCCACCCTGGATCAACAAGGTCTCACCCGCCTGCAGGCGCCCGCGGTCGAACACGTTGCTCCAGACCGTGAAGTAGGTCTCCGGCAGCGACGCAGCGTCGACATCGCTCAAACCCTTCGGCACGGGCAGGCACTGCCCCACCGGCGCCACGCACAGCTCGGCGTAACCACCGCCCGCCACCAGCGCACACACGCGGTCACCGAGCTTGAAGCCGGCTTCACGCAGCGCCGCTTCGTCGCCCGCCACGATGTCACCGGCCACTTCCAGGCCGGGGATGTCGGACGTTCCGGGCGGCACGGGGTAGTTGCCCTTGCGCTGCAACACATCGGGACGGTTCACCCCCGAAGCGCGCACACGGATCAGCAGCTCGCCGACGCCCGGCACAGGATCGGGACGGTCCACCAGCACCAGCTGCTCGGGGCCGCCAACGGATTGAATTTCAATGGCTTTCATGTCAACTCGGGTCTAGGTTGGCATCCTGGTGTTGATTCAACAACAATGGAGTATGGACCAAATGCCGTTGTATACCCAACGGCAATCACCCCATACTCCCTCAGTCATTAATCAACAACACCTTCACTGCTGCTGTTGCTGCTGTTGCTCCGCGCCTTGACGCTCGTCGTCACGCTCCTGGCGTTCGCTGCGTTCGGCGCGCTCCGGGCGCTCGCCACGTTCCACACGGTCGCCACGCTCCGAACGCTCACCACGATCAGAACGCTCGCGGCGCGGACGCTCGCCGCGTTCGCCACGCTCCGAACGCTCACCACGTTCTGCGCGCTCGCCACGGCCGTCATCCAGGCCCTCGGGACGTTCTTGCAACGCCTTCAGCGACAGCTTGATCTGGCCGCGGTCGTTGACCTCGAGCACCTTCACGCGCACGACCTGACCTTCTTGCAGGTAGTCGCTCACCTTTTCCACGCGCTCGTGGGCGATCTGGCTGATGTGCAGCAGACCATCCTTGCCGGGCAGCACGTTGACCAGGGCGCCGAAGTCCAGGATCTTGACGATGGGGCCTTCGTAGACCGAGCCCACTTCCACCTCGGCCGTGATGGCCTCGATGCGCTTCTTGGCCACATCGGCCATGGCCGGGTCGGTCGACGCGATGGTGATGGTGCCGTCTTCGTCGATGTTGATCTGCGTGCCGGTTTCTTCCTGCAGGCCGCGGATGACCGCGCCACCCTTGCCGATCACGTCGCGGATCTTCTCGGGGTTGATCTTGATCGTGGTCAGGCGCGGCGCGAACTCGGACACATCGGCCTTGGCTTCGCCCATGGCCTCCTGCATCTTGCCCAGGATGTGCATGCGCGCTTCCTTGGCCTGCGCCAGGGCGATCTGCATGATGTCCTTGGTGATGCCCTCGATCTTGATGTCCATCTGCAAGGCGGTGATGCCGTTGGTCGTGCCGGCCACCTTGAAGTCCATGTCGCCCAGGTGGTCCTCATCGCCCAGGATGTCGGTCAGCACGGCAAAGCGGTTGCCGTCCTTGATCAGACCCATGGCGATGCCGGCCACGTGCGCCTTCATGGGCACGCCGGCGTCCATCATCGACAGGCAGCCGCCGCAGACCGACGCCATCGACGACGAGCCATTGGATTCGGTGATCTCGGACACCACGCGCACGGTGTAGGGGAACTCGTCCTTGCTCGGCAGCACCGCCACCAGGGCGCGCTTGGCCAGGCGTCCGTGGCCGACTTCGCGGCGCTTGGTCGAGCCCATGCGGCCGACTTCGCCCGTGGCGAAGGGAGGCATGTTGTAGTGGAACAGGAAGCGGTCTTCGAACTCGCCGGCCAGCGCGTCGATGCGCTGCGCATCGCGCTCGGTGCCCAGCGTGGTGACGACCAGGGCCTGCGTCTCGCCGCGCGTGAACAGGGCCGAGCCATGGGTGCGCGGCAGCACGGAGTTGCGGATCTCGATCGGGCGCACGGTGCGCGTGTCGCGGCCGTCGATGCGGGGTTCGCCTTCCAGGATCTGGCCGCGCACGATGCGGGCTTCGATCTCGAACAGCAGGCCTTCCACCTTCACGGCGTCGAAGGTCACGCCCTCGTCCTTCAGCGCGGCCAGCACATCGGCCTGTGCCTGACGCAGGGCTTGCGTGCGGGCCTGCTTGCTGCGGATCTGGTAGGCCGCACGCAGCTTGTCTTCGGCCAGCGCGCCGACTTTGGCGACGAAAGCCTCGTCCTTGACTTCGGGCGCCCAGGCGCCGTTTTCGACCCACAGGGGCTTGCCGGCTTCGCGCACCAGTTCGTGGATGGCCTCAATGGCGATCTTGCCTTGCTCATGACCAAAGACCACGGCGCCCAGCATGACGTCTTCGGGCAACTGCTGCGCTTCCGACTCGACCATCAGCACGGCCTGCTCGGTGCCGGCCACCACCAGGTCCAGCTTGCTGCTCTTGCGCGCGGTCTGGCCCGGGTTCAGCACGTATTCGTTGTTGATGTAGCCCACGCGCGCGGCGCCAATGGGGCCGTTGAACGGAATACCGGAAATCGACAGCGCGGCCGACACGGCGATCATGGCGGCGATGTCGGCATCCACTTCGGGATTCAGCGACACGGTGTGGATCACCACGTGCACTTCGTTGAAGAAGCCTTCAGGGAACAGCGGGCGGATCGGGCGGTCGATCAGGCGGCTGGTCAGCGTTTCCAGTTCGCTGGGCTTGGCTTCACGCTTGAAGAAGCTGCCGGGGATCTTGCCGGCTGCGTAGGTCTTCTCGATGTAATCGACGGTCAGCGGGAAGAAGTCCTGACCGGGCTTGGCGTTTTTGGAGGCCACGACCGTGGCCAGCACCACCGTGCCGTCGATGTTGACGAGCACCGCGCCCGTGGCCTGGCGGGCCACTTCGCCCGTTTCCATGACGACGGTCTTGCCGCCCCACTCGAAGGTCTTGGTGATTTTGTTGAACATGGACATGTGTGTGCTCCTGGATGCAGGTTGTCCGGAATCCGCGTGGACCGCGGCCATCACCAGTCAGAACACGATGCCATTCCAGCAAGACCGTGGGGGACGATCCTGTTGGAATGACACAGCTTCGCTCTGCAAGGCGCCGGAATTCGGAAGGTTGAAGTAAAAAACGCCTGAGCTAGACCTAACCCAGGCGTTTCGGCAGGCGCAATCCCGCGGCCACAGCCCTCGATCAGCCGATGCCACGCGTTCATGAACGGCCGGGGCTGTTCGATCACGCCGTCGAGGGTCGTGGTGCAGGGATTACTTGCGCAGACCCAACTTGGCGATCAGCGCCAGGTAACGGTCGGCGTCTTTCTGCTTCAGGTAGTCGAGCAGCTTGCGACGACGGCTCACCATGCGCAGCAGGCCGCGACGACCGTGGTGGTCCTTGGCGTGCTGCTTGAAGTGAGGCGTCAGCTCGTTGATGCGAGCGGTCAGGATGGCCACTTGCACTTCGGGGCTGCCCGTGTCGTTGGCAGCGCGGGCGTTGTCTTTGACAACCTGAGCCTTGTTTTCGGCAGAAATCATGAGTATTTCCAGTGTTCCAATCTGTTTGACTTGCGGCGTGGGCCGGAACTGCTCACGCCGTGCGCCTTGCGACAGGCAAAGCCCGAAGATTATAGCAGCGCGGGCTTTGGGCCGTGGCTGGCCCGGCCGAAGCGAGCGTTTCCCGCGCAGGGGGCGCCTGGCAGCGTTGGCACGTCCCGACGCCTTGGCACAGGCCATGGGCGACACAGGCATCGCTGCCAACCGTCACGCAGGCGCCACACCGGCGGCCAGCCAGCGCCTCCTGAGGCGTAGTCCCCTCCCGTTCTGCATGGGACAGGCGCACAATTGAGGGATTTCCCTGATTTTTCGCCCCTTTTCCGCATCGTTCCCGGGGGCACCACCGCCATGTTCAAGCCCCGCTGGTCGCCCTTCATCTGGATCTGCTACGCCATGTGCGTCGGCGTCATGGGGACGGCCTTGGCGAGCCCGCTCTACCCGCTGTATCAGGCGCAATGGGGCTTGCGCACCAGCACGCTCACGCAGCTGTTCGTGGTCTACATGTTTGGCGCCATGGCCAGCCTGCTGTTTTTGGGGCGAGCCACGCAGCGCTTCGGGTTTCTGCCGGTGCTGCGCATCGGCCTGTTCACCATGACAGGCGGGGTGCTGCTGTCCATGCTGTCCAACGGGCCGGGGCTGTTTGCCGTCAGCCGCACCTTGATCGGCCTGGCCTCCGGCATGATCACCACCTCCTCGGCCATCGGCCTGGTGCGCGTCGCACGCAGCGCCGATCCCAAGCGCACGTCGGCGGCGATCACCGTCATCATGACGCTGGGCTTTGGCATGGGCCCGCTGCTGGGCGGCCTCATGGCACAGATTGCGCCCTGGCCGCTGCGCTCGGCCTACCTGCCCACCCTGCTCATGGGCGCCCTGGCCTGCCATGCCCTGTTCAAGGTGCGCGCCATCCCGCGACACCACGCGCCGGCCAACTTGCCTCAGGGCTGGTCGCTCTGGCTGCCGCGCCTGGCCTTGCCGGCCGACCTGCGCCTGCGCCGCTACTTCTGGCTGGGCGCCGCGGGCGCATTCAGCTCGTTCGGCCTGTTCAGCCTCTATGCCTCGCTGGCGCCCAGCTTCATGCAAAAGCTGCTGCCCTGGAGCGGCCCGCTGGTCGGCGGCCTCTCCATCGCCACCATCCTGTTCCTGTCGGCGGGCGTGCAGCTGGCGGCCCGGCCGTTTGCCAACAAGCAGATCGTGCTGGTGAGTGCCTGCGCCATGGTGGCGGCCAACCTGGTGCTGCTGGCGACGAATGAGCTGGGCTCGCCGCTGTTGTTCGCGGCCTCGGTGCTGGTGACCGCGCTGGCCCACGGTCTGGCCAACGTCGGCGGCATGGCCGTGATCCAGAAGATCTGCACCGACGCCGAGCGCCCGACCATCCTGGCGTCCTACCTGGTGGTGGGCTACCTGGGCACCATCGTGCCCATCCTGGCCGTCGGGTGGCTGACCGACCTCATCGGCCTGACCCACGCCCTGGACGTGTTCACCGTCGTCATGGCCCTGTTGAGCGCCGCGATTGCCACCCTGGTGTGGCGCACCCCGCCTCTGCTGGTGGCGCCGGGTTTGCCGCCCGCCTGAGCACCGGCGCTCACGGCACGCCGTTTCGTGGTTCAGCCTGGGTAGGCAGCCATGGCCGCTGCGATGATGCAACCCCATCAGTATGGGGGTATGGGCGAGTTTCCGTTATCTTGAAAACGGTAGTCACCGCATACTCCCATTTCAGTCCAACACAACGAGACTGCCCTCGCCTCACGTCCGCAAGGTCAGCACCACGGGCGCATGGTCGCTGGGCTTGCTCCACTTGCGCGGCGTGCGGTCCACGCTGCAGGCCTCCACGCGGTCTTTCAGCGCGGCGCTGACCAGCACGTGGTCGATGCGCAAACCGCGGTTTTTCTGGAAGCCCAACATGCGGTAGTCCCACCACGAAAAGGTCTTGGGCGGGTGCTCGAACAGGCGGAAGGCATCCACCAGCCCCAGGTCCAGCAGGCCCTGGAAATGCGCACGCTCCTCGTCGGTGTGGTGGATCGTGCCCGCGAGCCCGATCGGGTCGAAGCTGTCGCGGTCTTCGGGCGCGATGTTGAAATCGCCCATCAGGACGAGGCGCGGGTGCTGCGCCAGCTCGGCCTTCACCCAGGCCTGCAGGGCGTCCAGCCAGCGCATCTTGTAGGCGAACTTGTCGCTGCCGGGCTCCTGCCCGTTGACGAAGTAGGCGTTGACAACGCGGATGTCGCCCTCGGGGTGCGGCACGCTGGCCGCGATCACGCGCGCGCTTTCATCGTCAAAGCCGGGGATGTTGCGCTGCACCGCCGTCAGGCCGCCGGGCGACAGCAGCGCCACCCCGTTGTAGGTCTTCTGGCCAAAGGCCTGCGCCGCATAGCCCGCATCCTGCAGGGCCTGAAACGGGAATTTGTCGTCGGTGCACTTGAGCTCCTGCAGCCCCAGCACATCGACCGGGTTGGCCGCCAGCCAGTCGATCACATGGGGCAAGCGCGCCGTCAGCGAGTTCACGTTCCAGGTGGCTAGACGCATGAGGACTCCAAGGGGGTGGTGGACAAGCGGTGGATTGTCCCATTGCCCGCCACCGCGCTGGCGCCACGGCAGACCACCCCGTGCACCCGGCTGTCGCCACAGCCGGCGCCTGAGCACCTCAGCCCGATACAGGGCCGCCAGCTCGGCCAGCCCCCCTCGGCCCGGCTGATGGGCGGTTCATGGCCCAGCTCTGCGCGGGCCTTGCCAATGTCCAAGCACCTCCGCCGAGGTGGCCAGCGCCTGCCGCGTCACGGGCGGCTGCCAACGCCCACCCGTCCAGGCCGCCCGCCACCGTCGGCACCTGCCAGCCCGGCACTTCGCGCGTTGGCGCCTGCTGGCCCTGGCTGTCCAGCAGGGGGTAGCAAGTCAGAACTGCGCTGCGATGCTCAGCCCCCCGGCGCCACGTGTCGTGTGATGCGGCACCCGCTTCCGCGCACCACGTCCTGCAAAAAGCCCACCATGCAGCCAGCAACAGCGATGACCCGCAGGCCGCCGCTCGCCCTGCCGTCACAGCGGTGGCGCGTGCGCCGCACCGGCCTCCGTCACAATGGCTTTTCGCCCGCCGTCACCCGGCGGCCCGCCACCAGCCCGTCGCATCCCATGACCCCACACGCCGTGGTCATCGCCAACTTTGTCCAGGCCTGCTGCTGGCAGCTGGACCGCGCGCCCCAGGCCGGCGAAACCCGGCGGGCCTACGGTTTTCACAGCGAAGCGGGCGGCAAGGGTCTGAACGTCGCCATTGCGCTGCAACGCCTGGGTGCGCGGGTCACGCCCATCCTGGCCCACGGCCGCGATGCCGCCGGCGACCAGCTTCGCGCCCTGCTGCAGGCCGAGGGCCTGCCCTTGGACCACGTGCATGCGCTGCCACACCCCTCGGGCTGGGGCGCCGGGTTCATCGAGCCCGACGGCCAATGCCGCATCGCGGTGTTCCCGGGCGCCAACGACCATTTGAGCGCCGCCCACGTGGGCCAGGCGGCGCACGCCATCGCCCAGGCCACCGTGGTGTATGGGCAGTTCGAGGTGGCCTTGGATGCGGTGGTCGAGGCCCTGCGGCTGGCCCGGCAGGCCGGCGTGTTGACGGTGCTGAACCCCTCGCCCTGGCAGGCTGTGCCCGCCACGCTGCGCGAGGTGGTGCACACCTACCTCGTCAACGAAAGCGAGGCCGAACAGCTGCTGGACCAACCCTGGCCCGCGCGCGACACCGCGGATTGGCCCGCCACGCTCGCGCATCACCTGCAGGCGTCGGTGCAGGCGTTCTGGCAGCGCCACCCGGGCGCGCAGGCGCTGGTCGTCACGCTGGGCGAGCACGGCTGTCTGGCCTGGACACGCGGGCAAGCCCACGCCCTGGTGGCTCCCGGTCTACCCGCTGCGCCCGGAGGCGATGCCGTGGGCTGTGGCGACGCCTTTGCCGCCGGCTTTTGCTGGGCGCGCGCGCAGGGCGCCGATCTGCCCGCGGCCCTGGCCCTGGGCAACCAATGCGGCGCCCACCTGGCCTCGCACGTCGGCGTGCTGCAGGCCTTGCCCGATCAGGCCTGGCTCAGCCGTGTGATGCCACCGGGGTGACCCTGCCGCGGGCTCGGCGCCCACGGTCTTTGCCGGTGCCATGCAGACCTGGGCACCGGACACCCGTCGCGCCGGTGTCTACGGCGCCACGGCAAGTGAGGAGTATGAGCCAGTCTTCGTTCAATTTACAACGACGACCCCACCATACTGCCATTGATCAAGCTGCCACGCCAGGCCATGAGGCCTAGATGACCCATGGCTTCACGGCTGCGGCGCAGCGTGTCGGCCGCGCCCAAGCCATGCGTCTGGGCGCCGGCTGACGGCCAATGCAGGCCCAGCAGCTCCGTTCAGGCCGGGAACACGCCCGTGGAGAGGTAGCGATCGCCGCGATCGCACACCACGAAGACGATGATGGCGTTCTCGACCTGCTTGGACAGCTGCAGCGCCACCCACAGCGCCCCCGCGGCCGAGATGCCGGCAAAGATGCCCTCTTCCCGCGCCAGCGCGCGGCAGGTTTCCTCGGCGTCATCCTGCGTGACGCTGACCTGCTCGTCCACCAGCGAGCCGTCGTAGATCGCCGGCATGTACTCGGCCGGCCACTTGCGGATGCCCGGAATGCGCGAACCCTCGGCCGGCTGTGCGCCGATCACGCGGATGGCCGGGTTCTTCTCCTTCAGGAAGCGCGACACGCCGGTGATGGTGCCCGTGGTGCCCATGGCCGAGACAAAGTGCGTGATGCGTCCGCCGGTCTGCTCCCACAGCTCGGGGCCCGTGGTTTCGTAGTGGCTCAGCGGGTTGTCGGGGTTGGCGAACTGGTCCAGCACCCGGCCCTTGCCCTCGCGCACCATCTTGTCGGCCAGGTCGCGCGCGTACTCCATGCCCCCGCTCTTGGGCGTCAGGATGAGCTCGGCGCCGAACGCCTTCATGGTCTGCGCGCGCTCGATGGACAGGTCCTCGGGCATGATGAGCACCATGCGGTAACCCTTGATGGCCGCCGCCATGGCCAGGGCGATGCCGGTGTTGCCCGAGGTGGCCTCGATCAGCGTGTCGCCGGGCTTGATCTCGCCGCGCGCTTCGGCCTTGCCGATCATGGCGAGTGCCGGCCGATCCTTCACCGACCCAGCCGGGTTGTTGCCCTCGAGTTTGCCCAGGATCACGTTGCCGCGCGCCGCGTTGTGGGCGCCCAGACGCTGCAGCCGTACCAGGGGGGTCTTGCCCACCGCATCTTCTATGGTTGGATAAATCATGACCGACACTGTGCCATAATCGCCGCTTAGCAAGCGCTGCCGGAGTGGTGAAATTGGTAGACGCAGGGGACTCAAAATCCCCCGCCGCAAGGCGTGCCGGTTCGATTCCGGCCTCCGGCACCAGGTGTTTGCATCCCGATAAGCCGCAGTCTGATCTGCGGCTTTTTTTCTTGCGTGAAACGCACACGGGTGCGCACAAATCACGAAACAGGCGGGCATGCGACAGGCTGCGACAAGCAGGGAGTCATCCATTGCAGAGCGGTTGCATAGACTGCCCGCCTCTGCTGAAGACGAAGTTGAATGAAGGTGATGACCGCCAAGCCAACGGACAACAGCCCATCGCGCGCCCGGCGCCCTGCCGCCGCCTTGCCGGTGCACACCTGGGGCAGCCTGCATGTGGACACGGCCTCCTCCGAACCGCTGTACCTGCAGCTGCTGCGACAGGTGAAACAGCTGCTGGCCTCCGGGGCGATTGCCCCGGGCGTCGGCCTGCCCTCTGAACGGCTGCTGGCCGAGCACCTCGGCGTGAGCCGCATGGTCGTCAAGCGCTGCTACGACGAGTTGCGCCAAGACGAGACGCTGAGCTCCAACGGCCGCGGCGGCACCCTGCTCAACGTGACCTCCCGTGTCATGCCGGCCATGGGGCGCCTCAAGGGCTTCACCGAAGAAATGCGCGAGCTGGGCATGCAGGCCTCGTCGCGCGTGCTCAAGCGCGAGGTGCTGCACGACCGGACGATCGCCTCGGTGTTCAACCGGCCCTCGCAGGCGCAGTTCCTGCACGTGGTGCGCATCCGCTATGGCGATCAGGTGCCCATGACGCGCGAAAACGCCTGGTACGACCTGCAGCTGGCGCCCGGCCTGGTCGACTGGAACGGCGAGGGCTCGATCTACACCCACCTGCAGCAGGCCTGCGGCATCGAGCCCGACTGGGCCGAGCAAACCGTCGAAGCCGTGCTCAGCAGCGCCGAGGAGAACGAGGCCTTCGGCTGGACCGATTCGCAGCCCTGCCTGCTGCTCAAGCGCCACAGCCACAGCACCTCGCAGATGCTGTTCGAATACGTCGAGGGCGTGTTCCGCGGCGACGCCTACGTTTACAAGACGCGCCTGAAGGCCTGAGGCGGCTGCCGGGCTGAGGGCACGGCCTTCGCTTCGCCTTTTCGCATGGGGTATGCATCGATTGCCGTTCGTTCACGAACGGCCATGCAGCCATACTCTCAAGCCCCCACACCACCCGATCACCCCTGAACGGGGCGGAACAAGGCGTCGAACAAGCTCAGCAGCGCGGGCCATTCGCGCGCGAAGCGCTCGCGCTCGGTGAAATAAGCCTCGCAGGCCACCGGAAAGAACTCAGCCAGCGACTCGGCGCCGTAGGCATCCAGCCACGGCGCGGGCTGGCCAAAGCGTTCGGCCGCCGCCACCTGCTCAGCGTGCTGCTCGAAGGCCGCCGTCAACTGCGCCAGCCAGTGCGCGCGGGCCTCGGCCACCCGGGCATGGCCCATGAAGCCCGCCGGCAAAGGCGGGCAGCCGTCGGCCTCGCCCGACGCCATGTCGATCTTGTGGCAAAACTCGTGGATGACGACGTTGTAGGGCGTGTCCGGCCGGCGCCCGGCCTCGGACCACGCCTCGGATGAAGCCATCGCCGGCAGACCGGCATCGTCACGCGCTGCCAGTGGGTTGCCGGCACTGACCACATCGACCGCCCCAGGCATGGCCACGCCCATGCCGAGCTGGACGTCCAGCCACGACAGCAACACGGGGCCGTCGTCGCTGACCTCGCCGCTGACCACGTCCCAGCCCTCGTGCACCACGCCCGAGTCATCTTCCCAGCGGCGTTGCACCGGCACCTCGTGCGGCGCGATCAGGATGCCGACAAAGCTGGCGTACCAGCGCAGCGCCTGCTCGGGCGCATGCGCCGGCCCCAGGTGCAGCAGGGGCAGGCAGGCCTGGGCGGCGACGGCAATCGCCATGTCGTCGGTGACGTGCAAGCCGGCCAGGCCGTGGAACTCCTTGGCGGCCAGAAAGGCGGCGCTGAGGCGACGCAGGCGCGCCTGCTCCTCGTCGGGCAAGGCGGTGATGAACCGCATGGGCGCCACCACGCGGCGCCAGCGCTCGGCGCTCAAGCCCCGCGCCTCAGCCATCGCGCCGCGCGCCGCCGGCCCGCCCTGCCACCAGGCACGCACACGTTGCCACATGTCAGAACACGCTCAGGCCGGTGCGGCTGACGAACTGCTCCAGCGCCACCTGGCCCAGCAGCGAGTTGCCGGCCTCGTCCAGCGGCGGCGACCAGACCGCCAGCGTCAGGCGGTCCGGCATCACGGCCACGATGCCGCCGCCCACGCCGCTTTTGCAGGGCAAGCCGATGCGGTAGGCGAATTCGCCCGCCGCGTCGTAGGTGCCGCAGGTCAGCATCAGCGCGTTGATGCGGCGGGCCTGCCGCTCGGACACCACCTGTTCGCTGCCGCGCAGCGGGTGCGCCCCGTCGCGGCACAGGTAGCCCAGTGCGCGGGCCAGCTGCACGCAGCTCATGCGCAGCGCGCACTGGTGAAAGTACACGTCCAGCACAGCCTCGACGGCGTTGTCGATCTGGCCAAAGCCCTTCATGAAGTTGCACATGGCCATGTTGCGAAAGCCCGTCGCGGCCTCGGACGCCGCCACCGCCTCGTCGAACACCACAGGCTCGCCGCACAGGTCGCTGACCAGGGCCAGCAGCGCTGCCTTGGCGCCCGCTTGCCCGTACACGCTGACCAGGCGATCGGCGACGGCAATCGCGCCGGCGTTGATGAAGGGGTTGCGGGGCTTGCCGCCTTCGAACTCGAGCTGCACCAGCGAGTTGAAGGCCGTGCCCGAGGGCTCGACGCCGATGCGCTGCCACAGCTCGCGCTCGTCGAGGTGGCGCATGGCCAGCGTCAGCGTGAACACCTTGGAGATGGACTGCACCGAGAACGGCTGCGCGCCCTCGCCCGCCTGGCTGGCCGCGCCCTCGCAGGTGCGCAGCGCCAGGCCCAGGTGCTGGGGGGAGATGCAGGCCAAGGCGGGAATGTAGTCGGCCACCTTGCCCTCGGCACCAGCCAGGGGAGCCAGCGCGGCCACGATGCCATCCAGTACGGGTTGAAGATCCATGCCGTGATTGTCGGGGCTGCGCTCAGCCCTGCGAGACGGCGAGCCATTGGGCCAGCCATTCGGCGAACCATTCGGGGGTGCCCCCTGCATGCCATACCGCGTTGCTCACCCTGGTTGGGGGCCCGCCCCGCGACGGCGATGCCCAAGGCGCGGCTCTACCGTGCGCCGGGTTCATCGTCATCCCATTTTCAGCAGTATGGCCATGTTCTCGTTTTATAATCAACGGTAATTGGCTCATACTGCCTCATTCACCATCACACCTCGTCGAGGCCCAGCTCCTGGATCTTGCGCGTGATGGTGTTGCGGCCGATGCCAAGCTTCTGGGCGGCCTCGATGCGCCGGCCCTTGGTGGTGGCCAGGGCCGTCTGGATGAGGCAGGTCTCGAACCGCCGGGTCAGCACCTCCCAGACGTCGGTCTGGCCCTGGACCAGCAGCTGCCTTGCCTCTTGAGCCAGCTGGCGGTCCCAGTCGGCCAGCGGATCGTGCGCCGCCGGCACACCGACGCGGCTGTCCAGGCCCGTGGCGTGCACGCTGTGCATGGGCTCGAGTGCGCCGTTGAACGCAGCCGCGGACACCGGGCCGGGCGCGGGCGCCGCCAAGGCGGCGGTCTCGATGTGGCCATCGGGCTCGGGCGCCAGCACGGGCGCCGCCTGGGTCAGACCGGCCGGCGCCAGCTCGCTCAGCACCTCGGGCGGCAGGTCCTCGGGTTCGACCACCTGGGCGGGCGCCATCACCGTGAGCCAGTGGCAGATGTTCTCGAGCTGACGCACATTGCCCGGAAAGCTGAACTGCGCCAGGCGCGCCAGCGCCGCCGACGTGAAGCGCTTGGGCTCGACGCCGAGCTGCAAGGCGCTTTGCTGCAGGAAGTGGCGCGCCAGCACCGGGATGTCCTCGCGCCGCTCGCGCAGGGCTGGCAGGCGCAGGCGGATGACGTTCAGGCGGTGGAACAGGTCTTCGCGGAACCCGCCTTCGCGCACGCGCTGCTCCAGGTTCTGGTGTGTGGCCGCAATGACGCGCACGTTGGCTTTGATGGGGTTGTGCCCGCCGACGCGGTAGAAGTGCCCGTCGGACAGCACCCGCAGCAGGCGCGTCTGCAGGTCGAACGGCATGTCGCCGATTTCGTCGAGGAACAGCGTGCCGCCATCGGCCTGCTCAAACCGCCCGCGACGCATGGTCTGCGCGCCGGTGAAAGCCCCGCGTTCGTGACCGAACAGCTCGCTTTCGAGCAAATCCTTGGGAATGGCAGCGGTGTTGATGGCCACAAACGGGCCCTTGGTGCCCAGATCGCCTCGCGGCGAATGCTTGTGCAGGGCGCGTGCCACGAGCTCTTTGCCCGCGCCCGACTCGCCCGTGATGAGCACGGTGACGTGGCTTTGCGACAGGCGGCCGATGGCGCGGAACACCTCCTGCATGGCCGGGGCCTGGCCCAGCATCTCGGGCGTCACGCTGCTGGCCTGGGCTTGTTCGCTTTCGCGGCTGCTCTCGTCCAGCGCGCGCCGGATCAGGTCCACGGCATTGGGCAGGTCGAAGGGCTTGGCCAGGTATTCGAAGGCGCCGCCCTGAAACGCCGCCACGGCGCTGTCCAGGTCCGAGAACGCGGTCATGATGATGACCGGCAGCTCGGGGTGACGCGCCTTGACCTGGTTGAGCAGGTCCAGGCCTGAGCCCCCCGGCATGCGGATGTCGCTCACCAGGACCTGAGGCGACGTCCCATCGGCCAGCGCAGCCAGCACATCCTTGGTGTTGCTGAAGCTGCGGGTTGCGAGCCCCTCGCGTGCCAGCGCCTTCTCGAGCACAAAGCGAATGGAGGGGTCATCGTCAACAATCCAAATCGGCTTCATGCAGCTGCGTCCTTCTGGCGGTCATCCCCCGCTCAGGAAGGCAGGGGAATCAAGATGTGAAATTCCGTGCGGCCGGGCTCGCTGTCCACCTCGATCATCCCGTCGTGCTGTTGCACAAAGGTCTGCGCCAAGGTCAGGCCCAAGCCGGTTCCCCCGTCGCGTCCAGACACCAGTGGGAAAAATACCCGTTCTTTGATGGCATCGGGCACACCAGGGCCGTTGTCCTGAATAAGCAATTGCAATGCCAGCTTGTGTCGCCGCTTGCCGATCGTGACCTGACGCGCCACGCGCGTGCGCAAGGTGATGCGCGCATCCCCGGCCTGGATGCGCTCGGACAAGGCCTGCGCGGCATTGTGGGCGATGTTGAGCACAGCCTGGATCAGCTGCTGGCGATCGGCATGCAGGTCGGGCAGCGAGATGTCGTAGTCGCGCGCGATGGTCAGGCCCTGGGGAAATTCGGCCAGGATCAAAGAGCGGACCCGCTCGCAGACTTCGTGGATGTTGACGGCACCGACCACATGGGCATGCCGATGCGGCGCCAGCAGCCGGTCGACCAGGGTCTGCAGGCGATCGGCTTCGTGGATGATGACCTGGGTGTACTCGCGCAGGCCTTTGTCCTCGATGTCCATTTCGAGCAGCTGGGCCGCGCCGCGGATGCCGCCGAGCGGGTTCTTGATCTCGTGCGCCAGGTTGCGCACCAGCTCCTTGTTGGCCTCGCCAAACCCGGCTTGGCGCTCCTCGCGGGCCAGCCGCACCTGCAGGTCGATGGGCACCATCTCGATGACGATCTCATCGGGGTCTTCGGGCTGGGCCAGCATGACGTGCACCAACATGGGCTCGACCAATTCGGGATGCACCAGCGTGGCATCGAAGCGCATGTGCGAGAACGCGTTGCGCCGCACACCGGCCAGGGCCTGCTCGAAGTCCAGCGTGTCCTGCAGGTAATGCTGCAGGCTCAACTGACGCAGGCTGTGCAGCGGTCGACCCAGCACGCTCTCGAGGGCCACGTTCACGAAGGCGAACTGCCCGTCGTGACGCACCACGGCCACCAGCGAGGCCAGGCGGTCGAAGGCCTGAAAGCGCGCCGTGTCCGCCAGCGCAGCAGGGTCCTCAGCGAACACGGCTCAGTTCGCGCTGGATGCTGTCGATGTCGGCCTGGTTGCGGTCTAGGTTGGCTTTCATGCCCGCCACGCGGTCCAGGTACTTCTGGTAGTTGCGTGCCTCGCCGCCCACCTTCTCGGGTTGGCCATTGTTGTAGTCCTTGACGAGCTCGGCCTGCTTCGACTGGGCCCGCTGCAGCTCGTTCTCGAGGATCACGCGGGCGTCGCTGTCCCGCGCCTTCTGGCCCGGGTCGTTGGACACCGGACGGGGCACGGCCGTCGCCACGGTGGCCGTGGGGGCTGGGCGCGCCCGTGGCGGCGCCGCGGCAGCGGTGCGCTGGGGACTCGGCGACGGCGATGGCGCTGCCACGGCCTGCGGCCGGGTGCCATGGATGACGGTCACCCCGACGCTGGTGTCCAGCGCCTTGCAGTCCTTGCCCTTGGCGGGCCGGTTGGTGTATTCGTTGCCACAGCGATACACCTTGTCCTGCGCCGCAGCGGCCATGGGCAGGCCCGCCACCAAAGCCAACAACAACGAAGGGATGATCACATGCATGACTGCTTTCCTTGATGGGGCCCTGAAGCCCACCTGCATCGGTCAAAAGCGCTATGGAGTGGCCTGACGCCCAAAGATTCCATCACACCCGACGGCGAAGCGCCCAATTTGTAAGTGAACGCAACTTTATCGACGGGTAAGTATCGCGCAAAGTCCGCCCCCTGACACCGCAAGCGTGGCTGGGAACCCACAAAAAAGGACGGCCAAAGCCGTCCTTTCACACGTCAACGCGATGTTGCGTTTTACAGCGAGTAGTACATGTCGTACTCGACGGGGTGCGGCGACATGCGCAGGCGCTGCACTTCACCCATCTTCAGCTCGATGTAGGCATCCAGCATCGCGTCGGTGAACACGCCACCTTGCGTCAGGAAGGCGCGGTCCTTGTCCAGGGCTTCCAGGGCCTGATCCAGGCTGGAGCACACGGTCGGGATCAGCGCGTCCTCTTCGGGCGGCAGGTGGTACAGGTCCTTGGTGGCGGCTTCGCCGGGGTGGATCTTGTTCTCGATGCCGTCCAGACCGGCCATCAGCAGCGCCGAGAAGCACAGGTACGGGTTGGCCAGGGGATCGGGGAAGCGCGCTTCGATGCGGCGGCCCTTGTCGCTGGCCACGTGCGGAATGCGGATCGAGGCCGAGCGGTTGCGGCTCGAGTAAGCCAGCTTCACGGGGGCTTCAAAGCCGGGCACCAGGCGCTTGTAGCTGTTGGTGCCAGGGTTGGTGATGGCGTTCAGTGCACGGGCGTGCTTGATGATGCCGCCGATGTAGTACAGCGCCGTGTCCGACAGGCCGGCATAGCCGTTGCCCGCGAACAGGTTCTTGCCGTCCTTCCAGATCGACTGGTGCACGTGCATGCCCGAGCCATTGTCGCCGGCGTAGGGCTTGGGCATGAAGGTCGCGGTTTTGCCATAGGCATTGGCCACGTTCCACACCACGTACTTCAGGCGTTGCGTCCAGTCGGCGCGCTCGACCAGCGTGCTGAACTTGGTGCCGATTTCGTTCTGGCCAGCGCCCGCCACTTCGTGGTGGTACACCTCGACCGGGATGCCCAGCGATTCCAGGATCAGGACCATCTCGGTGCGCATGTCGTGCGTCGAGTCAACCGGCGGCACGGGGAAATAGCCCCCCTTGGTAGTCGGGCGGTGGCCACGGTTGCCGGTGTCGAACTTGGTGCCGGTGTTCCACGGCGCTTCGTACTCTTCGATCTCGAAGAACGTGCCCGAGGGACCGTCGGCCCAGCGCACGCCGTCGAAGATGAAGAATTCGGGCTCCGGTCCGAAGTACGCCGTGTCACCCAGGCCAGAGGCCTTCAGGTAGGCCTCGGCGCGGCGCGCGATCGAGCGCGGGTCGCGGTCATAGGCCTTGCCGTCGCCGGGCTCGAGCACGTCGCAGCTCAGCACCAGCGTGGGTTCTTCAAAGAAGGGGTCGATGTACGCCGTGTTCGGGTCGGGCATCAACAGCATGTCCGAGGCTTCAATGCCCTTCCAGCCGGCCACCGACGAGCCGTCGAACGCATGGCCTTCGGTGAATTTGTCTTCGTCGAAATGAGACAGCGGCACGCTCACGTGCTGCTCCTTGCCACGCGTGTCGGTGAAGCGGAAGTCAACGATCTTGACCTCGTTCTCTTTCACCATGCCCATCACGTCTGCGACACTCTTGGCCATCAAGCTCTCCTGGTTAATCCGATCAGTTCATCAAGCAATCCACCCGGAAGAATGCAGGTTTCATGCCATGTTGCTGGTGGGGATCGGGGGTCGCGACCTTCGCGATGGCTCCCGCTCTTCACAGCGCGCGCGCATTGTGCCCTGACTCCGCCCTGTCGGGCAGGGGCGCTCCCAGGTCCCGGCGCTTTTTTCTCACGCACGGCGGTGGGGCGCCGCCCCACCCCCTTGGCGATCGCACCACTTTGGTTCACACCTCTCGAAAGTCACCAGATTGGTGCAATACGCATGACAAAGCCCCGAAACGGTGCGTCACAAGCCCTCCGGGGGATCACCGGCTCAATTCCGGTCCGTAGCGCAACGCAAACGCGGCCAGGCGCTGGCGCAGGTCGGCGTACGCCGCTTCCACCTCGGCCGCTTCGCCCTTCACCCCCAGCTCGATGTGCGCCCCCCACTCCGGGTGGTCGACCGAGGGCAGGCTGAACACCTTCACGGCGGGGTGCTCGGACTCAATGGCTTCCATCGTCGGCGTCAGCAGCCCTTCGGCCGCCCCCAGGATGATGACCGAGCGCTCCACTTGCACGACCCGGCGCTGCAAGCGCTGGTAGTAACTGTCCAGCACCCAGGCCATCATGGGCCAGGCCATCACCGGGAACCCCGGAAAGCAGTGCACCGCCCCACCGCGCGCGCCGGCGCAGCTGAAGCCGGGAATGCGGTTGAACGCGTTCGGCACCAGGCTGGCGCCGGCCGGAAACACGCCCATGTTGAGGCGGTGCAGGTTGTCGGGCCGCTCGGGCTCGTAGGGCTCGCCCTTTTGCTGCGCCACTTCGCGCATGCGCGCCTGGATCAGCAGCTTGGCCTGCGGGTGCAAGGCCAGCGGCACACCCAGGGCCTGCGCGGCCGCCTGCCGCGTGTGGTCATCGGGGGTCGCCCCAATGCCGCCTGTGGACAGCACCACGTCGCCCGATGCAAAGGCACGCGCCAGGGTGGCGGCAATGCGGTCGCGGTCATCGCCCACGTACTCGGCCCAGGCCAGGCTCATGCCGCGTGCCGTCAGCAGCTCGATGCACTTGGCGAGGTGCTTGTCCTGGCGCTTGCCCGACAGGATTTCATCCCCCACCACGATGAGCCCAACCCGCGGCATGCGGGCTTCGTCGGCGGGCCAGGTGAAGGTTGCGTCGGGCACGACGCGCAAGGCCTCGTCGGCCTCGCTGACAGGGGACGACGCGGTGTTCGAATCAGGTGAATCAGACATGGCAGGCGATGGGCAGCAGAAAGGGAATGAACCGCCCGCATTCTGGCCCCATCGCGCCGGACGCGGCCGGGGTCAGCGGCCTCCGCCCCGGTGCCATCGCATGCAGCGGCGAAGCGACACGGACATCACGCGCAGCGCCAAGGCCGCCAGCGCAGGGCCACGGTTGCACCGCCGACGCCATCGGACTGAACGGCGCAGGAGGACGCCTGCGAATCCTGCCGCAGCAGGGCACCTGTCCGCGCCGCGTCAATCCACGACCGCTTGGCCAGGCTTGAAAAGCCTTATCAGGCAGTATTCGCCAGCTTCGATTTATTTTGAATCGGAAACACCGCCGTACTCCCATTCTTATCGCGCAGCAGCTGCAACTCATCCAGCGTGTAATGGGCAAACCACAGGGCTGTGAACACCAGCACGGCCATGTAAATCATGGCCGCCAACGGCATGAGCACGGCAAAGAACGCCGCGAACAGCAGCCCCGACGCCCACACCACCGCCGGAGCCGCGCCGAGCAACCCGGTCACCACACCCATCAGCACCAGATCGCGGCGCCTGGTGCGCAGCAGCTCGCGCAACTCCAGCCCGGTCGCGAAGTCGGACAGCACATCGAAGCCCATCACGCGGGCGTTGAGCCAGCCCCAGATCAAGGGCGGCACGATGAAATGGACACCCGGCACCCACCACAGCGGCAGGCTGATCAGCAGGTACAGCATCGCCCGCGCCAGCGCCGAAGCCGACCAGACGACCGACTGCCAGAACGTGGTCTCGCCACGGCGCGCCAGGCCCCCAAAGCGACGCCGCGCCACATCGCGCGCCACCAGCGGCGCCAGCACGGCCGACGCCACCACCACCGCGCACAGCAGCGCCACCGTGTACAAGGCCATGGCCAGCATCAGCCCGACCAACACGCCGCCCACGTCGCCCAGCCAGGCGGCGTGGCCAAACCAGCGCGTCATGTGGTGTTGCACCGCCTCCACCATGGCCCAGCCCGACAGCCAACGCAGCAAGCCCGAGCTCGCTTCGTCCCAGAACAGCACGCTGACGCCGCCCACGAGCAGCCCCAGAAGCAGGATGGGCAGCACCACGTAAGCCCAGGTGCGCGGGCGCAAAAGGTCGGCCAGGGCCAGTCTCAAACTGCGAAGCACACGGGTCATGAGGGGTTCGATCGAAGGGCCATGTCAGGGCCTGCATCATCCACATCCGGCCCGCACGCCCCCCCGCCATGCGGGGAAACAGGCGGGCATCGCGAGGGGTTGCCCCCTGTGGCGCAGCCTGCGGCGCAACGAGAGGGGCCATCGAAATCAGTTCGGCTCGCCACCGGGATTCGCCCTATTCAAGTCACAAGCTGCAGCAGTATCGCGCAGTTGCCGTTCATATGAAAACGAAAATCCCCTCATACCCCCCATCGCAGGCGCGTTGGCTGCGGCCATGAAAACATCGGTCTCGGACTGCTCAAGATCGCCCGCCCTGGCGCTCAGGGCGAGACGCCCCGATGAGTGCCGCCCGTCATCGGCTGCGACCTGCCGTATAGGGTTGGCTGGCCGCGCTGACCCCTGAACCGATTGCAGGGCTGTGCCGAGCGATGTGCCTCCGCTCGCCATCGACAGCTCACTTGGGCAACCGCCACGCTCACCTGAAGCGCACCCAACCGCCCATGACTTCAGGGGTTGAGGCGTTGTCGGCGAAACACGCCCATCCCGAGCATCAAGGCCGAGAGGGAGACCACGCCAGCCATCCCCAAAGCCGGCACCGGCGCAGGCGCAGGGGGCGTGACGACAGGCGCATCGGAGAAGGTCAACCTCACCCAGCCAGCGGAGCCATCAATGGGGGGCGACACGATGCCGTCAAAGAAGTCTGTGATCAAAATCGGGTCTGAATCTGCGACGCCACCCGAGCCCCCTTGGACATCCGAATTGACGTTGGAGAGCTGGCGCGTGCCATTCACATGAATGCACGAGCCGCCACCGCCCCCGCCGGTGGGTGCAAACTCCACCACCGGAGGTCCGAAGTCAAACAGCAAGCCGGGGGTGATCCCGCCGGCTCCGACTTGCCCCAGATAGCCCCCTCCCCCGCCCCCGCCTGATCCGGTGTTGAGGTAGGCCCCGTTCTCGACCAACAGGGGTGAGTGAGTCCCATCAGAACCATCGCCGGGGCTCATGCAACTGGCGGTCGATACAGCGGGCTGCAGCCCATTCGCCCCAGACTCTGCGGTCGACACGGTGGCCTGGCTTTGAAATGCACCGCCGCCCCCGCCGCCGCCGCCGGCTCGAATGAACGTGCCACCGATGGACAGCGACGAAGCGCCACCTCCGCCGCCGCCCGCCATGCTGCGCGTGTTCGAACCCGGGTCTGGATATGCCGCGTTCGTGGTTGCCCCCCCCGATCCGCTGCCAGATCCCCCAGCCCCCGTTCCGACCGGCGCATCAGCTCGATGGAGCGAGCCCCCTTTGCCACCATCTGCAACGACGATCTCCAGGAGGTCGCCCGGCACCACGGTCAAGGTGGCGGTGACCCGTGCGCCCGCGCCGCCACTGCCTCCAGGAAACACCCCAATCATGTATGGCGGCGCTCCGGGCACATCTCGAAACGTGAAGCCAGAACCCGCCCCACCGCCTGCACCTGCCACTTCCACCTGGATGGAGGTCACCCCAGCCGGCACCGTGAAGCCATGGAACCCCGGGCTGGTGAAGTCCTGGGTCGCGGCCAAGGCCACAGGACTCAGGGCCAATCCCAAAGATGCAATCAACAATCGATGTTTACTCACGATTCATTCCCATCTGTCATCTGGCCTAAGGATTCAGGGCGCGGTATGTTGCATTATGTTGCGTTGATGCGACTGCCACGCACTTGTGGCAGAAACCTCACACGTTGATCCGCACGTGTGCATCAGTGGCTGGCGCGGGCTCTGAACCCTGGGGGTTACCAGATCGATCCTCTCGTCATGCCTTGAGGGGTGAAGGTGACGTTGGCCCGTCGTCACGCCGGTGGATCAGCTGGTAGAGCACCGGCAACACCAGCAGCGTCAAGGCGGTCGACGACAGGATGCCGCCGATCACCACCGTCGCCAGGGGGCGTTGCACCTCGGCCCCCGTGCCGGTGGCGATGGCCATGGGCACGAAGCCGAGCGAGGCGACCAGCGCCGTCATCAGCACGGGACGCAGCCGCGTCAGCGCACCGTCACGCACCGCCTGGCTGACCGAGGCGCCTGCCTCGCGCAGGGTGCGGATGAAGGCGATCAGCACCAGGCCGTTGAGCACCGCCACGCCCGACAGCGCGATGAAGCCCACCGCTGCGGTGATGGACAACGGCATGCCACGCAGCCACAGTGCCAGGATGCCGCCGGTCAGCGCGAACGGGATGCCGGTGAACACGATGAGGCCATCGCGCACGTTGCCGAACATCATGAACAGCAGCACGAACACCAGCAGCAAGGCCATGGGCACCACGATCTGCAGGCGCGTGGCCGCCGAGGCCAGGTTTTCGAACTGACCACCCCAGTCCAGCCAGTAGCCCGTTGGCAGCTTGACCTGGGCGTTCAGCGCCGCCTGCGCCTCGCGCACAAAGCCCCCCAGGTCGCGGCCGCGGACGTTGGCGCTGACCACCACGCGGCGCTTGCCGTCCTCGCGGCTGACCTGGTTCGGGCCAGGCGCCAGCTCGAACGCCGCGACCTCGGACAGCGGGATGAAGCGCACCGGCCCGTCGCCCGACCGCGGCAGCGGGATGGGCAGGCGACGCATCGCCTCCAGGTCGCTGCGCACCGACTCGGGCAGGCGCACCACGATGTCGAAGCGGCGGTCGCCCTGGAACAGGGTGCCGGCCTCGCGCCCGCCCAGCGCGGTGGCCACGGTGTCCTGCACATCGGCCACGTTCAGCCCATAGCGGCTGATGGCCTCGCGGTCGATGCGCACGGTCAGCATCGGCAGGCCCGTGGTCTGCTCGACGTTGACCTCCGAAGCGCCGGCAATGCCCTGGAGCACCGCCTCGATCCGCCGTGCCTGGTCGTTCAGCACCGCCATGTCGTCGCCGAACACCTTCACCGCCACGTCGGCACGCACGCCCGACACCAGCTCGTTGAAGCGCAGCTGAATCGGCTGCGAGAACTCGTAGTTGTTGCCCGGCAGCTCGGCCAGCGCCGCCTGGGCCGCGGCCACCACTTCGTCGCGCGTGCGCTGGGGCGCCGGCCATTCGGACTCGGGCTTGAGCATGACGTAGGCGTCCGAGATGTTGGGCGGCATGGGATCGGCCGCCACTTCGGCGGTGCCCGTGCGCGCGAACACGCGCTCGATTTCGGGCACCTGCTCGATCAGCGTGGTCTCGATCTGCTGCTGCATCTGCACCGACTGGCTCAGGCTGGTGCCCGGCATGCGCAAGGCCTGCACGGCGAAATCGCCCTCGTTCAGGCTGGGCATGAATTCGCTGCCCAAGCGCGTGGTCAACAAGGCGCTCAACGCCACCGCCACGGCCGCTGCAGTGAGCATCACCGCTTTTGCGTTCATTCCCCAATCGAGAAGTGGTGC
The DNA here is from genome assembly GCF_002158865.1 of Comamonas serinivorans. Classification (NCBI taxonomy): domain Bacteria; kingdom Pseudomonadati; phylum Pseudomonadota; class Betaproteobacteria; order Burkholderiales; family Comamonadaceae; genus Comamonas; species Comamonas serinivorans. The sequence continues at coordinate 1,164,375 of NZ_CP021455.1, read as the reverse complement.
ATACCCCTTTCTGGCCCAAGTCATCAGGCGGTTGTCCTTCTCCGCCACCGAGTTGCCGATGAACAGCGCCACCGCCGCCGGCACGAAGGTGACCGACAGGATCATGGCGCCCAGCAGCGCCAGCATCACGGTCAAGGCCATGGGGTGGAACATCTTGCCCTCCACCCCCGAGAGCGCAAAGATGGGCAGGTAGACCACCAGGATGATGAGCTGGCCGTACAGCAGCGGGCGGCGCGCTTCCCTGGCTGCCGCGAACACCTCATGCAAGCGCTCGGTGCGCGTCAGCGGCCGACCCAGCCGGGCCTGGGCATGCGCCAGGTGACGCACGCAGTTCTCCACGATCACCACGGCACCGTCGACGATGATCCCGAAGTCCAGCGCGCCCAGGCTCATCAGGTTGGCGCTGACCTTCTGGTTCACCATGCCGGTGAAGGTGAACAGCATGGACAGCGGGATCACCAGCGCCGTGATCAGCGCCGCCCGCAGGTTGCCCAGGAACAGGAACAGCACCGCGATCACCAGCAACGCGCCTTCGAACAGGTTCTTCTTGACCGTCGCAATGGCTTTGTCCACCAGCACCGTGCGGTCGTACACCGTGATGGCCTGCACGCCGGGCGGCAGGTTCTGGTTGATCTCCGCCATCTTGCGAGCCACGGCCTGCGCCACGGTGCGGCTGTTGTCGCCGATCAGCATGAACACCGTACCCAGCACGACCTCGCGCCCGTTGTCGGTGGCCGCGCCCGTGCGCAGCTCCTTGCCGAGGCCCACTTCAGCCACGTCGGCGATGCGCACGGGCGTGCTGCCCTGGCTGCTCACCACGATGTTCCGGATGTCCTGGAGGCTGGCCACCTGGCCCGGCGCGCGGATCAGGTACTGCTCGCCCTGACGTTCGATGTAGCCCGCGCCGACGTTGGCGTTGTTGCGCTGCAGCGCGTTCACCAGGTCGCTCAACGACAGGCCGTACGCGGCCAGCCGCTCGGGCTGCGGCGCCACCTCGAACTGCTTGGCGTAGCCGCCGATGGTGTTGATCTCGGTCACCCCGGGCACGTTGCGCAACTGGGGCTTGATGACCCAGTCCTGAATCTCGCGCAGGTCGATTGCGGTGTAGGGCGTCCCGTCGGGCTTGGTGGCCCCCTCCTCCGCCTCCACGGTCCACAGGAAGATTTCGCCCAGGCCGGTCGAGATGGGCCCGAGCTGCGGGTGGATGCCCTCGGGCAACTGGCCGGCGGCCGACTGCAGGCGTTCGTTGACCAGCTGGCGGGCAAAGAAGATGTTCGTGCCGTCCTGGAAGATCACGGTCACCTGCGACAGACCGTAGCGCGACAGCGAGCGCGTCTGCTCCAGACCCGGCAGGCCCGCCATCACGGTCTCGACCGCAAACGTCACGCGCTGCTCGGTCTCCAGGGGGGAGTACCCAGGTGCCGCCGTGTTGATCTGGACCTGGACGTTGGTGATGTCCGGTACGGCGTCGATGGACAGCCGCTGGTAGTTGTGGAAGCCCAGGCCCGCCATGGCCAACACGGCCAGCAGCACCAGCCATCGCTGCTCGATGGCGAACCGAAGAATGCGTTCAAACATCGGGACTCCTTCAGTGCGTGTGCGAGGCTTCGGCCTTGCCCTGCTCGGCCTTGACGGTGAAGCTACCCTGGGCCGCGTGGGCTTGATCCGCCACCATGCCCTGGACGATCTCGACGCGGCCCTGGCTGCGCCGGCCCAGCTCCACCGGCTGAGCCCGGAAGCCGCCCGGCACGCGCAGGTACACCACCTGCTTGCCGTCCAGCGTCTGGATCGCGGCTTCACTCACCGTCACCGGGGCCTGGCTGTGTCCCGTGGCCACTTCGACGTTGACGAACAGGCCCGGGCGCCACGCGTTCTGCGGGTTGGGCAGGGTCACGCGCGCCGGCGCCGTGCGCGTCTGCTCGCCAATCAGCACCCCGACGTAGGCGATGCGACCCTGAGCGGTGGCGCCGGAAGCGCCCGAGCGCACGGTGGCCAGCTCGCCGACCCGCACCTGCTCCAGCTCGCGCGCCGGCACGTTCAGCTGGGCCCAGACCGTGGACAAGTCGGCCACGGTGAAGGCGTTGGTGCTCTCCTGCACCGCTTCGCCCAGGGTCAGGTGCTTGTCCACCACGATGCCCTCGAAGGGCGCACGCAAGGCCACGCGCCCGCCGCCGGCACCGGTGGCTGCAGCGCCCAGCGTCAGCAGCTTCTGGCGCGCGTTGGCCACGCCGATCTCGGCCTCGCGCAGCGCCTGCAGGGCCTGCTGCATGTCCTGCTCGGGCGATATCTGTTCTTGCCACAGCTGGCGTTCGCGCTCGTAGGTGCTGCGCGCCAGGGCGGTGCGCTGGCTGGCGGCCTGCAGCTCGGCGCGCAGGTCGGACACGGTGGTGCTGGCGATCTCGGCCAGCACCTGGCCCTTGCGCACCGGCTGTCCCAGTTCGACGTGCACGGCCTCCACCACGCCCGGCGTGCGCGGCACGATGTGCGCGCTGCGGTCTTCGTTGAACTTGATCTCGCCCGGAAACGTCAGCACCGTCTGCAACGGGGCCGGCGCACTGCGCGCGATCTCGATGCCGGCGACCTGAATCTGGGCATCGGTCATCGCCACGACTTCCTGCTCGGGCGCAGCGGCGGGCGACGGCTTGGCGGGCTGCGCCTCGTCGCCGTGTTCGCGGTGGTCGTCGTCACTGTGCTCGTCATGCCCGGCGCGGGACGCCGTGGCGTCACCCTTGGCATGCCCCGCTTTTCCGTGACCATGACCATGGCCATGGTCATCGGCGCCAGAGGGACCCGAAGCCGGCCGCAGGATGAGGAGCGCCGTCACGGCGCCCACGATCAGCAGGGCCACGATCATCAGCAGGTGTGCGCGCGCGAGGCCGCGTTGGGTCGAAACAAAAAGGCGGTTCATGGCGTTACTTCGGCGTGGTCGTGGAAGGGGCGGCAGTGCCGAACAGCGGCTCACCGATCAGGCGCTCGACATCGCTGGCGGCGCGGTAGGCATCCGCCAGGGCGGTGAGGTACTGGGTTTTCGCCTCCAGCAGCGCGCGTTGGGCGTCCAGCGCCTCCAGGTAGCTGAACTTGCCAAGCGAAAAGCCCCGCGTGGCAGCCGCATACGCGCTTTCGGCACCGGGCAGCACGTCCTGGCGCATCAGCGCCACGACCTCGGTGGCGCTGGCCCAGCGCTGATGGGCCGAGAGCAGATCCGCCCGCTGCCTGAGCGCCAGCGCGCGCGCTTCTTCTTCCGCCTTGTCCCGGCGCCGGAGCGCGGCCAGCTCGTTGTCCTGGTTGCGGTCAAACAGCGGCAGCGGCATGGAGACGCCCAGCATCACCTGGTTGCGAGCGCTCTCGCGCTCACGCTTGATGCCGACCGAAAGCGTGACATCGGGCGTGCGCAGGCTGCGCTCAACCGCCGCCACGGCGCTCCAGCGCTCGACGTCCAGGGCCGACTTGCGCCGCGCCGGGGCCCGCTCGGCGGTATCCAGCACAGCCGGCAACGCCGGCAAGGTGGGCACCTGCAACAGCTTGCCTTCCACCCGTTCCACGCGGGTGTCGCCGCCCAGCGCCGCATGCAGCGCGTGCAGGCTGGTCTGCAGCTCGCCCTGCGCCTGGGTCAGCGCCATGCGCGTCTGCGCCTGGGCCACACGGGCCCGGGTCAGCTCGACCGGCGACACCTTGCCCGCCTGCACGCGCTTGTCGGCCACCGCGGCGCCGAGCTGCGCCAGGTTCAAGGCCTCTTGCGCCAGCTGGACGCGCTCCTGCGCGATCAGGGTGTCGAAGAACGCGCGGGTCACCGCCGCACGCGTTTCCACGCGCTGCTGCTGCGTCTGAACGGTGGCCAGCTCGCTGGCCTTGCGCGCGGCCTGCACCCGCGCGTCGCGCTTGCCGCCCAGCTCCATGCGCTGGCTCAGCAGCACGGTGGTCGTGCGCTGGCGACGGTTCGCGTCCTCCACGTCCACCCCCAGTTCAGGGTTGGGCCGAACACCCGCCTGCGCCAGCTCGTGGCGCGTCGCCTCCGCCTCCAGCTGTGAGGCCGCCATGTCGGGGCTGCGCGCCTCGGCGCGGTGCAACGCCGTCGCCAGGTCCAGCCCTGCGCCCGTCGCGGGCGCAGGGGCGGGCTCGCTCAACCCGCCTCGCACAGGGGGTGCTGCATCCCCCAGCCGACCCTCATCCGCCAGCGCATTGCCGGCCAAGGCCGCACACGCCAACCAGGCGAGCGGCACACGAACTTTGCCCATCGAATTCTCCGTTCAGTCTCGAACCAACGTGAATCCGACATGGCCAAGGTCAAAGCAAGCTCAAGCCTCCGCCATGCCGGAACGGTCGGTCCAAGGCCAATTGGGGCGGTCGATGCCGGGCGGAATCCAGCCAGGGAAAGCGGGGTTGGGGGACTGCAGCCGCTGCTGGGGCGGCACACTGGGCGCCTGCTGCGCGTACTGCGAGATCACGAACGGCGCCACCGAGGCATGGCAGTAGTGGCAATCCGCATCGGGCAGGCTGGACACCACGCCCGCCACCTGCGCCCGGTGCTCGTGGCTGTGGTGCCCGGCATGGGGCTGCTGAGCCGGGGCCACGGCCTCGTGCTGGCAATAGCGGGCCACGGCCGCCCAACTGAATTGCAGCGGCATCAGGCACAGCAAGGCCAGCAGCAGCCAGCCGGCCAGCCGCTGACGGCGAGCCGGCATCGCGGCGGCGGAGCCGCCGCTCGATGCGCTGCGAAGGGATGCCTGGTTCATGAGCGAGGGCGATTGTAGGGAGATCGTCTCAGGCCGTCTGCCAGGCCTGGACGATGCGAGCGCGGCGCGCGTCGGCGCCCCCCCGGCGGCGATCAGCCGCCGTACAGCGCCTTGTACGCCTGGCGGGCTTCCGGCGACTGGGTGCGCATCTCCTCGATCACCTCGGCGCGCGTCTTGGGGCTGGCCGAACTTTTGCCCGGCACGGGAATCGCTCTCTGGTAGGTGCTCAGGGTGCCGCCTTCGCGCGCCGCACGGGTGTCGGCCTGCACTTCGGCCCGCGGCTGGGAGCCGATGTGGTGGGGCGTGAACTGAACCACGTTGCCGTTGCCCTCGTGCCAGGCCGATGCGGCATGCGCGGCCACCGGGGCCGACAGCACGCCAGCGACAATGGTCAAAATGGAAAAAGTCTTGTTCATGGTGATCACTCCTGTCAGCGGAAATTGCGGACGTGTTCTCAACGCGTCTCGCATGCCACGAGGCATGGGGGCCACTGTAGGAAGCCGCACCCAACAGGAACGGGTCCGGCAGATGACAGTTCTGTCATGTCAGAGGCGCGCCACGGATCGGATCGCGCCATGAAGATCCTGGTGGTCGAAGACGAGGTCAAGCTGGCCGATTACCTGCGCAAGGGGCTGGGCGAAGAAGGCTATGTGGTGGAGGTGACGCACAACGGCATCGATGGCCTGCACCTTGCGACCGAAGGCCACCACGACCTCATCGTGTTGGACGGCATGCTGCCCGGCATCGATGGCCTGGGGGTGCTGGCGGCGCTCCGGCAGTCACCGCGGGCCCACATCCCCATCCTGATGCTGACCGCACGGGGCCAGGTCGAAGACCGCGTGCAGGGGCTCAAGGCCGGCGCCGACGACTACCTCGTCAAGCCGTTTGCGTTCACCGAGCTGCTGGCCCGCATCGAGGTGCTGCTGCGGCGCGCGACCGCGCCGGGCCTGGCCGACACGCTGCAGCTGACCGTGGCCGATCTGCACCTGGACCTGGTCCGCCGGCGCGCCACGCGGAACGGCAGGCGGCTGGACCTGTCGGCCAAGGAGTTCCAGCTGCTGTCGTTGCTGATGCGGCGCACGGGCGAGGTCTTGTCGCGCACCGAGATCGCCGAGCAGGTCTGGGACGTGAACTTCGACCATGGCACGAACGTGATCGACGTGGCCGTGCGCCGACTCCGCAGCAAGATAGACGAGCCGTTTTCGCACCCCCTGTTGCACACGGTTCGCGGCATGGGCTACGTCCTGGAGCCCCGTTCGACGTGACAGCGCACAGCCCTCATTCCCTGGGCCGACGCCTGTCGATGTGGCTGGCGTTGCAAAGCCTGGCCGGCCTGGCCGCCATCTGCCTCGCCATCTATGCCGCGATTGCGATGGGGCTGGAATCGCGGCAGACGCGCTTCCTCGACGAGAAAACCACCCTGCTCGCGCACCTGTTCGCGGAGTCCAGCGCGGCGGACCTGCGCCATCGGCTCGATGAGTTCCTGCTCGGGCATGGCGACATGTCGCTGGTGCTGCGCCACGCCGACGGCACGGTGTTCTATGCACGCCCGCCAGCGGGCGACGTGCCCCGCCGTGCCCAACGCACCCGGGCCATCGAGAGCGCCCTGCCGGGTGTGCCGGGTGCAGGCCGACCCCGGGTGAGCGGCCAACTCGGCCTGTCGATCGACGACGACCAAGTGCTGCTGGCCCGCATCGCCTGGATCCTGGTGCTGGCGAGCGTGATCGGGGCCGCGCTGATCTCGGCCGGCGGCTTTGTCCTGGTGCGGCAGGGCCTGCGCCCCTTGCGGCTGCTGACCGACCAGGCACGCCAGCTCAGCGCCGACACCCTGCACCAACGCCTTCTGCTCGCCGGCCAGCCCGACGAGCTGCGGCCCCTGGTCGAGCAGTTCAACGCGCTGCTGGAGCGCCTGGAGCACGCCTACCAGCAGCTGGAGGGCTTCAACGCCGACGTGGCGCATGAGCTGTGCACCCCGTTGGCAAACCTCATCGGCGGCACCGAGATTGCCCTGCGGCGGCAACGCGATGCGGGCACCCTGCGCGACACGCTGGGCGCCAACCTCGAAGAGCTGCACCGCATGGCCAGCATCGTTCAGGACATGTTGTTCCTGTCCCGGGCCGACCGCGGGGCGCTCGCACGGCGCGGCCCACCCGCCAGCCTGGCTGCGGTGGCACAGCGGGTCGCCAGCTACCACGAAGCCGAGTTGGCCGAGGCCGGTCTGGGCCTGCGGATTCGGGGCGACCACGTCGGCGCCTTGGACCAGCCGCTGGTGGAGCGCGCCCTGTCCAACCTGCTGTCGAATGCCGTGCGCCATGCCGATGCGGGCTCCGACCTCTGCATCGACATCGTCCCTGGCAACGGCCAGGTGACGCTGGCGGTGAGCAACCAGGGCGCGCCCCTGGATGCCAGCCACCTGCCGCACCTGTTCGACCGCTTCTACCGCGTGGATGCCGCGCGCACCGACGCCGCCCGCCACCACGGCCTGGGTCTGGCCATCGTCAGCGCCGTTGCGCGCATGCACGGCGGGCAGGCGTCGGCCCATTCCGCCCAGGGCCGCACGACGATCGGCTTCTCCATGGATGCCGAGCCCGGTGGTCCCCAGGCTGGGGCCGCTGACACGGGGGAGCCGGCTGCAGGCGGTGCCCCGGCACGCGACTGATCACCCGACTTCGGGGCGGGCACCGCAAACGCCACATCAACATGGGTATACCCGCATATCCGATGTCAATCAAACGGAAGTTGACCCATACTGCACAAGAATTGCACTGCGATGTGGATGGCTGGACAACGGCCCAGCAGGCTTGCAGCGCCGGGTGAGCGGGCGATCTGCGTTGCAGCAGCAGGGCCACGCCCAGCAGCGCCGCGCCAGCAGCACCGGCGCGAAGGCCACGACGCCGATGGCATCCATCAGCAGACCCCCGGCCAGGTCGCGCAGGCAAGACGCAGCCTCACACCCGTGGCCGCCCACGTCATGCAGAGGGTGTTCGCCATGGGCGATGCCATCGCGTAGTCACCCAAGATGGCGCTGCGATGCCTCGCCACCCCATCATCGGGACCGAGGCCGGGTCGCTCGACCGGCATCTGGCCTGCCCCAGGCCGAACACCTCATCCTGCTGGGCCCTGGCCAGGGCACACAGCCACCTGCGGCCACTCGGACCGCAACAACGCATGGATGTACTCGTCTCCCCAGACACCGTTGAACCGGTCGTTCTGGATCAAGTGGGCTTCCCGGCGCATGCCCAGGCGCTCCACCACCTTGACAGAGGCCGTGTTGAGCGCATCCAGCCGCGCAAAGATCCGGTGGGCGCCCATGCCCTCGAAGCCCCAATTCAGCAGGGCGCGCACCGCCTCAGTCGCATAGCCCTGGCCGCCAAAGCGCGGGTTGAAGATGTAGCCCACCTCCAGCTGCAAGGCCGCGAGGCTGGCGATCTTGAGCAGCACCTCACCGACAACGGCCTCATCGGCCTGGCGCACGGCCGCCAGGCGCAAGGCGTGCCCATCGCCGTCGAACGGTGCGCGCAACACCTCGGCGAACTGCGTTCCCAGCCGGTCGGCCTCGGGTGCGGCCTGGTACAGAAAGCGGTACACCTGCGGGTCACCGTGGTAGGCGGCATACGCGGCGAAGTCGGTGTCGCGAAAACGCCGCAGTTGCAGCCGCGGCGTGAGCAAGGGGTGTGCCGGTGGAAAAAGGTGCATGCGAGATCCGCTCAAACGGCCAAGCATAGAAGGACCGACCATGCCTGTCGGACATCCGGTCGATGGCACCAGCCTTCGGCGGCCCGCTAAAGCCCCCTTCGGCCCGGGCCTCTCGGGGACATTCGAGGCCCCGATAAAATTTTGCGCATGGACTCTCCTTCTGCGTCAAGCGACGCCGAGCCCCCCAGTCGACGGCCTTGCTCGACACCACCCGCCAGCATCCCGTGCTGGTCGTCCCCCATCTTCTTGTGCGCACCGCTGCCGGCAGCCCTTGCCGGCCTGGCCGGTCTCGCGCCTAACCCATCCCCACCATGCTTGAATTACTGACCGACCCGGCCGTCTGGGTCGGCCTGGCCACGCTCGTCGTCCTGGAAATCGTCCTGGGCATCGACAACCTGATCTTCATCGCCATCCTGGCCGAGAAGCTGCCGCCGCACCAGCGTGACCGCGCCCGCGTGATCGGACTGAGCCTCGCGCTGATCATGCGCCTGGGCCTGCTGTCGGTGATCTCCTGGCTGGTGACGCTCACGTCACCGCTGTTCCACGTGTTCGGCCATCCGTTCTCGGGACGCGACCTGATCCTGCTCTTTGGCGGCCTGTTCCTGCTGTTCAAGGCCACCTCGGAGTTGCACGAGCGGCTGGAAGGCGTGCAGCACCAGGCCACCGCCACAGTCGCCTACTCGAGCTTCTCGCTCGTGGTGGCGCAGATCGTGGTGCTCGACGCGGTGTTCTCGCTCGACGCCGTGATCACCGCCGTCGGCATGGTGGACCAGCTGCCCGTGATGATGGCCGCCGTGGTCATCTCCATCGGCGTGATGCTGCTGGCCTCCAAGCCGCTCACGCGCTTCGTCAACGCGCACCCCACCGTCGTCGTGCTGTGCCTGAGCTTCCTGCTCATGATCGGCTTGTCGCTGGTGGCCGAGGGCCTGGGCTTCCACCTGCCCAAGGGCTACCTGTACGCGGCGATCGGTTTCTCCATCCTGATCGAGTTCTTCAACCAGCTGGCCAACCGCAACGCGGCCAAGCACGAGGCGCGCCTGCCACTGCGCCAACGCACGGCCGAGCGCGTGCTGAGCCTGTTGGGGCACCGCACGACGGCGCAGGCCACCCAGGCGGCCACCGCGGGTGGCGGAGCCGAGCCGGATGCCCCGGAACCGGCCTTCGCGGCCGAAGAGCGCCACATGGTGGGCGGCGTGCTGCGCCTGGCCGAGCGCAACGTGCGCTCCATCATGACCTTGCGCTCCAACATCTCGTGGGTGGACGTCGATGACGATGGCGCCGTGAACCGACGCAAGCTGCTGGCCGCGCCGCACGGCATGTACCCGGTGTGCCAGGGCTCGCTGGACCAGGTGCTGGGCGTGGCCCGCGCCAAGGACCTGCTCGGCGCCATCGAAGAGAGGGGCCGGCTGGAGCCCAACGGCTACCTGCGCCAGCCCGTGTTCGTGCCCGAATCCATGCTGGTCATCGACGTGATCGGCGTGTTGCGAAGCGCCAAGGGCCAACTGGTGCTGGTCAACGACGAGGACGGCACCCTCAAGGGCATCGTCACCCCCATCGACGTGCTGGAAGCGATTGCCGGCGAATTCCCCGACGAGGACGAACAGCTGGAGATCCAGCCGGCCGGCGACGGGCGCTGGCGCGTGGCCGGCACGGCTGACCTGCACCAGCTGGAAAGCACCCTCGGCGTGGACGGCCTGGTGCAGGGCAGCGAGGCCTATTCGCTGGCCGGCTACCTGCTGCGCGTGTTTGGTGAGCTGCCCGCGCGCGGCGCCAGCACGGTTCACCAGGGCTACGCGTTCACGGTGGACGAGGTGGATCCCCAGCGCATCAAGACCGTGCGGATCGAGCGCCTGCCCGAGGGCGGCGACGACAACGGATAAGGGGCTGACACCCAGGCAAGCCCGCACGGCGCAAGGCCGCCGATGCCGCCCATGGCCTGCAGGCCACCGGCGCCTGTTGCATCGCCTCAATGACACACCCGCACGGCGCCCCCTGGCGCCGTTGCGGCGACAATCGCGGGTTCACCGGCCACGCAGCCTTGCACCGGCCGACGCCACGCCACCTGCCCATGTCCAATCCTTTTTCTGCCGCCCAGCTCTGGGCCCTGGCCGACGAGTTCGGCACCCCGCTGTGGGTGTATGACGCCGCCACCATCCGCGAGCGCATCGCCCAGCTGCAGGCCTTCGACACCGTGCGCTTTGCGCAAAAAGCCTGCTCCAACATCCACATCCTGTCGCTGATGCGCGAGCGCGGCGTCCGGGTCGATGCCGTCTCGCGCGGCGAGATCCTGCGCGCGCTGGCCGCCGGCTACCAGCCCGGGTTTGACGAGCCCGCCCCCATCGTCTTCACGGCCGACGTGTTCGACCCGGCCACGCTCGCCACCGTGGTCGAACACCGCGTGCCCGTGAACGCCGGCTCCATCGACATGCTGGACCAGCTCGGCGCGGCCTCGCCCGGCCATGCCGTGTGGCTGCGCATCAACCCCGGCTTCGGCCACGGCCACAGCAACAAGACCAACACCGGCGGCGAGCACAGCAAGCACGGCATCTGGCACGGCGACCTGGCCGCGGCCCTGGCCGCCGTGCAGCGCAATGGCTTGACGCTGGTCGGCCTGCACATGCACATCGGCTCGGGCGTGGACTACGCCCACCTGCAGAACGTCTGCGGCGCCATGGTCGGCCTGGTCGAGCAAACCCGCGCCGCGGGCATGGACCTGCAGGCCCTGTCGGCCGGCGGCGGGCTGTCCATCCCCTACCAGGCGGGGGGCGATCGCATCGACACCGCGCACTACTTCAGCCTGTGGCATGCCGCGCGTCAGCAGGCCGAGGCCATCGTGGGCCATGCCCTGCACCTGGAGATCGAGCCCGGCCGTTTCCTCGTGGCCGAATCGGGCGTGCTGCTGGGCCAGGTGCGCGCCGTCAAGAACCAGGGCCGCTCGCATTTCGTGCTGGTCGACACGGGCTTCAACGAACTGATGCGCCCCTCCATGTACGGCAGCTACCACGCCATGGGCCTGCTGCGCCGGGATGGCAGCCAGGCCGCCGAGGTGGCCAGCGTGGTGGCGGGCCCGCTGTGCGAATCGGGGGACGTGTTCACCCAGGGCGAAGGCGGCGTGGTGCTGCCGCGCATGCTGCCGGCCGCGCAGGTCGGCGACTTGCTGGTGATTCACGACACCGGCGCGTATGGCGCCAGCATGTCCAGCAACTACAACACGCGCCCGCTGGCGGCCGAGGTGCTGGTCGATGGCGGCCAGGCGCGGCTGATTCGCCGCCGCCAGACCGTGGACGACCTGCTGGCGCTGGAAACCGGGCTGTAAGCAGCGGCGCGCTGACGCGTGGCGCGAATCATGGCACATGAGTATGGCCTCGTTCCCGTTCAATGAACAACGGGAATGAGGCCATACTCACATCAAAACCTCAGAACTGGCCATTCACGCCACACACGTCCCACCCATACCGCCGATGCCGGCGATGCGAAATGGCCCACCACGCTGAACGCCATGGCGGCAAGCACGTCGGGCCGCGCACAGCCCAGGTGAGACGGAAAAAGGCGTGCAGCATCGCCAGCGTGGCGCCATCGCTCAGCCGCCGCGACCTGACCGCCCCGACCCATCTCTGGCCAAGATGCCTCGACCGCCCGGGCGATGCCTTGCACAGCGGCACCCGCCCGCAGCCATGCCGCCCAACCCGCCCAGCCGGGCCGCCGCTGCACCTGAAGGCACGCCCTAGAATCGGGCCGCTGCCACCAACCGGTGGCCCCAGGTTCCCGCACCGCGCGCCCTGCGGCGCAGACCGCGCACGGTCGCACCGTCCGCACGCCGATTGCCCACCCCACACCCGGAGACCCCCATGCCCGCCCTGCTGCCCCACGTCGACCCCGATGGCCTGCTCGAGTTCTCGGTCGTGTACACCGACCGCGCGCTCAACCACATGTCCCAGCGCTTCATCGGCGTCATGCAGGACATCCTGGCCACGCTGAAGACCACCTACAACGCCCACACCGCAGCCATCGTGCCCGGCAGCGGCACCTTCGGCATGGAGGCCGTGGCCCGCCAGTTCGCCAACGGCGAAAAGGTGCTCATCGTGCGCAACGGCTTCTTCAGCTTCCGCTGGTCGCAGATCTTCGACATGGGCCATTTCGGCCTGAATGGCGGCGCCACCGTCTGCGCGGCCCGCCAGGTCGGCAGCGGCCCGCAGGCGCCCTGGACACCCATGCCGGCGGACGAGGTGGCGGCCACCATCCGCGCCGAAAAGCCCAAGGTCGTGTTCGCCCCGCATTGCGAAACCGCCAGCGGCATCCTGCTGCCCGACGACTACCTGCGCACGGTGGCCGACGCCGCGCACGAGGTGGGTGCGCTGTTCGTGCTGGACTGCATCGCCTCGGGCGCGATCTGGGTGGACATGGCGGCAACCGGCGTCGACGTGCTCATCAGCGCCCCGCAAAAGGGCTGGAGCGCCTCGCCCTGCGGCGCCTTCGTCATGCTGAACGAGCGTGCCCGCGCCGCCATCGACGGCACCACCAGTTCCAGCTTTGCCTGCGATCTGAAGAAGTGGCTGCAGATCGCCGAAGGCTATGTGAATGGCCAGCACGCCTACCACACCACCATGCCCACGGATGCACTGGCCCAGGTGCGCGACACCATGCTCGAAGCGCGCGACCGCGGCCTGGCCACGCTGCGCGACCAGCAGATCGCGCTGGGCACGCAGGTGCGGGCCCTGCTCGAATCACGCGGCTTCCCCAGCGTGGCAGCCGCGGGCTTCCAGTCGCCCGGCGTGGTGGTGAGCTACACCAGCGACCCGGACATCCAGAACACGCGCAAGTTCGCAGCCGTGGGCGTTCAGGCCGCCGCCGGCGTGCCGCTGCAATGCGGCGAAGGGCCGGACTTCCGGACCTTCCGCCTCGGGTTGTTCGGCCTGGACAAGTGGGGCAACGTGGACCGCAGCGTGGCACAGCTTCAGGCCGCACTCGACCAGATGGGCGTTTGACAGGCCTCAACCATTTTCAGACCGTATCACCCCATCACCGTTTGTTGATGAACGGCAATGGGCTGATACTCATCCTCCACAACGGCGCAGCACGGCTTCTGCAGCGGCCCCGCGCCAAAGGCCTTCCTCAGCCCGCCAAGCCCGCCAGCAGGCGCTGCATGGCGGCCGCATAGGGTTCGACCGCCTCGCCCCGCGCCAGCGCCAGGGCCATGCGGTCGAACGCGGCCGACAACAGCTGGGCCAGCGCATGCAGTTCGTCGGCGGGCACCGCCACGCCCCGCTCGCCAAACAACTCGCCCAGGCCCTGCGCCAAGGCCTGGGCACCCGCCTGGTCGCTCAGGGCCAGCAGCTCGGGTGCCGACAGCACCGCCGGCGCCTCGACGAGCAGCACGCGCGCGCGCCCGGCCTCGGCCATGGCTTGCAGGTAGGCCTGCGCGCCCCGGTTCAGGGCCTGCACGGCATCGGGGGCCCCGTCGCTCGCGTGCGCCACGGCCTCGGCCACCTCGAACGCCGAAGCCTGCGCCACGGCCAGGAACAGCGCCCGCTTGTCCGCGAAGTGGTGGTACAGCGCGCCGCGCGTGACCTCGGCGGCGGCCACGATCTCGGGCGTGCTGGTGTCGGCATACCCGCGCTGCACAAACAGCGCGCGGGCCGCGGTGAGGAGGGCACCGCGCGTGGCCTGCGTGCGTTCGGCGTTGGTTCGGGTGGGCTTGTCTTGCATGCGTGCAGCCTGTATGTTTTAATCTTTAGACATGCAGATTGTATGTTTTGAAGGAATCGCCATGCCCTCCCCTGCTGCCAGCCCTGTCACCGCGTCGCCCATCCGCTCGTTCTACCCGGTGCTGATGACCGCCCACGTGGCGCAGACCGCCACCTTCTTCCGCACCCACTTCGACTTTCAGGCCCTGTTCGAGAGCAGCTGGTACGTGCACCTGCAGTCCGCGGGCAATCCTCAGGCCAACCTGGCCGTGCTGGACGCCAGCCACGACACCGTGCCCGCAGCCCAGCGCGGCGCCCGGGCGCACGGCCTGCTGCTGAACCTGGAGGTGGCGGACGTGGACGCCGAGTGGGCGCGCCTGCGCGAGGTGCTGCCCATCCTGCTGCCGCTGCGCAGCGAGGCCTTTGGCCAGCGCCACTTCATCGCCCAGGGGCCCGAGGGCACGCTGATCGACGTGATCACGCCCATTGCCCCCAGCGCCGAGTTCGCCGCGCAGTACCTGGCGTGAGCCCGGGCGGTCACGACGCCCGGGAGTGAATGCAGCCCTCATCCAGCCTTCACGGGTATGCGTGCGGCCGCGGCCGGCTCCCGTGCCGATCCGGCCAGGCTTTCGCCGGGCCTGTGCCCGCCGTGCGGTGGGTGCTGCGGGCACCAGGCGGTTGGACGCGAGGCCGAACCAACGCGAGCGCGCGGGCGCACGCCGCGCCGCCCGAGGCCAGGTCCTGCGCGGCTTGGTGGGCCAGGCCATCGTCCAGCCACGCCAAGCCCGTGTGCATCAAGCCCTGCGGCGGCGCCACGCGCCCCAGCAGACCAGCAGGCTGCCCAGTCCCAGCAGGCTCCACCACGATGCGGCCGGCACGGCCGCGGGCGCGGGACTCGGCGGTGGGGGCGCCAGCTCGAAGTTGTCCGGCCCCAGGCTGCGCTGGGCCACCAGGCCGATGTGGTCGACCGCGCCGCGAAACACGCCGTCCCAGCCCGAGCCGATGCCCGCCTGCAAGCCCAGGATCAGGCTGGCGCCCGTGATCTGGGTGCCGCCGGCTTCGGGCACATGCGTGCCGGCGGCGAAGTCCGCCATCCGCGTGTAGGGCACCTGGTTGTTGGTCGAGCCCACCTGATGCACCCACACCCGCGTGTCGCCGTCGATGGTTTCGGTGACCCAGGTGTCGGTTGGCACCGGGGTCACGGCATCGATGGCGCCGCGTTCGTAAATGACCCAGGCCAGGTCTGTGGTGGCCGGGTTGCCATCCACATCGACCAGCATGCGCAGCAACGGGCTGAAATGCCCCGCCACGGTGCTGGCGCCGTCGCGGTACCACTGGTAGGTGGCCGAGCGGAAGCTGCTCAGGGGGCCCAAGGGGGTGGCGGCCAGGTACTGCCAGTCGGCCTTGCCGTTCACGCTGTCCGAGGTCAACAGGCCCGACGCCGTGCTGGCGTTCGGGTAGTCCGCCGTGATGCCCGCCGACGACCCGACGCGCACGTTGGTGCGCTGCCAGACCTCGGCCACCGGCGCATCGCCGGCCGGCCCCACCAGCACCCCGGCCGGCGTGGTGACCACCGCCGCCGCGGCACTGCCCGCCAGCCAGGCGCCGATGACCAACACGCCGCACCGGCCCCCGCTTGCGCATGCCCTGTTGCCCATGTCGGCCTCCTCGCTTCGTTACAAACGACAACATTTTGGGGGGGCGCATGCCGCCGTGTCGAGCGCGAAGCTGCCAAAGCCAGCTGCCGGTCACCTCTGCCGGCATCGCGCCGACGCCGACACGGGTCAGAAGAACACCAGGCGCACCCACGGCGCGATCAGCACGTTCACCGCCCCGGCGATCATCATCACCAGCGACGCGACCACCGCCTGCACCTCGCCCAGCTGGCGCGCCGTGGCCACGCCCGTGCCGTGGGCCGCCGCGCCCAACACCGCGCCGCCGGCCAGGCGCTCGCGCACGCGGGGCAGCCCGCGCAGGGCCAACCCGCCCAGCAACATGCCGGCCACCCCCGTCAACAGCACGAACAGCGCGGCCAGGTCGGTCGGGCCGCCCAGTGCGCGCTCGGCCTCGATGGCGAACGGCGTCGTGACCGAGCGCACAGCCAGGCCTTTTTGCACCGCCACCGGCAGCCCCAGCCAACGCGCCAGCCACACCGTGGTGCAGATCGACACGGCGCTGGCCACCACCACCCCGGTGCCGATGGACAGCCCGTGCCGCGCCAGCACCTGCCGGTGGTCGTACAGCGGCAGGGCAAACGCCACCGTGGTGGGGCCCAGCAGCCAGACCAGCCAGTGCGTGTGGGTCATGTACTGCCCATGGCTCACCTGCAACGCACAGGCCAGCGCGATGAGCAGCGCGGGCGTGGCGATCAACGGCATCAGCAGCACATGCGGGCAGGCGCGGTAGAGGCGTTTGTTCAGCACATAGCAAGCCACCGTGACCAGCAGCGAGCCCAGGGCGACCGCTTCCGGGGACACGGCGGTCAGCATGGCACGCCCTCGGTGTTTGGTTTCATCATGGCGCAGTACTTCAGCTTTGCGTTTGTTGATCGATCGATGCAGCCTGATACCCATGCACCTTCAGCCGCGCACGCCGGGTGGACCGGCGGCGCGCCCACGCCAGCTCCAGGCGGTACACCCGGTCCACCGCCACCGCGGTGACGGCCAGCACGCACGCCGTGGACAGCACGATCACCGCCAGGATGCGCCAGCCCTGCGCGCGCACCAGATCGGGGTAGTCGGTGACCACCAGCATGGCGGGCACGAAGAACAGCAGCATGTCGGCCAACAGCCAGTTGGTGCCCCGCCGCAGCCAATCGGCCTTCACCCAGCCTGCGAACAGGCCCAGGGCCAGCAGCGCCAGGCCCAGCAAGCCCGCCGGCATGCGCCAGCCCAGGAGCAGCCGCAGCTGCTCCATGGCCACCCAGATGGCGCTGAGCACCGCCACCTGCGCCACCACGCCGGTCAGCGCCCGGGCGGCCTTGGCGGCGCGTGCGGCGTGGGTGTGCGACAAGTCCGCGTTCTGCAGGGGCTGAGACATGGCCCCATCCTAGGGTTTACGCTGATATTCTCAAAATGACTTATTTTCATGAAATCAATTCACCCTACGAATGATTGATCCACCATGGACTTGCGCGCGCTCCGCTACTTCGTCGAAGTCGTCAACCACAACAGCTTCTCGCGCGCTGCCCAGGCCGTGTTCGTCACCCAGCCCACCATCAGCAAGATGGTGCGCGCACTCGAAGACGAGCTGGGCGGCCCGCTGCTGGTGCGCCAGGGCCGTGGCGTGCGGCTGACCGACGCCGGCCAGGTCGTGTTCGCGCGCGGCCAGCAGCTGCTGGCCGATGCACAGCGCCTGCAGCAGGAGGTGGCCGAGGTCGACGGCATGGCACGCGGCACCCTCACCGTCGGCGTCATGCCCACCAGCGGCCACTACATGGCCCCGGTGCTGGCGCGCTTTGCCCGGCTGCATCCGGGCGTCACGCTGCAGGTGGCCGAGCTGGGCGCGCGCGGCCTGCGTCAGGCGGTGATCGACGGCGAGGTCGACATGACGGTGGGCCTGGGGGACGAGCCCGGGGGCGAACGCGATCCCGAGCTGCAGCAGTGGGTGCTCGCCCACCAGGTCACGCGCGCGGTCTTCCCGGCCGCGGCCGTTGCCGACCCCCACCAGCCCGTGCGCTGGCGCGAGCTGGCCGATCAGCCCTTCGTCCTCTACACGTCCGACTTTCACCTGCACCAGGCCGTGCTCGACGCCTGCGCCGCAGCCGGCTTCACGCCCGAGGTGAAGCTGCAGACGCGTTACTGGGATTTCCTCGGCGACCTCGTGGCCGCCAACCTGGGCGTGGGCGTCATGTTCGAGCACGTCATCGCGCGCTTCGACCCCGCCCGCGTGGCCAGCCGCCCGCTCATCGAGCCCGAGCTGGCCTGGGACGTGGTCCTGTTGTGGCGGCGCGGTCGCCTCTCGCGCGCCGCCCGTGCTTGGCTGGCGTGCGTGCAGGCCATCTACCCGCAGGCCGCGGCGCAAGGCGTTGCACCCGACGATGACGTGGACGACTGACGAGGCGCCATCGCAAGCCAAGCGCCGGACCGCTGCACGGCGTGATGCCACGCAGGCGCAGCGAGCAGGCAGTATCTAGCCCCTCCCGTTTTTTTAACAACGGCATCTTCCCCATACTGGCATGCAATGCGCCAGCCTGGACACAGACATCCGGCCCGCGCAGGCCTGACGCTCGCTACGCGTCAGTCCGCCTGGTGCGGGCTGTCGGCGGCGGCTGCTGCTGCTGCGGCGGCGGCGGCGGCCCGCAGCTTGTCCTTCTTGCTCGGCCGCTTGCCCTTGATGCCGCCCGTGCCATCGACCAATGCCAGCGGTAGCGCGTCGGTCTGCGTGGGTTCAAAGCCGGCAATCTGCTCGCGCGTCAGGCTCAGGCCCTGGCGCTTTTCGATCAGCGCGAAATGGGCCTCGGTCTCGG
Organism: Comamonas serinivorans; assembly: GCF_002158865.1. Taxonomy (NCBI): domain Bacteria; kingdom Pseudomonadati; phylum Pseudomonadota; class Betaproteobacteria; order Burkholderiales; family Comamonadaceae; genus Comamonas; species Comamonas serinivorans. The sequence goes on along the minus strand of NZ_CP021455.1, from coordinate 1,145,794 downwards.
CGCTGACGAAACTCACCGCCAGCCCGGCCTGCCCGGCCCGCGCGGTGCGGCCGATGCGGTGCGTGTAGTCGACGGTGGAGCGCGGCAGGTCGTAGTTCAGTACCACGGGCAGCTGGGCGATGTCGATGCCGCGCGCGGCCAGGTCGGTGGCCACCAGCACCTGCACCTGCGCGGCCTTGAAGGCCTCCAGCGCCTGCGTGCGTGCGCCTTGGCTCAATTGCCCGTGCAGCGGCGCGGCGGCGATGCCGTGGCTGCGCAGCTTGGCAGCCAGGTGCTCCGTCGCATGTTGCGTGGCCACGAACACCAGCACCCGGCTCCAGCCCGCATGGCGCAGCAGGTGGCGCAACAGCGGTGCGCGCTGGGCCGCATCGACGGCGATGGCGCGTTGCTGCACCAGCGCGTCAGCCACTGCAGGCGCTGCGATCGTGACCTGCACCGGCTCGTGCAACAGGCGCTCGGCCAGCGCCTGCACCGCGCCGCCATACGTGGCCGAGAACAGCAGGTTCTGCCGCCGCGCCGGCAACAGCGCCAGCACACGGCCCAGCTCGTCGGCAAAGCCCAGGTCGAGCAAACGGTCGGCTTCGTCGAGCACCAGCGTGCGCACCTCGGCGAGACGCAGCGCGTTGTGGTCCACCAGGTCGAGCAGCCGCCCCGGCGTGGCCACCACGATGTCGGCGCCACCGCGCAGCCGCATCATCTGGGGGTTGATGGACGCCCCGCCGAACACCACCGCGATGCGCGGCGCCCGCGCCAGGTGCCGCGCCAGGCTGCGCAGCGTCTCGCCGATCTGGGCCGCCAGCTCGCGCGTGGGTGCCAGCACCAGCGCCTGCACGCGGCGCGGGCCCTGGTCTGGCGAGATCTCGAAGGCCTGCAGCAGCGGCAGCGCAAACGCCGCCGTCTTGCCCGAGCCCGTCTGCGCGCGCGCCAGCAGGTCGGCCCCGCGCAGGATGACGGGCACCGCCTCGGCCTGAATCGGCGTGGGCTGGTCAAAGGCCAGGTCGGCGGCGGCGCGCGCCAGCGCGGGGCTCAAGCCCAGAGAGTGAAATGACATGGGACGCGGAGGATAACCCCGTTCCCGCCCGCGCCGGGCCATCGGGCCGCCACTCAGCCGCCCCCTGGCGCACAGGCGGTGGTGCAGCAACCGCCATCGCTTCACGGCCGCAGCCCCGACGCCGATGGGTCAGTCCCGCTGCACCGCCATGGCAAGCCGTGGGCGAGGTGACACAGGGCGCTCACCGCATCACACCCGAAGCCAGCGTCACCGCCCGGCTCGCCCACAAAAAAGCCGACCCTGAGGTCGGCTGTGTCATGGCCTGCCGCTTGCAGGCCAGGCGTCACTTGACGTCGAGCAACTCGACCTCGAAGGTCAGCGTGGCGTTGGGCGGGATCACGCCGCCGGCGCCGCGGGCACCGTAGGCGATCTGCGGCGGGCAGGTCAGCTTGGCCTTGCCGCCGACCTTCATCATCTGCACGCCTTCGGTCCAGCAGGGGATGACCTGGTTCAGGCGGAATTCGGCCGGCTGGCCGCGCTGCACCGAGCTGTCGAAGACCTTGCCGTCCGCCAGGGTGCCGTGGTAGTGCACGCGCACGGTGTTGGTGGCCTTGGGCGATGCGCCCGTGCCGTCCTTCAGGCTCTGGTAGGTCAGGCCGCTCGCGGTGGTCACGGCCTTGCCCGGCGCGGCGGGCGCTGCGGCCGGCTGCGGCTGCGCGGCAGCGGCGGACTTGTCACCGGGGTTGCCCGCACAGGCGGTCAACGCGGTGGCCATCAGGGCGGCGAGCAAGGGCACATGGAACTTGGTCATTCGAAGGGCATCCAGGTCAGTTGAGACGGGGGCCATTATGACCACCTGGGGTGGCCCCACGCGCGGGCTGCGATGGACCGGTTGGTCGTCTGGCATGCCGCAGGTCATTCAACAGCTGACCCAGTATGCGGCCATTTCCGTTTTTTGAACAACGACAATCAACCCATACTGGTCACACCTAAAGCCATACACTGCACCCACATGTGTCATGGCTGGTTGCAAACGCTGACAGCTCGTCAACCACCGGGTGGCGGATGGCCAAGGGCTGCACAGGTCAGATGGTTGGTGTGGGCTGTGAGGTGTTGGCGGTGAGTCTGCCCTTGACGGAGGTGGCAACACCGTGTTCGCCGGCAGCTGTGGCGCACCGCTGAACAAGCGAACGGGTGGAGGGAACGGCGGCGCGCCAAGGTCGAGTGCCCGCGGTCAGGGACAAAGCCCCGCCGCCAACCAGTCACCCGCTGGCCGAGCCAGCCAAGGCCCGCCGCGCTGTCACACGCCAGCGCTGGTCTGCGACTGCAGGTAGTTCTGCAGGCCCACCTTGTCGATCAGGCCGAGCTGCTTTTCGAGCCAGTAAGCGTGGTCTTCCTCGGTGTCGCGGAGCTGCGCGAGCAGGATGTCGCGCGTGACGAAGTCACGCTGCGCCTCGCACAGCGCAATGCCGGCCTGCAGGTTGGCGCGCACCTCGTACTCGGTGGCCAGGTCCTTGCGCAGCATGTCGGGCACCGTCAGGCCCGGCTCGAAGGCGGTGGGCCGCATGTCGGGTCGCGCCCCCAGCATGAGGATGCGGCGCAGGATGGCGTCGGCGTGCTGCGTTTCCTCTTCCATTTCGTGGTTGAGGCGCTCGTAGAGCTTGGTGAAGCCCTGGTCCTCGTAGGTGCGCGAATGCACGAAATACTGGTCGCGTGCGGCAAGCTCGCCGCGCAGCAGCGCGATCAGGCAGTCCACAACTTGGGCGTCGCCTTGCATGGTCGATTCTCCTCAGGGTTCATCCGAATGCCCAGAGTATCCCCGCCCCCAGGGCCGTCCACAAAGCGGCGGCGCAATGTCCCCTGATTGGCGCTCTGCATGCACATGCCATGCATTCTCAATTGCATTCGTGGCGGCGCGGCATCCCACGCGAACCGCGGCAGAGCGCATGCTGCGCGCAGCGCCGCCCTGGGCCATCAAAGCACCACCCCGGTTGCGGGCGTGGTGTTCAGTGGCGTGGGGCAGACGCCATGGCCGCGCGCCACGTCGGCCACGGTGAACGCGCTCGCCTGGCCGCCCGACCACCCGCCTTCACGGCCACAGTTGCACCAGCAGCGGAATCAGCAGGGCCGCCAGCAGCGATTGCAGCCCCATGGCCAGGCCGGCGTAGGCGCCCGCCTCGGCGTTGACCTGCAGCGCGCGCGCCGAGCCGATGCCATGCGCCGCCGTGCCCATGGCAAAGCCGCGCACCATGTCGCCGCGGCTGGTGGCCGGCAGGCGCAGCAGGGCAAACACGGTCTTGCCGCCAATGGCGCCGATCATGCCGGTCAGCACCGCGAACACCGCCGACAGGGCCGGGATGCCACCGATCGCGTCGGCCACGCCCATGGCCACCGGCGTGGTGACCGACTTGGGCGCCAGCGAGAGGATCACCTCGCGCGGCAGCCCCCACCACCAGGCCATGAGCACGGCCGAGCCGGCGGCGCATGCGCCGCCCACCATCGCCACGGCCAACAGCTTGACGCCGCGCTGGCGCAAGGCCGCGCGGCGCTGCCACAGCGGCCAGGCCATGGCCACCACGGCCGGGCCCAGCAACAGGTGGATGAACTGCGCGCTGGCGAAATAGCGCGCATAGGGCACGCCGGTGACGCTGAGCACCACGGCCACCACCAGCACCGACCAGAACACGGGGTTGGCCCAGGTCAGGTTGCCCAGGCGCCGGTACACGGTTTGCACCGCCAGGTACACCATGAGCGTGAGCGTGAGCCCGAACAGCGGCGTGGCCGCCCAGCTGTGCCACAGCGCTGCGGCCTGGCCGGCCCAGGCAGAGAGCGCCGTCATCCGCCCTGCTCCGTCGACGAAGGGAGCGACGCCGCGCCAGGCGGGACGGCCGATGGAGCGGCTTCATGGCGCGTGAGCCAGTTCAGCAGCACGGCAGTCACCACCAGCCCGATGGCGGTGGACACCAGCAGGATGACCAGCAGCACCAGGCCATGCTGCGTCACCAGCCCCATGTGGGCCAGGACCCCCACGCCGGCCGGTACGAACAGCAGCGACAGGTGCGTGAGCAGGAAGTCGGCACAGGCCGCCACCGGCTCGCGCACCGCGCGCCAGCGCAAGGCCACCACCAGCAGGGCCATGCCCAGCACCGCCCCCGGCAAGGCCAGTCCCAGGCTCTGGGCCAGCAACTCGCCCCCCGCCTGAAACACCAGCAACCACATCAACCCCATCAAGGCCTGCATGCCCACATCCTTCGTCCCATTCACCCGCGCCTGCGGCCGCATGCGCAAGTCGCACGTAGTGCAAGGCGTCGCAGGCAGCCTGCCCGCGCCAGCCTCGCCGGTCCCAGCGAACCACGCCGCGCTGGCACACCAGCCGGCCGCGAAGCCATTGCGATGACCGCACGGGCCCACGCGCCGCGGCCATGCGCGCCAAACGCCCGATCTTGCCCCAGGGCCAGGCCCCAGGCGCGTGCTCACAACTGTTTTGCAAATCAGCATGCCAAACCGGCGTGCCAAGCCACTCGCCTTTGCCGAACTGGTCCTGCTCAGCCACACGATCGCATCCGGCGCGCCAAGCACCGCTCGCCAACGGCTGCCCAGTCGAATGCCCACGGCTGGCCACATCGGCGCCACGCGGTCTAAGGGGCATGGGCCAAGCCGCAGGCGGTGGAAGCCGGCGATCAGCGTCGGCGCATGCACCTGAGCGCTCTGAAGCCGCAGGACAAGCCACACAGCCTGTGTGGCCGCGCGTGTCGGCATGAGGCGCACGCAGCGACCCGCGACGCGCATTCGCACTGGATCTACAGGCCACGCGCGGGCGCCGCCTGCACCGTTTCCATCACGCCACACCGGCCAGCATCGTCACGCGGGCCGGCCAGGGACTCGGAGACAATGCGGTCACCATGAAACCCCTCACCCCGCTTCTGTTGGTCCTGACGCTGCCCTGGTCCGCCGCCCAGGCCGACGGCGTCGCCGCCGGGCACGTGCCCACGCGCATGCAGATGTGCCAACACGAGTTGCAAGCCCTGCCAGCCGAACAGCGCCCCAGCGAGTTCAAGGCCTGCCTGCAACGACGCGCCAAGGCCGAAGCCGCGATCGAGCGCGATTGCCGCCGCAGCTCGAACGCCGTGCAGGGGGAGTCGACCAAGCACACGACGCAGCTGCGCCGCGAGGCCATGCGCAACTGCCTGGCCAACGGCTTGTCGCGCCCGTATGCCGAGTTGCCGGTTGGCGGCACGCGCCCCGCCGCCCGCGCTGCGACGGCCCCAGCACCCGCACGCAAGCCCGCGCAGCCTGCCGTGGTGCCGGCGGCCAACAGCGCAAGCCCCAGGCCGGTGCAGCCCGCGGCCGGCGAATCCAGCGCACGCTGAGTCGCGTGCCCAACGCGGCAGGTCGACGGCGTGGCCGCGTGGCCGATTGCACGCGCCGCCATGCGGGATGCGCGGGTGGCCAGGCGTCAGTGGTGGTGCTCCTCTTGAGCGCCTCATCCTCGGCGCTGGATGGCGTGAATGCCACACCCGAATCAATCAGGGGTATGGCTTACTCGCCGTTGATATATGAACGGGGCTGACCCAATACCCCGTCACACACCCATCAACCTCGTCCAGACACGACACGCACCGCTGGCGCTGCGGCGTGCGATGCAGGCCCCGTTGAGCACCCGGCATCCGGCGTGCCGGCGCACTCCCCAAAACCCGCGAACGACGCCCGTTCAGGCGCTCAGCGGAACACCACGGTCTTGTGGCCATTGAGCAGCACGCGGTGCTCGCTGTGCCACTTCACGGCGCGGGCCAGCACCTGGCTCTCGGTGTCGCGGCCGATGGCGGTCAGGTCTTCCACGGTGCGCGAGTGGTCCACGCGCGCCACGTCCTGCTCGATGATGGGCCCCTCGTCGAGGTCGGCCGTCACGTAGTGCGCCGTGGCGCCGATGAGCTTCACCCCGCGCTCGTGCGCCTGGTAGTAGGGGCGTGCGCCCTTGAAGCTGGGCAGGAAGCTGTGGTGGATGTTGATGGCCCGCCCCGCCAGCTTGCGGCACAGGTCATCCGACAGGATCTGCATGTAGCGCGCCAGCACCACCAGGTCGGCGCTTTCCTGCTTGATGATCTCGAACTGCTTGGCCTCGACCTCGGCCTTGTTGTCCCGGGTCATGGGCAGGTGGTGGAACGGGATGTTGTAGCTCGCGGCCAGCTGGTAGAAGTCGCGGTGGTTGCTGACGATGGCGCGGATGTCGATGGGCAGCAGGCCCGACTTCCAGCGGAACAGCAGGTCGTTGAGGCAGTGGCCTTCCTTGCTGACGAAGATCACCGTGCGCATGGGCTCGCTGGTCGAATACAGGCGCAGCTTCATGTCCAGCGGCTTGGCGAAGTCGGTCAGCTTGGCGCGCAGGGCCTCGTAGTCCGCGCTGGCACTGGCAAAACGCACGCGCATGAAGAACAGGCCGGTGCCCGGGTCGTTGAATTGCGCGGCTTCTTCGATGTTGCCGCCCTGCTCCAGCAGAAAGCCCGAAACGGCATGGACGATGCCCGTGCGGTCGGGGCAAGACAGGGTCAGGATGTAGGCGTTGGAATTCACGGTCGAATCCGCAGAGGGGTTGGCTGCAGTCATGGCGCGCGATTGTCGCCCATCCCGCTCACCCCGGCCCTAGCTCCGCGCATCGTCCGTTGCGCGGCGCCGGGCACCTCGGCGCCGGCGGGCCTTGCGCGGGATGGCATGGGCCCGGCCGGCGAGGCCAGGGGCCCCGCCAGCCCGCCTCAGTGCCCCGACTGGCGCGCGGGACTCACCCCGCCCAGCGCACCGTCACCCGGGACACAGGGCCCTGGGTCAGCGTGCAGCGCACGGGCAGAAAGCGTTCGATCACCACGCAGTTGGTGCGCAAGTGCTCGGTCACCTCGCTGCACGAGAAGCGTGCTTGCGGCACATCCGCCTGGGGCACATCGGCGTGGGGCGCATCCGCCTGGCTGCCGGTCCGTCCGGCCTGCCACACGGCCAGGGCCTGCAGCAGCACCAGCTGGTCGGCCAAGTGTGGGCCCACCGCGGCACCTGGCCGGCGTTGAAACGCCCGGATGGCCTGCACCAGCTTGCCGGCCACCTGCTCCGACGACAGGTTGCGGGCCCCAAGCTCGACGAACACCTCGGTCACGTGGGCGTAGCGCAGGCGGGCGATCAAGGCATTGCCCGGCCCCTCGTGCTGCCTGGCCTCGCCAAAGCGCAAGCGGTCCTCGCCCCAGCCCATGGCCTGGCCCAGCGCCGTCAGCTCGCGGCGCGCGATCGACCCCGACAGCCCCGGCGTCAGGCACAGAGCATCGCCCTGCTGCAGCTCGCCACGCTCGGTCAGGTCGAACGGGGTCAGGCGGGCCGCAGGCGTGATGGTGGCCGTGACCTCGCCACCGCCTGCGGGGTAAAAGCCCAGCCGCTGCAGCTGCAGCGTCAGGCCGGCGCCCAGGCGCTGCACCAGCGGCGCAAAGGCATCGCGCACAAAGTGGAAGCTGGGCGCCATGGGGTTGTGCGTGCCGCCCCGCAGCACCAGCGTGCTGGGGGCATCGGCCAGCATCAACGCCGGCAGCACGGTCTGCAGCACCAGCATGCAGCTGCCTGCGCTGGCCATGGCAAATTCGTAGGCGCTCGCCCGCACCGGGCCCGGCGCGAAGCGCAACTCGGTGGCCCCCAGCTCGGCCCCGCTGATGTGGGCCCCGCTGACCTGCGCGGCCGCCTGCACGCACATCAGGTGCTGGCGCATGAGCCCGGGCTTGGGCCGCTTGGCGCGGATGGCGCGCAGGTGCAGCGGCTGGCCGGTGATCATGGACAAGGCCAGCGCCGTGCGCAGGATCTGCCCGCCGCCCTCGCCCTGCGAGCCATCGATCTCGATGGCTGCGCCACGGCCCGTCTGCGCTGCGCCGGTCACGCTTTTGGTGTCTGCGGCGGTGGCCGTGCGAGCTGGGTCACGGTGACGCGGCTTCGCCTCCACCTGGTCGTCGGTTGGCATGTGTGCTCCCAGTTGAGTTGTGTGTGGCCATCCTCGTTGCACGCGGCGTGCCAGGCCCCGCCAAATCAACAGGCGAGCCGCGCAAACCCTTGCCGGATCAAGCACTTGGCGTCGAGGGCGCCTGCGCCTCGCCACGGCTCAGCCACCGCAAGCCAAACTGGCTTGATTCATCCAGCGCGCCAGCGATCCATGCAGCGCCCCTTGCAAGCCCGCCTTCACAGGCAATCGGCCCGGATGCGGTCCGTCTCGGACGGTGTGAGGCTGCGCGCTGGCCGTGCCCTGGATGGCGAACACCCCATCGGCCCGCTCGGGCTGCGCCACCTGTTGGCCACGCGCCTGCGCATGCAGGCGAAAGAGCACGGGCAGGTCGAGCCAGGCCTGCTGCATCAGGACGCCCAGTCAGCGGGTTGGGGGCGCTGTGCGGGCGGCTGGCGAGCCCATGCACCGCTGGCCACGCGTCATGTCCCTGCGTCGACGCCAGCCTTCCGGTGTCGGGCAAGCAGCCCTCAGCAAGCGCCACATCAAATGGAGTATCAATGCCTTCCCGTTGAATCGTCATCGCGATTGTCGCCATACTCTTCATGCCAAGCCCATGCTGCCTGCTGAACCACGATCAAGCGCAGCAGCAAGGCGCTCTGCACATCGAAGCGGGCCTGCAACTCGCGCTGGGCGGCACTGGGGTATTGGGCCGACCAGGCGGCCTGCTCCAGCCGCTCGTGCCCCAGGCGGGCCACGGGTTGCAGTGGGTGCAGGCACACGAATTCGGCCCAGGTGCCGGCCCGCACGGCCGCCGTACAGGGCGCGCGCAGTGCTTCGCCTTCGGGCAGCTGGCGTTCGATCAGGTGCGTGAAATGGCGGGCACTGGCGCGCGCCAGCCAGAGCGCAAAGTCGTGGTCCACAGCGCGGGTGTCGGTGATGTCGAGGTTGTCCACGGTGTGCGGCCAGCAGCCGGGCATGCGGAACTCGGCCCGCCAGCTGGCCGGGTCGGCCGCGTATTCGATGGCGAAGCCCAGCCCGGCGCAAGCCGGGTCGCGCCACTCGGCCGTGTACAGGTAGTCGCCGTTGTTGTCACACGCGATGCCCGCCCCCACCAGGTGGTTGACGCGCGCGATGGCGGCCTTGAACTCGGCGCTGTTGCGCGCCGCCGCCTGCTGTTGGGCGTACAGCACCAGGTCGATCGCCTGGCGCAAGGCATCGCCGCCGTAACCCTGCGATTTCAAATGGCTGAGCCAGCCGTGATCCAGCTGGGTGATGGCTTCGTCGATGCGTAAAGGCATGGGTACTTCTGAACAACACGGCGTGGGCACGGGGCCCGCCGACCGTCAAGCAACGGTTGACATGGCACGAGGCACGGCAGCAGGCCTGTTGGCGTGGAACGCAAGCCGACAGGGCACTTGCACCCGACCACCGGGATCGCGCGGCTGCGGGGCCGACACCGCCGCGTGCTGACCGCCGCGCGCCATGGCCATGTCCTAGCGAGCCTCGCCCGGACCGGATGCCGGATTGTCGCGCAAGCTCCTCCGTTCCTCGGCGCCAGTCCGCCAGGCGCCCACAGCGAACGCCTGGGGCGGCAGCACCGGCACCCAGACCCACGGTCACCATTCGGGCCAACCTGGAAGATGGGGCCCCATGGCCCCGCTGGCTTCACCTGACCTCACCCGACCTGCTCACCCGGCCTTCAGGCCCTGGCGCAGGGTGAACAGCACGCCCCGCTGCCCTGGCTGGGTCCAGCCGTGGAACGGTGGCCGACCGGCGTCGCGCGCCTGGCCTTGCACACAGGCCATCAGGTCGGCCAGCTGGGGCGCCAGGGCGCGCGTCACGCCCCGGCTGGCGGGGGTGTCACAGGCCGCGAGGTGGCGCTGCATGCCCAGCAGGTTGGCGCGCTGCTGCTCGGCGGGCAGCAGGCTCAGCAGCAGCACGACCTGGCGCCAGCTGGTGGCGGCCCGGCGCACGCGCTCGGCCAGCAGGCGGTCGGCGGCCTGGGCTTCTGTCGCTGCCGCATGGGCATCCGCCGGGTTTGTCGCCTGGATCTGGGTTGGCGGCTTGTCCAGCATGGCGCCGGCTTCGCGCACGCCCAGGTCCAGCCCCGCGCACAGCCGCTCGAAGCCCGTGCGTGCGGCCTGCGCCCACCCCTGGAGCTCGCGCGCCTGGGCCGTGGCATCGCGCAAACCGGCACCGGCCACGCCCCAGCCAAAGCGCTGCGCCAGCGGCGCGAAGTTGGCCGTGCTGACCAGGCCCATCTGCTCGATGACGGCGCCATTCGCGCCCACGCCGCGGGCGTCGGCCGACCAGCCCGTGCGCGCACGCAGGTGCGCCACCAGCAGGTCGGGCGCCGCGTGATAGCGCTGCAGCAAGGCCTGTTGTTCGCGCTTGGCCGCGGGGTTGCCGGGTGAGCCCGCTGGCGTTTCGGCGTAACGCTGAAAGGCCGCGTGGCAGGCCACGGCCGGCGCCATGGCCAGGCGCAGCGCCTCCAGGTCGAGCTGGAAATGCTGCGCATACAGGCTGCCCTGCAACCAGGGCAGCGCGTCGTGCACGGCCTGCCCGAACTTGGGCCCAAAGCTGCCCATGAAGATGTCGGCCGCGATGTCTTCGACCCACGGCGGCTGCCAGCCACCCTGCTCGGCCAGCGCGCGAAGCTCCCACAGCAGCGGGTTCGGGAAGGCCGATTGCGGGAATTGCGTCAGCGCCAGGCGCGCGGCCGCATCCAGCTGCGCCAACGCCTGGCTGCGCGCCAGGCCGGCCATGTCCCAGCGATGTGCCGAATCGCCCTCGGTCCCGGCGGCCGTCGCCGGCACGCAGGCGTGCTGCTGCAAGCGCAGCACCCAGGGCAGCTCGTGAAAGCGCACCTGCGACTCGTGGTTCAGCAGCAGCACCGAGCGTCGCCCGCGAAACGCACGCCACAGCGCGCCCAGCAGCCGCGCGCTGGCCGCATCGGGCATGGTGCGCGCCAGCTGTGCGCCCGTGGTGCCGGGCAGCACGCTGGCCAGCACCTCGCTCGACGGCACGATGCCGGCTTGCACCAGCTGCGGCACGGTGGCCAAGTGGGCGCGGCGCAGCTTGCGGCGCAGGCTGGGCCAGACCACGGTGCCTTCGGGCAGGTGCGCATGTTGTTGTGCCTCTTGCGCCGTGGCAGCTTGCAGCGCGGTGTCCAGATCCGGCAGGCCATCGCCCAGCGCGTAGGGGCCCTGCGCCTGCACGCGCGCGGCCAGTGCGTACGCCCAGTGGGCGCGCCACACGGTGTCGGTCTGCGCCCGTTGCGCGGCGCGCCAGGTGTGGTGCCTCGCATCGCCTGGCACGCCATGGGCGCTGACCTGGCACGCCAGCACAAAGCGCAGCCGGCGGCGCTGTGCCTCGCTCAGGGCCTGACCTTGCAGCACCTGGTCCAGCATGGCCCACAACTGCGCCACGTGCGAGCCGGGCTTGCGGTGCGCCCGGCTGCGCGTGTGCTGCGCCTCGGCCTCGCGCGCCCGCAGGCGCCAGGCCGCCGCCTGCTGCCGCCAGTCGGCGTCGGGCTCGGCCAGGGGCAAGCCGCCTTCGGCCTCGCGCGTGCCGGCACGCAGGCGCGGCAGCGCATCCGTCACGGCGCCGTCGGCACCTCGCCCGGATTCGCCATGGGCCGCGGCAGCGTCAGGGCCGTGCAGCGCGCCGGGCACGGCCTGCAGCCACAGCAGCACCAGCTCGTCGAGCAAGGGGCGCCACACGTGGATGGCTTGGTGCTGGGCCAGCACCGCGGGCGGCGTCTGCAGCTGGTTCAACTGCGCCATCACGTCCTGCGCGCTGCGCAGGCTCACGCGGTCGAGCGCCGGCATGGGCGTCGCAGCGGGCTGCGGGTAAAAGCGAACGCGGTGCCAGTAGGGCGACAGGGTGTCCAACAGGCGGGCCGCCGAGGTGTCATGCCCCTGCCTCAGCAGCCAGGCCACCACCAGCAAGGCGCCCTCCTCGGGCACGGCGATGCGCCAGCGGCCGTCGTCCAGCCACTGCATCAGCTGCTGCAGGCCCGCCTCGGTCAGGAACCAGTCGTTCAGCGGCGTGCGGTCCAGCTTCTGGGGCAGCGTGCTGCGGTCCACGGGCTGTGCCGCCAGCGTGGCCATCCGGGCACAGTCGGTCGGCGTGCTGCCCAGCGGCTGACCGGCCGCCAGTTGCGCCAGCCAGTGCGTCTCGTGTGCTTGCGCGCGCCCCCCGGCCATCAGCTGGCCCGAGGCGAATCCGCCGTGCAACACATTCGGCGTGAGCCAGGCCGCCACGTTGCGCAGCGGCGTGCGCGACCCCACCTGCAGCTCGCCACTGGCCATGCCGGCCAAGGCCTGGCGCCAGGCATTCACCTTGGCCAGCGCACGCGCCACGGCGTGGCCTGCAGCGTCGGTATCCGCGGATGACGCAGCGCCGGCCGCGTCGGGCCCTGACGGGTCCCGCTGTACCTGTGCCTGTGCCAAAGCCGCACGGGCGCGTGCAAGCTGGCCGGCTGCCCAGCCCGGGTTCGCCTGGGCAAGCCCGGATGCCGCATGCGCCGGCGGCACCGGGTGCTCACCGGCGTCCGGTGAGTGCTCTTCGTCGTGCTGGCCCATGGCCGCTCTCCCTGTGTTCGTGTGGATCGGGACGGGGACTGGCCCATGCGCAACGGTCTGGCGGCTGGCTTGTCCAGCACCTTCCCGATGCATGGTCGGGCGTTCTCCTTGAACTGCGCCAGACCGTTGCACACCTGACCTCATCCCCTGCCGGTCGGGCTGGCCGACGGGCTGCGATGCGTGGCAACCGGCCTGGTAGCCGCTTCTCGCTGCACCCTTGCCGACACGGCCGCCGCGTCAAGGCCTGCCTCGCGCCGTCGCGCCCCCGGGTTTCGCGGGCCCAGGTCTGGGGGCTGGACTTGCACCAGCACCCTTCGGATTCAAGTCCGACGCGCTCGCTTTGCGCCACCCCAGACCTGGGCCCACGTTCACCTCATCCTTCGCAACGGCCGTGCCAGTTCGGCCCATCCCGCTTCACCCCAGGGCGACAGCAGGGCTGCACGCCACCATGACCGCCGAACACGATCCCACTGTATCGCTTTCGATGCGAACTCTACGCCCGCCCATGAATCGTCTGCAGGGGCGTTGCAGGCGATTCACTGGCCCCACGTCCTGCCCAGTGCACGGTCGGACCGACATTCAGGCCACCGCGGCCCAGGCGTTGCGGCGAACGACGCGCGTCAGGGCACAGCCCGCTGCAGCGCAAAGCGCACGCGGTAGCTCAAGGTGCGCGTGCGCTGGTTACTCGCCAAGAGGGTCATGGCCGGTGCCGCAGCCGCGCCGCCTGCGGCGGCCAAGCCATACCAGGACTCGCCATAGGCACCCGAACGCTCCCGCGCCGGCGCCAGCTCTTGCACCTGCACCACCGCGCCCAGCGCCACGCCGGCAGCCTGCGCCAGGCCATTCGCATGCTCACGGGCATGCGCCACCGCCGCCTGCTGCGCCCCGCTCAGCGCACCGGCCGGCACCTCGTAGCGGGCGTCCAGCATGTCCAGTTGCAAGTCAAGCTCGCCCTCGTCCTGCAGCGGCGCCAGGGCCTCGAGGGCCGCAAACAGGCGCGCGTCGTCCTCGCAGATCAGCAGGATGCGGTGGCTGTGGTGCACCTCGCGCTTGCGCTTGAAGTGCCAGGTGCCGCTGTCCATGCCGCCCTCATGCAATTCGTGCTCCCGCATGCCGTGGGCCAGCAGCGTGGCGATCACCCGCTCACGCTGCTGCGTGGCCTTGTGCGCCACCACCTTGTCCGACATGCCACCGCCCTTGCCGCGGTGCGACACCGTCAGCGCCACGCGCTGCTCCACGGCCACTTCGCTCACGCTGGCCTGTCCAATGACCTCGATGTACTGCGCCATGTGCGTCTCCCTCTCCATGTCGTGCACCCGGCCTTGGGCCAGCCGCTGCATGCGCCCCACCGTGCAAGCCGGCGGGCGCGCTGTTGATCATCCCATTGTGGAATGCTTAGCCTTGGCAGTATCAGGCCATTTCCGTTTCATGGAAAACGGCATTCACACCATACCCCATCATCGTGTGCTGACGCGGTCCCAGCTCAGGTTGAACTTGGCCAGGTACTTGCGCAGGCGGTCCGAATCGTTCAACGCCGCGCGTTGCGCCCGCGAGGCCTGGTACAGCTGGCGCCCCGCGTCCGACAGCGTGCGCGAGCGCTGGCACACCGCGATGACGCCCTGCAGCTGCACGCGGTCGAACAGGTCGATCTGCTCCAGGGCCGCTTCGTCGTAGAAGTCGGCCAGGTCCACGCTCGCCGCATCGACCGCCATCGCCCCCGGCGAGCCCCCCGAGGCGCGCGCGCCGGGCGCCGCCACCGCGCTGTCGCGCGTCCACATCCAGCGCAGCCGTTTGATCTCAGCCACCACCAGCGGCTCGGTGATGCGCCCGCCCTCGGCCAGGGTCGCCAGGCGCGTCACGCTGGCATACAGGTCGCGGAAATTGCCGCGCCACAGCGCTTCGCCGCTTTGCGCAAAGCGCAGGTAGGCGCGGCGCGCTTCGACGTTGAAGCGGGCCGCGCGGCGCGAGGCTTGCGCATGGCGGGTGAGCAGGTAGTCGACGTTGGGTTCGATGTCCTCAGGCCGGCCCGCCAGGCCAGGCAGCTCGTAGGTCCACAGGTTGATGCGCGAGAACAGGTCTTCGCGAAACCGCCCCGCGGCGACCTCGGCGCGCAGGTCGCGGTTGGTGCCCGCCACCAGCTGAAAGTCGCTGGTCACCTCGCGGTCCGAACCCAGGGGGTAGAAGCGCTTGTCTTCGATGGCCATGAGCAGCATGGCCTGCTCGTCGGCCCCCAGCTCGCCGATTTCGTCGAGGAACAGCAGCCCACCATCGGCGGCGCGCAGCAGGCCGGGCCGGTCGGTGGCGGCGCCGGTGAAAGCACCGCGCTTGTGGCCGAACAGCGTCGAGGCCGCGCCGTCGCCACGCAGCGTGGCGCAGTTGACTTCGACGAAGGCGCCGTTGATCTGGTGGCGCGATTTCTTCAGCTCGTGCATGCGCCGGGCCAGGAAGGACTTGCCCGCGCCCGTGGGCCCCACGAACAGCACCGGCGCGGTGGAGCGCACGGCCACGCGCTCGACCTCGTCGATGAGCGCGTTGAAGCGCGCATTGCGCGTGGCGATGCCGCTTTTCAGGAAGGCCACTGCATCGCGCTGGTCGGCCGCATGGCGCTGGGCGATGGCGTCGTAGCGCGAGAGGTCGAGGTCGATCAGCGTGTAGGCACCGGCCGCGCCCTCGCGCTGCCGCTTGGGCGGCGAGGTCTGGCACAGCACCCCGGGCAGCACGCGCGACTCGGTCAGCAGGAACAGGCAGATCTGCGCCACATGCGTGCCGGTGGTGATGTGCGCCCAGTACTGCGCGGCCTCGGTATCGAAGGCCTGCGCGCGGGCCCAATCGAACAGCTGCGTGTAGACGACGTCGAAGTCCCAGGGATCGTCCACGGCCAACTCGTGCAGCACGACCTCGGTGGCGGGCGACACCGTGCCGATGTCGGCGCGCACGCGCTCGGCCAGCGCCCGGTGGCTGGGCCCGGTCAGCAGCAGGTCCAGCCGCGCGACCTCCATGTCCTCGTGCTGGGTCAGCGCCACGGTGGGCCGCCACTTCTCCCAGCGGCCGGCACCGTTGCCGCTGTCCAGCTGGGTGCCCAGGAAGGTGATGACGTGAATGGGTTTCATGGCTGAATCAAGAACGCGCCGGATGAATCAAGGGTCCTCAGTCTAGCAAACACCGACGATCGCCCGCTGACACGCAGGTCAGCGGGCCAGGGGCACCGAACCGCTTGCAAATCAAGGCATTGGCGCAGCGGCCTCCACGCGGAAACGGCCTGGGCCGGAAGTTGGCACGGCGTCTGCAAGACACCTGCTGTCGGACGCAGTCATCCGCACGAGGTGCCGCATGCATGCGGCCCGGTGCCGCCCGCCAGACCCGTTCTTGGGTGGGCGGTATGCCGCGGATGGGCTGAGGTGACGCTTGGTTTCGGTCCAAGACTTGTTCATGGTTGAACACCGCGACTTCGGTGGCGGCTGCGGGTTCGATTCCCGCCCATTGCCGCGGTGCTTGCACCGCTTGGATGGGGGCGAAAGCCCCACCCGCCCTGGCAAGGCGGCGCTTGGCGAATGGCTTGGTCCTGCCGCCCGGCGCACCTTGCCCGCACAGGCTGCCTGTGCCTCGCGCTTCGGTGCCTGGCGCGCCAGCCGCCATCGCGGTTGTGCGGCCGTGCACCTGGCCCAGGCCAGTGCCAGCAACACAACCGGGAGCACGACCACGCGCGCCGGCACCCCGCCGATCGCCCGCAGCCTGTGCGAGCTGGGCACCTTGAACAGAACTTGGGTATGGCAATTTTTGCGACTGATCATCAATGACGACACGGCCATACCCATGACCAACAACACACCGGGAGAGCAACATGCTGGGATTCACCATTTTCACCGTCAAAAAGCACGAACGCGCGCTGCTGCTGCGCGATGGCGATTTCGCCGGCCTGTTTGGCCCGGGCAAGCACCGCGTGTTCACAGGCCTGGACGATGTGACGCTGGAACGCTTTTCGCTGGGCAAACCGGACGCGCCGGCGCGCTTTGAGCACGAGCTGGCCGACTACTTCGTAGCCCACGAGCCGGCCCTGCTGGCCCGCGAGTTCGTGCAGGTGGTGCTGGGCGAAACCGAGGTCGGCCTGCGCCACGAAGACGGCGTGCTGGTCGAGATCCTGCCGCCGTCCACGCGCCAGCTGTTCTGGCGCGGCCTGCGCGAACAGCGCGTGGACGTGGTCGACCTGAGCGCCGACGCGCGCCTGCCCGCCGAGTTGCTGGCCAAGCTGCACAGCGTGGCACTGCGCCCGCGCGCCGTGCGCGGCCTGGACGGCGTGCTGCTGGTGCAGGTGCCCGAGTTCCACGCTGGCGTGCTCACGCTGGACGGCCAGATGCAAGCGCTGCTGCCGGCAGGCGTGCATGGCTTCTGGCGCTTCAACCGTCAGGTGAGCGTGAGCACCGTGGACCTGCGAGCGCAGATCGCCGAGGTGAATGGCCAGGAAATCCTGACCCGTGACAAGGTGGGCCTGCGACTGAACCTCTCGGCCGTGTGGCACTTCACCGACGTGCAGCGCGCGCTGGCGCGCATGCCCAAGCCAGCCGACCACGTCTACCGCGAGCTGCAATTCGGCCTGCGCGCCGCCGTGGGCGAACAGAACCTGGATGCGTTGCTGGAAAACAAGGCCGCCATCGATGGCGCCGTGCTGGCCCAGGTGCGCGAGCGCCTGGCTGAATCGGGCGTGGCGCTGGACAGCGTGGGCGTGAAAGACATCATCCTGCCCGGCGAGATGAAGACCATCCTCGCCCAGGTCGTGGAGGCCGAAAAGTCGGCCCAGGCCAACGTGATCCGCCGCCGCGAGGAAACGGCGGCCACGCGTTCGCTGTTGAACACCGCCAAGGTGATGGAGGGCAACCCCGTCGCCCTGCGCATGAAGGAGCTGGAAACGCTGGAGCGCGTGGCCGAGCGCATCGACAAGATCTCCGTCGTCGGCGGGCTCGATCAGGTGCTGAACGGCCTGGTGACGCTGCGCCAGCCAGGGTGAGCGCCGAGCACTGGATGAGCGGCACCGTGAACCGTGCCGCTCAAGTTGCCACGCTTTGTGCGCGACGCTGACTGGGGATGCCGATGCTTGACCTGAACCACCTGCACGCGTTGCTGCACTTCGGCCAGTTGCCAGCAGCCACCCAGCTCGCGCACTTCTACACCTGCACGCTGACGCCAGTGAGCCCCGGCGCGCACCAAGCCGCCATCACGCTGGATGAGGAGCATGGCTACCGCATCAGCAACCCGGCCTACCAGCTGTTCTGCGCCCTGGTGCTGCAGGACTTCGAGCTGATGAACCTGGCCGATGCCGTGCTGGACGACCCGCGCCTGCATGGGCTGATCGACGCGCACCGTTTTCCGCCAGCCTTGAAACGCGAGGTGGTGCGCGAGCTGGCCTGGCACACCTCGCACCGCGGCTTTGTGGAGGGCGAACACTGGCAGCGCATTCGCGGCCGCTGTGCGCGTCTGCTGGCCCTGCTGAACCTGGGGCCCGCACCGCAGCTGCCCATCCCGTTCAAGTTCCAGCCGTTTCTGTACCCCGACGACGTGGCGGTCTACAACCCTTACCCGGCCTGGCAGCCGCTGGGCCAGCATGTGTCCCGCGCGCACTGGCAGGTGCTGCGGGCACAGGTCGCCGAGGACTACCGCCACGATCGCCTGCGACACCCTGTCGCCGGATTCGGCCGCAGCGATTGAGCATCATCTACATGGAGTATGCAGCCATTTCCGATGAAGAATCATCGATAAACACTCCATACTCCTCACCTCACCCCAGATTGGGTGCCAAGGCACGGCGCAGGTCTTCGACGGGCATGCCGCGGCGCGCGGCCATGTCGAGCAGCTGGTCTTCGCCGATCTGACCGACGTTGAAATAGGTGCTGTCGGGATGGCCCAGGTAGAAACCGCTGACGCTGGAGGCGGGGAACATGGCCATGCTGTCGGTCAGGTGCATGCCGATTTCCCCGGCGTTCAGCACCTTGAACAGGTCGATCTTGGCCGTGTGGTCGGGGCAGGCGGGGTAGCCCGGTGCCGGGCGAATGCCGCGGTACTGCTCCTTGATGAGCTGCTCGTTGGTCAGCTGCTCGTCCGCCGCATAGCCCCACAGGTCGGTGCGCACGCGGTGGTGCAGGCATTCGGCGAAGGCCTCGGCCAGGCGATCGGCCAGGGCCTTGAAGGTGATGCTGCTGTAGTCGTCCAGCGCCGCAAGGAACTCCTGCTCCTTCTTTTCGGCCCCGATGCCGGCCGTGACGGCAAACAGCCCCGCATAGTCGGCCACACCCGAAGACTTGGGCGCGACGAAGTCGGCCAGGCAACGGCTGGGGCGCAGCTGGCCATCGGGCGCGGCGTGCTTTTCGGTCTGCTGGCGCATGCCGTACCAGGTCATCAGCACCTGCTGGCGGGTGTCGTCGGTGTAGAACTCGATGTCGTCGCCCACGCGGTTGGCGGGGAACAGCCCCATCACGCCATTGGCCTGCAGCCAGCGGCCTTCGATGATCTGCTTGAGCATGGCCTGCGCGTCGGCCAGCACCTTGCGCGCCTGCTCGCCCACCACCTCGTCCTGCAGGATGGCCGGGTAGCCGCCCGCCAGGTCCCAGGTCTGGAAGTACGGTCCCCAGTCGATGTAGCGCGCGATCTCGGCCAGGTCGAAGTTCTGGAACACGCGGCGGCCCAGCGCGTTCGGGCGCACCGGCGACCAGGTCTCGAAGTTGACCCGCGTGGCGTTGTCGCGGGCCTTGGCCAGCGGCCACAGCGGCGTGGTCTTGCGGTTGGCGTGTTGCGCGCGTGCCTTGTCGTAGTCGGCCTGCACCTCTTGCAGGTAGGCCTCGCGGCCGTCCCCCAGCAGGCTTTGCGCCACGCTCACACTGCGCGAGGCATCGGGCACGTACAGCACGGGGCCGTCGTACTTGGGCGCGATCTTCACGGCCGTGTGCACGCGCGAGCAGGTGGCGCCGCCGATCAAGAGCGGAATCTTCTTGATGCGGAAGTAGTCGTCCTTGTCCATCTCGCCGGCGACGTACTGCATCTCTTCGAGGCTGGGCGTGATCAGGCCCGACAGGCCGATGATGTCCGCGCCCTCGGCCTTGGCGCGTGCCAGGATCTCGTGGCAGGGCACCATCACGCCCATGTTGATGACCTCGAAGTTGTTGCACTGCAGGACCACGGTGACGATGTTCTTGCCGATGTCGTGCACGTCGCCCTTGACGGTGGCGATGACGATCTTGCCCTTGCTCGACACGTCCAGGCCGGCCGCTTCCTGCTGCTTCTTCTCTTCCTCGATGTAGGGGATGAGGTGGGCCACGGCCTGCTTCATCACGCGGGCCGACTTGACCACCTGGGGCAGGAACATCTTGCCGGCGCCAAACAGGTCGCCGACGATGTTCATGCCGTCCATGAGCGGGCCTTCGATCACGTGCAGCGGCCGGCCGCCCTGGGCGAGGATCTGCTGGTAGGCCTCTTCCGTGTCGTCGGTGATGAAGTCGGTGATGCCGTGCACCAGCGCGTGCGACAGGCGCTCGCCCACGGTCTTGGGGTGCTCGGGCGTGCCGCGCCACTCCAGCTTCTTGCTGTCGTCCTTGGCGGCGCCCTTGGCGCTGTCGGCAATCTCGAGCAGGCGCTCGGCCGCGTCGGGGCGGCGGTTCAGCACCACGTCCTCGACGCGCTCGCGCAGCTCGGGCTCGAGGTCGTCGTAGACGCCGATCATGCCGGCGTTGACGATGCCCATGTCCATGCCCGCCTGGATGGCGTGGTAGAGGAACACGGTGTGGATGGCCTCGCGCACGGGGTCGTTGCCTCGGAAGCTGAAGCTCACGTTGGAGACCCCGCCGCTCACCTTGGCGCCGGGCAGGTTCTGCTTGATCCAGCGCGTGGCCTCGATGAAATCGACGCCGTAGTTGTTGTGCTCCTCGATGCCGGTGGCGATGGCGAACACGTTGGGGTCGAAGATGATGTCCTCGGGCGCAAACCCCACCTCGTCGACCAGCACGCGGTAGGCCCGCTCGCAGATCTCGATCTTGCGCTGGTAGGTGTCGGCCTGGCCTTTTTCATCGAAAGCCATCACCACGGCAGCCGCGCCATAGCGCTTGATCAGCGTGGCCTGGTGCTTGAAGGGCTCGACGCCCTCTTTCATGCTGATGGAGTTGACGATGCCCTTGCCCTGCAGGCAGCGCAGGCCGGCCTCGATGACCTCCCACTTGGACGAGTCCACCATCACCGGCACCCGGGCGATGTCGGGCTCAGAGGCGATGAGGTTCAAAAAACGCACCATGGCGGCCTGGCTGTCCAGCATGGCCTCGTCCATGTTCACGTCGATGATCTGGGCGCCGTTCTCGACCTGCTGGCGTGCGACGGACAGCGCCTCTTCGTACTGCTCGTTCAGGATCAGCCGCGCGAACGCCTTGGAGCCGGTGACGTTGGTGCGTTCGCCCACGTTGACGAACAGCGTGTCCTCGTCGATGAGCAGGGGCTCCAGGCCCGACAAGCGCATGGGCGGCACGGCCGGCGCGGAAGACGTGGGGGAAACGGGGGAAGCAGACATCACACTCACCTGCAAAAAACCGACAAGCAACACAACAGGTGAGCGCCGTTGACACCACGCGCCAGCGCAGGCGTGGCCGGCGCGACACGTTCCGCACCAAGCCTGACAGGCCCGGCCAGGCAAGGCCTGGGCCAACTGCAGCGCTCCTTGGTGCGAAGCCGGTGATTTTAGTCCGCCTGGCCGCCGCGCGCTCCGCGGCCGCAGGCGGGCGTTCGCCACCGGCCAGGCACGGCATCTGCGGCCTGCGCTGACGCCTAAAGCACAGCCTCGGCCGCCCAGGCTTGCAAAGCTGGCCGGGCAGTGAACCCGCGCACGGCATGCCCGCCGTGCCCGTCCCTCGTCAGCCGTCGGTTTTTGCCAAGGACCTCGCCATGAGCCTCACTCGCCGCCAAGCCTGCACCGCCCTGGGTGCCGGCCTGCTCCACCCCGCCCTGCAGGCCGCCGAATCGGGCTGGCCCAGCAAATCCATCAAGGTCGTCATGCCCTACACCCCCGGTGGCGGCGCCGACGAAAACGCCCGCGCCGTGGCCGATGAACTGCAGCGCATCCTCAAGGTGCCCGTGGTGGTCGAAAACCGGCCCGGCGCGGTGGGTGCCATCGCCGCCAGCCACGTCATCGCTCAGCCCGCCGACGGCTACACGCTGCTGGTGGCGCCGACCTCGGTGCTGGTCGTCAACCTCGTGACCGTCAAGGACCTGAGCTACGACCCCTTCAGGGACCTGACGCCCGTCCATGGTCTGAACATCTCGGCCCCGTTCATCGTCGCCCCGGCCAACACGGCGTTTGCCGGCCTCAAGCAGGCGCTGCAACAGGCCAAGGCCGCAGGCCGGCCGCTCAACATCGGCAACTACACCGAGGGCTACAAGCTGCTCGCCACCTGGGTGACCTCGCTGGAGGGCGCGCCCGCCACCCACATCACCTACAAAGGCCCGGCCAACATGATGATCGACCTCGTTGGCGGCCGGCTGGACCTGGGCCTGTGCGACGCCACCAGCGCCGTGGAGCTGATCAAGGCCGGCAAGGTCAAAGCCCTGGTACAGACCGGCGCCACGCGCGATGCGCAAGCGCCCGATGTGCCCACCATGAAGGAGCTGGGCTACGCCGAGCTCGAGTCCTACGTCTGGAGCTCGCTGTCGGCCAAGGCTGGCACGCCGGCCCCCATCGTCGACGCCCTCTCGCGCGCCACGGCGCAGGCCCTGAAGTCGCCCACGGTGCAGCGGCAGATGCAGGGCAAGCCCGGCACCACGCTGGACTACGGCCCGGCCGACATGCTGCAGTTCCAGCGCCGCGAGCTGGCCCGCTACCAGAAGATGGCCGCGCTGACACAGAAAAGCTGAGCCACGGCCTGTCCCAACCCGCTGCGCGACCACGCCCACTTCCGGTGGGCCGGCTCGCGCGCCCGGCGGTCTCGTTCACCCTGTTGTCGACACGACGGTGGAACTGCGGCCACACTGCGCCATCCAACACAGCCTTGCGCCCCGCTTCACGCCTTCATCCCATGGTCACCCTGACGATTTCCCCCCCGCTTCCGCTGCGCGCCCTGGGCGCGGGCGCGCGCACCTGTGTCCGCGCCGGCGCCCTCGTGGCGGCGCTGGTTCTGGCCGGCTGCGCCAGCGGCCCCCTGCGTGTGAACACCGAGGTACAGGCCTTCAGCGCCCCTGCGGGCACCGCGGCCCCGATGCAGTGGCAAGGGGCTCGCTACCGTTTCGACGTGCTGCCGTCGCAATCGCGGCTGGACCTCGCGCCGCTGCAGGCCATGACCCAGGCCGCGCTGGACCGCCACGGCCTCGTGCGCGACGACGCGTCGGCCAGCCTCGCGGTGCAGGTGTCGGCCAGCCTGCGCACCGCCTGGGTCGACGACTGGGGCCCGGGTGGCTGGGGCCCCTGGGGACCGTGGCGTCCCGGCTGGCGGTTTGGCCTGGGCTACGGCTACCCGGGATGGGGTTGGGGCGGCGCCTACATGCCGCCCAGCACCTACCTGCGCGAGCTGCGCGTGGCGATCCAGAACCTGAGCACCGGCCAGACGGTGTACGAAACCCGCGCCCGCAACGAAAGCCCCAGCGGGCTCAACGACGCCATCTTCGCGGCCATGCTGAACGCGGCGTTGAAGGACTTTCCGAACGCCGCCGCCGGCGTGCAGACCGTGGTGACCGACGTGCCCACCGAGCCCGCGCCCAGCGCCAGGCCAACCGGCACCGCGCCGACGCCTTCGGCGCCAGCCACGCCTGCGCTGCCCGCTGCGTCCGCCGCCACCAACCCGCGTTGACCCACTGCCCCGCGGGTTGACGGGGTAGCGGGGGTACATCCACCGCATGAGGCCCGGTCGCTGCAGCCCTGCCCGCGCGCCAACCCGGTCATCAGATGCTGGCCACCATACGTTCGGATTCCGAGTATGACCATCTGTCCGTTTACCTTGAAACGGACACAGCCTCATACCTCTGTCTGCGTCTGCTCCAGCAGGTTCAGAGTGAATCAAACCCTCAGGACTGTTGCCCCTCCCGCCGAGGCACAGGCCGCGTGGCGGGTCTCCACCCTGCGCCGGGCTCGGCCTGCAGCGTGCCACCGTTGGCGAGGGGTCGAGGTGATGCCAGCGCGCCCGTAAGGGGGCGGTATCGGGCGCACTGAGGAGGCCCCGGCTTGACGGCCTGTGCGTCCAGGCGCACGCCGTCGCCGACGCCACCTCGCGCCAGCAAAGGGCTCGGGGGATGGGTGGCCGTCGCGTTGTCGTCCACCGGACTGGGCAGTGCCAGTCCTGTCGGCACAGGCTCGTCTCCCAAGCCGCCGCGCGAGGGATTCGCGGGGTTGTCGGTGGATGCGCCCCGGGTGCCTTCTGCGCCCGCCGCGCCAGGCAAGCCATTGGCGCCGCTCAGGCAGCACCTTCGTGAATCGGCGAGTTCCCCTGCTGCCGGGTGTTGCCCGCCTTGCCGCGGGAACGGCTGCGGTTCACGCGGCGGCACCCCGGTCCCCACTGCCGCAGATCACGCGCGGCGGGTCCGGTCGCTCACACGAACCCGATCCACCGCCCCGCCAGCAGCACCGCTCCCCACAGCAGCAGCGACAGGGCCGCACGCAGGCGCTGGCCGGCCGTGGACGGCGCCCCACGCCGCAGCGCCGCCCAGGCGGGACCGCGGTGTTGCCAGGCCACGTTGAGCAGGGCCAGGGTCAGCAGCGCCAGCTTGGCCAGGAAGGCCGCATTGCCCAGGTAGTCGTGCGGCCGCACGCTGAACAGCCAGACGCCGGTGAGCAGCGCCAGCACCAGCCCCTGCGCCGCGGCGCGCGGCAACACGTCCAGCAGCACGCGCAGGCGCTCGGCAGCCGTGCCGGCAGCAGCCGGCGGCTTGTGGCGCAGCACGGCCACGTCCAGCGGCACGATGGCGCCGATCAGCAGCCCCAGACCCAGGATGTGCGCCGCGTTCACGACCAGGTAGGCGGTGCCCGAGCCCTGCAGCCAGCGCGCACCGGGCCACGCTGCCAGCAGGTTCAGCAGGTCGTCCATGGACAGGCTCGTGCGCGGGTGCGCGGCTCACCGGCCCAGGCGTTCGGGGTACATGTCGTAGTGCTTGCCGTCCAGCGTGATGCGCACAGCCTTCATGTGGCGCTGGCTGTGGTCCTTGGAGCGGTTGCCCAGCACGGTGATGGCATCGCCGACCTTGGCCGACTGTCCGGTGAAGCCGGACCGCTCGGTCTGCGACGGGTTGCCCAGGTCGACTTGCCAGGTGACGCCGTCGGCCTTGACCAGGAGCATGGGGTGCGGCGGCGCCATGGCAATGGCTTCGAGGGTGCCGGTCAGCGTGGTCTGGTCACCGTCGGCCCAGGACCAGCCGTGATGCGCCCAGGCGGCGGCGCTGGTCAGCAGGGCAGCCAGCCCCGCGGCCCCCAGCAGTTGGGTGTGGAAACGGCGTCGTGGCAGAGTGGGCATGGCCAGTCCTTGTCGCAGCAGGGAAAGCACAAGCCTAAAACGGATGCGCCCGGGCCGGATGGCCCGGCCCCGCATCTCCCGCGCCCTGCGGGTGAATGGGCCGCTGGCCCAAGCTGGCTGGCGACGACAACCCGCGCCATGCAACCCGCGCCCAGCCACGGGCACCAGGACCGACAGCGCGCCTGGCCCACCCAACGTTGGCGTGAACACCCCGCCAGCAGGCGTCGGCTTCGACAGGCCGCTCCTGTGAACATCCGGGCTTGTGACGCCAAAACGGCATTCAGAGGCAAATCATCAAGGGGTATGCATCCATTATCGTTATATTTTCAACGGGAATTGACCCGTACTACCCTCAACGCTTCAGGCGCATCTCCGCGGCGCGCGCGTGGCCCTGCAGGCCCTCGCCATAGGCCAGCACGGCGGCCGTCTGGCCCAGCACCTGCGCGCCGGCTTCGCTGACCTCGATCAGGCTGGAGCGTTTCTGGAAGTCGTACACGCCCAGCGGCGACGAAAAGCGCGCCGTGCCGCTGGTGGGCAGCACGTGGTTGGGGCCGGCGCAGTAGTCGCCCAGGCTTTCGCTGGTGTAGGCGCCGAGGAAGATCGCGCCCGCGTGCCGCAGCAGCGGCTCCCAGCGGTGCGGGTCACGGCTGCTGACCTCCAGGTGCTCGGGGGCGATGCGGTTGCTGATGGCGCAGGCTTCGTCCATGTCACGCGTCAGGATGAGCGCGCCGCGCCCATTGAGGCTCTTGGCGATGATGTCGCGGCGCGGCATCTCGGGCAGCAGGCGGTCGATTTCGCGCTGCACGGCGTCGATGTAGGCCGCATCGGGGCACAGCAGGATGGACTGCGCCAGCTCGTCGTGCTCGGCCTGCGAGAACAGGTCCATGGCCACCCAGTCGGGCGGCGTGCTGCCGTCGGCCAGCACCAGGATTTCGCTCGGGCCGGCGATCATGTCGATGCCCACCTGGCCAAACACGCGCTTCTTGGCGCTGGCCACGTAGGCGTTGCCCGGCCCGGTGATCTTGTCCACCTTGGGGATGGTGGCCGTGCCATAGGCCAGCGCGGCCACGGCCTGGGCGCCGCCGATGGTGAAGGCGCGCGTGACGCCCGCCACGTGGGCCGCGGCCAGCACCAGCGGGTTGCGCTCGCCGCGCTGCGGGGCGGCCGAGCCGGTCTCGCCGCTGCCGCCGGTGGCCACGCTGCCCTTGGCCGGCGTGGGCACCACCATGATGATTTCGGCCACGCCGGCCACGTGGGCCGGCACGGCGTTCATGATGAGGCTGCTGGGGTAGGCGGCCTTGCCGCCCGGCACGTAGATGCCCACGCGGTCCAGCGGCGTCACCTTCTGGCCCAGCAGCGTGCCGTCTTCGTCGCGGTAGCTCCAGCTCTCGCCGTTGGCTTTTTTCTGCGCCTCGTGGTAGCGGCGCACGCGGTCGGCCGCGGCCTGCAGCGCGCGCTGCTGCTCCACCGGCAGGCTGTCGAACGCTTGCTTGAAGTCGGCCTGGGTCAGCTCCAGATCGGCCATGGCCTGGGCCTGCAGGCCGTCGAAGCGCGCCGTGTAGTCCAGCACGGCGGCGTCGCCGCGCTGTTGCACGTCGGCCAGGATGTCGGCCACGCGCTGCTCGATGGCGGCGTCCTGGTCGGCGCTCCAGTGCAGGCGTTCGGCAAAACGCTGCTCGAAATCAGCCTGGGTGGTGGACAAACGCAGGGGCAAGGCGGTCAGGGTCATGGTCTGGCGGTGCGGGCGTGGGCGAGCGCAGGACAGCGCATGCAGCGCCGGCGCCGCCTGCCGCGGTGCAGTGGGCAAGGCAATCTGCGATTGTCGCACCGCACCGCTCATCAGGCGCTGGGTGCGGTCACCCCAGCAGCCCAAGGCCGGCGCGGCCTACGGACCCGCTGGCCAAGTCGGGGGCGCTGCCGTTGTCCGCTCAGTGCTCGAACACCTGCTCGGCTCGCCGCCACACCGCCAGGTCCTCCCCGCCTATGATCGGCCCCCTGCCGCATGGGCCGTGGCCACGGCCTTCGCCCTCGCACGCGGCCCGCCTTTGCTTGCTACCGAGCCCACCATGCCCGCTCGTCCTCCCTCACCCTCGCGCCACGCCCCCCGCAGCCCGCGCACACCCCGCCGCGCCAGCCCGGCCTCGCGCGAGCCCACGCGGCTGCTGTGCTTCAACAAGCCCTATGGCGTGCTGAGCCAGTTCACGCCCGAAGGCCGCTGGCAGGGGCTGCAGGATTTCATCGCCATGCCCGGCGTCTACGTGGCCGGCCGGCTCGACGCCGACAGCGAAGGCCTGCTGCTGCTGACCAACGACGGCGCACTGCAGGCGCGCATCGCCGACCCGCGCCACAAGATGGCCAAGACCTACTGGGCGCAGGTGGAGGGCGTGCCCAGCGAGGCCGCGCTGCAGGCGCTGCGCAACGGCGTGCTGCTGAACGACGGCCCCACCCTGCCCGCGCAGGCGCGCCTGCTGCCCGAGGCGCCGGCGCTGTGGCCCCGCAACCCGCCCATCCGCGTGCGCCAGCACATCCCCGACTGCTGGCTGGAGCTGGTCATCCGCGAGGGCCGCAACCGCCAGGTGCGCCGCATGACGGCCGCCGTGGGCCACCCCACGCTGCGCCTGGTGCGCGCGGCCATCGGGCCGCACACGCTGGCCGGCCTGGCCCCCGGCGCCTGGCGCGAGGCCGATCCGGCCGGCTGAAGTGCCTCACTCCGGCGGCGCCCCGGATGCGACCGCAGGCCCGCCATGCCGCAAACGCCGGGCGCCGGTTTGCCACACGACGGGCACGCCATGGCAGGCGCAAAGTGCGAAGGGGTGGAGGCACATCGGGGTGTCGCTCGCCCAGGCGGCCAACCGTTCATGCACCCTGCGCCCGTGCTTCGAGGTCGCATCCGGCCAGGGTCTGGTGCCAAGCCGACAGCGGGTCCGAGCGCCGCGGCCGCGTCAGCTGGCGCGCCCTGCTGCAGAAGCTGGGGCCTGATCGACACAGCGACAGCAGCACCGAGGTCCGCGCAAATGGCCCTCGCAAGCACCGCCATGGACCGAGGTATCAGCCGTCGTCGATCAATTTCAGATCGGTCAACACCCCATACTGGCTTGCCAGTCAGCGCTTGCCATCGAGCGCGATGCGCACCGCGAGCGTGGCCAGCGCCGTGCCCATGACCCAGCGCTGCACCAGCTGCCAGCGCGGCCGCGTGGCCAGGAACACGGCAATGCCGCCGGCCGTGAACACGACCAGGCCATTGATGGCGATGCTGAACACGATCTGCACGGCCCCCAGCACCAGCGACTGCGCCAGCACGTGGCCCTGGCCTGGCGCGATGAACTGCGGCAACAGCGACAGGTACATGATGGCGATCTTGGGGTTGAGCAAGTTCGTCACCAACCCCATGAGGAACAGCTTGCGCGGGCTGTCGGCAGGCAGCCGGCGCACCTGAAACGGCGAGCTGCCGCCGGGCCGCAGCGACTGCCAGGCCAGCACCAGCAGGTAGGCCGCGCCGCCCAGGCGCAGCGCGTCATAGGCAAAGGGCACGGCCATCAGCAAGGCCGTGATGCCCAGCGCCGCGCACAGCAGGTAGAACAGGAAACCCACGGCCACGCCCAGCAGCGAGATCAAGCCGGCGCGGTGGCCCTGGCTGATCGAGCGCGAGATCAGGTAGATCATGTTGGGCCCCGGGGTCAGGGCCATGCCCAGCGACAGCAGGGCGAAGGCAATCAGGTGGTGGGTGTCGGGCATGGGGCCTCCAGGGCGCGGCCCGCAGTGTAGTCCCGGCTGGACGTGGCGGCCGGGCCTGGCGCCGAACGGTCGCGGGCCACACGCGTGGGTGCAAACCGCCCCCAGGCTGGCTCGACAGCACGACACGGCGTTACCGCGTGGCGTTACCGCGCGGCGGCACCGCTCAGCGGCACAATCGCCACATGTCGCACGTCCACGAAATCTCCCTCAATTCGTCCCTCAACCTGCCGCGTCCGCTGGTGCTGGGCTCCACCTCGCGCTACCGGGCCGAGCTGATGCACCGGCTGCGCTTGCCCTTCGAGGTGATCGGGCCCGAGGTGGACGAGACGCCGCTGGCGGGCGAGCTGCCCGGCGCCCTGGCGCTGCGCCTGGCGGTGGCCAAGGCCCAGGCGGTCGCGCGCCAGCGGCCCGACGCCGCGGTCATCGGGTCGGACCAGGTGGCCGACCTGCATGGCGAGCCGCTGGGCAAGCCTGGCACGCACGAGCGTGCGGTGGCGCAGCTCACGCGCATGAGCGGGCAGACCGTGCGGTTTCACACCGCCGTGGCCGTGGTCTGCCAGGACATCGGCTTTGTGCAGCACGAGGTGGCGGAGGTGGCCGTGCGCTTTCGCACGCTGACGGAGGCCGAGATCGAGCACTACCTGCACGCCGAGCAGCCCTACGACTGCGCCGGCAGCGCCAAGAGCGAAGGCCTGGGCATCAGCCTGCTCGACGCCATCGACAACGACGACCCCACGGCCCTCATCGGCCTGCCGCTGATCCGCACCTGCCGCTTGCTGCGTGCCGTCGGCATGCCCATCTGACCCAGTATCTAGCATTACCGATGACGCACTCAACGGAAAATCCCGATACTGCCGAAGTTTCTTCATCCCCCAGCGAGCAACCAAGCCCGCGTGCGCCGGGGCGCCTGGTGCTGGTGCCGGCGCCGCTGGACTTCGGCTGCGAAGCGGGTGTGCCCATCACCGAGGTGCTGCCCCACGGCGTGCTGCACACCGCCTCGCAGATCACGCACTGGGTGTGCGAAAACGCCAAGACGGCCCGGGCCGTGCTCAAACGCATCGGCGAGGTCTGCCCGCTGGCCGTGCCGCTGCAGCAGATGCAGATCAGCGAACTGCCGCGCGCCGCGCACAAGCAGGGCGACCACGACGGCACCCACGAGGCCGGCCGCCAGACCGAGGCCGCGGCCCGCGCCTGGCTGGCCCCCACCCAGCAAGGCCTGGACGTGGGCCTGATCAGCGAGGCCGGCATGCCCGCGATTGCCGACCCCGGCAGCGCCGTGGTGCGGGCCGCACATGCCCTGGGCGTGCCCGTGGTCGTCCTGCCCGGCCCGGTGTCGCTGCTGCTGGCGCTGGCCGCCAGCGGCCTGAACGGGCAGAGCTTTGCCTTCATCGGCTACCTGCCGCAGGACGCCAGCCAACGCAGCACGCGCATCAAGCAGCTGGAGGCGCACGCGCTCAAAACCGGGCAAACGCAGATCGCCATCGAAACCCCGTTCCGCAACGCCGCGCTGCTGCAGGCGCTGGTGCAAGGCTTGCAGCCCAACACGCGGCTGTCGCTGAGCTGGGGCCTGACCCTGCCGGGCGGCCACACGCGCAGCGGCAGCGTGAGCCAGTGGCGCAGCTGGCTGCGCGCCAGCGGGGCGAACGCCGAGGCGAATGCCGTGGCCCTGCCCAGCAAGCACGACCCGGCCGTGTTCGCCTTCGGGCGCTGAGTCGGCCCAGGGTCTGCGCCAGCCTGGCACCCGCCGCGGGGCGCGAACCGGCGTGGCCCCCGCGGGCCACGCAGCCGATGCGCAGCCCTCACCGGCGGCTCGGGGTGGTCGCAGGTGACCACGCGGTTTGTGTTGACACGGCCTGTGTACCGCCTACGCGTGTCCTCGCGTGCGCCATTCGCCTGCGCATACTTGTCACGGGACGCCGAAGCAAAGTGACCGTGAAGGAAGCTGCTCCGCGCGGTCGCGGCAAAAAGGCGAGGCGCCAAGTTGGCAACACGGTGCACCCCCTGAACGGCCGGCGGTGAGGGGCGCACCAATGGCTGCGTTTGCCCAGCGCGTCAGCGCGTCCTCACAGCCAGTCGCGCGTCACTCGGCTGGCGCCCCGTCGGCCTTGAGCTGGGCGTCCTGCCAATCGGCATAGGTTTGCAAGCTGCCTTGCACCAGCCAGCTGGTGCGGCCGTTGGCGATGCGGCCGCACACCACCGACGCGGCGGCACTGGGGCTGCTGAAGGCGTGGTCCTCGGCAAACCGGCAGTGGTCGGCCCCGTCGGCCTGCAGGATGCCGCTGGCCACCAGCTGTTCAAACAGCCCCTGGTAGCCGCTGATGCCGCCGATCCAGCTGCCGCGTGCGCGCGAGCCCTGCTGCACCACGAACTCGCCATCCACCTCTTTGGCGAAGGCCTGGATGCCATGGCGCGGCACGCTCATCTCGAAGCCTTGCGCGTCGGCCACCGGCGGGACGGGCAAGGTGGACGGCGCCCGTCGCGCCTCGTGCAGAAAGTCGAAGCCCAGCACGGGCAGCACGGTGCGGATCTGGTCGAGGAAGTACGCCATGTCGGCGCGGTCGGACTCGGGCAGCGCCCCGTAGTCGTGCGCCGTGCCGTTGGACACCACGCAGCGCCCCGCAGCCGTGGCGATGCCGATGAGCTTGCTCTCCAGGTACTTGGCGTGCGCCTTGGTCAGGTTCATGTCCTTGCTGGTGACCAGGCACACGCGCTCCCAGAAGTCCTTGCCGCCCCTGCCGTCCGGGGTTTCGGGCCGGTTGTGCTGCTTGAGGCGCTCCGCCACATCGTCGGATTCACCGATGTAGACGCGCGTCAGCAAGGCGTTGTCGGGATCGGGGCCGATCAGGAAGTAGATGCCGGTGCGCGCGCACTCGGGCCGCCGCACCACCTCGGCCAGCTTGCTGCGCGGACCGGTCAGCACGTGGCCGGTCCAGTTCATGATTTCTGCGGTCAGCAGGCCATTGGAAGACCCGTCCACCAGGAACAGGCGAATGCTGCGGCCGATGCTCATGGCTTGCCTTGTGTCATCTTGAATGGGGGTATAAGCTCATTGCCGTTTTTTCATCAACGGCAACCAACCCATACTGGCTGATGTTCAAACCGGATTCAGCCAGTCTCCGGCGGGCTCACCGCGCACCGGCCGACCGATCGACACGTAGGTCAGCCCGTGGCGGGCGACCACGGCGGGGTCGTACAGGTTGCGGCCGTCGAACACGATGCGGTCTGTCAGGGCCTGGGCCAGCTCGTCGAAATCGGGCACGCGAAAGCTCTGCCACTCGGTCACGATGGCCAGGCAGTCGGCCCCCTGCAGCGCGGCCATGGGGCTGTCCACCAGGCGCAGGTCGGGGCGCTCGCCGAAGATGCGGCGGGCCTCGGCCATGGCCACGGGGTCATGCGCCTGCACGGTGGCGCCGGCCTGCCACAGGGCCTGCAGCAGGTTGCGGCTGGGCGCTTCGCGCATGTCGTCGGTGTTGGGCTTGAAGGCCAGGCCCCAGACGGCGACGGTCTTGCCGGCCAGCGACCCGCCCCGGGCCGCGTAATGCGCACTGATCTTCGAGAACAGCACCTCGCGCTGGGCGCGGTTGCGTGCCTCCACGGCGTCGAGCAGCGTGGGCTCGAAGCCGGCCTCTTGTGCGGTGTGGATGAGGGCCTTCACGTCCTTGGGAAAGCAGCTGCCGCCATAGCCCACCCCGGGGTAGATGAAGTGGTAGCCGATGCGCGGATCGCTGCCGATGCCGCGGCGCACGGCCTCGATGTCGGCCCCCATGCGCTCGGCGATGTTGGCGATCTCGTTCATGAAGCTGATCTTGGTCGCCAGCATGGCGTTGGCGGCGTACTTGGTCAGCTCGGCGCTCTTCACGTCCATCACCACGATCTTGTCGTGGTTGCGGTTGAAGGGCGCGTACAGCTCGCGCAGCTGGGCTTCGGCCCGCGGGCTGTCGGTGCCGACGATGATGCGGTCCGGCCGCTGGCAATCGGCCACGGCGGCGCCCTCCTTGAGGAATTCGGGGTTGGAGACGACGTCGAACACGTGGTCGGCACCGCGCTCGGCCAGCACCTGGCGCAACACCTGCGCCACCTTGTCGGCCGTGCCCACGGGCACCGTCGATTTGTTGATGACGGTGCGGGGGCCATCCATGTGCGTGGCGATGGTGCGCGCGACGGCCAGCACGTACTGCAGGTCGGCGCTGCCGTCCTCGTCGGGCGGCGTGCCCACGGCCAGGAAGATGACGGGACTGCGGCGCACGCCCTCGGCGGCATCGGTGGTGAAGTCCAGCCGGCCGAGCTGCTGGGTGCGGTGCACCAGCGCCTCCAGGCCAGGCTCGTGGATGGGCATGCGGCCGGCCTGGAGGCCCGCCACCTTGTCGGCGTCCACGTCCACGCAGAGCACGTGGTGGCCGGCATCGGCCAGCACGGCCCCCTGCACCAGGCCCACGTAGCCGGTGCCAAATACGGTGACTTTCATGTGCGGAAAAACTCCCTGTACCAATCCACGAAGCGCTGCACGCCGACGGTCACGGGCGTGCCGGGCTCGAAGCCGACCCAGTCGCGCAGGGCACGCGTGTCGGCCGAAGTGGCCTGCATGTCGCCCGGCTGAATGGGCAGCATGCGTTTGTTGGCGGTGACGCCCAGGGCGCGCTCGATGGCGGCGATGTAGTCCATCAGCACCGTGGGCTGGCTGTTGCCGATGTTGAAGATGCGGTATGGGGCCGTGCTCGTTCCCGGATTGGGCACCATGGCGTCGTACTGGGCATCGGGCGTGGCGGGTTTGTCCAGCACGCGCAGCACCCCCTGGACGATGTCGTCGATGAAGGTGAAGTCGCGCACCAGCTGGCCCTGGCCGTAGACGTCGATGGCCTCGCCCGCCAGCATGGCGCGCGTGAACTTGAACAAGGCCATGTCGGGCCGGCCCCAGGGCCCATAGACGGTGAAGAAGCGCAAGCCCGTCGTCGGCATGCCGTAAAGGTGGGCGTAGGTGTGCGCCATCAGCTCGTTGGCCTTCTTGGTGGCCGCGTAGTAGCTGATGGGGTGGTCGACGGCATCGCGCTCGGCATAGGGCATCTTGGCGTTGCCGCCGTAGACGCTGGAGCTGCTGGCATACACCAGGTGCTGCACGGCGTGGCGGCGGCCGTTCTGCAGCACGTTGCCAAAGCCCAGCAGGTTGGCGTCGGTGTAGTCGTCGGGCTGGTCGATGGAGTAGCGCACGCCGGCCTGGGCGGCCAGGTGCAGCACGCGCGTGGGGCGCGTGGCGTCGAACAACCGGGCCATGCCGTCGCGGTCGGCCACGTCCAGCCGCTCGAAGCGGAAGTTCGCGGCATGCGGGTGCGCCTGCAGCTGGGCCAGCCGCGCTTGCTTGAGCGAGACCTCGTAGTAGGCGTTGAGGTTGTCGATGCCCACGACCTGGTGGCCCTGGCCCAGCAGCTCGCGCGCGCAATGCATGCCGATGAAGCCCGCCACGCCGGTGACCAGCACCGTGCTCATGGCTGCGCCCCCGGCACGGTCTGCGGGGGCACCCACACGAAATGGAACGGCATCGGTGCCGCGTCAACAGGCATTTTGGAAGAAGGTATGGCCATGCTCTCGTACTCTTTGTAACCAGTCTGGGGCAATACTGCGGCCCACCAGCCCGCGTCACGGGCACGCGACACCAGCAGCAGGCCCCGCCCTGTGGCACGCGCCTGCTGCAGGGCCTGGGCCACGCAGGCCGCCGGCGTGCGACCTGGCAAAGGCGCGCAGCCGCGCGCCTGCACCTGGGGAAACTCGGACCGCATCATGGCCGCCAGCATGTGGTCGGCGCCCACGATGTCGCCACGCCCGTCGTAGCCCGCCTGGCGCAGCCGGGCCGCCAGCTCGGGCACCGGAAAAGTCAGCTCGTCGGCCTCGCCGGGCTTGTCCTGGTTGCGTGCACCGGCCACCCAGGGCCGCGCCGTCGCCATGGCGAAGAAGATCAGCGCGAACACCAGCACCGCCCCGGTGTACAGGCCGCCGCGCGGGTTGTCGTCGGCCTGCAGCGACGGGCGCCAGACGAAGAACGCCAACGGCACCACGGCCACCAGGGGCAGCAGCCAGCGCTCCTTGAAGTTGCTCACATCGCCCAGCACGACCATGGCCACCATGGCCAGGCCGACGAACAGCAGGTAGCGCCCCAGCAGCGGCCAGGCCCAGCTGCGCCAGGGCCAGCGGGCATCGGCGTCGGCGGGCAAGGGCGCGCGCAGCTGGCCGCGAAAGGCCAGCACCACCACCAGGGCCCACAGCAGCAACGTGGACGCCGTGATCTGCAGCAGGTTCGCGGCGCCGGTGAAGACCGACACCTGCTGCGAGATCTCCATCTTGTCCAGGGTGGCCGCCGTGGCCTCGTGCCAATGGTTCAGCACCCACCAGCCGTTGGGCGCGAAGATCAGCAGGCCCACCAGCGGCGCCAGCCACCAGCCGCGCTGAAACAGGGCGCGCCGCGCCTGCGGCACCGTGAGGCAGGCGACGAAGAACGCGCCGATGCTCAGGGCAAAGCTGTACTTGGCCATCATGCCCAGGCCGCAGAACAGGCCCACCAGCGCGTAGTGGCCCGGTCTGGGCGCCTGCACCAGGCGCAGCACGGCCCCGCACAGGCCCAGCGCCATCGCCGTGACGAGCACGGTGTGGGTCAGGTCGCGCACCGCGTTCCAGCCGAAAGGCGGCATCAGCAGCAGCCCGCTGGCGACCCAGAAGGCACCGCGCGCCGTGAGCAGCTGCCGCGCGGCCAGCCAGGCCAGCACATAGGTCAGGCCAATGGCCGCGTGCTTGACCAGCGCCAGCGCCAGCACCGACGGCCCCAGCACCTGGATCACGGCCCACTGCAGCCAGGTGTAGAGCGGCGGCTGCGCGCCATAGCCCAGGGCCAGCTGCTGCGACCAGAGAATCTGCTCGGACTCGTCCCATTTCATGCCGGTTGAGATCACGCCGCGCGACACCACGTGGGCCAGCAAAAAGGCCAGCAGCCAGGGCCAGGGGTTGTCGTACAGGGCTTGCAGCCAGGGCCGCTGCGCAGGGGACGGACGGGCGGCGTCTGAGGAAGCAGCGGGCGAACGGGGCATGGAGGTGGGCGGCAGGCGGTGGCGCAGCGCGCGACGGAACTCGGAATGGGCACAATCGGCGTTTGCGGTGATTATCCACCTGCCCCGCAGCGCCAGGCCTGTCGCCAGGACACCGGACGCCGGTTCGCCAGCGTGCCCATGCGTCATCGCCCGCCTCATCCACCCGCCATGCAGCCCATTTCCACACCCCCTGAGGTCTCCATCGTCGTCCCCATCTACAACGAGGTGGACAACCTGCCCGACCTGGTCACGCGCATCGAGGCCGCCATGCGCAGCCAGCCGCTGTCGTTCGAGCTGATTGCCGTGGACGACGGCTCCCGCGACGGCAGCGGCAAGCTGCTGCTCGAGCTGGCCCGCACGCGGCCCTGGCTGCGCCCCGTGCTGCTGGCCCGCAACTACGGCCAGTCCAGCGGCCTGCAGGCGGGCTTCGACCGCGTGCGCGGCCGCTACGTGGTCACGCTGGATGCCGACCTGCAGAACGAGCCCGACGACATCCCGCTGCTGCTGAACCGGCTCGAGACCGATCCCGACGTGGACATGGTCTCGGGCTGGCGCAAGGACCGGCAGGACGCGGCGCTCTCGCGCAAGCTGCCGTCCAAAATCGCCAACCGCCTGATCTCCCAGGCCACCGGCGTGCAGCTGCACGACTATGGCTGCGCGCTCAAGGCCTACCGGCGGCACATCATCGACCGCATCCACCTTTATGGCGAACTGCACCGCTTCATCCCATCGCTGGCGCGCGATGCCGGCGCCCGCATCACCGAGGTGCCCGTGCGCCACCACGCCCGCACACGCGGCGTGTCCAAGTACGGCATCGACCGCACCTTCCGCGTCATCCTGGACCTGATCCTCATGGTCTTCCTGATGCGCTACCGCCAGCGCCCGCTGCACGCCTTCGGGGGCGTGGGCCTGTGGCTGGCCACGCCGGGTTTCCTCATCCTGGCCTGGCTGTTCCTCCTCAAGCTGTTCGGTCACGACATCGGCGGGCGCCCGCTGCTCATCGTCGGCGTGATGCTGGTGCTGATGGGCATCACCTTCGTCGCCGCCGGCCTGATTGGCGAGCTGCTCACACGCATTTACTACGAGTCGGGTGGCGGCCAGCAGTATTACGTCAATGAACCCGAAACATCATCGGAAACTGGCGCAAACTCCCCCGCCGATGCCCAGCACATCCCGCCAACCCAGGCTGCACACGGCCAGGGCGAGCGGCCGCCAGGCACCCCTGTCTGACACGTCGCCCGGGCCAGGCCGACGGCCCCGGATTGCATGGGAGGTCGTGGACATCTCAGACGCAGACGCGCTCACCGCATGACGAACACTTCCGTTGCTCAGCGGCGGAGGTGGCCGTGGTGATTTGCAGTTCGGCTGCCTGTTGATCCAACAGGCCATCGTCACGCGTCACGCATCACCGCCCCGCACGTCAGCTGTGTCGTCATGGCTCTGCGCCGAAGCAGTCGGGACAAGGTGATGTTCCGCTTCCCGGCTGGCGCTCCACCGCAGCATCCACCATCGCCCAGACCGCCCCGGCAAAGCCGGTATGGGCCTGGTGAACGGCCAGGGCCTGAACCACAGGCAGCTGGTGGCGGTCACCTCTGGCGTTGACGCCAATGACCCGGTGGTGCCGAGTGCTGCAAGCCCAGCCAGGCACCTGGTGCTGCGCATGGGGCTTCCCGCGATGGCGACGAACCGCCACGTCGGCGCCTCGCCGGTCGTGGCGAGCGTTCAGGCCAGCACGGCCTCGGCTTCGATCTCCACCGTGGCGTGGGCATCGAGCAAGCCCGCCACCTGCACCAGCGTCATGGCCGGAAAGTGCTTGCCCAGGTGCGTGGACCAGGCCGCGCCGATCGCGGCGCCGTGCTCGCGAAAGTCGTCCATGCGGGTGACGTAGACGCGCAGCGCCACCAGGTGGCTCGCGCTGCCGCCAGCGGCGCGCACCACGGCCACCACATTCCCCAGCGCGCGCTCCCACTGCTGGCCGAAATCCAGCCCCGCTTCCACGCCGTGCGCGTCCGGCTTGCTGCCGATCTGCCCCGCGATGCGCAGCAGCTTGCTGCCCTGGGCCACCACGCCATGCGAAAAACCGCGCGGGCGCTGCCAGCCCTCGGGCAGCACGGCCTGGTAATGGATGTCGCTCATGTCCGTGTCTCCTTGGGGTTCATGGAATGTCGCACGCACGTGGTGATGGGGCTGCAGGCGCTGAGCTGCCTCAGCAGGCCGCGCCATGCCCCAACGCCGCGGCGTTGGCCGTGAACAAGGCTCGGCGTCAAGCCGCCAGCGCCTCTTCGACCTCGCGCAGCTTGTCCTTGCCAAAGTAGATCTCCGGGCCGACGAAGAAGGTGGGCGAGCCGAAGGCCCCGCGCTCGAAGGCCTGCTGCGTGTTGGCCAGCAGCCCGGCCTTGACCTCGGGCGCCTGCGAGGCGGCCTGGATGGCCGCCGCGTCCAGCCCGCCCGCCGTGAGTTCGGCCGCGATGACGGCAGCGTCGGCCATGTTGGCGCCGCGCTCCCACATGCTGGCGTAGACCACGTCGACGTAGCGCTCGAAGCAGCCGAGCTGCTGCGCCGCCACCGCGCCACGCATGATCTGCAGCGTGTTGACCGGAAAGTGCGGGTTGTGGCGGAAGGCGGTGAGCGCATGCCGCTTGACGAAGCGCTCGCGCTCCACGCGCTCGTAGGCGAGCTTGTTCGGGATGTCGGCGAAGGCCTCCATGGGCGAGCGGTTGTTGGCCGCCTTGAACAAGCCGCCCAGCAAAATGGGCACGTAGGTGAACCGCGCGCCCGTGCGCGCCTCGATCTGCGGGATCACCTTGTGGCTCAGGTAGGCATTGGGGCTGCCGAAGTCAAACAGAAAATCCGCGGTCTTGCTCATGGTGTCTCCTGCATTCAGTGTGCAGTATGCAGCCATTGCCGTTCATCTTCAAACGGCAAGCCATGCATACTGCGTTTAATTCATCTTTGCATCACAACGGGTGTCGCGCCGATGGCGCCTGTGGACCACGCCACCTCACCCACGGCCAAGACGGCGCGCCCAGCTGGGTGACAGCCACGCGGTCGCGGCCATCGCCCGCGTAGCCGGGCTGGTCCAGGCTCATGGGCGGATCGCCACGCCACCGTGTTCGCCATCATCGCCGGCCCGCGCACATCGGCGCGTCACCCAGGCTCACGCGGCCTCACCACGGCTCCATCCAGGGCCGCAGCTCGGTTTCGTGCGTCCAGGCGTCGCGCGGCTGCTGGTGGATCTGCCAGTACAGCTCGGCGATGCGCTCGGGGTTGACGATGCCGTCCTGCGCCTTGGTCGCATAGCGTTCGGGGAAATTGCTCTGGATGAAGTCGGTGTCGATGGCGCCGTCGATGATGGGGTGGGCGACGTGGATGCCCTTCGGCCACAGCTCGCGCGCCATGCTCTGTGCCAGCGCCCGCAAGCCGTGCTTGGCGCCGGCAAAGGCCGCGAACCCGTCGCGCCCCCGCAGGCTGGCCGTGGCCCCGGTGAACAGAATGGTGCCGCGGCCCCGCGGCACCATCACCTTGGCCGCCTCGCGTCCCATCAGAAAGCCGGCGAAACAGGCCATCTCCCACACCTTGAAGTAGACGCGCGCGGTGGTCTCGGTGATGGGAAAGCGCACGTTGGCGCCGATGTTGAACACCGCCACCTCGATGGGGGCGATGTCACGCTCGATGTGCGCCACCAACGAGGCCATGGCCTCTTCCTGGCGGGCATCGCTGCCAAAGCCATGCGCCTGGCCGCCGTCGGCGCGAATCTGCTCGACCAGGGGCTGCAGCTTGTCGGCGCTGCGGCGCGTGACGCAGGCGATGTAGCCCTCGCGCGCAAAGCGGCGGGCAATCGCGCCTCCCGTGGCATCGCCCGCACCGATGACGAGCACAGCTTTCTGTGGGTTCATGGAAACTCCGCTGGAACAGGTGAAAGAGGGGCGCCCGGCATGCAGCCCGGGCAACCTGGGTCTGGCGATGGGCTGGCCCACGCTCAGGTGCTGGGGGTCGATTCATGGGACTGCCATGCAGCCCCTCGTGCCGGCCCGGTATCACCTCAACGTGGCCTGGGGCCCACCATGCCGTTGACCGCTCGCGCCAGTCTAGGTGGCCGCACCCGGTTTGCGGTGGCTGGAGGTTGTGTATGAGACTGCAATGCAGTTCTGGCACACCCCAGCGACCACACGCTGGCGGCTCGGTGCGTCATGCTCAACGCCGCGCGCAGGCCTGGCCAGCGCCCTGCGAGGCCGCTGGCGGCCGCGCTGGTCTGGGGCGACTGGGCAAGACCCACAAGACTGCAATGCAGCTCAGCTGCGGGCCACCACCGTCACGATTGCTTCATCGGCACTCGCCCCGTATTCGCCAACTGTCGTTTTCTTTGCACCGGAGACCGCCCCATACTGCACGACATCTCCACCCTAGGCCCGTGCAGCGACCTCACACCCTTGCCGGGATGTGCGGCACCCGCAGGTCGTCAGCCCGGCGCCCGACTTCCCCCGCCGGCGGGATGGTCCACACCCGGGTCCAGGGCCGCGCCCCGATCAGCGCCGCAAGGCGGTGAAGGCCGCGAATTCCCAGCGCCGCATGGACAGCAGCAGGGTGTAGCCCTCGCGCATGTCGTCAGGCAGCTTCTGATCGGCCAGGTGCTGCTTGGCAAAGTCCTGCGCAATGCGCTGGATGCGTTCGACGAACACCGGCCCCATGCTGTGGCCGATGGTGCCGTGCACCAGCTGCAGCACCTCGTCGTCGCGGTCGAAGCTGCCGCCGTAGTAATCCAGCAGCACGTTCTCGCGGAAGAAATCCATCACCGGGCCGTTGGGCCGCCAGCGGAAGGTCTTGGCCAGCTTCAGGCGGTAGCGGTTCAGCGGCCGCAGCTCGATGATGCCGATGCGGTCGAGCATCACCAGGTGGCGGATGCACTCGGGCTCGTCGATGCGGTAGGCCTCGCAGATCTGCTCCAGCGTCCAGTGGCTCAGCACGCAGATGGCGCACAGCAGCAGCTTTTTGTCCGCCACCACGGCCACCTCCTGGGCCTGCGTGAGCTGGCTGAGCAGGGGCTGGGCGTCGGCCACGCGGCGCGCCAGGTCGGCAAAGTCGAGCTTGAGCGCACGGCAGATGGCGTCGATGCGGGTCAGCGGCATGTCGCCTTTGGCCAGCATGCGTTTGACGCTGGACTCGGCCATGCCGAGCTCCTTGG
Organism: Comamonas serinivorans; assembly: GCF_002158865.1. NCBI lineage: Bacteria > Pseudomonadati > Pseudomonadota > Betaproteobacteria > Burkholderiales > Comamonadaceae > Comamonas > Comamonas serinivorans. Next base: position 1,104,811 of record NZ_CP021455.1, on the reverse strand, counting down.
CCAGGTCCGCATAGGTCATCTGCGCGGCCTTCAGTTCGTGTTTGAGTGCGGTGACCAGGTCCTGCGTGGTGCTCATCGAAATCCTCCCTCCGTGTCGATGGTTCGGGCGCGTGCGACGATACCCTGAGCGTGAAGCCGCGCCACCGAGGCGCAATGTACGCGACGGTTGGCGGCGCCTTGCGCACAGTGCAGGCCACTTCTGCGTCCACCCCTTGTCGCGCCTAATGCCACACGCTCGCCCGCCCGCCGCTCGCCCGTCCCCGTCTACCGGCGTGGCCGGCGTCGTCCAACCCGCCCACCCTGCCCTCGGTCCCTTGCGCCGCGCCGAGTGGCTCGTGCTGCTGGCCTTGCTGGCCGCCGTGGTGCTGGCCGCCGGCCTGCCCGCCGCACCCTTGCCCGCCGGCTACCACGACTTCGCCGACCAGCGCGCCTGGGGCGCACTGCCGCACGCCCTGGACGTGCTCAGCAACGCACCGTTCGTCCTGGCGGCGCTGTGGCTGTGGCGGCGAGCCGCCATCTTTTCATCGGGTATCGGTTCATCTACCTTCATCCATGATCGAATGGCCGACCATACTTGCATGGTGCTCGTGCGATGGGTGGTGCTGGGCCTGATCGCCACGGCCGCGGGCTCCAGCGTCTACCACTGGGCGCCCGGCGATGCGGGCCTGGCCGTGGACCGGCTCGGCATGTCGCTGGCCTTTGCCGGCGTGATCGGCCTGGCTGTGGCCGACCGCGTGAGCCCCCGCCTGGGTCGCGCGCTGCCGCTGCCGCTGCTGCTGGCCTCGGCCAGCGCGGCCCTGTGGGCTTGGCAGGTGGGCAACATGACGCCCTGGGCGCTGGTGCAAGGCGCCGGCTTGGCGCTGCTGGTGGGTCTGGGCCTGAGTCCCAACCGGCCGGACGGCCTGGGGGTGCGCTGGCTTTGGGTGGTGCTGGCCTACATCGCCGCCAAGGTGCTGGAGCTGGGCGACCACGCCGTGTTCGAGCTGACCCAGGGCTGGGTGGCCGGCCACAGCCTCAAGCACGCGGTGGCGGCGCTGGCGGTGGTGCCCATCGGCTGGGCCATGCGGCGGCGCTGATGCCGGGTCGCGTTCGCGCTGCCGCCCACCGAGTCCACCGGCCGCCGCGCGTCCGGCACCTCGGGCGACGCTGCGAGGCGGCGTGGCCGCCCTGTCCTCAGGCGAATGCCCCAGGCCTGCCCTCTTGGTCCTCTCCACTCACCGTAGCTGTTCGCCGCGTCGATGGGGACGACGACGCATCCGACCAAGCCTGGCGGCGTCGCCGCCTGTCCAGGCGCTGGCCGTGCGGCCGGCCATGGCTTCACAATCTGCGCCGCACACTCGCATTTCCCCAGGCCGTCACAGGACCCAAGCCCCCATGACCGAATCGACCCGCCAGGCCCAGGCCGGCCAAGCGCCCTCCGGGCAGTTCGCCTTGCTGGGCCAGCGCCGCTTTGCGCCGTTTTTTTGGACCCAGTTTGCCGGCGCCGCGAACGACAACCTCTTCAAGTTCGCGTTCACCGTGATGGTGACCTACATGCTGCAGGTGAGCTGGCTGCCGGCCGACATGGCGGGCCTGGTGATCGGCGCGCTGTTCATCCTGCCCTATCTGGTGTTCTCGGCCACCAGCGGCCAGCTGGCCGACAAGCTGGAAAAGCGCGCGCTGATCCGCTTCGTCAAATGGCTGGAGGTGGCCATCATGGCCCTGGCGGCCTGGGGCTTCTTCAGCGCCAACGTGCCGGTGCTGCTGCTGTGCACCTTCCTCATGGGCCTGCACTCCACCCTGTTCGGCCCGGTGAAGTTCGCCTACCTGCCGCAGCACCTGTCCGAGCGCGAACTGACGGGCGGCAACGGCATGGTCGAAATGGGCACCTTCGTCGCCATCTTGCTGGGCCAGCTGGTGGGCGGGGTGCTGGTGGTGGTGCCGCAGGTGGGGCCCGAATGGGTGGGCATCTCGTGCGTGGTGCTGGCCCTGCTGGGGCGGCTTGCGGCGCAGTTCATCCCTGTGTCGCCGGCCACCGACCCCGGCTTGCAGGTGAACTGGAACCCTGTGACCGAAACCTGGCGCAACCTGCGCCTGGCGCACGAGCAGCTGGCCGTGTTCCGCTCGCTGCTGGGCATCTCGTGGATGTGGTTCTTCGGCGCTGTGTTCCTCAGCCAGTTTCCGGCCTTTGCCAAAGAAGTGCTGCACTGCGACGCCCACGTCGCCTCGCTGCTGCTGGCCGTGTTCTCGGTCGGCATCGGCGTGGGGGCGCTGCTGTGCGAAAAGCTGTCGGGCCACCAGGTCGAGATCGGGCTGGTGCCCGTGGGCGCCATCGGCATGACGGTGTTCGCCATCGACCTGTTCTTCGCCACGCGCAGCCTGCCCGCGCCGCCCGCCAGTGGCCTGTTCGACGTGGGCGGCTTTCTGCAACAGGGCGCGCACTGGCGCGTGATGGCCGACCTGGGCCTGATGTCGATGTTCACCGGCCTGTTCAGCGTGCCCATGTACGCGCTCATCCAGCTGCGCGCCCGGCCCTCGCACCGCGCGCGCATCATCGCGGCCAACAACATCCTCAACGCGCTGTTCATGATCGCCTCGGCCGTGATCGCGGGCGCGCTGCTGCAGGCCGGCTTCTCCATCCCGCAGATCTTCCTGTTCACCGGCATCGCCAATGCGCTGGTGGCGGCCTACATCTTCTTCCTGGTGCCCGAGTACTGGCTGCGCTTTCACGCCTGGGTGCTCACCAAGCTGGTGTACCGCTTCCGCATCACCGGGCGTGACCACATCCCGGCCGACGGTCCGGCCGTGCTCATCGCCAACCACGTCAGCTTCATCGACGCCGTGCTGCTGATGGCGGCCAGCCCGCGGCCCATCCGCTTCATCATGGACCACCAGATCTTCAAGGTGCCCGTGCTGGGCTGGCTGTTCAAGCTCGCCAAGGCCATCCCCATCGCCCCCGCACGCGACGACCCCGCGGCCTACGAGCGCGCCTTCGTCGAAGCCGCCCAGGTGCTGCGCGAAGGCGAGCTGCTGGCCATCTTCCCCGAAGGCGCCATCACGCGCGACGGCGAGCTGGGTGCGTTCAAGAGCGGGGTGCTGAAGATCCTGGAGCAGGCGCGCGCCGACGGCCTGAGCGTGCCCGTGGTGCCCATGGCGCTGACCAACCTCTGGGGCAGCTACTTCTCGCGCATCGAACCCACGGGCGCCATGACCAAGCCATTCCGGCGTGGGACCTTCAGCCCGGTGGGCCTGAGCGTGGGCGAGGCCATGCCCCCCGAAGCGCAGACGCTGGAGACCATGCGCGCACGCGTGCAAGACCTGTTGCAGCCGGCGACTGACGGCTGCAGGCGGCACCCTGATCCGACGCCCTCACCCGAGTGACCGGCGGCACCCACCTCGATGGGGGGTCTGCGGTTGGCGGGCGGCCCGTAGGGTCGGCGTCTGGCCAAGTGCCTGAGCCCATGCGCGGGGCCGAGGCACCGGGACGGGATGGCTGGCCATGACGGCATGGCGCCACCCTTTATCCGCACGCAATGCATGGGGTATGCATCCACTTGCGTTTTTCTTTAAACGGAAATGGGCGCATACCCCCTTGAATCAAAACACCGCGAGGAGGCTCCCCTCAAGCCGGCAACAGGCGCACCGACAGGGGCTTGCCCGTGGCGATGACCTCGAACAGGCGGTCGATGTTGGGGTGGCTGCCCGGGTGCTGGCGCGCATCCTCGGTGTGTTCGGCGAACAAGGCCAGGCCTTCTTCGGCGGCGGCCAGGTTGATGGCGCCGTGGCGGGCGGCCAGGGCCGCATACAGCTTGAGCGAACCCGCCTTGCCGGGCTGGTTCGGGATCGAGGCCACCACCTGGCCCGCCTCGTCCAGCAGCTCGAGGGCGGCCAGGTGGTCGATGGCGGGCAGGTCACGCAGGTTGTCGGCAAAGCTCATGGTTCGGGTCCGTGCAAAGCGCAGCATCCTAACCGGCCCTGGCGGCGGCTCCGGTCAACCCGAGCGGCTGCAGACCCCGCCAACGGCGTCTATGCGGCCGCACCGCGATGCAGCGCACACAGCCCGCGACACCACCCGTGTAACGCGAAACGGCTGCATCGATGCCCAGACGCCATGAACGGAGCGCGCGGTGACGCACAGATCGCTCTGCGCTGCCGCGACGGCTGCCCCGAAAATCGCTTGTCCAGGCGTGGCTCGCTGGACATAATATGCGTCATGTTATGTCTAACCCTGACTCATCAGGCCGACACACAACCGCCGCACGGTGCGGCGACATCGAGGAGGTGCGACATGGGATGGTGGATTGCAGCGGCCGTGCTGGCTTGCGTGATCGTCTGGGCCGTCATGGCCTACAACCGCTTGGTCGAGCTGCGCAACCGCATCGCCAATGCGTTCGCCCAGATCGACGTGCAGCTCAAGCGCCGCCACGACCTGGTGCCCAACCTGGTCGAGGTGGCGAAGAAGTACCTGAGCCACGAGCACGACACGCTGCAGGCCGTCATCGCGGCCCGCGGCCAGGCGCAGTCGGCCGCCGCGGTGGCCCGGCGCGAACCCGGCAACGCCCAGGCCATGGCCGGCCTGGCCGCCGCCGATGGCCTGCTGGGGGGCGCCCTGGGGCGCCTGATGGTGGTGTCCGAGGCCTACCCCGACCTGAAAGCGGACCAGACCATGCGCGAGCTCAGCGAAGAGCTGACGAGCACGGAAAACCGCATCGGCTTTGCGCGCCAGGCGTTCAACGATGCCGTGCTGGACTTCAACACGGCCAGCCAGGTCGTGCCCACGGTGCTCGTCGCGCGCCTGGCCGGCTTCACGCCCGCCAGCGCGCTGCAGGCCACGCAAAGCGAGGCCGAGCGGCAGCCCGTCAAGGTGCAGTTTTGAGGGCGCGGCGCCGTTGCGCAGCGCGGGTCCACACGCTGCAGGGCCGCCTGGCCGGTGACGCGTTGACTCCGCCGGACCCGGCACACACCCAGGCCCTGCACCGGTGACGGCGGCCAGGCACGCCTTCACCCCATTTTTTACAGGGTATGGCCATATTTCCGATGACACAAAATCGACAACTCGCCCATACCCCCATCACAACCTGCTGATGCCGCCATGCGCTTCTTCGATCACCAGGCCACCGCCCGCCGACGCTCGCGCCGGCTGATGCTGGCGTTCGCCCTGGTCAGCGCCGCCACGGTGCTGGCGCCGCTGGGCGTGCTGGCGGGTGGCGCCTGGGTCATCAGCCTGGTCAGCGGCCAGCCGTTTCACCTGCCCGCCAAGGTGGCCTGGCCCTTCGTGGGCATTGCGCTGTTCCTGACGCTGGGCGGCTGGTGGCTGGAAGCCGGCGTCATCCGCCAGGGCAGCGAGCGCCTGGCGCAGCGGCTGGGTGCGCGCGAGCTGCGCACGGCCCACAGCTTTGCCGAGCAGCGGCTGGCCAACATCGTCAGCGAAATGGCGCTGTCGGCCCAGATGCGCCGCCCGCGCGTCATGCTGCTGCCCCGCGCCGACGAGATCAACGCCTTCGCGCTGGGGCTCACGCCCAAGGACTGGCTGATCGTGGTCACGCAGGGCGCGCTCACCCACCTGTCGCGCCGCGAGCTGCAAGGCCTGGTGGCGCACGAGTGCAGCCACCTGCGCGAGGGCGACACCGCCTTCAACCTGCAGCTCATGGGCATGGTGGGCGGCCTGGCCATGGTGCACACCTACGGCCAGTGGATGAGCGACACCAGCCGCGAAGACCTGCCGCTGCCCAAGCTGATCGCCATCGGCTGGCTGTTCATGGCGCTGGGCTTCGTGGGCTGGCTGGGCGCGCGCCTGCTGCAGGCCGCAGCCTCGCGCGAGCGCGAGTTTCTGGCCGACGCGCACGCTGTGCAGTGGACGCGCGACGTGGACGGCCTGGGCGGCGTGCTGCGCAAGGTGATGACGCAGCAGGTCACGCACAGCGTCAGCCGCGCCAACCGCCTGCCGCTGGGCGACGTGCTGTGGGCGCCCATGGCCCACCTGCTGCTGGTCGAGTGGGAACAGAATGCCAGTGGCTGGCGCGAACGCCTGGCCAGCCACCCCAGCCTGGACGAACGCGTGGCGCGCCTGTATGGCGACCACCGCGATCGCCTGCCCTTGCTGCCCATCGACGAGCGAACGGGCGAGGTCAGGACGCGGAGCAGCCTGGCCACGGGCCACGCCGCCTGATCCGCATCCCACGCGTTTGTTTGCCCGACGCGGCCCGGAGCCGCGCCACGCGCAGCCCCGGCTGAGGCCTCAGTTCAGCGACGGTTCGGGCACCGGCAACACCTGCACGCCATCGGGCAGTTCGTCGCGCACGGGCGTGCTGGCGGCGTCGGCCGCAGCCGCTGCGCCGCCCACGCGCCGAAGCACGAAAGCGCTGCTCTGGTCGCGCTCCAGGTCGGTCCAGGTGCCGCGGATTTCGTTGCCACAGGCGGCGGGCGTCAGTTTGCCGGACCAGGTGGCGGTCATGCGCTTGCCGTCCGCAGACTCGTCGAGGTCGAACTGGCCGGCCGTGACGTCGCCCGAGGCAATGGCCTGCACGTCGCCGTAGGCGATGTGGCCGCGCAGGCTTTCCGAGAACTCGGGGTGCTGCGACAGCCGCATGTGGCCGCCCACGTTGGGCTTGAGCAGGCTGAGCCGCCACTCGCCGTAGAGGTCGCGGGCGGTCATGCGCGTCACGTCCCGGCAGGTGCCTGGTTCGGCCGTGGCCCGCGGCGTGGGCAGCGCGGGCAAGGTCGTGCGGCCGATGTCCTGGTACTGCCGCATGAAATCGTCCGAGGCGCAGGCCGTGAGCCCCAGCACCCCCATCAAACCGGCCCAGCGCCACAGGCGCGCCCGCACCAGGCGCGTGAACGTGACGGGCGAAGACAGGGACGTGGCGGTGTCGTGGGGTTGAGGCATGGGGGCGATCCAGCAAATCAGACAGCGAGCATTTTCACATTCAGCTCGGGCCGAATCCGCGCGATCAGGACCTCCTCCAGCGGCTTGCTGGCGGGCACGGTCAACACCGTGCCGTCCGGCAGGCTGAGGCTGGCCTGCGGTTGCGTGGCCCAGATGGCCACGCTGCCGCCCGCCTGCAGGGTGCGCGTGAGGGCGAGCTTGACACGGTTGTCCGTGTCGCTGACCAGGGGGTTGCCGTAGCGGTAACCGGCAAAGCGCGCCGCCATGCCGGCCGAGGTTTCGCCGACATAGAGCACCGCCTCGCCGGCGACGAAGGCGTACACCACATGCGGCCGCGTGCGCCAATCGGCCTGCACCTCGTAGGCGAGGCCAAACGCGCATTGGTCGCGCAAATGGCTCACGCTGGCGTAGCGGCCGGGCGCCCAGGCCCCGCAAGGCACCAGGCCGTGCAGGCGCAAGGTGGCCCGAGCATCCGACGAAGCGGGATTGGTGTGGGTCGTGGCGTCGGGATGCATCATGCGCAGTATCGCCTCATTGCCGATGTAGAAACAACGGAAGCACAGTCATACCCTTGATCAGGCATTGCCGCGCGGCGCGCTGGCGGCGCGCTTGGCGAACTCCGCACGCAAGGCCTTGAGCTTTTCGCGCGGGTCTTCGCGGGTGGTGGCGTGGTTCAGCGCCATCTCGCCGATGAAGCGGCTGGGCAAGGCCGGCACGTGGCTGCGCCCTTTCTTGCGCTGACGGCTCCAGCTCACCTGCAGGCTGCGCTGCGCGCGCGTGATGCCCACGTACATCAGCCGACGCTCCTCCTCCACGCGCTGGGCGGTCATGGGGGGGGCGCCCTCGGCATCGCTCTGGAACGGCAGCAGGCCTTCGACCACGCCCACCAGCATCACGTGCGGCCACTCGAGCCCCTTGCTGGCATGCAGGGTGGACAGCGTGATCTGGTTGGCGTCCTGCTCCTTCTCCTTCAGCGAGGTGATGAGGGCGATGGTCTGCGCCACCTCGAGCACGCTGCGGCGCTCGCTCATCACGTTGGTGCCGTCCTCGATCTCGCCGCCGCAGCGGCCCACGATCCAGTCGCAGAAGTCCTGCACGTTGGCCCAGCGCGCAGCGGCGGCCTGCTGGGTTTCCTCGTGCTGCTTGAGGTGTTCCTCATAGCCGATGCTCTCCAGCCAGTCGTTGAGGAAGGCGCGGCCCGCCTCAGCCCCCTCGGCATGCCGGGCGCGGAACTGCAGGTCGTTCATCAGCCGGCCGAATTCATGCAGGCCCGCCACGGCCCGTCCCGGCAAGGCCGTGCCCAGGCTGTGGGCGAACAGCGCCTCGAACAGGCTGAGTTTGGCCTGCGAGGCGAATTGCACCAGCTGCGCCATGGTCTGGTTGCCGATGCCGCGCTTGGGCGTGGTGATGGCGCGCATGAAAGCGGGGTCGTCGTCGGGGTTGCACCACAGGCGCAGCCAGGCGATGAGGTCGCGGATTTCGGCGCGGTCGAAGAAGCTGGTGCCGCCCGAGACCTTGTAGGGGATGTTGGCCTTGCGCAGCGCCGTCTCGAACACGCGCGCCTGGTGGTTGGCGCGGTACAGGATGGCGAAGTCGCGCCATTCCTTGTGCGGGCTGGTTTCGCGCAGGCTCAGGATGCGCGCGAGCACGCGCTCGGCCTCGTGGTTTTCGCCGTCGCAATCGGCCACGCGCACGGGCTCGCCCTCGCCCAGCTCGGAAAACAGCGTCTTGGGGTAGAGCTTGGGATTGGGCGCGATGACGTTGTTGGCCGCCCGCAGGATGGCCGAGGTGGAGCGGTAGTTCTGCTCCAGCTTGATGACCTGCAACGCCGGAAAGTCCTGCGGCAGCCGCTTGAGGTTTTCAAGCGTGGCGCCACGCCAGCCGTAGATGCTCTGGTCGTCGTCGCCCACGGCCGTCAGGGGCGCGCGCGCGTTGAGCAGCAGCTTCAGCAGCTCGTACTGCACGGCGTTGGTGTCCTGGTACTCGTCCACCAACAGGTGACCGATCTTGCGTTGCCACTTCTCGCGCACCTCGGCGTGGTCGCGCAGCAGCCTGAGCGGCAGGCTGATGAGGTCGTCGAAGTCCACGCTCTGCCAGGCCGTGAGGCGCTCTTCGTAGCGCTGCATGATGATCGCCGTCACGCGATCGCTCTCGGTCTGCGCCTGCGCCAGGGCCTGGGCCGCGTTCAGGCCCGCGTTCTTCCAGCCGCTGATGGTCCACTGCCAGCCGCGCGCGATGCCCGCATCGGTGGTGCCGCCGCAGTCCTTCAGGATGCTGGTGACGTCGTTGGCGTCGAGGATGGAATACCGCGGCGACAGGCCCAGCGCCTGGCCGTCCTCGCGCAGCAGCCGCACGCCCAGGGCGTGGAAGGTGCAGATGATGACCTCGTTGGCCGCCCGGCCGATCAGCCCCCGGGCACGCTCGCGCATTTCGGCCGCCGCCTTGTTGGTGAAGGTGATGGCCAGCACCGCCCCGGGGCGCAAGCCGGCCTCGATCAGCCGCGCGATCTTGTGCGTGATGACCCGGGTTTTGCCCGACCCCGCCCCGGCCAGCACCAGGCAAGGCCCGTGCAGGTGGTTGACGGCTTCCTGCTGGGCAGGGTTCATGGATGGCGGCATGGCAGAGAGAACAAAGACATGGAATGAAACACAAACGCTTGCAATGACGCCGAAACGCGAACTATTGCATGGACAGAACGCACGCGACCTGCAGACACTGCCGTGTCGCACGTCAAGAGACCCACCGAAACCATGCGCTCGAATTGGATGATGCCTGCCGCCCTCGTCGCGGCCCTGCTGTGCACCCCCGCGGTGGCCCAGCAAACCAAGTTTGCCCCGACGACCACGCTGGCCGGCAAGACCCTGGTGCTCAACGGTGCGGGCACGCGCTACCGGACGGTGGTGAAAGTCTACGACCTGGCACTGTACGTGCCGCAGAAGGCCACCTCGCGCGAGGCCATCCTGGCGCAAAAGGGGCCGTTCCGCGTGCGCCTGGTGGCCCTGCGCGACATCGACGCCGGGGACATTGGCCGCGCCATGGTGGTGGGCATGCGCGACAACACCGACCCCGAGCAGGCCTACCGCCTGGCGCGCTACACCAGCAAGATCATCGAGATTTTCTCGGCCGATTCGCGCATCGCGACCGGCACACAGTTCGGGCTGGACTGGGTGCCCGGCAAGGGCGCCGACTTCTACCTCGACGGCAAGCTCATCGGCCAGATCAGCGACGCCGAATTCATCGAGCCCTTCCTCAGCATCTGGATCGGCCAGGCGCCCGCCGATCACCGGCTCAAGGACCGGCTGCTGGGCCTGAACAACCAGCCCGCGCTGGCCAACTGATGCGGCACCAGGGGCATCCGGCGGCCGAATGACAGGCCGCATGAATGACATAGGATGTCAAGTCATTCACCGCACCGGAGGGAGACCGCCATGAAAACCTGGATCGTCAGCCTGGCGCTGGCTTGCTGCGCGGGCATCGCGCAGGCCGCGCCGCCCAGCTCGGCATCGATCGAACAGCTGCTGGCGCTCACGGGCGCCGAACGCCTGCTCAACGACTTGGGCGGCATCACCGACCAGGTGCTGCGCACCAGCATGCAGGACGCCAGCCAGGGCCAAGCGCTGACGGCCGAGCAGCAAGCGGTGATGGACCGCATGCCCGCCAAGCTCGCGGCGCTGCTGCGCGAGGAAATGGCCTGGGACAAGGTCAAGCCCCATTACGTGCGCATCTACCAGGAGAGCTTCGACCAGGCCGAGATCGATGGCCTCATCGCCTTCTACGCCTCGCCCGCCGGCCAGGCCATGGTGCAGAAGATGCCCACGGTGATGGCCAAGTCCATGGCCTTCATGCAGGTGCAGATGCGCTCGATCATGCCCAAGCTGAACGCCCTGGTGCAGGACACGCTGGACGAAGCCCGCCAGGCCAAACCGCCTGCCGATTGAGCCCGGCCGCCTGACCGCCTGACCGCAGGATCGCCACAGGCCCTGCACCAGCAACCCGCGGCTGCAGCATGAGCCCGCCGGTCATCCTTCGCAGCGTCACCCGACGCGTCCCCCCAGCATGGTCTCGCAAGAGGCCTGGCTTGTGCCCCAGGCCCATCGATCGCCGCCGATCGTCAGCAGCGTGGCCACCATCGCTGTGCGGGAGCCCACGGCACCGCACCGCCGCGATCACCGCACCCAAGCTCGCCGTGTTCTCTGCGGGCCACCTGGCAGCAACCGAAGCAGCGGCCGAGGCGTGGCGCGCCGGGCCCGCCTGCACGACCTGCGCGGCCTGGGCCCAAGCCCTTGACCTCGTGGGTCGCGGCGCTCACCGGCGGAGAGGCGCCCAGCGCAACGCACAATCGCCCCCCATGGGTGAATTCGACCTCATCGACCGATTTTTCCGCCAGCCGGCCGCCGCGCGCCTGGCCGGCCACGCCCAGGTCACCCTGGGCATTGGCGACGACTGCGCGCTGCTGGCGCCCCGACCTGGTCTGCAGCTGGCCGTGACCAGCGACATGCTGGTCGCCGGCCGGCATTTCTTCGCAGACGCCGAGCCCGAAGCGCTGGGCCACAAATGCCTGGCCGTCAACCTCAGCGACCTGGCCGCCATGGGCGCGCGGCCACTGGGGTTCACGCTCGCGCTGGCCCTGCCCCGCGTCGAGGCGGACTGGCTGCAGGCGTTCTCGCGCGGCATGCTGGCCCTGGCGGATGCCAGCGCCTGCCCGCTGGTGGGCGGCGACACGACGGCGGGCCCGCTGACCATCGCCATCACGGCGCTGGGCGAGGTGCCCGCGCACCAGGCGCTGCGGCGCGACGGCGCGCGCGTGGGCGATGACATCTGGGTCAGCGGCAGCCCCGGCGATGCCCGACTTGGCCTGGCCTTGCGCCGCGATGAGCTGCGCCTGCCGCCTGGCCACCAGGCCCTGGCCGACCTGGCCTGTGCGCGCATGGACCGCCCGACGCCACGCCTGGCGCTGGGCCTGGCGCTGAGCGGAACGCTGCCGGCGTCCCGCGCCAGCTCGGGCGCCGATGCCGACGTCGACCCAGCCGTCCCCAGCCCGTCACGGCCACCCATGGCCCAAGGCCTGGCGCACAGCGCGGCCGACGTCAGCGACGGGCTGCTGGCCGACCTCGGCCACATCCTGGCCGCCAGCGGCGTGGGGGCCGAGGTGCACGCGGACGCGGTGCTGCAGCCGTCGGCCACCTGGGGCGTGCTGCTGGCGCAGGGGCTGGTCACGGCCGAGCAGGCCCACCAGGGCGTGCTGGCCGGGGGAGACGATTACGAGCTGGTCTTCACCGCCGCCCCCGCACAGGCCGGCGTGCTGCAGACCCTCTCGCACCGCCTGGGCCTGCCGCTGACGCGCATCGGCCGCATCACCGCCGAGGTCGGTCTGCGCGTGCGCGACGCCCAGGGCCAGGTGCTGACGCACGGCTTTGCGGGCTTTGACCACTTCGCGTGAGTCTTGGCCGTCAGAACGTTAACCTACAGGGGTATGGTGCCAACTCCGTTTTCTCTGAAACGGTAAGCACCGCATACTGCACCTGGGCACCATCAACGGCTCACGGTGCCAGCGCGGCAGACGACGACACCGCTGCCGCCTCATCGGCACACGCCTGGGCCGAGGGCACCTGCCCCGCCGCACGGGCCCGCGCGATCTCGCCTTGGGCGGCCGCCAGCTGGGCCTGAAACACGGGGTTGCTGTGCACCCGGGCCACGGCCGCGGCGCCCACCAGGCGACCCGCTTCGATGTCGCTCTTCCAGTGCACGCCACAGATGCCGCGGCTTTGCGCGAAGGCGCGCCCGCGCTGCAGCAAGGCATCTGCCCGCTCGGGCGCCAGCTCGGTCAGCACCAGCGCCCAGGCCCAGCCCAGGGCCGAATGGCCCGAGGGGTACGAGCCGTCCTTGCGCAGCTGCGGCTCCTCGGCCGGCGTGCAGCTCGGCTCGTTGAAGGCCACGAACGGGCGCACCCGGTTGTAATGGTCCTTGGCCTTGTAGGTGGCACCGCCCGCGTCCACCAGGGTGCGGCGCAGCAGCATGTGCAGGTGCGGCGTGGTCTGCTCGGTGATCTGCACGCCCAGCGCACACGAGAAGACCGACGCGGCCGCCGGGAACTTGAGGTTGGCGTCGTGCACGGCCAGCGCGCCACGCGGGCCCTGGCGCCAGGCCTTCAACGCCTGGTAGGCCGCCTCATCGGCGGCCTGCTCGGCCGAACCCGGGGCGGGCGGTGGCGGCAACAGCGCCAGGCTGTCGGGGGCCTGGCCGCGCGGCAGGTAGCCGTTGGCGTAGCCCGATCCGGCGCGGATCTCGCCCACCTCGGCCAGTGTGGTGGGCGGCGGCGTGCGCAGCGGCGAGGTGGCACAGGCACCGAGCAGGCCGCAGGTCGCGAGCCAGGTGAGGGTCTGAACAGCTGAGCGCATGGGGGTCTCCGAAGGTGCGGTTGCAAGCACCGGCCAGCATACGGCGCACAGGCCGCCTGCAGCCCCCGGCACGCACCGTGGTTTGCCCTGAGGCGGCCGCCGGACTCACCAGCAGCGGCGGGTCGCCGCCGGTGCTGCCCCTGGTCAACGGTGCAGCAGTCGGTTCAGTCAACGCGACTGAACCATCATCGGGCCAGTACATGCAGTATCCATCGATGCTCGATCATTGAACAACGAGAACAAGGTCATACTGCTTGGCGATGCTCTTTCTCAACGCGCCGAAGCGGGCAAGCCAAACAGGCGGTCGAAGCACCAGTTGTAGACAAAGGTGTAGGCCATGAAGAACACCAGCAGACCGGCCTGCATGGCCGCCGCCTTGGCCCAGCCGACCTGGAACCACCAGGCGAACAGCGGCACGAAGACCAGCACCAGGCCGCCCTCGAACCCGATGGCGTGGGCCACACGGCGCGCCAGCGACCGCCCCTTGACCGTCTGCCGCGCCTCCCAGCGCTCAAACAGCCCGTTGAACAGCAGGTTCCAAGCGATCGCGATGGCCGACGTGGTCACCGCCATGGCACCCGCATGCGCCGCCCCCTGGCCGGTGGCCGCATCCAGGCCCAGCGTCGTCACGGCAATCGCCAGGGCCTCGTACACCGCCACGAACAACACCCGCCGCCAGGGGCCCTGCAAATCGGCCACCAGGGCCTGAGAAGACACGTTCACATCCATCGCACACCGCGCCGCCCGCGAGCCGGGCCTGGCGCGTCAAAAAATGGCCGGACTGTACACCGCCTGCCGCCTGCCGCCTGCCGCCTGCCTCGCTGGCGCAGCGACGGCGGCGGAAGTTCAGCATGTCGATGCACCCCGACACCCCGCCTGGAACGCGGCCCGCGCCGCTGGCAAGCGGGCCATGCGAAAGCCCACCTTGGGGTCAGTCCTTTTGCGGCGCGGCTGCGTTGGGCCAACAATGGCTGCACAAGGCAGCAGCACGCCCAAGGCCGCTGCCACCTGCATGCCCCACGACCGCGCCGCCATGACACCCACCCCCATCGCCTCGCCCCCGCAGGCCGACCTGCCGGCTGCGAACGCCAACGACCCCTTTGCCAACGTGGTGGACGAAGCCACCCGGCTCAACCCCTTCGCGGGCGATGCCGCCTTGCGCGAGGCCGTCCAGCGCCAGGACGCCGACTGGGCCCAGGCACAGCTGCACACCCAGGGCGAAGGCCTGGGCCAGCCCGAGATCTGGGCGCTGGCCGAGCTGGCCAACCGCCACACGCCCGAGCTGCAGCGCTTTGATGCCCGAGGCCGCGCCATCGACCGGGTGGAGTTCCACCCCGCCTGGCACGCGCTCATGGCGCAGTACCGGGCGCAAGGCCTCATCGGCCTGCCCTTCGACGGCAGCCGCCCGGGGCGCTGGTCGGCCTGGGCCGCGGGCTTCATGCTGCATGGCCAGATCGAACAGGGCACGCTGTGCCCGGCCACCATGACCACGGCGGCCATCCCGGTGCTGCAGCACGAGCCCGAGCTGTGGCAGAGCCTGCAGCCCAAGCTGATGAGCCCGGTCTACGACCCGCAGGACGCGCCCATCGCCCACAAGCGCTCGATCTGGATCGGCATGGGCATGACCGAAAAGCAAGGCGGCTCGGACGTGCGCGCCAACACCACGCTGGCCACCCCGCTGGGCGCCGAAGGCCGGGGCCAGCCCTACGCCCTCACCGGGCACAAGTGGTTCTACTCGGCCCCCATGTGCGATGCCCACCTGGTCGTCGCGCGCACGCACGAAGCCGGTGGCTGGGCCTGCTTCTTCGTGCCGCGCTGGCGCTTTGACGGCACGCGCAATGCCGTGCACATCGAGCGCCTGAAGGACAAGGTCGGCAACCAGAGCAATGCCAGCGCCGAGGTGCGCTTCGACGGGGCGTGGGGCCTGCTGCTGGGCGAGCCGGGCCGCGGCATCCCGACCATCATCGAGATGGCCACCCACACGCGCCTGAACTGCGTGCTGGGCGCCACCGCCATCATGCGCCAGGCGCTGGTGCAGGCGCTCTACTTCGCGCGGCGTCGCCAGGCGTTTGGCAAGACCCTGATCGAGCAGCCCCTGATGCGCAGCGTGCTGACCGACCTGGCGCTGGAGAGCGAGGCCGCCACCGTGCTGGCCATGCACCTGGCGCAGGCTTACGAGCACGTCGGCAGCGACCCGCTGGCCCGGTCCTGGCAGCGCGTGCTGACGCCGGCGGCGAAGTTCTGGCTGTGCAAGCGCAGCGTGGCCTTCACCGGCGAATGCATGGAGGTGCTGGGCGGCAACGGCTACGTCGACACCGGCATCGTCGCGCGCCTGTTCCGCGAAGCGCCGGTCAACTCGATCTGGGAAGGCTCGGGCAACGTCATGTGCCTGGACGTGCTGCGCGCCGTGGGCCGCGACCCCGAAGCCGCCTTCCTGCTGCTGCAGGACCTGCAGGATGCCGCCGCGGGCGATGCCGCCTTGCTCGAGGTGGCCGGCCGCGTCGAGCGCCACTGGCGCGCCCTGGCCGACGACCCGCAAGCCGGCGAGCGCGAAGCCCGCTGGGTCACCACCCAGCTCGTGCTGCTGGCGCAGGCCGGTTTGCTGCGCCGCCACAGCCCCGCAGCCGTGGCCGACGCCTTCATCGCCACACGCCTGTGCACCCCGCACAGCGGCAGCGTGTTCGGCCAATGGGCCAACGACCGGGTCGATGCGGCGGCCCAGCAAGCCGTGTTGACGCGCGCCCTGATCGAGGCCTGACCGGATGCTGCCCCCACGCCGTGCAGCCCGCGCAGGGCCGGCGCAAAAAATCCGGTTCCGGGCTGCCTCCATGTGTCCATCGATGCAGTATGAAGACCTGGTCGTTTCCCGTTCATCGGCAACCGATCCATACCACCCCACAGTTCATCAGCCGATGACCTGCTTTCGCTGACGCCCACCGGGCCCGGCTATATTGATCCAGCGCCCGCAATCGGTCCTCCGCCATGCCCCAACACACCCCTTCAGAACACGCCCACTGGGAGCCCATCGCCGAGGGCGTGTGGAGCCTGACGCACCACTTCCGCAACCTGGGCATGCCCGTCACCACCCGCATGAGCGTGATGCGCCTGGCCGACGGCAGCCTGCTCGCGCACTCGGCCGTGCCGCTGACGGGGCACCAGCGCCAGCAACTGGACCGCTTCGGCCCGCTGCGCGTCATCGTCGCGCCCAACGCCGTGCACCACCTGTTCATCGGCGACCTGCTGCAGCACTATCCGCAGGCCGCGGTGTACGGCCCGCCCAGCCTGCGCGCCAAGCGGCCCGACCTGACCACACTGCAGGACTGGCCCGACGCGGCAGCGGCGCCCTGGGGCCCGGCCGTGTCGCACCAGGTGATGGCCGGCCTGCCGGCCTTCGACGAAGCGGAGTGGTTTCACCACCCCAGCGGCACACTGTTCATCAGCGACATCTGCCAGTGCTGGACGGGGCCGCTGGCGGCGCCCGTGCGCCTGTACCTGGGCCTGATGGGCGGGCGCGACCACCTCACCGTGCCGCGCAGCGCCCGCCTCATGACCCGCGACAAGGCGGCCGCGCGCGCCAGCGCCCAGGCCGTGCTGGCCTGGCCCCTGCAGCGCATCGTGTTGCTGCACAACAGCGTCATCACCCACACGCCTCGCGCCGCGCTGGCGCAAGCGTTCTCGGTCTGGGACTGACCCGCCATGCCCTGCTGCACGGCCCCGTGGCCGCAAGCCTGGCGCGCGGTGACGACCCGGTTTGAAGGCTGGCAGGCCGGCGCACACCCGCCTGAAGGGCGTGAATGCGGCCAACCCGGCTTGGCCTGTCTCGACGAAGCGGCCTCGTGCGTCGTTCAGCCCAAACAAACAGCTCGGCCACCGACCGCCGACCATCCCGACACAGCGACAGAAACCGCCGCCCAGCCGGCCCCTGGCGCTGACCCCGCCGTCCAGCTGTGCACCCTGACGCACGCCGCTCAACGCAGCTTGAGCCGCAAGCGCCGCCAGCCGATGACCACGCCAGTCGCGCTCAGCAGCACCCCGCCCAGGCTGAGGGCCAGCATGAGGCCATCCCACAGCGGCCGCCGCGTCAGCAGCGGCAGCCAGTCCCAGCTGTGCAGCAGGGTGAACAGCCAGCGGCTGACCCGGCGGCGCGTGTCCAGCTGACCGAGGATGGCCCCGGTGTGCGGGTCCAGGTGCACCCAGGTGGCCTGCGGATCGTCGAACACCACGCGCCAGACGGGCAGCGGCCGTTCGTTGCCACCGGTCATGGTGTGCGCCGCCCTGGCGTAGTAGTACAGGTCGTACTCGTTCATCACATCGACGCGAGCAATGGGATACTGCATCAATCCTTGGGCAGCCGTGCGCAATGCGTCGGCGTCCAGGCTCAGGGCTTGCGCCGTCTGGCCATCGAGCACCTGCGGACGGGGCGATGCGCCGTGGGCCAGGGCCGTGACGCGCCCGAGCACCGGCACCCAGCGCAGCTCGCGCACGGGCGCGCCGGCCGCGCGCAACAGCGCCTGGGGAGGTTGATCCAGGGCGCCCGCGGGTCCGTCGCGGGGCACGGCCAGCGGTTCGCCCTGCAGGGCCCGTGTCTGCAGCGGCGCGGCGCCGGCATCGAAGATGCGCCAGGGGTTCATGGACATCAGCCCGCTGAAGATCCAGGTGAAGGTGGTGAGCGCGAACAGCAGCCCGACGATGTGGTGCCAGCGCATCATGCCGGGCTGGTAGGGCGAGTGCGAGCCGCTGCGGTAGGCCTGCCGGAAGCGCCAGCGCTGGATCCCGACGTAGCTGCCCACCAGGGTGACCACCACGCCGGCGATGGACAGCCAGATCACGATGTCGCTCCAGTAGCGGTCCAGCGCCGTGCCGCGAAACGGGTACAGCCAGTGGATCCAGGTGCCCACATAGCTCCACAGCCGCTCGGTGCGCGCGGCATCCAGCACCACCTCGCCCGTGCGGCCCGACACGTAGAGCCAAGTGTCGGCCGCATCGGGCAGCTGCACGCGGTGCAGCGGGCGGTGCGCATCCAGGCTGCGTGCGTGCGTGAAGGCGTCTTCGCCGTCGACCTGGCCCAGGTAACGCAGTCCGTGGTCCGACCCCGCTGAGGGAGCCGCAGCGCCACGCGCCGCCCCGTCAGGCGCCATGTAGGCCGCCGCACTGGCCAGGGCCCGCTCGGGGGCCACGTCCATTAGGCGCTCGCCGCGGCGGGCGTCGATGACCAGCGTGCCACCCGCGCTGGCGCCATGGCTGCCCATGCCGTGGCCGCTGCCGGTCGGCTCGGCCCGCAGCGGTCGCACCAGGTAGACCGCCTGGCCGCCGCTGGCGGCCGCCAGCCGCAGGTCGGCCAGCGGGCCCGACACCCCGGCCTGCCGCAACGCCTGAGCCGGCGACAGCAGCTCGGCATCGGCGGCCAGCACGGGCAGGTGCAGCCGACGCTCGTCGGGCGTGAGCTTGGGGTAGCCCACGTACATCATCACCATGCCCGAGACGAACCACATCACGAACAACAGGCACAGCACGATGCCCAGCCAGCGGTGCGTCAGGAACAGCCAGCGTTTGACAGACCCCCGCATGGTCAGAACCGGTGGTGGAATGCCAGCTCGACGCGGCGCGGCTCGCCCACGAACCACTGGGTGGCCGTGTAGTAGGCCGTGGTGTAGTAGCGCTTGTTGAAGACGTTGGTGCCGCGCAGGGTCAGCGTGGTGCCGGGCTGCACGCGCCACTGCAGGCTCAGGTCGGTCGTGGTGTAGCTGGGCAGCACCAGCGTGTTGGCGCTGTTGGCGTAGCGCTTGCCCACGTGGCGCGCGCCGCCCGCCAGCGTCCAGGCCGGCGCCACCTGCCAGCTCAGCCACAGGTTGGCCACGCGCTGGGGCACGTCGGTGGGGACCTGGCCGTTGCGCGAGACCGGCACGCCGCCCACCACCTCGGTGAAGTCGTCGTAGCGGGCGCGCAGCAGCGCCGCGTTCGCGTCCAGCCGCAGCGTCGGCGTCAGCGCCAGGGCCAGCGTGCCCTCCAGACCGCGTGACGACCGCTGGCCCACCTGCACGCTTCGGGCCGGATCGGTGGGGTCACGCGTCAGCAGGTTGTTCTTCTGGATGCGGTAGGCCGCCAGGGTCCATTCGCCGGTGCCCTCTTGAAAGACCTGCTTGATCCCGACCTCCCACTGCCGGCCCTTGGCCAGGCCAAACGCGCTGTTGGCCGGCGACAGCATCAGCAGGCCGGCAATCGGATCGGCCGCCCGGGCGTGCTGGGCGTACAGCGACAGGTCCGGCCGCAGCTGCAGCACCACACCCAGCCGGCCGCTCCAGCTCGCGTAGGCCTTGTCAAAGGCCTGGGTGGCGGCAACCAGGTCTTGCCGCTGCAGGCGCGTGTGGTCGTAGCGCAGCCCACCCACGACCGACAGCCGGTCGGTCAGGGCCAGCCGGTCCTCGGCAAACACCGCGTACTGGCTGGCCCGGTTGCGGTAGCGCGGGATGAAGGGCGCCGCGCTGGCAAACAGACCGGGCTCGGGGTCGAACGGATCGACCGAGCCCGAACTGCCCGCGTAGGTGTTGTTGCTGTGCTGAAAGCGGCTGCGGCTCAGGTCAACGCCGATGGACGCCGTGTTGTCCAGCCCCAGCAGCCGGCCCGTGAAGCTCGCATCGACGCTGGCGCCAAGCTGCGCCTGATCGTGGGCGATCTGGGTGTTGTCCGAACGGTCGATGAGTCCCGTGCCCGCGTTGTAGGCATAGCCCTCGGCATTGCGCCAGTCGCGCTGGCTGGTGATGCGGTAGAGCTTGCTGCGCACCACCACCTGGGCGCTGGGCGTCCACAGCGCCGACAGCTCGGTCCAGGCATCGCGGTAGCGGATGTGGCTGTCGGCCACGTTGTAGTTCTGCCCGGCCAGGGCGGGCCAGGGCGCGCCATTCACCAGGGGCATGCCGAAGTAGCGCATGGGGTGCTGCCGGCCTTGGGCATGGCTGAGCTTGATTTGCAGATCGGGTGTGGCGTTGAGCTGCAAAGCGCCCGAGACGCTGAGCTTGCGCGACTGGCCGCGTGCCACCCAGCCGTTGTCGCGGTCGCCGCCCACATCCAGGCGGTACGAGAGCTGCTCGCTCAGCGCCCCGCCGCTGCCAAACGCCAGGGCCTGTCGGCCATGGCTGCCCAGCCGGGTCTGCAGCTCGTGGCTGAGGGCCCCGCGCTGCGGCTTCTTGGGGATCACGTTGACCACGCCGCCGATGGCGCCGTCGCCATGGATGACGGAGGCCGGCCCCCGCAGCACCTCGATGCGGTCCACCCCCCAGGTGTCGAAGGGGTAACTCACGCCCACACCGCCGTACTGGCGCGTGCCGTCGTACAGGCGCATGACCGAGGTGGTGTCGGTGAAGCCGCGCACCGCCAGCGAGCTGCCGCTGTTGCCGGGGTGGGCCAGGCTGGTGAACCCCGTGGCCCGGGTGATGGCGTCGACCAGCGAGGCATCGCCGCGCGCTTCCAATTGCTCGCGCGTGAGGGTTTCGACGCTGGCGGGCGTCTCCAGCGCGCTCAACGCCAGCTTGCTGCCGGTTTGGGGGGTGCGTGTCAAACGGCCCTCGGTCTGGGCCTCCACGGTCACGGCCTCCAGGGTGGCCGTGGCCGCCTCAGCCTGCGCCCAGGCCGGGCCGGCCACGCCCACCAGGGGCACGAGCCAGGACAGCCGGGCGACGTGCGCCGCAAAGCACCACAAAGGCCTGGCCGGCGGCCAGGGACGAAGGGCAACGCCAGGGGGCGTCGCAACAACAAAGGGACGGTTCATGGAAAGGGAATGCGTGCAGGTGACATCGGCCACGCCCAGCAGGCGCGTGGCGGCGACACGGCGCGACCACGGCGCCTGCTCAGGGCTGCCGCTGGCGCCAGGCTCTCACGCGCGCGCGGGCGGTCCCCGGGGCGGCAGCGGCGCCCCCACCCGGGCGGCGATGCGCGCCGCGACCACGGGCTGCAGGGCAATCGCCAGCGGCTGCGGCAACGCGACCTGGGCCAGGGGGTACACCGGCGGCGTGGTGACCACCAGGCACAGCGGGCAGTCCAGCACATGGTGGTGACCCGGCACCACCTGGCCATCGTCATCGACCATGACCACCTGCATGCTGCCCGTGCCCGTGCACAACACCTGCATGGATTGCGGGTGCACCACGGGCGACGCCACCGCCAACCCCAAGGTCAGCACGAACCACGCCAGCACGAGGCGGGTCAGTGAGCGGGCGTTGCGCAGGGCATGCATAACCGCGCATTATGACCAAGCCCCCTTGGCGGCACTGACGCCCATGGGCAGCAGCGTCCACCCCGCCAGGCGCGTCACGCGGCCCACGGCCCTGCACCCTGGGCGGTTGGGCGGTTGGGCGGTTGGGCGGTTGGGCGGTTGGGCAGCCTGTGGCGCCGCGTGTGGGTGCGACCCAACGCGTGCCACGCCCTGCAACCGGTAAGCCAACCGGCCCCGCACCGTCGCCATCCCGCGTTAGGCTTGCCGATGTTGCCGCGGCGTGTGCGCCGCGCCCCTTTGGCCCCGCCCTTTCTCCCTCGAATGACCTCCCCCGTTGCATGGCGGCCCGATGGCACGCCGCATTCCCCGTTGTTTGGCGACATCTACCGCAGCGTCGGTGCCGATGGCCAGGGCGGGCTGGCGCAGGCCCGCCACGTGTTCCTCGCGGGCTGTGGCCTGTGGCCGCCGGACACGGTCCAGGCTGCGCCCGCCACCTCTGCCTCCCGGTTCACGCCCGCTCAGCCCAGCCCTGCCGCACCATCCCCAGCCCCCTCACCGGAGCCGAGCCCCCTCGCGGCCAGTCGACCCGCGCCCGGCCCGATCAGCCAGACACCCGATGCGGCCGACCCGCGAGAGGCCACCCATTCGTCAAATGTGGAAGGCAGTACACCCCTAACCTCGTTGTCTGAAAAACGAGAATCAACCCATACTGCATGGTCCGACCACCCCCACTGGCATGTGCTGGAAACCGGCTTCGGCCTGGGGCTGAACTTCCTCGCCACCTGGGCCGCCTGGCGCGCCGATCCGCAACGGCCCGCGCGCCTGTTCTTCACCAGCATCGAAGCCCATCCCGTGGGCGCCGCCGACCTGCTGCGCAGCGCCCAGCCCTTCCCGGAGCTGCACGACCTGGCCGCCCAGCTGGCCGCCCAGTGGCAGGCCATGCTGCCGGGTGTGCACCGGCTGGTGTTCGAGGGCGGCGCGGTGCAGCTCACGCTCTGCGTGGGCGACGTGCGGCCCCTGCTGCGCGAGATCGATGTGGCCGTCGATTCGGTCTTTCTCGACGGTTTTTCGCCCCGGCTCAACCCCGAGATGTGGGACCTGCCCGTCATCAAGGGCGTGGCGCGCCTGGCCCGCCCCGGCACCCGCGTCGCCACCTGGACCGTGGCGCGCGCGCTGCGCGACCACCTGCAGCAATGCGGCTTCGTGCTGGAACGCCGCCCCGGCCTGCCGCCCAAGCGCGATTGCCTGGCCGCCCGCTACGCCCCCAGCTGGGTGCCGCGCCACCTTGCACAGCTGCGCCAGCCGCTGTCCGCATGCCAGGCAGCCGACCGCCATGCGGTGGTGGTGGGCGCCGGCATCAGCGGCGCCAGCGTGGCCGCCAGCCTGGCCGCGCGCGGCTGGCGCGTCACCGTGCTCGACGCCGCCGCCACGCCGGCAGCGGGCGCCTCCGGCCTGCCGGCCGGCATCTTCGCCCCGCATGTCTCGCCCGACGACGGCCGCCTGGCCCAGCTCACCCGCGCGGGGGTGCGGGCCATGCGCCGCCGTTGCGCCGACCTGCTGGTGCCCGGCCAGGACTGGGCCGACACCGGCGTGCTGGAGCTGCCCGTGGGCCGCGAACGCCGCCTGCCCGCCGCCTGGCGCGAAGCCGCCCTGGCACACGCGGCCCATCCGGGCCTGGACAGCAGCCGCCCCGCCCAGCCCGACGATGCCCCGCAGTGGCAGGCCGACGTGGCCCGGCAGCGCCTGCTGGCCAGCGAGCCGCTGTGGCATGTCCAGGCCGGCTGGGTGCGGCCGGCCCAGCTGGTGCGCGCCCAGCTCGCACTGCCGGGCGTGCAGTGGCGCGGGGGCTGCCAGGTCACGCGCCTCAGCTGGCACGACCCCGCCTCGCCCCCTGCTGCAGCGCCGGGCACCACGGCCCCTGCACCGCAGCCGGCCGCCGCGCATGCCGCTCATGCCGCATCCGCTGCCGCCCCACAAGGCACGGGGCCAGGTCTGGCCGCGCCTGCCGGTTCGCCCGCCACCGCGCCACGCCGGCCACCCTGGTCGCTGTTCAACGAGCAGGGGCAGCACCTCGCGTCCGCCGACCTGGTGGTGCTGGCGGCCGGGCCCGCCACCGCAGCCCTGGTGCAGCCCTGGTGCGCCCCGGCCGAGTTCCCCACGCACCGGGTGCAAGGCCTGGTCACCCTGGGACGGGACAGCGAGCTCGACGCGCCCGGCACGGCCTCCGACCCCGCCGATCCTCAGCCGGCAGCGGCCAACGCGGCCCCCACGCCGCCCGTGAACGGCCACGGCAGCCTGCTGCGCGCCATTCCCGGCGACCAGGGCGCGTTCTGGTGCACGGGGGCCTCGTTCCTGCGCGAACTGCCCCGTGGCTTCGACGCCGCCACCATCGCCGCCGAGCACCAGGTCAACTTGGATCGGCTGGACGAGTTGCTGCCCGTCACCGCCCAGCGCGCCCGGCGCCTGTGGCGCGCCGGTCAGGTCTGGCACTGGCACGGCGCGCGCTGCACCGTGGCGGACCGTGTGCCCCTGGTGGGACCGTTGCAAGCGCCTGAACACACCACGCGCACCCCGCGACGCTCAGCGGCAGCGACGCCGCTGAGCAGCGCCCAGGCCGGACATGCGGCATCGGACTCGCCCGGCGACGAGGTGCAAGCGCTCAGCCTGCAAGCCCCCTGGGTGTGCACCGCCATGGGCGCGCGCGGCCTCACGCTGGCGGTGCTGTCGGGCGAGCTGCTGGCGGCCTGGTTGCATGGCGAGCCCCTGCCCATCGCCCGCAGCCTGGCCCAGCAGTTGGCGGCGCATCGCTTCATGGCCGGCGACTGAAGCCCGGTGTGTGTCCACGCCAGCGCCGCGCTGGCGCGGTGGACCGGCAGGGCCACGCCCAGCACAACCGGTCAGGTGCCCCGCTGGCCATGGCCCGTGGCGGTGGCGCCTGCGGCATCCATCACCTGTGCACCTCGTCACCAGGCACCCGACCGGTCGGCGTGCGTGCAAGTCACCTGCATGAACTGCGCGCTTGGGGGCTTGGGGTACAAGTCGGGCACCTCCCATGGCACTTGCTCGCGGGAATTCCTGTTGAGGACGTCACATCCATGAGCCCTGCACCCCTGCGCATCACCGACGTGCGCATCGCCGCCATCGAACTGCCCCTGCCCAAGCCGCTTCGAACCGCCATTCACGAGATCGCCAGCGCGGCAACCTTGATGGTCAGCGTCGACACCGACGCGGGCTTGACCGGCGAGGGCTATGGCTTTTGCTTCGACCCGGCCAAGCTGCGGGCCATCGCGCAGATGTGCGCCAGCCTCAAGGGCCACCTCATCGGCCGCGACCCGCACGACGTGGAAGCCCTGTGGGCGGAGATGCTGCGGTCGCTCAACTTCTATGGCCAGGCCGGTGTGGCGGTGCTGGCGATGAACCCGCTGGACATCGCGTGCTGGGACCTGATCGGCCAATCGGCCGAGCGGCCGCTGTACAAGCTGTTCGGTGCCTGCCGGGACCGGGTGCCGGTGTATGCCAGCGCGGGGCTGTGGCTGTCGGCCGATGTGGATGAGCTGCGCCGCGAAGCCGCGGGATTCGTGGCCCAGGGGTTCAAAGCGATGAAGATGCGCCTGGGCTCGGCGCGCTGGCAAGACGATGTCGCCCGGGTCGAGGCCGTGCGCGACGTCATCGGCCCCGACTTCACGCTCATGGCCGACGCCAACCAAAGCCTGTCGGCCACCGCCGCCTTGCGCCTGGCCCGGGCGCTGGAGCCCTTCGACCTGGCCTGGTTCGAAGAGCCGATGCCCACCTGGTGCCACCAGGAAACCGCCGCATTGGCCAAGGCCCTGGACACCCCCATCGCCAACGGTGAAACCGAATACACGCGATACGGCGTACGCGCCATGGTGGAAGCGGGCGCGGCCGACATCATGATGCCGGACCTGCAGCGCATGGGCGGCTACACCGAGATGCGCAAAGCCATGGCGTACCTGGCCACGCTCGACATCCCGGTCGCGCCCCACATCTTCACCGAGCACAGCCTGCACCTCGTGGCCTCGGCCCCCCATGCCCTCTATGCCGAACACATGCCCTGGTTCGAGCCCCTGTTCCACGAACGCATGACGCTGGGCAGCGACGGCCTGGTCGATCTGCCACAAGGCCCGGGCGTGGGGTTTCGCTTCAACTGGGACGCGGTCGATGCCTACCGCATCGACCTGTGACACAGCCTGCCGGAGTGGCCTCCATGACATGCCCGAACGCACAGCATGCCGACCGCACTGCTGCCGCGGCGGCATCGCCCCCCGACGCCTTGCAGCACGCAGAAGCCCAGATCCGTGACCTGATCGAGGCCCGTCGATTGGCCTGGAATGCCCAGGATGTGGCCGGCTACAGCCGGCTGCTCGCGGTCGAGGCCGAGCTGACCAGCGCCACAGGCAAGACCGCCCAGGGCCGGGACGAGATCCTGCGCCTCTACCTGGCGCAGCGGCAGGGCGTCTACCGCACGGCCGCCATCACCGCCACCGTGGTGCAGCGCATCCGCTTCGTCACCGACGAGGTGGCGGTGGCCGAGGCCTCGTTCGCGATGACGGGGGTGCACACCGCCGCAGGCGTGCTGCCGCTGGTGGAGGGCCTTAACAGCTACCTGCTGGTCCGCCGGGCGGGCAGCTGGGTCATCTGGTCCATGCGCGCCCTGCCGACGACTGCCATCGGCCCGTGACGGCGGATCGACCGCAGCGCATGGGCTGAGGCGGCCAGTTTCCCGTTCCACGGCCCCTCAGCCCAGCGTCCCCGGCTTGTGGCCTGCGTTGCGTCGACGCGAACGCCCGTCAAAGGTCCTGATGTCATGCCATACCTCGCGGTTCAGGCGATGCCGCGGCCGCGTCGGTGATGCCGCCACGCTTGACCCAGGCTGGCGGCCACAGGGCATAGGCTGGAGCCCAACTTGCTCACGCATGTCGGCCACGCACAGGGGCAACCGGCATCTCGCGATCAAGGCAGTATGCACCCCTCGCCGTTACCCTGAACACGGCAATCGATGCATACCCCCATTCAACGCCTCAACCCACCCACTTGCGGGCGTTCTGCCAGATGCGCATCCAGGGGCTGCGGGCGCTCGGGTCGCCGGCCGTCCAGCTCATCTGCACGTTGCGGAACACGCGCTCGGGGTGCGGCATCATGGCCGTGAAGCGGCCGTCGGCCGTGGTCACCGCCGTCAGGCCGCCGGGGCTGCCGTTGGGGTTCAGCGGGTAGGCCTCGGTGGGCTGGCCCTGGTGGTCCACGTAGCGCATGGCGGCCAGGCCGCCGGCGTCGATCTGCGCCGCGTTGCCGCGCTGCGAGAAGTTGGCAAAGCCCTCGCCGTGGGCCACGGCGATTGGCAGCTGCGTGCCGGCCATGCCGGCGAAGAACAGGCTGGGTGACGCCAGCACCTCGACCTGCGACAGGCGGGCCTCGAAACGCTCGCTCTGGTTGGTGGTGAAGCGCGGCCAGTGCTCGGCACCGGGAATGATCTCGGCCAGCTCGGCAAACATCTGGCAGCCGTTGCACACGCCCAGGCCAAAGGTGTCACCGCGGCCGAAGAAGGCCTTGAACTGGTCGGCCAGCTGCGCGTTGAAGGTGATGGAGCGCGCCCAGCCGATGCCCGCGCCCAGCGTGTCGCCATAGCTGAAGCCGCCGCAGGCCACCAGGCCCTGGTACGACGCCAGGTTGACGCGGCCGGTCTGCAGGTCGGTCATGTGCACGTCCACGGCCTGGAAGCCGGCTTCGTGGAAGGCGTAGGCCATTTCGACGTGCGAGTTCACGCCCTGCTCGCGCAGCACGGCCACCTTGGGCCGCACGCCGGTGGCGATGAAGGGCGCCGCCACGTCCTCGGCCAGGTTGAAGCTGGGCTTGAACTGCAGGCCAGGGTCGCCCGGCTCGCCCACGCTGGCGTGTTCCTGATCGGCGCAGGCCGGGTTGTCGCGCTCACGCGCGATCTGCCAGCTCACGGTGTCCCAGACCTGCATGAGGTCGTGCAGCTTGGCCGAGAACACCTCTTTGGTGTCGCGCCAGACGGCCAGCTCGCCCTTGTTCTTGTCGATGGTGGCGTTGGCCGGCCGCGTGGTGCCCACGAAGTGGCTGAAGGCCGACAACCCGTGCGCGCGCAGCGTCTGCATGACCTGGTTGCGCGTGGCCGTGGGCACCTGGATCAGCACGCCCAGCTCTTCGGCGAACAGCGCCTTGAGCGTCAGCTCCTCGCGCCGCGCGCTGACCTGCTGCGCCCAGTTCTTGGCATCGCCATATTCGGCGCGGCTGTCGTGGATGCCGTCGCTCTCGGTCACCAGCATGTCGATGTTCAGCGCCACGCCGACCTGGCCCGCAAAGGCCATTTCGGCGGCGGCGGCCAGCAGGCCACCGTCGCTGCGGTCGTGGTAGGCCAGGATCTGGCCTTGCGCGCGCAGCTCGTTGATGGCGGCGACGAGCTTGACCAGGTCCTGGGCGTTGTCCAGGTCGGGCACGCCGTCGGCCTCGGGACAGCCGGACTGGCCCAGCGTCTGTGCGAACACCGAGCCCGCCAGCCGGTGCTGGCCACGGCCCAGGTCGATCAGCACCAGCGTGGTCTCGCCATCGCGGGCCAGCTGCGGCGTCAGCGTGCCGCGCACGTCACCCACGCTGGCGAACGCGGTCGCGATCAGGCTGACCGGTGACGTCACCTTCCTGGGCTGGCCGTCGGCGCCGGTCCATTGCGTGCGCATGGACAGGCTGTCCTTGCCCACGGGGATGGACACGCCCAGCTGCGGGCACAGCTCCATGCCCACGGCCTGCACGGTGGCGTACAGCGCGGCGTCCTCGCCGGGCTCGCCACAGGCGGCCATCCAGTTGGCCGACAGCTTGACGCGCGGCAGCTCGATGGGCGCGGCCAGCAGGTTGGTGATGGCCTCGGCCACGGCCATGCGGCCCGACGCCGGCGCATCGAGCGCGGCCAGCGGCGTGCGCTCGCCCATGCTCATGGCCTCGCCCGCAAAGCCGGCGAAGTCGGCCAGCGTCACGGCGCAATCGGCCACCGGCACCTGCCAGGGGCCCACCATCTGGTCGCGGTGCGTCAGGCCGCCCACGGCGCGATCGCCAATGGTGATGAGGAAGCGCTTGCTGGCCACCGTGGGGTGCGACAGCACGGCGATCACCGCGTCCTGCAGCTTCACGTCGTCGAGCTTGAGCGGCGTGAAGCGGCGCTGCACGGTCGCCACGTCGCGGTGCATCTTGGGGGGTTTACCCAGCAACACGTCCATGGGCACGTCGACAGGCTGCGGTACTGCTGCTTGGTCAGCCGAATCGACCAGCTTGAGTTCGCGTGCCTCGGTGGCCTGACCGATGACGGCAAAGGGGCAGCGCTCGCGCGCGCAGATCGCTTCGAACAGCGGCAGCGATTCGGGCGCGATCGCCAGCACATAGCGTTCCTGGCTTTCGTTGCTCCAGATCTCCTTGGGGGCCAGGCCGGATTCCTCGAGCGGCACGGCGCGCAGGTCGAAGGTGGCGCCCCGGCCGGCGTCGTTGGTCAGCTCGGGGAAGGCGTTGGACAGGCCGCCCGCGCCCACGTCATGGATGGCCAGGATGGGGTTGGCGTCGGCCATGGCCTGGCAGGCGGTGATGACCTCTTGCGCACGGCGCTCGATCTCGGGGTTGCCGCGCTGCACCGAATCGAAATCGAGGTGCGCCGCATTGGCACCGCTGGCCAGCGACGAGGCCGCACCGCCGCCCATGCCGATGCGCATGCCGGGGCCGCCCAGCTGGATCAGCAGCGCGCCGGGGCCGAACTCGATCTTCTTCGTCAGGCGCGCGTCGATGTGGCCCAGGCCGCCCGCGATCATGATGGGCTTGTGGTAGCCGCGCACGACGGCGTCGTCACCCGCGCCCACCGGCAGCTCGTACTCGCGGAAGTAGCCCAGCAGGTTGGGCCGGCCGAATTCGTTGTTGAACGCGGCCCCGCCCAGCGGGCCCTCGGTCATGATCTGCAGCGCACTGGCGAGGTGATCGGGCTTGCCGATGTCGGCCTCGGTGGGCCACAGCTTGGACACGGTGAACCCCGTCAGCCCGGCCTTGGGACGCGAGCCGCGGCCGGTCGCGCCTTCGTCGCGGATCTCACCGCCCGCGCCGGTCGAGGCCCCCGGGAACGGCGAGATCGCCGTCGGGTGGTTGTGCGTCTCGACCTTCATCAGCACGTGGCGCAGCTCGCTGGCCTTCTGGTAGCTGGCCTCGCCCGTGGCACCGGCGGCCACCGGCGTCTTGGCGTCGAACACCTCCACCGTGTGGCCTTCCATCACCGAGGCGTTGTCGGCATAGGCGATGACGGTGTGCTGCGGGCTTTGCTGCTCGGTGTGGCGGATCATGCCGAACAGGCTCTTGTCCTGCGCCACGCCGTCGATGGTGAACTGCGCGTTGAAGATCTTGTGGCGGCAGTGCTCCGAGTTCGCCTGCGCGAACATCATGAGCTCCACGTCGGTGGGGTTGCGACCCAGCTTGGTGAAGTTGGTCACCAGGTAGTCGATCTCGTCGGCGGCCAGCGCCAGGCCCCACTCGGTGTTGGCGCGCTCCAGCGCGGCCTGGCCGCCGCCCAGCACATCAACCTGCTGCATGGGCTCGGCCACCAACTCGGTGAACAGCGCCTCGGCCGCCTGCACGCTGGGCAGCACGCTTTCCGTCATGCGGTCGTGCAGCAAGGCGGCGACCTGCGCCAGCTGGTCCTCGCCCAGTTGCGCGGCCTTGCCCAGCAAGCCGGTCTTCAGGCCCAGCACGTAGCGCGTCACGCGCTCCACGCGCTGCACCGGCAGCCCGCAGTTGCGCGCGATGTCGGTCGCTTTCGAAGCCCAGGGCGACACCGTGCCCAAGCGCGGCGCCACCACCAGCTCGGCGCTGGCCTTCTGCCCCTCCGGCACGGCATGGGCCGGGCCGTAGGTCAGCAGCGCCTGCACCTGCTGCAGCTGCTCGGCCGAAGGCGCGCCGGCAAAGCGCACCAGGTGCTCAAAACGGGCCGACAGCCCCGTGATGGTCGGCGCAATCGCCTGCAGCTTGGGCAGCAGTTGCTGGATGCGGAACGCGCTCAGGGCGTTGCCGCCCGCGAAGTGGTGAATGGTGTTGGACACGGTGGGCCGTCGGTTGGGCGGCGTGGGCCGGGCGCACACCGCTGTTCACAGGTCTGGGGTTGTCAGCTGCCTCCCAACTGGCCATTCATGTGGACTATGCCGCGCCTGCCGTCTGAAATTCAACGACACACACCGGATACTGCCCACACATCATGCTGCGCGGCAAGTCAGCCAATTGGGGTAAGCCCGTATTTTAAGCGGGGCAGGCCGTCCCCGACCCCGCGCCCGCACAATGGGCGCGAAACAGACTTCAGGGAGGGCCGCGTGGGCAGCCACAACGATCCGATCAACCGGCTCTACGCGGCCTATGCCGACAGGGCCCGCTTTCAGGCCTTGCTGGCCCAGACGCACCAACAGGTCGTCAGCTGGCGTTGGGCAACGGCGTCGATGAGCTTTGACGCGCCATTCGCACGCGAGCTGTATGGCGGCCCCGCGCCGCGCTGGCTGGCCGATGACCAGGCCAGGCCGGCCGAGCACGTGCACCATGGGCTGGATGCGCAAGGCCGCATCGTGTTGGAGCTGGAAGGTCAGCGGCGCGAACAGGTGCTGCTGCACGAAGCGGGACACTGCACGACCATCGGCTGGTACGGCCACGGCATCGACAACGTGCGCCTGAACCGCTACGCCGGCGGGCGCCTGGTGGCCGACCACCTCCACGCGGGCCAACGCGGCATGGACACCGAGCACGTCTGGGATGCCGAGGGGCGGCAGCTGTTGCGCAGCGTGAGCCGCAACTGGCGCGACGGCGAGCCCACGTGGTCCAACCAGTACGCCTACGGCTACGACGCCGACGGCAGGCTCTCGCGCATCGACCTGCAATACCTCGATGTGCATGGCCAGCCCAAGCCCGGCCACGACCGCCTGATGTACCTGCGCCTGCCCAAGGGCGACACCCTGAAGACCGTGGAGGCCCGCGTTCAGGCCTTGCTGCTACAGGCCCTGCCGGCCGCGCTCGGGCGCATCCCGCGCGATGTGCCGCTCTATGCGCTGTTCCTCTGCTTCACCCACGAGGACGTGCCAGCCGCCTGGCCGCCGTTCCTGGTCTGGGGCACCGAGTCCTACCGCCAGCGGATCGTGGCAGCTGGCGAGGACGTCCCCCATGACCTGTGGGCGCCCGACGAGATTCGCGGCGATGGGGCGGACCACGAACTGTGGTTCGACGGCCCCGAGCACCAGGCCCTGCGCGAAGCCTGCCTGCTGCACAGCCAGCTGATGGGCATGCGGCACAGCGATGCGTCGGCCATGCGCGTGCTCAAAGCCGTGGTGCCCGAGTTGGAAGTCCTGGCCCGGCAGACCGGCCTGCTTTTGACGGCGGACTTTGTCACGCTGATGGCCGACAACACGGGCGACATCGATCCACTGAAGGCCTTGAAGGCCAGGCTGACGCCCGAGCGCTGGGCGCAGCTGGCATCCCGCGGTTGGGTCTGACCGGGCTGAGTCACCGCAGGTGAATGCATCCACACCCGGACATGAGCCGCAGCAGCGACGCGGGCCTTGAATGGCCCGCCCGCTGCACGCCCCACAGGTCGGCCAGCGCTTGGACGGTGCCAAAGCCGGCGCCGACGAAACCTAAAATACCCGCCTTCGCCCCTCCCCGCTCAGCCCGCCGCGCCAGCGCACCAGATTCCATGTCGGACCAGCCCGCCCCGCAACCCAAACCCCGCGCCCCGCGCAAGCCCACCCGCAACGAACGCTACGTGGTCGCACGCGGCAACGTCGCCTACCTGAAGGTCGTCGGCAAGGCGCCCGAGTGGCAGCTGCTGACGGCCACGGCCAGCGACAGCCAACCCGGCTTTCCGGCCTGCGCCGACCAGGCGCGTCTGATGGCCGCGGCCCTGAAGATCGGCGACGTCATCCAGACCCAGCCCACGCTGGAGCACGACGCGCAGCGCCACCAGCAGGTCAACATCTGCTCCATCGTCGACCACCTGAACAACGACGCGCATTTCCAGCAGGAGATCGCCGACCTGTTCATGCGCTTTTTCGAGCTGTACGACCACGAGCCGTCGCACCTGCCTGGAGACGCCGCCGATGCAGGCAGCGTGTACCAGGTGCTGGCCTGCGATGGCCAGGACACCCAGGCCGACTACGTGGACGGGCACTGGCTGCGCCACACCGGCGCGGCGCAGCCGGCCTGATCCCACCCCACGGCTCATCGCCACTGGCGGCACCCTGGCTTCAGGCGGGTGGGTCTTCGAGCTGCCTCTGCATCAGGCGCCAGGCCCGCCACGGCAGCGCTTGGCGCGGCCACGCAGGGACGCCCGCAGACGGTTTGCGCCGGCCTTGCGCGGCGCGCTCGCACCCGCGCAAGGCCACCTCGGCCGACGGTGTCATTGGCAGCAGCGGATAATTGCACCATGAGCATCGTGATCAAAGACGCGGCGGGCATCGCCGCCATGCGTGAGGCCTGCCGCATTGCGTCAGAAGTGCTGGATGCCCTCACCCCCCACGTTCAGCCCGGCATCACCACGGCCGAGCTGGACCGCATCTGCGCCGAGGAAATGGCCAAGCGCGGGTCGGTGTCGGCCACGCTGGGCTACCAGCCACCGGGCTACCCGCCCTATCCCGGCAACATGTGCACTTCGCTGAACCACGTGGTCTGCCACGGCATCCCGAACGACAAGCCACTCAAGAAGGGCGACATCCTGAACATGGACGTCACCGTCATCAAGGACGGCTGGTACGGCGACAACAGCCGCATGTTCCTCGTCGGCGAGTGCTCCATCGCGGCCAAGCGCCTGTGCCAGCTGACGTTCGAAGCCATGTGGATCGGCATCGAGCAGGTGCGCCCGGGCGGCCGCTTCGGCGACATCGGCCACGCGATCCAGACCTTTGCGGAGCAACACAACCTGTCGGTGGTGCGCGAGTTCTGCGGCCACGGCGTGGGCCAGAAATTCCACGAAGAGCCGCAGGTGCTGCACTACGGCCGGCGCGGCACCCTCGAAGAAATGAAGCCCGGCATGATCTTCACCATCGAGCCCATGCTGAACCTGGGCCGGCGCGAGGTGAAGGAGCTGAACGACGGCTGGACCATCGTCACCCGCGACCGGTCGCTCTCGGCCCAATGGGAGCATTCGGTGCTGGTGACCGAGACCGGCTACGAGGTGCTGACCCTGTCGGCCGGCAGCCCCGCCACACCCGACTTCGTGGGCCAGCGCCCAAGC
This sequence comes from Comamonas serinivorans, assembly GCF_002158865.1. Classification (NCBI taxonomy): domain Bacteria; kingdom Pseudomonadati; phylum Pseudomonadota; class Betaproteobacteria; order Burkholderiales; family Comamonadaceae; genus Comamonas; species Comamonas serinivorans. Next base: position 1,071,077 of record NZ_CP021455.1, on the reverse strand, counting down.
CCTGCCCAGGCCTGATCGCCAGAGCCCGCGGCACTTCCCACGCCGCGGCGCCTTCCGGGCTGTCGTAGCCCATGCGCAGCGAGGTGGCGTGGGGCATGTCCATGCAGCCCGGGCCCGTGGTGGCGGTGTGCTCGCCGCCCAGGTCGTGCGGCATGCGCGGGTGACCAGCAGCGCCCAAGGGCTCCCCGCTCACCGCCGATCTGATCGGCATTCACCCCGATCAAGTGGGTATGCCTTGATGGCCGTTGGTGCTTGAACGGCAGTTTCACCATACCCACCTGACTTGCCTGGGAGGGTTCATGGGCCACGCGGGCCTGCCTCGACGAGACAGATGTCCGCTTCGAACTGCAGCGCATCCGCGAGCCAGATGCGTGCGGCAACTGCTCCTCCCGCGCGGCAAGACACAGGCCGAGCGCCGGCGCGCCACCCTACCCGTTCGCCATCGGCAAGCAGACACACGGCCACGGCGCCCGCCCCACGCCCCTGGCCACACCCGCTCACCCAGGTCACGCCCCGCCATTGCCGGGCCGCAGCGCCCCTCACGCGCCCTGCTGCCCAACTGCCCGGGCACCGCGCACCATGCACCGACATGGGGCGAATCGAGCCTTGACAGAGGTGAAGTATCTTGCAAGGCTTCAGGCATGGCGAACGCTGGCTACGGCATACTCAATTAGAATTCACCTTACCTGAGCGCTCACCCCCACCGGACATGGCTTCTTCTTCTGGCCCTGCTGCCCCTCCCGCGGTCTCGCCCCCGCCGCCGCCCCAGGCGCGCGAACAGTACCTGAGCCGCAAGCAAGCCCTGTTCGAGCAGGTGCTCAAGGCCGGCGCCAGCACGCGCGGCCTGCAAGCCAGCCTGCAGGCCCTCAGCGGCCTGACCGACGATGCGCTGCGCCAGCTCTGGCACTGGGCCGATCTGCCTGGCAACTGGACCTTGCTGGCCGTGGGCGGCTTTGGACGCGGCGAGCTGTTCCCGCATTCCGACGTGGACGTGCTGATCCTGCTGCCCGACGACGTGGACCACCCCGATGCGGCGCAGCAGGCCCAGCTCGAGCACTTCATCTCGGGCTGCTGGGACACGGGGCTGGAGATCGGCTCCAGCGTGCGCACGGTGGCGCAATGCGTGAGCCTGGCGAACGAGGATCTGACCATCCAGACCGCGATGCTGGAAGCGCGCCTGATCGTCGGCAACCCGGCGCTGTTCGAGGCCTTCACGCACGGGGTGCGCGGCGCCACCGACCCTGCGGCCTTTTTCGTCGCCAAGGTGCTGGAGATGCGCCAGCGCCACCAGAAGTACGAGGACACGCCCTACGCGCTGGAGCCCAACGTGAAGGAGTCGCCCGGCGGCCTGCGCGACCTCCAGGTCATCCGCTGGGTGGCGGGCGCCGCCGGCCTGGGCGACAGCTGGGAAGCCCTGGCCGCGAACGGCGTCGCCACCGTGCGCGAGTCCACGCTGCTGCAGCGCCACGAACGCCTGCTGGGCCTGATCCGGGCGCGCCTGCACCTGCTGGCCAAACGCCGCGAAGACCGCCTGGTATTCGACATGCAGACGCCGCTGGCCGAAACCTTCGGCTACGCCAACAGCTTCAATGCCGAGGGCCGCCTGGCCCTGCGCGCCAGCGAAACGCTGATGCGGCGTTACTACTGGAGCGCCAAGGCCGTGGCGCAGCTCAACCAGATCCTGCTGCAGGGCATTGAAGAGCGCCTGCGCGTGGCCAAGGGCCTGCCCGAGCCTCAGCCCAACCCGATCAACGCACGCTTCGTCGAACGCGCGGGCCTGCTCGACCTGGTCGACGACGAGCTGTACCAGCGCGACCCGCACGCCATCCTGGACACCTTCCTCACCTTCGAGCAAGCCGTGGGCGTCAGCGGCCTGTCGGCGCGCGTGCTGCGGGCGCTGTTCAACGCGCGCACGCAGATGAACAGCGCATTCCGCTGCGACCCGGTCAACCGCGCCACCTTCCTGGCCATCCTGCAGCAGCCGCAGGGCATCACGCACGCCATGCGGCTGATGAACCAGACCTCGGTGCTGGGCCGCTACCTGTGGGTATTCCGCCGCATCGTCGGCCAGATGCAGCACGACCTGTTCCACGTCTACACGGTGGACCAGCACATCCTCATGGTGCTGCGCAACATGCGGCGCTTCTTCATGGCCGAGCACGCGCACGAGTACCCGTTCTGCTCGCAGCTGGCGGCGGGCTGGGACAAGCCCTGGCTGCTGTACACGGCGGCGCTGTTCCACGACATCGCCAAGGGCCGCGGCGGCGACCACTCCGAGCTCGGCGCCATGGAGGTGCGGCGCTTCTGCCGCGCGCATGGCGTGGCCGAAGCCGACACCGAGTTGCTGGAGTTCCTGGTGCGCGAGCACCTGACCATGAGCCAGACCGCGCAGAAGCAGGACCTGAGCGACCCCGAGGTCATCACCACCTTTGCCGAGCGCGTGGGCAACGAGCGGCGCCTGACGGCGCTGTACCTGCTCACCGTGGCCGACATCCGCGGCACCAGCCCCAAGGTCTGGAATGCCTGGCGCGGCAAGCTGCTCGAGGACCTCTACCGCGCCACAGCCCGCGTGCTGGGCGGCAACGTGCCCGACGCCAGCGCGCTGGTCGAGGCCACCAAGCGCGAAGCCCTGGTGCTGCTGGCGCGCGGCTCACAGCCCCATCAGGCCGAGCGCGCGTTGTGGAGCACGCTGGACGTGAGCTACTTCATGCGCCACGACCCGGGCGAGATCGCCTGGCACACGCGGCAGATTTCGCGCTACCTGAACCACCAGCCCGACCCCCAGGATGCAGCGACCCGCGTGCTGGTGCGCGCCCGCCTGTCCCCCATCGGCGAGGGCCTGCAGGTGCTGCTGTACACGCCTGACCGCATTGACCTGTTTGCGCGCGCCTGCGGGTACTTCGACCGCTCCAGCCTGTCCATCGTGGATGCGCGCATCTACACCACGCGCGATGGCCACGCGCTGGACACCTTCCAGGTCATCACCGAAGAGCAGCCCGAGCACTACCGCGAACTCATCAACCTGGTGGAAAATGGCCTGGCCAAGGCCTTGTCCACCCCGGCGCTGCCCGAGCCGCGCACGGGCCGGGTTTCGCGCCGCGTGCGCTCGTTTCCCATCCTGCCGCGGCTGGACCTGCGCCCCGACGAGAAGGCCCAGCGCTGGCTGCTCACCGTGTCGGCCAGCGACCGCGTGGGCTTGCTGTATGCGATTGCGCGCGTGTTCGCGAGCTATGGCATCAACGTGCAACTGGCCAAGATCCTGACGCTGGGCGAGCGCGCCGAAGACAGCTTCCTCATCGAAGGCGCGGCGCTGCAGGACAGCCGCACGCAGCTCGCGCTGGAGCGCGACCTGCTGAAGGTGCTGGGGCAGCCCTGAGGCCAACGCAGGCGATTCACGGCCGCCTCAGCTTGATGTTGAATGGAGTATCTGCCAGTTACCGTTCATTCATGAACGGTAACTGGCAGATACTCCATCTTCAACATCAACGGCCGCATGAAGACCGCGCCAGGCCCCCAGCCACTCACCCGCGCCCAACCTCGCCCTGCAGCCAGGCCCTGAACGCCTGCAAGGGCGGATGCCGCAGGCGGTGGGCCGCGCAGGCCAGGTGGTAGGCGCCCACGCTCTCGCAGATCGCAGGCACCGCCGCCACCAGGTCGCCGCGGTCCAGCTCGGGCTGAAACAGGAACCGCGGCAGCAAGGCCACCCCCAGCCCGGCCATGGCGGCCTGCGTCACCACGGCAAACTGATCGATCACCATGCCGCCCGCAGGCTGGGCCGCCACACCGTACAACGCCAGCCACTGGCGCCAAGCATCAGGCCGCGACGCCAGATGCAGCAGCGGCACGCGCTGCAGATCAGCCGGTTGCTGCACGCCGTGTTTGGCCAGGAACGCCGGACTGCAGGCCGGCACCACCTCTTCCGTCAGCAGGAAGTCGAGCTCGGCCCCTGGCCAGTCCGCCTCGCCGTAGTGGATCGCGGCGTCGATCTGGCCGTGATCGGGGTGCAGCTGGCGAAAGTCGAACGGCGCCAGGCGCGTGACCAGGTGCAGGGTCACGCCCGGATGCGCCTCGAGGAAACGCGGCAGGCGCGGCGCCAGCCAGCGCGTGCCAAAGGTGGGCAAGATGGCCAGGGTGAGGCTGCCGCCCTGCGGGTTGGCCCGAAACCCCAGGCTGGCGCCAGCCAGCAGCCGCAGGGCCTCGCGCACCTCGTGCGCGTAGCGCTCGCCTTCGGGCGACAGGCGAACGGTCTGGCGCTCGCGGATGAACAGCGCCACGCCCAGGAAATCCTCCAGGGCCTTGATCTGGCGGCTGACCGCGCTTTGCGTGAGGTGCAACTCGTGCGCGGCCGCCGTGAACCGCCCCAGGCGGGCACAGGCCTCGAACGCACACAGCAAGCTCATGGGCGGCAGATAGGGTCTCAAGCTGGTCACGCGGGCAATCCTGGGTCATGCGGGTTCGGAACCATACCAAGAAGACAAACCGCCCCGTTCGAGGCCGAGATGAGCTGCCAGCGCGAGAACGAGACCCCGAGCTGCTCGCCGTTGTCGACCTACCGATCACCACGGTGACGCGCCAGCACATTGCCCGGGTCATTCCCACTGCGCATGACATGGGTCCGAAATGTCGTTTGCGCCTGACCCGTGCCACTTCGACAATCCCCGGCATGCCCCATGCGCCGCCGTTCGTCTGCGGCTGCGTGCGAGAAGAACCTCCTCTGCCCATCACCATGACCGCCGCATTCGTTTCCCCCGACGCCATCCGCAGCCTGTTTTCCCAGGCCATGTCCGACATGTACCGGACCGAAGTGCCCCAGTACGGCACCCTGCTGAACCTGGTGGCGGACATCAACCAGCACACCCTGGCGCACAACCCCGCGCTGCGCGAGGCCCTGGCCCAAGCTGGCGACATGGACCGCATCGACGTCGAGCGCCATGGCGCGATCCGGCTGGGTACGGCGCACGAGCTGGCCACCCTCAGCCGCCTGTTCCGCGTCATGGGCATGCAGCCCGTGAGCTACTACGACCTGTCGGTCGCCGGCGTGCCGGTGCACGCCACCGCCTTCCGGCCCGTGGACGACGAGGCCCTGCGCATCAACCCCTTCCGCGTCTTCACCTCGCTGCTGCGGCTCGAGCTGATCGACGACCCGGCACTGCGCGAGCAGGCGCGGCAGATCCTGGCCCGGCGCGCGATCTTCACCGACGAGGTACTGGCCTTGCTGCACCAGTGCGAGCGCGACGGCGGCCTGGACGCCGACCACGCGGCCCGGTTCGTGGCCGCCCTGCTGCCCACCTTCCGCTGGCACCCCACGGCCACGGTGGATGCCGCCACCTACCGCCAGCTGCTGAACGCCCACCGCCTGGTGGCCGACGTGGTGTGCTTCCGCGGGCCGCACATCAACCACCTGACCCCGCGCACGCTGGACATCGACGCCGCGCAGGCCGAGATGCCGCGCCGGGGCATCGAGGCCAAGGCGGTGGTGGAGGGCCCACCCCGCCGGCGCTGCCCCATCCTGCTGCGCCAGACCAGCTTCAAGGCCTTGCAAGAAGTCATCGCGTTTCCCCAGGCATCGGGCACCGGCACGCACGCGGACACGCACACGGCCCGCTTCGGCGAAATCGAGCAACGCGGCGTCGCCCTGACCCGCAAGGGCCGCGCGCTGTACGACCAGCTGCTGGCCCAGGTCCGCAACATCGACGGGGCCGGCAGCACGGCCCACGACTACGCCGAACGGCTGACGGCCGCCTTCCAGGCCTTCCCCGACGACGCCCCCAGCCTGCATGCGCAAGGCCTGGCCTTTTACCGCTACACCGTCCTCGACCCCGCCGCCTTCTCGCGACACGCGCATGCGGCAGATGACCTCGATCTGCCTGCGCTGCTGCGGGCAAACGTCGTCGGCCTGCAACCCATCGTCTACGAGGATTTTTTGCCCGTCAGCGCCGCCGGCATCTTCCAGTCCAACCTGGGCGGACAGGAAGCGCGGAGCTACGCCGCGCAATCGGCCCAGCTCGCCTTCGAGCAAGCGCTGGGCCGCCCCGTGCTGGACGAATTCGAGATCTACGCCGGCATGCAGCAGCGCTCGCTGCAGGCACTGCAGGCGCAGTTCGCACACGGCAAGACCGTGGCAGCCTGACGGCGACGGGCGCCTGGCACCGGCGTTCAGGTGGCGCAGTATCTGCCGATTCCCGTTTCACGAGAAACGACAAGGGCCGGATACTGCACGCCTCCTGCAGGGTACAACGCATCTGCCCGATGCCCACCCACATTCGCCGGTGTGCCAGCGCTTGGACCCCGCGAACTCCGACGGCGGGTGGGAAGCGCTGAAGGCGGACGAGGCGAAACGATTCACCCAGGAGCTGTTGCTCAACGAGCTCTTGAGCGCCTCGGCGGCACCGCGCTGGTTGCACCAGGCATCTATAACGGATGGCATGAGGAGCTGGCCACGGCCCGCCGTGAGGTCAACATCCGGGGAAACGCCTGCAGCGGTCATCGATGTGGCGTTCGACCGAGGCGCGGGTCTGACCGCGCCACGCGTGGCCAGACTGACGACGCGCTCAGGGCCCACACAAACGCGGTGTTCAGGCCAGAAAAAAAGCACCGGCTGCTTGCGCAACCGGTGCTTTTCAAATGTGGCTCCCCGACCTGGGCTCGAACCAGGGACCTGCGGATTAACAGTCCGTCGCTCTACCGACTGAGCTATCGGGGAAGAAGCTAGCAGTATAGCAGGTTTTGCAGCCCGGTCACGGTCTGTGCGGCGCCCTGAACGCGCTGCCCGCCAAAGTCCACCGTTGAAAAGCCCCGTTCGACAGAACGCCGGTTGCGGCTCCCGCGTTCGGCTGCCACAGGGCTACGACGCAAGAGTTTGGTCCAACCGATGACCCAGGCACAGCCGTGTCCTGCGCAGCCGCCACAGCCGCCTGGCAACTCTGGAGCCCAACCTACCCGCACGGCAGATGTCGGGCAGGTGCCGCAGCGGATGTTGGACATTCGACTACAGCCACCGTCATCCGGCGGCCGTATCCTGTCCCGCGAGGGCTGCACGGCCCTTCACCACCAGGGAGGCCACTTCAAATTGGAGGAACGATGAACGAAACCGGTGTGACGATCTGGACAGTGGGCGCCCTTGCTGGACTGGTTGCCGCAACGTCTTGCGTGCGTGGCGTGAAGTCGTGGGTGTATCGAATCGGCGGATGGGTGACGGCATTCCTGGCCTGCATCCTTGGCTCCATGTTTGTCGCCTTGGGCGTCGGCGCCGAGCCGATACCCTATGAATGGCGGTCGATGCTGTTGTCGGTCTTCATCGGCGTGATGTGCTGGGGCCCGGTGCTCTACTTCATCTGGCTGCGGGCCCAGCCCCGAGCGACGCGCACCTGGCGCGAACAGTTCAGCTGAAGCCGAGCGCTGAACCGACGAGCCCGCGCTGGCGGGCTTTTTGGTGCTCGCGCCCGCAGGCCGAGATGGGCAACAGCGCTGGAGCCAACGCCGAGCCGCCCGCACGTCCCAAGAAAAAAGCCGCAACCATGAACATGGATGCGGCTTTTCGGGCCCAAAGGGCTTGTATGTGGCTCCCCGACCTGGGCTCGAACCAGGGACCTGCGGATTAACAGTCCGTCGCTCTACCGACTGAGCTATCAGGGAACAGAAGCTGGCAGTGTAGCACGTTTTCAGCCTGCTTTGCAGCGGACGCGGTGTCTTTTCGCTGAGCAACCGTCCAAACAACGGACCGCAAGCCGCGCGTCAGGCAACCCGGCACAAGCGCTTCACCCCTACACTCGCCTCCCATGTCCAGCGTGCCGAACTCGCCCTTTCTCCTCGCCAAAGCCAACCACTGGCGCGAACGACTCGCACGCTTCAACGACCGGTTTTCGGTGCTGGCCCCCATCCTGTCGGTGGCCTTGTTCCTGCTCGCCATCACGGCCGCCCTGTGGTACTTGCACAGCGAGGAGCTGGCGCGCGAACGCGATTCGCTCAAGCGCAACGTAGAGTACGCCCAACAACGCGTTCGCCTGCGCCTGCTTGAGCGCCAGGAGGTGCTGATGCGGCTGGCCCGCACCATCTCCAACGACGACAGCGACGCCAGCCTGTTCCAGCCGCGCGCCGAAAGCGTGCTGGCGCAAAGCCCGGACCTGGCTTCGCTGACGTGGATCGACGACGGGCGCGCCATCGTGGCGGCCGCCGCCGCGCCCTTGCTGCCCAATTCGCTGCAGCGCCGCCCCGGCGAACAGTTGTCGCCCGGCGACACCGAAAGCGGCTTTGCCTTGACGCGGGACCTGATGCAGCCGGTCTACGTGCAGCCGGCCGCCAATGCCTTGGGCCGCGACGCCATGCTGGAGCTGTACCTGCCGCTGTCGGACAGCAACGGCTTTGCGGGCGTGCTGCTGGCTGAGTTCTCGCTCGACGGCCTGATCCGCCACGCCATCCCGAACGAAGTGAGCGCGCGCTACGCCATCGCGCTGCTGGACGCCAACCAGCAGGTGCTGGCCGGCCAGAGCATCCCGGAGCGCAACAGCGCCGGGCAGTTGCTGCCCTGGACCAACGGCCTCGAGGAATACCAGGTGCCCGTGTCGCCGGTCGGCAACGGGCTGCTGCTGCGTGCCCAGGCCTGGCGCGTGTCGCCCGGCCTGTTGGGCAACATGCTGTTCTGGCTGGTGGCCGCACTGAGCCTGCTCGCCGCCTGGACCCTGATCGCCAACTGGCGTCACCTGCGGCGGCGCCAGCAGGCCCAGGCCCTGCTGCAGGCCGAGATCACCTTTCGCCAGGCCATGGAGAACTCCATGGCCACCGGCATGCGCGCGCTCGACCTGCAGGGCCGCATCATTTACGTGAACCCGGCCTTCTGCCAGATGACGGGCTGGAGCGAATCCGAGCTGGTGGGCACCACGGCGCCCTTCCCTTACTGGCCCGACGACGACCGGGCCGACCTGAACCTGTACCTGCAGGACGAGCTGGGCGGCAACGCCACCCACATGGGCCACCAGATGCGCGTCAAGCGCAAGGACGGCACGCTGTTCGACGCCCGCCTCTACGTCACGCCGCTGGTCGACACCACCGGCAAGCAATCGGGCTGGATGGCGGCCATGACGGACATCACCGAACCCAACCGCATCCGGCGCCAGCTCTCGGCCGCGCAAGAGCGGTTCACCACCGTGCTGCAGGCGCTGGACGCCTCGGTGTCGGTGGCGCCACTGGGCAGCACCGAGCTGCTGTTTGCCAACCGCCTGTACCGGCAATGGTTTGGCGACGACACGCGCGGCCACCTGACCCTGGTCGAGCGGGGTGCGACCCTGGGGACGCAGTATTCGGACGACTCGCTCGACACCGTGGACGGCTTTGCCGGCCTGCCCACCGACTCCCTGGCCGACAGCGTGGGCGATCAGGCCGAGCTGTACGTGCCCAACCTCGACAAGTGGCTGGAGATCCGCTCGCGCTACCTCAACTGGGTGGACGGCCGCATCGCGCAGATGGTGATCGCCACCGACATCACGGCGCGCAAGCACGCCGAAGACCTGGCGGCCTCGCAGGCCGAGCGGGCGCAGACCGCCAGCCGCCTCATCACCATGGGCGAGATGGCCTCCAGCGTGGCCCACGAGCTCAACCAGCCGCTCACCGCCATCTCCAACTACTGCAGCGGCATGCTCAGCCGCATCGAGTCCGGCCAGATCAGCACCGAAGACCTGCAGACCGCCTTGCAGAAAACGGCCAAACAGGCCCAACGCGCGGGCCAGATCATCCAGCGCATCCGCGCCTTCGTGAAACGCAGCGAGCCCAACCGCAGCTGGTGCAACGTGCACGAGCTGGTCGAGGAAGCGCTGGAGCTGGTCGAGATCGAAGCACGCCGCCGCCGCGTGCAACTCACGCGCTACGTGCAGCCGCACCTGCCCCCCATCCACGTCGACCCCATCCTGATCGAGCAGGTGCTGATCAACCTGATGAAGAACGCCGCCGAGTCCGTCGATGCCGCGGCACGCCCCCTGGGCAAGCGCAAGGTCGACCTGAACGTGACCCGCGCCAGCATCGAAGGCCAGGACTGCGTGCGCTTTCAGATCACCGACACCGGCAGCGGCTTGCCGCCCGAGGTCCTCGAGCGCCTGTTCGAAGCCTTCTTCAGCACCAAGCAGGAAGGCATGGGCATCGGCCTGAACCTGTGCCGCTCCATCGTCGAATCGCATCATGGCCGGATCCAGGCCCAGAACCTCTACAATGATTCGTTGCCCGAGGGCTGCCGGTTCACCTTCTGGATTCCCATTTAGAGGACGCACACGCGCAGCGCGTGTGCCGCACAGCCACCTGTGACGCGCATCCCCGAGGCCCTGCTGTAAATACCTCGACAAGGAGACGCATGAATTTGCCTGACAAAAAGGGAACCGTTTACGTGGTCGATGACGACGAGGCCGTGCGCGATTCGCTGCAATGGCTGCTCGAAGGCAAAGGCTACCGCGTGCACTGCTACGACTCGGCCGAATCCTTCCTCGCCCGTTTCGACGTGCGCGACGTCGGTTGCCTGCTGGTCGACATCCGCATGGACGGCATGAGCGGCCTGGAGCTGCAGGACCAGCTGATCGAGCGCTCGTCTCCCCTGCCCATCGTGTTCATCACCGGCCACGGCGACGTGCCCATGGCCGTGGACACCATGAAAAAAGGCGCCATGGACTTCATCCAGAAGCCCTTCGACGAAGCCCAGCTGCTGGCCCTGGTCGAGCGCATGCAGGCCGAGGCCGTGGGCAAGTTTGCCCAGCAGCAAAGCGCCGCCACGCGCGAGGCCTTGATGGCCAAGCTCACAGGCCGCGAATCGCAAGTGCTCGAGCGCATCGTGGCCGGCCGCCTCAACAAGCAGATCGCCGACGACCTCGGCATCAGCATCAAGACCGTGGAAGCGCACCGCGCCAACATCATGGAAAAGCTGGGCGCGAACACCGTGGCCGACCTGCTCAAGATTGCCCTGGGAGCCTCTGCGCCAGCCAAGGCCTGACCGTTTCGGTTGACAGGTCCGCCGGCACCCAGCCCGTCACCCTCGTCAACAATACCCACAGTATGCGCCGATTGCCGTTGAATCCTCAACGCCAATTGGCGCATACTGCTTCATACCACCACCCACCTTCGCCATGACAGCCCAACTCATCGACGGCAACGCGCTGGCCCAGACAACGCGCGAACAGATCGCCTCCCAAACCGAGATCCTCAAGGCCCACGGCATCACCCCCGGCCTGGCCGTGGTCCTCGTCGGCGACAACCCGGCCAGCCAGGTCTACGTGCGCAACAAGGTCAAGGCCTGCGAGGCCGTGGGCTTCCATTCGGTGCTCGAGAAATACGATGCCAGCATGACCGAGGCCGAGCTGCTGGCCCGCGTCGAGGCGCTGAACAACGACCCCGCCATCCACGGCATCCTGGTGCAGCTGCCGCTGCCCGAGCACATCGACGACCACCAGGTGATCGAGACCATCTCGCCCGCCAAGGACGTGGACGGTTTCCACGTCGCCAGCGCCGGCGCGCTGATGGTCGGCGAAGTCGGCTTCAAGGCCTGCACGCCCTACGGCTGCATGAAGATGCTCGAGTCCATCGGCCTGAAAGACCTGCGCGGCAAGCACGCGGTCGTCATCGGCCGCTCCAACATCGTGGGCAAGCCCATGGCCATGATGCTGCTGGCGGCCAACGCCACCGTCACCATCTGCCACAGCGGCACAGCCGACCTGGCCGCGATGACGCGCCAGGCCGACATCGTGGTCGCTGCCGTGGGCAAGCGCAACGTGCTGACGGCCGACATGGTCAAGCCCGGTGCCGTGGTCATCGACGTGGGCATGAACCGCAACGACGAGGGCAAGCTCTGCGGCGACGTGGACTTCGAGGGCGTGAAACAGGTGGCCGGCTACATCACCCCCGTGCCCGGCGGTGTCGGCCCCATGACCATCACCATGCTGCTGCAGAACACGCTGGAAGCTGCCCAGCGCCAGCTGGTCGCCTGACACATTTTAGGCAGTATGAGGCCATTTCCGTTTATTCATGAACGGAAATCACTTCATACTGCCCTATGAATTCAACGAGCCGTGTGGGCGCGCAAGCTGCGCGCCACCTGCACGACCTGGGCGGGTACCGAGCGGTGAATCGGTCCAGCTCCAGCGTGACCGGCGCCTTGCTGGTGTGCCCAGGATGTCAACACCAGCAACCTGCGCGCGCCAGCAGCGCTGCGACGCGGCCAGATGCGCAGGCCGCGCTGCACCGGGTCAATGGGGTGCCTCGGCCAAGCACCCGGCGTTCCCTGATCTCGTCGACAAGCGGCTCTCAGCAAGCTTGGCGGCCGGCGTTGGCGCATCGCCCCGTCCCACGGCACTGCGCGATGCCGAAGGCCCGCCAGATCAGATGCCCCCGCCGATCCAGTCCCCCTCACCACGACAGGGCCTCAGCGGTCCAGGCGCCCCCCGCCAAAGCGCGGGCTGCGCTTGTCGATGAAGGCCGACACGCCTTCTCGCCCATCGGCCGAACCGGCGCAACGCAACAAGGCGGCCCGCTCGTGGTCCAGGTGGGTGCGCAAGTCGTGCTGGCCTGCGGCGTCGCACAGCTGCTTGATGCCGCCCAGCGAGCCCGTGGCGCCGGCCGCCAGGCGCTCGGCGAGCGCGGTGGCCGCGGGCAGCAGGGCCTCGGGGGCATGCAGCTCATCGATCAGGCCCCAGCGCAAGCACGCCTCGGCCGGAATCGGCCGGTTGGTCATCAGCACGTACTTGGCGCGCGCCGCGCTGCTGCGCCGCGCCAGGAAGTAGGACGCGCCCAGGTCGGGACTGAGCCCGATGGCCGAGTACCCGCCGCGCACGAACATGGCGCTGGAGGCCAGCACCAGGTCGGCACACAGGGCCACCGCGATGCCGGCCCCGCCGATGGGCCCCTGCACCGCGCTGATCACGGGCAGCGGCAAGGTGGCCAGCTGGTGGATGGCCGGGTGAACGACGTCGAGGATGCCGGCCACCAGCTGGTCGAGCCGGTCCCGGTTGGCCACGAATTCGCGGATGTCGCCCCCGGCGCAGAACTGCGGGCCCGTGGCCGACAACAGCACGGCACCGATGTCGGCCTGGCTGGCCTGGGTGATGGCCGCGGCAAACTGGCGCGCCAGCGGCGTGGACAGGGCGTTGGCCCCGGCCGGGTGGTCCAGCACGATGTGGCCGACGCCGGCCCGCACGTCCCAGTGCACGGTGCCTGAAGTGCGGTCGCCCATGTCAGGCCACCTGGCGGTCGCGGCCGGCCCAGAACGGGGCCCGCAGCGTGGTCTTGAGCACCTTGCCGGCGCCCGACAGCGGCATGGCCTCGATGAAGTCGACGCTGCGCGGGCACTTGTAGGCAGCAATGCGCGTGCGGCAGTGCGCGATCAGCTCGTCGGGCGTGGCCTGCTGGCCGGGCTTGAGCACGACGAAGGCGTGCACGGCCTCGCCCCACTGCTCGCTCGGCACGCCGATGATGGCGCACACGGCCACGGCCGGGTGCGTGGCCAGCGCGCTTTCGGATTCCACGCTGTAGACGTTCTCGCCCCCGGTGACGATCATGTCTTTCATGCGGTCCACGATGTAGATGTAGCCGTCCTCGTCCATGCGGCCACCGTCGCCGGTGTGCATCCAGCCTTCGCGCACAGCGGCCGCGGTTTCCGCCGGCTTGTTCCAGTACCCCATCATCACGCCCGGCCCGCGAACGGCGACTTCGCCCACCTCCCCCCGCGGCACTTCGCGGTCATCGAGGTCGACGATGCGCACCTCGCTGCCCAGGGCCGCGCGGCCTGCACCGCGGTGCCGCCCGCGGCTGCGGCCGGCCTCGCCGTGCATCTCGCGCGTCAGGATGGTGGCCACGGGCGACAGCTCGGTCATGCCGTACAGCTGCGTGAAGCCGACCGACGGGAAGGCCTGCATCGCGCGGTCCAGCAGCCCTTCGCCGATCGGCGAGGCGCCGTAGAGGATGCCGGTGACGCTGCTCACGTCGTGCTGCGTCAGCGCCGGGTGGTCCACCAGCATCTGCACCATGGTGGGCACCAGCAGCGCATCGGTCACGCGCTCGGTGGCGATGGCCTGCATGACCGCCACGGGCTCGAAGCGCGGCACCATGACGTGCGTGCCGCCGCCATGCAGCATGGCGTTCATGAAGGCGCCATCGGCCAGGTGGAACATGGGCGCGGCGTGCAGCCCGACGCAGCCGTGCGGCACGGCGCCCTCGGCCACCATGGCCATGGCATTCACGTACAGGTTGCGGTGCGACAGCATCACGCCTTTGGGCGAGCCGGTGGTGCCGCCCGTGTAGAACACGCCCGCGAGCTCGTCACCGCCGCGCCGGGCATCGGCCACCGGGGCCGTGTCGGCTACCAGCTGCTCGTACGACAGCAAGCCCGCAGGCGCCGGGCCGTCGCCCACGTGGATGACGGTCTGGAGTTCGCGACTGAGCTGGCGGATCTCGCCCAGCAGCGGCAGAAAGCTGTCGTCCACGAGCAGGATGCGCGTCTGGCAGTCGTCCAGCGAGTAGGCGATCTCGGCCGCGCTCCAGCGGATGTTGATGGGGTTGACCGCGCCCCCGGCCCAGTAGGTGCCCAGGTAGTACTCGAGGTACCAGTCGGAGTTGAGGCTCAGGATGCCCACGCGATCCCCCTGAGCCAAGCCCAGCCGGTGCAGCGCGCCGGCATAGCGCGCGATGCGCGCGCCAAATTCGGCAAAGGTGCGGCGGCGCCCCTGGAACACGGTGATGGGCCGGTCGGGCGTTTGCTGGATCGCGCGGTGCAGAGACTGGGTCAGGTACATGGCGGGGCCTTGGCAGAGCAACGGAGACGAGGGAATGGCCGGCCCGGCACCGCATGCGGCGGCGCCGGGCTGCGGCCTGCGTGGGCTCAGGCAGACGCCTGGTAGCGTTCGACGAGCAGGAACTTCTGCACCTTGCCGGTGGGCGTGCGGGGCAAGGCCTCGCCCTGCGCGATCACGCGCTTGGGCGCCTTGAAGCCCGCCAGGCTCTGGCGGCATTGGGCGATGACGGCGGCCTCGTCCACCTGCGCACCGGGCGCTGGCACCACCACGGCCGTCACGGCCTCGCCCCACAGCGGGTCAGGCAGGCCGATCACGGCGCAGTCGGCCACGCCGGGCACGCGCAGGATGGCTTCCTCGACCTCGCCCGCGTGCACGTTCTGCCCGCCGGTGACGATCAAATCCTTGAGCCGCCCGTTGATGAAGAGGAAACCGTCCTCGTCCAGGCGGCCGAGGTCCCCGGTGTGCAGCCAGCCATCCACAAAGGTTTCGGCCGTCTTGGCCGGGTTGCGGTGGTAGGCCGTGACCGAGCCCGCCGCCCGGCCGATGATGGCGCCAGTCTCGCCGGCAGGCACATCGCGGCCCTGCTCGTCCACCACGCGCACCTCGCAGAACAGGATGGGCCGCCCCACCGAATCGGCCCGCAGGCGGCGATCGGCCGGCGTGCTGACCACCAGGGCACTCGACTCCTGCATGCCGTAGTACTCGTAGAGGTGGGGGCAGAGCCTGGCCATCACGCCTTCGCGCACGGGCGCGGGCAGCAGCGAGCCGGCGAAGATCAGCCCCCGCAGCGAGGACAGGTCGGTCTGCGCCAGCCGGGGCGACGCCAGCAGCATGGCCCCCATGGTGGGCACGAGGTTGCTGATGGTCACGCGCTCCTGCGCGATCAGCGCCAGCGCCTCGTCGGGCGCAAAGTTCATCAGCACGTTGCGGATGCCGTACATCACCGAGGTGGCCAGCCACAAAAAGCCGATGCGCCCGTACATGGGGATGAGGGTCAGCACCACGTCGCGGTTGGACATGTCCAGCGCCATGCACACGTTGCCGATGGTGGCGTTGTTGTAGTGGCTGATGACGTAGCACTTGGGCAGGCCCGTGGTGCCCGAGGTCAGGTTGTAGTAATACGGGTCGTGCTCATGCACCACCACCTGGGGTTCATGGACTTCGCCGTTGTTCAGCAGGTCTTCGTAGCGCAGTACCCCTTCCAAAGGCTGACCGGCCTCGCCAAAGGCCACGCGCACCCGCAGGCTGGACAGGTCGGTGCACGCGGCGTGCGCGGCCTCGGCAAAGCGGTCTTCGAACAGCAGGGCCGCCGCGTCCACGTCCTGCATCAGCGCCCGCATCTCGGCCGGCGCCAGGCGGTAGTTCAGCGGCATGCCCACGTAACCGCCCTTGGCCAGCGCAAAGTAGATCTCGACGATCTCGGTGCGGTTGCTGCTCAGGAAGGCCACGCAATCGCCCTGGCGCAGGCCCTGGGCCTGCAGCGCATGCACCAGGCGGTTGCAGCGCGTGTTCAGGTCGCGAAAGCCTATGCGCCGGCCGGTGGCCGAGCAGAAGAAGGCCTCGGCGTCGCCAAACCGCCGCGCGGCCGTGGTCAGCAGGTTGCCCACCACGTGTTCGCCCAGGGCGCTGTGCGTGCGTTGCGTGTCGTTGGCCATGGGGGGTCTCCGGTTGGTGTAGGGGCAAGGGCATGCGGCATCGGCGGCCAGGCCCGCGCTCGGTCTCGGTCTCGTTCTCGTTCTCGTTCTCGGCAATCAGCGTCTCAGCGATGGGGCGCCATCGGCATCGCGCGATCCCGTCCGCTGGGCAGCGCGGCAACAGGCGCTGCGGCCTGCGGCGGGCCTGGTCACCCGGCCGGTGAAGGCATGGGTCGCTGCGCGTGCCTCGGGTCGATGCCCGCGGAACTGCCCGCTGGCCCACGGCACGGTTTTCGGCCCCAGCCTGGTCACCATGCCACACCAGCGGCGCCCGTGGCGGCCAAACCCCAGGCCGCGCCCCGAACGCGGGCACGCAGCGGTTCCGGGCTCAGATGCCCGTCAGACCGCCCGTGCACATCAGCGTCTGGCCGCTGACGTAGTCGGATTCGGGCTGGCAGAACAGGTAGACCGCACCGGCCGCGTCTTCGGGGGTGCCGGCACGGCCCAGCGGAATGGTCTGCTCCATGGCGGCCATCAGGCCGGGGTTCACACCCAGCTTGATCTCGCGGCCTTCGATGTTGGCCGTCGAGTTGTCGGAGGTGGCCGCCGTCAGCCGCGTCTGGATGAGGCCGAAGGCCACGCAGTTCACGGTGGTGTTCATGCGGCCCCACTCCTTGGCCAGCGTCTGGGTCATGCCGACGATGCCGGCCTTGGCCGCCGCGTAGTTGGTCTGCCCCGCGTTGCCGAACAGGCCCGCAACCGACGAGATGTTGACCACCTTGCGCGTCGTGACCCGGCCGGCTTCCAGGTCGGCCTTGTGCAGGCCCTTGATGACGGGCTGGGCCGCGCGCAGGATGCGGAACGGCGCCGTCAGGTGGCAGTCGATGATGGCGTACCACTGCTCGTCGGTCATCTTCTGGATCACCGTGTCCCAGGTGTAGCCGGCGTTGTTGACGATGATGTCCAGGCCCTGGTAGGTCTCGACAGCCGTGCCGACGAAGCGCTCGGCGAAATCCGTGGCGGTGACGCTGCCCACGCAGGCCGTGGCCTCGCCCCCGGCGGCGCGGATGGCCGCCACGGTGTCTTCGGCCGGCGCCGCGTCCAGGTCGTTGACGACCACGCGCGCGCCTTCGCTGGCCAGCTTCAGGGCGATGGCGCGGCCGATGCCGCGGCCCGAGCCCGACACCAGGGCCACTTTGCCGTCGAGTTTGCTTGTCATGATGTTCCTTTGATCGATTGAATAGGTATGCACAGACTGCCGTTTCTTGATCAACGGCAATCGGGCAATACTGCCTTAAATTCAAGCAGGTAGCGTCACCAGGGCGTCGCCCGCGATCTTGATCTGGCCGAACTGGTTCTCGCTCTGCAGCGTCAGGCGCACGCAGCGGTCGTCCAGCTTTTCGGCCACGCGGCCGGTGCAGCGCACGGCATTGCCCAGGTGGGTGATGCCGGCAAACCGCACGTTGAACGCGCGCAACTCGCCCTGCGGCGCCCAGCCCGTCACCAGCCGGCCAACCCAGGCCATGCCCAGCATGCCGTGCGCAAAGACGTCGGGCATGCCGGCGGCGCGCGCGAAGTCGGTGTCGATGTGGATGGGGTTGTGGTCGCCCGAAGCGCCCGCAAACAGCGCCAGCGTGGTCCGGTTGATGGGCGCCAGCTGCAGCGGGGGCAGCTCGTCGCCGACCTGCACGCGGTCGAAGGTGGGATGCGTCATGTCAGGGCCTCCATCAGTGGCGCACCACGATCACCGAGCGCAGGTCGGCCACGTGCTCGCCCCGCTGGTTGGTGGCGCGCGAGGTTTTCACCACGAACTCCAGCGCGCCCTGCTTCTTGTCGTAGATGTCGGCGATGCGCGAGCGCACGGTGATGGTGTCGCCGGCCACCACGGGCCGGTGGTACGCAAAGCCCTGCTCGCCATGCAGGATCTTGGCGATGGGCACCTGCAGGTCGGCCAGCAGCCGGTCCATGGCGCCCGAATCCATCTCGGCCGCAAACAGGAAGGTGGGCGGCGCCAGCACATCGGCATGGCCGGCGGCGCGCGCGGCGGCCGCATCGGTGAACAGCGGCCCGGTTTCACCGATGGCTTTGGCGAAGAACTGCAGGCGGGTGCGGTCGATGCAGAGTTCGGAGGCGGGCAGCTCGTGCCCGATCCAGCGTTTGTCGATCATGGGGGCTCCGGGGTCAGACGCGTTCGTACAGGGTCACCACGCAGGCGCCGCCCAGCCCGAGGTTGTGCTGCAGCGCCAGGCGCGCGCCCTCGACCTGTCGCGCCTCGGCCGTGCCGCGCAGCTGCTGGACCAGCTCGGTGCACTGCGCCAGCCCCGTGGCGCCCAGCGGGTGCCCTTTGGACAGCAGCCCACCCGAGGGGTTGGTGACGACGCGGCCGCCATAGGTGTTGTCGCCATCCAGCACGAATTGCTCGGCCCCGCCCACGGGGCACAGGCCCAGGGCCTCGTAGCTCAGCAGCTCGTTGTGGGCGAAGCAGTCGTGCAGTTCCACCACGTCGAGGTCGGCCGGCCCGACGCCAGCGGCCTCGTACACCTGCTGGGCGGCGGCGCGCGCCATGCTGAACCCGACCACCTCGCGCATGTCGCGCGCCTCGAAGGCAGCGGGCGTGTCCGTCGTCATGGCCTGGGCCTTGATGCGCACGCCGCGGCTCAGGCCATGCTTTTGCGCAAAGGCGTCGGAGCACAGCACGGCCGCCGCCGCGCCGCAGGTGGGCGGACAGGCCATGAGCCGCGTCATCACGCCCTCCCACATCACGGGGGCGGCCATCACCTCGTCCTCGGTCACCTCGGTGCGGAACAGCGCCAGGGGGTTGCGGGCGGCATGGCGGCTGGCCTTGGCACGGATCTTGGCAAAGGTGGACAGCTGGGTGCCGAATTCGTCCATGTGCGCCTTGCCGGCGCCGCCAAAGTAGCGCAGCGCAAGCGGGATCTCGCCATGGCCCACCAGCTCGTCGGTGGCCTGATCGAAACGGTCGAACGGGCTGGGTCGATCGGCGAACACCGAGCCCAGCGCGCCGGGGTTCATCTGCTCGAACCCCAGCGCCAGCACACAGTCGGCGGCGCCCGAGGCGATGGCCTGGCGCGCCAGGAACAGCGCGGTCGAGCCGGTCGAGCAGTTGTTGTTGACGTTGACGACGGGAATCCCCGTCATGCCGACTTCGTACAGTGCACGCTGGCCCGAGGTCGAGTCGCCGTACACATAGCCCACGTAGGCCTGCTGGATCTGACCGTAGGCCACGCCGGCGTCGCCCAGCGCGGCCCGCGTGGCCGTGGCGGCCATCTGGAAGTAGGGATCGTGCTTGCCCGGCTTGGCAAACGGGATCATGCCGACACCGGCGACGACGACATCACGACTCATGGCTGCTCCTGGACGCTGTGCGGAAGGCAGCGCACCTTCGCGCTGCATGTGGCCCAAATCGTAGAATCGACGCGCGTTTTGGCCCATGCCAAATCACCTCATTCCCCTCGCAAAACACCTCAACCTGTGCTGGCCAAGGCACTCGCTCCCCACACGGCGTCCATGCACCTGGTCCGCGGCATGCTGGAAGGCGCGCGGGCCCAGGGCCGCGCGCCCGAGCCCCTGCTGCGCGCCGCCGGCATCGCGCCGGAACTGCTGGCCGTTGACAGCGCCCGCGTGACCTCGGCGCAGTACATCGCGCTGTTCCGCGCCCTGATGATGGCGCTGAACGACGAGGCCCTGGGGCTGCTGAGCCGGCCCATCAAGCGCGGCGGCCTGGAGCTGCTCACGCGCTCGGCGCTGGGCTCACGCGACCTGGAGGCGGCCTTGCGCCGCGTCTGCCTGGGCTTCACCGTGCTGCAAGACGACGTGCACACCGAGCTGGTGCGCGAGGGCGCACTGGCCGGGCTGGTGATCACCGCGCACCCAGGGACGCGGCCCGCCCGCTTCCTGCACGAATTCCTGCTGCGCGTGATGTGGCGCCTGGCCGCCTGGCTGGCCGGCGGTTCGCTGAAGGTGCAGCGCTTCGAGTTCGCCTTCGAGCAGCCCGCTCACGTCAACGACTACGGCCTGGTGTTTCCGGCCAGCCTGCGGTTCGGCCAGGCCCACACCGCCTTCTGGTTCGACGCCAAGCGGCTGCCGCGTGCCTTCAGCCGCGACGAGGCCGCGGTGCGCAGCTTCATCGCCAGCTGGCCGGCCTCGGTCATCGCGCCCAAGCGCGAGCGCGAGGGCATGGACGCGCGCGTGCGGGCACAGTTGCAACACCACCTGCAGGCCGACGAACGCTGGCCCGGCCTGGCCGACATCGCGCAGAGCCTGCACGTGTCCGCCGCCACGCTGCAGCGCCAGCTGGCGGCCTCGGGCACGTCCTGGCAGGCCCTGAAAGACGAGCTGCGGCGCGACATGGCCATCGCGCGCCTGGCCACCGGCCTCACCCATTTCGCCACGCTGGCCGACGAACTGGGCTTTTCCAGCGCGGCGGCGTTTCAGCGCGCCTTCAAGACCTGGACCGGCAGCCCGCCGGGCGCCTATCGGGCCCGCCTGCTCAGCGAGCAGGGGTAATGCGCCCTCCCCATTCAACCACTAACGCCAGCTCTGCCATACTGCCTGCACCGCTGATCCATGCCAAGCCGCCTGGCTTGATCCCCGCCCAACCGCCCCCACCTCGCCTGACATGACAACGCCCAACCCCTTGCTCGATTTCTCCGGCCTGCCCCGTTTCGACGCCGTGCAGCCCACCGATGTGGCCCCGGCCATCGCGCGCCTCATCGCCGACGCCGGCGCGGCGCTGGACACCGTGGTGCAAGCCGACTTTCCGGCCGAGTGGACGGCCATGGCGCGGGTGCTGGACGTCGCCACGGAGCGGCTGGGACGGGCCTGGGGCATGGTGGGCCACCTGAACGCCGTGGCCGACACGCCCGAGCTGCGCGCGGCCTACAACGCCGCCCTGCCCCAGGTCACCGAGTTCTGGACCCGCCTGGGTGCGGACGAGCGCCTGTACGCCAAGTACAAGCAGATCGACCCGGCCACGCTGGATGCGGCCCAGCAGCAGGCCCTGAAAAACGCGCTGCGCGGCTTTGTGCTGGGCGGCGCCGAGCTGCAGGGCGAGGCCAAGGCCCGCTTTGCCGAGCTGCAGGAAGAACAGGCCGCCCTGGCGCAGAAGTTCAGCGAGAACGTGCTGGATGCGACCGACGCCTTTGCCGACTACGCCAGCGAAGACGAGCTGGCCGGAGTGCCCGACGACGTGAAGCAGGCGGCGCGCGAGGCCGCCCAGGCCGACGGCCGCGACGGCTACAAGCTGACGCTGAAGCTGCCGAGCTACCTGCCCGTGATGCAGTTCGCGCGCTCCAGCGCCCTGCGCGAGCGCCTGTACCGCGCCTACGTCACCCGGGCCTCGGACCAGGCCGAGGGCGATGCGCGCGCCTACGACAACACCGCCATCATCGACGCCCTGCTGGCCAAGCGCCGCGAAGAAGCCCAGCTGCTGGGCTACGACAACTTCGCCCAGGTTTCGCTGGTGCCCAAGATGGCCGACACCCCCGAGCAAGTGATGGCGTTCTTGCGCGAGTTGGCCGCCAAGGCCAAGCCCTACGCCGAGCGCGATGTGGCCGACCTGCGCGCCTTCGCCCGCGACCAGCTCGGCATCGCCGACCCCCAGCCCTGGGATTGGAGCTACATCGGCGAGCAGCTCAAGGAAGCGCGCTACGCCTTCAGCGAACAGGAGGTGAAGCAGTACTTCCAGGCGCCCAAGGTGCTGCAAGGCCTGTTCAAGATCGTCGAGACGCTGTTCGAGGTCGCCATTCGCCGCGACCTGGCCCCGGTGTGGGCCCCCACGGTGGAGTTCTACCGCATCGAACGCGATGGCCAGCTGCTGGGCCAGTTCTACCTCGACCCCGACGCACGCGCCGGCAAGCGCGGTGGTGCCTGGATGGACGACGTGCGCTCGCGCTGGCTGCGCCCCGACACGGGCACGCTGCAGACGCCGATTGCACAGCTGGTGTGCAACTTCGCCGCCGGCGTGGGCGGCAAGCCACCGCTGCTCACCCACGACGACGTCACCACGCTGTTCCACGAGTTCGGACACGGCATCCACCACATGCTCACGCAGGTGAACGACCACGACGTGTCGGGCATCAGCGGCGTCGAGTGGGATGCGGTGGAGCTGCCCAGCCAGTTCATGGAGAACTTCTGCTGGGAGTGGAACGTGCTCTCGCACATGACGGCCCATGTGGAGACCGGCGAGCCGCTGCCCCGCGCGCTGTTCGACAAGATGACCGCGGCCAAGAACTACCAGGCCGGCATGCAGACGGTGCGCCAGATCGAGTTCGCGCTGTTCGACATGGAACTGCATGCGGCCACCGCCCAGCCCGACGTGGCCGAGGTGCTGGCGCGCGTGCGCGCCGAAGCCGCCGTGCTGCCCACGGCGCCCTACAACCGCTCGGCCCACACCTTCAGCCACATCTTCGCGGGCGGCTATTCCGCCGGCTACTACAGCTACAAGTGGGCCGAGGTGCTGTCTGCCGATGCCTACGCCGCCTTTGAAGAGACCATGGACGCCGAGGGCCGCCACAGCGTGGAGACCGGCCGCCGCTACCGCCAGTCCATCCTGGAAGCGGGTGGCAGCCGCCCGGCCATCGAGTCGTTCAAGGCCTTCCGGGGGCGCGAACCCAGCCTGGACGCCCTGTTGCGCCACCAGGGCATGGCCGAGACGGTCTGAACGCGCCAGGGGTGGTGGCGCGCCCCGCTTGGGCGCGCCCCGCATCAGGCGTCAGCGGCCGGGGTCTTGCGGCACGAAAAGATGGCCTGGGCAACCTCGAACCCTGTTGCCGAGGAGGCGGGATGGCACTGATTGGGTGAAGCCGAACCGCACCTGAGCCTGATGCGCCCCACGCCCCCCCCGGATGCAGATACCGGCTGATGCTGGCCGCCTGAGCCCTCGTGCTGTTGGGCATGATCAACGGCAACGCCATCCGCCCATGGCCTGGGGCACCAACCAGTCCACGCGATGAGCGGCAGCGAGCTGCAACGCCGCCTCATCGGCTGCCCACCGGACTGGCCGGATCGGCCCGGTTTCCCACAACCCAAGGGGGACGACGCCCCTCCGCGGCCGCCTGTAAGCCGTTGTAAATACGCATCGAAAATCGGCGCCCAGATTGCCGGGAAGCTATGAAACTCGTAGCAGAGAGAAAATTCCGCTATAGTTTGGCGAGCTAGACACCTTGTTGCACCCTTGCTGCCAAGCGCATGATGCTGGAGTGCCCAGGGTGCCGGAGTCAGAACGTATGCAGGAGAGCCCATGAGCACCAAGGAAAGCGCCGCCACCAACGAGCTGCTTGGCTTGTTGGAGGCGCGGTATGCCATGCGTGTGCTGTGGGCGCTGCGCGATGGCCATCCCCAGACCTTCCGGCTGCTGCAGGACAGCGTGGGCAACATCACGCCCAACACCCTGAACACGCGCCTGAAGGAATTGCGCGCCGCCAACCTCGTCGGCCATGGCGGCGAAGGCTATTGCCTGACGCCCAGCGGCATGGACCTGCTCAAACGCCTGGCTGATCTGCAGGCCTTTGCCACCAAATGGGCGTCGGCCCAGGGCAAGAAGAAATCCCCCCCTCCCCAGGAATGACATGACAGACGCATTGAAGATCGAAGACACCGTGGTGGGCACCGGCGCCACCGCCGAGGCTGGCCAGCAGGTCAGCGTGCACTACACCGGCTGGCTGCTGGAAAACGGCGCCAAGGGCCGCAAGTTCGACTCCAGCCGTGACCGCAACCAGCCGTTCGCATTCGGCCTGGGCCAGGGCATGGTCATCCGGGGCTGGGACCAAGGCGTCGCCGGCATGAAGGTGGGTGGCCAGCGCACGCTGACCATCCCGCCCGAACTGGGCTATGGCGCCCAGGGCGCAGGCGGCGTGATTCCGCCCAACGCCACGCTGGTGTTCGACGTCGAACTGCTGGGCGTGCGCTGAGCGCTCGCGGCAACGCCGCGGCCGTGCCGCCCTGCCTGTTGAGGCGGGCGAGTTTCTCCTGGAGTATGGGCTGGTTATCGTTGATCATTCAACGGTAACTAGCCCATACTACTTTGATCGATTTGATCTTCACCGATCTGCCGCCTCCATCGGTCACTCGCATCGGCCTCTCACCCCTGCGCCATGCTCGCGTAGGTGAGGTTCCTCCACGACACGACGGGATGGCGGACGGCCCCGGTGTCGGACACCTGAAACTTGGCCTTCAACTGCCGCACCCGTACGCCAGCGGCGCTCTGCTCCGGCGTCACGGCTTCGCAGACCAGCTCGGCCAGACCCAGCTCGGCCAGACCCGGCTCGGCCAGATCCGGCCCGGCCGGACGCGTCACCCCATGGACCAGTCCCACGATCTCGATGCCGATGGCGTCCTGATTGGCCGGGTAGCGCGCCCCCGCCGGCTTGGCCGATTCGGCGCGGTGCATGGCGCTCGGGTCCCAGCTGACTGCTCTGAAAATGAGCGTCATCAAACCGCAGAACATCTCCCAACTCAACGGCGTGGTTCCGCGCCTGCTCAGAGTCCGAACAACCACCCTCACCCTGGCAGCGGCTTTTGAGCTGGCCGACGTGCCAGGTCTGCCGGTGCAGCAAGGCCGTCTGGCCGCGCCCGGTGCGGGCCACAACGGGGCCGGCTTCCATCCCAGAACGCTCCCAGCCCCACGTTGGGGCAGGCCGCCGGTTCACGTGCGGGACCAGCCGCCCGGCAGCCCGCGCAGAAGCCCCTGCCCATGCCCCTATGATTCCGCCCTCATCCATCGCCGCTGCCGGGCGCCGCAGGGCCCCAGATCCGCCACCCTTGAAAGCGTGGCAATGGCATCCAGATGGCACAACAACCCTTTTCAATCAACGCATTTCATCCACGTCCGCATGTCTGAGCCCAATCAACCCTTGTCCACCCCCCCCATGAGTCCGGAAGAGATCGAGGCTGCCGCCGCGGCCAATGAGGCCGATCTCACGGCGCAGCTGGAACAGCTGGGCA
Source organism: Comamonas serinivorans (assembly GCF_002158865.1). Lineage (NCBI taxonomy): Bacteria > Pseudomonadati > Pseudomonadota > Betaproteobacteria > Burkholderiales > Comamonadaceae > Comamonas > Comamonas serinivorans. The sequence goes on along the minus strand of NZ_CP021455.1, from coordinate 1,045,723 downwards.
GCGAACTGAAGGCCGCCCAGGCAGCATTGACCGAGTCGCAGGACCAGGCGCTGCGCGCCTTGGCCGATGCGCAGAACGCGCGCCGCCGTGCCGACGACGACATCGCCAAGATCCGCAAGTTCGCCGTGGAGGGTTTTGCCGAAAGCCTGCTGCCCGTGCTGGACAGCCTGCACTCGGCCCTGGCCGTGGAAAACGCCACGGCCGAGCAGCTGCGCGAAGGCAGCGAAGCCACGCTGCGCCAGGTCATCAGCGCCTTGAACAAGCACCAGGTGGCCGAGGTCAACCCCGCCGCCGGCGACAAGTTCGACCCCGCCCTGCACCAGGCCATCAGCATGGTGCCGGGCACCGGCCAGCCTGCCAACACCGTGGTCAGCGTGCTGCAGCGCGGCTACCAGATCGCCGATCGCGTACTGCGCCCGGCCCTGGTGACGGTCGCACAGGGCTGAACACGCCCCGAACGCGTCAAAATCAGCAGTTTTTTGCGCCAATCCCGCTGTTTTGCCCTTGAAAAACCCCGGGCACAGCCGGACATGGGCCTCAATCAAACATCTTTCGGAGTTTCACAACATGGGAAAAATCATCGGCATTGACCTGGGCACCACGAACTCGTGCGTGGCCGTCATGGAAGGCAACACCACGCGCGTGATCGAAAACGCCGAGGGTGCACGCACCACGCCGTCCATCGTCGCGTATCAGGACGATGGCGAGGTCCTGGTCGGCGCCTCGGCCAAGCGCCAGGCCGTCACCAACCCCAAAAACACCATTTACGCGGCAAAGCGCCTCATTGGCCGCAAATTCGACGAAAAAGAAGTTCAAAAGGACATCGACCTGATGCCCTTCACCATCGTCAAGGCTGAAAACGGCGACGCCTGGGTGCAGGCCCGCGACAAGCAGCTGGCGCCGCCCCAGATCAGCGCCGAAGTGCTGCGCAAGATGAAGAAGACCGCCGAGGACTACCTGGGCGAGCCCGTGACCGAAGCCGTGATCACGGTGCCGGCCTACTTCAACGACAGCCAGCGCCAGGCCACCAAGGACGCCGGCCGCATCGCCGGCCTGGAAGTCAAGCGCATCATCAACGAGCCCACCGCAGCGGCCCTGGCCTTCGGCCTGGACAAGCAGGAAAAGGGCGACCGCAAGATCGCCGTCTATGACCTGGGCGGCGGCACCTTCGACGTGTCCATCATCGAGATCGCCGACGTCGACGGCGAGAAGCAGTTCGAGGTGCTGGCCACCAACGGCGACACCTTCCTGGGCGGTGAAGACTTCGACCAGCGCATCATCGACTACATCATCGCCGAGTTCAAAAAGGAACAAGGCGTGGACCTGTCCAAGGACGTGTTGGCCCTGCAGCGCCTGAAGGAAGCCGCTGAAAAGGCCAAGATCGAGCTGTCGAGCGCGAGCGCCACCGACGTCAACCTGCCCTACATCACGGCCGATGCCTCGGGTCCCAAGCACCTGAACATCAAGCTCACGCGCGCCAAGTTCGAAAGCCTGGTCGAAGAGCTGATCGAGCGCTCCATCGAGCCCTGCCGCACCGCCATCAAGGACGCGGGCATCTCGGTGTCGGACATCCACGACGTGATCCTGGTCGGCGGCATGACCCGCATGCCCAAGGTGCAGGAGAAGGTCAAGGAGTTCTTCGGCAAAGAGCCGCGCAAGGACGTGAACCCCGATGAAGCCGTGGCCGTGGGTGCCGCCATTCAGGGCCAGGTGCTGTCGGGCGACCGCAAGGACGTGCTGCTGCTGGACGTGACGCCGCTGTCGCTGGGCATCGAGACCATGGGTGGCGTCATGACCAAGATGATCACCAAGAACACGACCATCCCGACGAAGTTCGCACAGACCTTCTCGACGGCCGAGGACAACCAGCCTGCGGTGACCATCAAGGTGTTCCAGGGCGAGCGCGAAATCGCCTCGGGCAACAAGCTGCTGGGCGAGTTCAACCTGGAGGGCATTGCACCGGCCCCCAAGGGCATGCCGCAGATCGAGGTGTCCTTCGACATCGATGCCAACGGCATCCTGCACGTGGGCGCCAAGGACAAGGGCACGGGCAAGGAAAACAAGATCACCATCAAGGCGAACTCGGGTCTGTCCGACGCTGAAATCGACCAGATGGTGAAAGATGCCGAGCTGAACGCCGCAGAAGACCACAAGAAGGTCGAACTGGTGCAGGCCCGCAACCAGGGCGATGCGCTGGTGCACTCGGTGCGCAAATCCTTGACCGAGTACGGCGACAAGCTGGACGCCGGCGAGAAGGACGCCATCGAAGCCGCGATCAAGGCGCTGGAAGAAGCCATCAAGGGCGACGACAAGGCCGCCATCGAGGCCAAGACCGAAGCGCTGATGGCCTCGAGCCAGAAGCTGGGCGAAAAGATGTACGCCGACCAGCAGGCTGCCGCCGGTCAGGCTGGCGCGCAGGCCGCCCCCAACGGTGGCGCCGCCGCCGACGATGTGGTGGACGCCGAGGTCAAGGAAGTCAAGAAAGACTGAGTGGCTCGGCCCGTGACCGGCGTGGACCGCCGGTCGCCTGCTGCAGGTCCGCGCTCACAGCAGACCAGCGCCGGACCGGGCACCGTGACCGGTGCCGGACACGCAGCCGCAAAGCCGGGGCGCCTGACAAGGTGTCTCGGCTTTGCCACATCCCGACCGACTGCCCGTGCCGGTCACGCCCTGCGGTTGGGGGCTCTGCCCCTCACCTGCCCACACACCCCATGACGCCCACCCATGTCCAAAGCTGATTTTTACGAAGTCCTCGGCGTGCCCAAGAACGCCAGCGATGAGGACATCAAGAAGGCCTACCGCAAGGCGGCCATGAAATACCACCCCGACCGCAACCAGGACAACCCGCAGGCCGAGGTCAAGTTCAAGGAAATCAAGGAAGCCTACGAGATCCTGTCGGACAGCAACAAACGCGCAGCCTACGACCAGTACGGCCATGCCGGCGTCGACCCCAACATGCGCGGCGGCGCGGGCGCCGACGGCTTCGGCGGCTTTGCCGACGCCTTCGGCGACATCTTCGGCGACATCTTCGGCCAGTCCCGCCGCGGTGGCGGCGGCCGCCAGGTCTATGCCGGCGCCGACCTGAACTACGGCATGGAGATCACGCTGGAAGAAGCGGCCGCCGGCAAGAACGCCGAAATCCGCATCCCGAGCTGGGATGAGTGCGCGACCTGCCATGGTTCGGGCGCCAAGGCCGGCACCAGCGCCAAGACCTGCGACACCTGCCATGGCCAGGGCGTGGTGCAAATGCGCCAGGGCTTCTTCAGCGTGCAGCAGACCTGCCCGCACTGCCGCGGCACCGGCAAGATCATCCCCGACCCCTGCACCGACTGCCGTGGCCAGGGCAAGATCAAGAGCCACAAGACGCTGGAGGTGAAGATCCCTGCCGGCATCGACGACGGCATGCGCATCCGCAGCACCGGCAACGGCGAGCCCAGCCCCAACGGCGGGCCCCCGGGCGACCTCTACATCGAGGTGCGCGTCAAGAAGCACGACATCTTCGAGCGCGACGGCGACGACCTGCACTGCGAGGTGCCGATCAGCTTCACCGCCGCGGCGCTGGGCGGCGAGATCGAAGTCCCCACCCTGGGTGGCAAGGCCGTGATCGACATCCCCGACGGAACCCAGACCGGCAAGCAGTTCCGCCTGCGCGGCAAAGGCATCAAAGGCCTGCGCGGCAGCTACCCCGGCGACCTCTATTGCCACGTGGCGGTGGAAACCCCGGTCAAGCTGACCGAGCACCAGCGCAAGCTGCTCAAGGAGCTGGACGAGTCGCTGAAAAAAGGCGGCGGCAAGCACACCCCGAGCGGCGACACCTGGCGCGACAAGCTGAAGGCCTTCTTCGGCGCGTGAGGCCTCCGGCCGGGCCCGCGCGCCTGGCGCGAGGCCCGGTCGCATGCCACCCGCTGGTCCGGCGCGCCGAACGACCATCGGCGCTGTCCAGGCCAGTGGTCCACAGTGGCGGTCCGGCGATGAGGCGTGTGGCCGGCGAGCCAGCCATGGCGCAAGCGGCGTGAACACCACTGCCGCGTCGTTTGCTACTCGGCCATTCAACTGCAGGCACTTGACTGACAGCAGTATGGGCTCATGCCCGTTCCATTTCGAACGGGCATGAACCCATACTGCCTTTCAAGTGATCTCTTGTGATGCATCGCACTTCGCGAGCCCAGCCTCAGCGGGCAGGGCCCGCCCGCCCACGTCGCCACGGGCGACACCGGCCATCATCACTCCATGCGAAAGCGCACGGGAATCTGCACCTGCGCGGGCGTGTAGTTGCCCGTCACCGCGCCAAACCGGCAGGCCCGCACCATGCGCAGGGCTTCGGCATCGAGCGCTTGGGCCGCTCGCGCCTCGGCCCCGTGCAAGGGCAGCTCGCCCACCGCGGCGCGCGCTGCGGCATTGGCCGCCGAGGCCACCACCTCAGCCTGTGTCACGCTGCCGTCCAGCGCCACCGTAGCACGCACCATCACCCGGCCCTCCACCTCAAGCCGTTGCGCCTGCGCGGGGTAGCTGGGCATGGGGCACTTGCGCGCCTCACTCTGCAATGGCCGCGGCTTGGCCGGCTCCAGCGTGGTGCAGGCCGACAGCAGGGCCACGATCCCCAGCCCCCACCCGCCACCCCACGCACACGGGGCGAGCCCTGGCAACGGGTTGAATCGGCGGCTCAGTGGCGGGTTCCGTGTGTGCATCGTCAGGCGGGTGGCATTCAGAAAACAGCAGTATGCGCGCACTCCCGTTCAGCATTGAACGGGAGTGGCCGCATACCCTCAGACGTTAAACGGGAAGTGGTGTCGAAAAGTGGCTACATAAGCGGATTCATTGGTATGGTTAGTCATCTTGTAGTCACTTCTATATACACTTTCCGAAACGCTGCCTGACCGCAGACAGGCTTTTGGCCTACCTGCACCGCCCGGATTCGCACGGATTTTTGGCTGCAAAAATTCCCTTTTGGGAATCCGTGACCGCTACCGGGTCGCCGTCTGAAACTTCCTGCATTGACTTTAAATATGCAGGAGGTAAGGACAATGCAAATTTTACGCCGCAAGGCCGTCTGCGAAAAGCTCGGCGGCATCAACGACGTAACGCTCTGGCGGATCACTCGCGACGATCCGACATTTCCTGCGTCCATCCAGATCAACAAGCGGGTTGTCGGATGGCTGGAGCACGAGATTGATGCGTGGCTCGGACAGAAGGCCGCTGCTGCCCGTGCTGCCAGCACGACGGCTGTCTACCCCTAAACCCTGCTCCCTTGCAGACTACGGCTCGGGAATTGCAGCCAATGCGCAGCTTGGACAAAGCCGCAGCCCTGGACGGGAACGAACTCGTCAACATGGCTGGGACTGGCCGCATCGACAAGTTGCAGCGATCAGCCTATCTCAAGACCAAGGGAATTAAACCGACCGAGCAGTTCCAGCTTGATCTACTTTTTCCAGACACCATCGGTGACCGAGAAGACCTGCGGCACATTCCAAATGACTACGCAAGGTCGTCCCTCTTCACGGTGGGCAACAAGAGTATGCCGCGCCGGACGCTCATGCACGAAAAGCTGTTCCACTATAACGATCACGTTTCAATCCTCTATACCGGCATCGAGCTTCGCGCCGAAGATGACGAAATCGTGTGGCTGCAAATCCTCAATTACGCCCAGCGCGTGACGCTCGGCGAGCCGTTCGAGTTTTCGGTCAAGGACTTGGTGGCCGACGTGGGATGGCACAAGAACGGTCGCTACTACGACAAGGCCCGTGAATGCATCAGCCGCTTGAAAGCAAATGAAGTGCTGGCTCTCAACACCAAGGCTTACGGAAAGAGCGGCGCTATCTCGCTCATTCAGAACTACACTGCGATCAACGGCGCGGATGGCAAGCCGACACATTACCGTGCGTGGATCGACCCCAACCTGATTGTGCTGTTCGCGGGTAACACCTTCACCAGTCATTCATGGGAAACCTACCGCAGCCTGTCGCCAGTGGCCCGTCGCTTGGCTGATTACATCGAGAGCCACAGGCATCCCTATCCCTTGGCATTGGCGAAGTTCCGCGCCATGTGCGGCTCGCACAACAAGGACGTTGCCGACTGGCGGCGGACGGTCAAGAAGGCGTGCGCGGAGGTGCAGGCCGTGAAGATCGCCAAGCTGGCCTTTCTCTCCAACGATGACCATATCCGCTGCGCAAACGACTAGGTCGATAGCCTGTCGAGCGATAGTACAAAAGGGCGCGCACGCGCCCTTTTGTGCTTTTTGGCAACACCGTCCACGCTCGATGCGCGACTTATCCACAGATAGGGTTGTTTTCGCGTGACAGATGACCCGGGAGGCGTGACAGATGGCCCATGGCAGTTTTGCATTTCATGGGTCAAGTGTCACGGTTTGGGGCTGAATCCTAAGAGATTTTGCCTGCCTCGCAGGCCCGCTTGTGGATAACCTGACCTGCCGACATCGAGAGGTCTGTAAAACCGGCCATTTCCGTGACAGATGACCCCGTATCGGTGACAGAGGAACCGGGTTTTGGGGCAAATCTGGTGACTGATGACCCAGAAAACCGTGACAGATGATCCGGGTTTTCGTGACAGATGACCCGCAACTCACGGGTCATAAACTCGCTCAACCAATTGATTTATATTGTTTATTTGTCATGAGCTACAAGACGCTAACCATCTTTTTAACCTTTCTTTAACCAAAGAGGCCTTCGCGCCTTCGGCGCTGCGCGTCAGACCGTGGGTAACGGCAAGCCGTTACCCACCGCCTTCCTTGCTGGCTACTCGCATTTTGAAAAATGCAGGGGCTACTTGGTTGTCGCTGTTTTCAGATGCCTCCGGCGGCCCTGCCGGGGGCCACTCGCCGCCGTGAGGCTCAGGGGGCAGGGGGGCGGGCTGCGCCCTTCGTCCCTGCCCCCTTGCCGATAGGCTAGGGTCGCTTCTGTCGCATCAAGAAAAATAACGGTTTCCCGCTTCGCGTGACCCTCCGTGATTTTTCTTGACCCGCCATCCACTCCCAGAGAGGAGCCGGAAAGCCGCTTTTCAAGTAGCCCCGTCATTTTTGAAATGACGAGTAGCCCGGCAAGGTAGCCGGTGGGCAGACCTGCGTACCCGCCAACGGCGGGCCGTCCATAGCCTTGTGCTGTGGGCGGGCAGGTTGTCCACGGGCGGACGCGCAGCGCCGGAACGGCGCGGAGAAACCTTCGCGGGGTGCCCCCTCTCCTCCCGGTCGCGCCCTTGATTGACTGTGTCGTTACGTTATCATAACGTAACAAGTTACGATGAAAGGAAGAAGCCATGCAGCAGGTCGTCACGCAGCAGGCGGTCGATGCCGCCGCTGATGCCATCGTCGCCGCTGGCGGCAAGCCCACCTTCCGGCTGATCCAGCAGCGCGTCGGCGGATCGTTCACCACGCTCAAGCCGATGCTGGCCTACTGGGAGGCTCGGCGCGAGAAAGGCGAAGAGGCCGCCGTGGAGGTGCCGGACGCCCTGCTCGCTCGCGGCGCTGACCTCGTGCGTACCATATACGCCGAGGTGGCCCAGCAAGCGCGAGTGGAATCTGAGGCGGTGCGCAAGGATGCCGAGGTCCGTGTGGGTGCGATGAAAGGCGAACTGAGCGAGGCGACCGAGGAAATCGCCCGGCTGGAAGCGCAGGATGCCGCTTGTGCCGATGAGCTGGCCGCATTGCGAGAGGCGAACCGGGCGCTGGAGTTGAAGGTTGGCCGTCTGGAAGAGCGTGCCGAGCATGCGACGCGTATGGAGGTCGAGCTTCGCGAGGCCCGTGCCGCCCTGGCTAAGGCCGAGCAGCAGGTGATCGACCTGCAAGCCCAGCTAGCCAAGGCTGGCGATGTCCAGCAGCAGCTTGCCAGCCTCGAAGAGCGTCTAGCGGCGGCTGGGGTAGCTCCGAAGGGCACTAAAGCGAAAGGCAAGGGTGAGTGATGCCGAACGCAGCGGAGTATCAGGCGCTTGCCGACGAGCTGCGGCAGATTGGCGCTGTATTCACCCAAGCCGCGAACTTGGGCGATCAGGAACTTGCCCTATGGGCTGTCGGAGCACTGTCGAGTGCCGCTGCCCGGCCTGCATGGTGGGCACGAGAAGCCGCAGACAACGAAGCGGCGGCTATTGCAGCCGCCGCCATCGTGAAAGCCCTGAGCGGCTGACCGTGGCTGGGGTGCCATTCGATCGGGAGCAGTTCGAGGATGTGCATACCCTGCCTTTGCGGGCAGAGATGGAACAAGACGGGCAGTGGGCGCGGGCGCAGTTGCAGGCCCGAGACCGTAGCGAAGTCAGCCTGCCGCTGGAGCTACCGATCTGGGTTACAAAAACACCGCTGTCCATCGAGGACATGAACGAGATAGCGGCGGCAGGCTGGGCGGGGAAGCTGGGCGACTCCGAGGGCAAGGCGTGATCCTGTCGCCCGTCTGCGGGCATTTGTTTGTGTTTCATCGTAGCCCTGCCGACTGTTCAGAAAACGGTGATTTTCTGAACATCGGCAGCGCACATGCCGAATAGCTGTCGGAAAGGTCGCCGACCTGTTAAAATTCCCGTCATTTTTTCATCGTCCGGCAATTGTCCATGAATCAACGGATTGGCTACGCCCGAGTTTCGACAGATGACCAAAACCTGGACTTGCAACGCGACGCGCTGCACCTCGCGGGAGTTCAGTCCATCTACGAAGAGACCGCGAGCGGTAAGACTGCTGGCCGCCCAGAGCTGGACCATTGCCTGAAGGCATTGCGAGCGGGTGACACTCTGGTGGTGTGGCGGCTGGATCGGCTTGGCCGCAGTTTGCCCGACCTCGTGCACATCGTCGCCGAGTTGGAAGAAAAGGGAATCGGCTTCGAGAGCATCGCCGAGAAGATCGAGACAACGAGCGCAGCCGGGAAGTTGGTCTTTCATGTCTTCGCTGCGTTGGCGGAGTTCGAGCGCAACCTGATCCGGGAACGCACTCGGGCAGGCTTGGCTGCCGCTCGTGCACGAGGCCGGGCCGGTGGCCGCAAGCCGAAGCTGGATACACGACAAATTCGGGAGATTAAGCGGCTGATGTCTGACCCGACCATCCCGGTCAGTCAGATCGCGGAACGCTACAAGGTCTCACGCACAACCATATACAAGGTGGCCCCCCGCAGCCCCGCATTCGCTGCTGACACGCAGGCGGATGGAAGCGGAGCCGAGCCACACCGGCGAGATGCCTCATGAACGCAGTAGAAATTGAATCAGCCGTCTCGGACTTGGCGCTCCAGCCCTTCGATGGGACGGAGTTCCCGTTTGCATTCCTACAAGCCTTCGGAAACAAGGAGACGACGATCAAGCGCCTGCGTTCGGGCGCATCGAACAAGTCCGACTTGGGCGGCGTGCTTCAAACGAACAACATTCACATCGCGGTTGCACAGCCGGGAGAGGTGACGAAGACGCTGGCTGCACTGAAGGCCAGCTCGGCAACGACCAGGGCGAAAGCACGCTTCATTCTAGCTACCGATGGCGAGGGGTTCGAAGCCGAGGACATGGAGACCGGGGAGACGGTCGCATGTACCTACCAGCAATTTCCGGATCACTTCGGCTTTTTCCTGCCGCTCGCCGGAATCACGACAGTCAAGCAGGTCCGCGATAGCTCTTTCGACATCCGGGCAACAAGTCGCTTGAACCGACTGTACGTCGAGTTGCTGAAAGACAATCCGGACTGGGGAGCCGCTGCACAGCGCCATGAGATGAACCACTTCATGGCGCGGTTGATCTTCTGCTTCTTCGCGGAGGACACCGACATCTTCAATGGTGAAGGTCTGTTCACTGCGACCATCGAGCAGATGAGCGCGCGGGACTCCTCGAACACGCACGAGGTGATCAGCGAAATCTTCCGCGCCATGAACACGAAGATCGCGGACCGGGCGAACGCGAAGCTGCCCCGCTGGGCCGATGGGTTTCCCTATGTGAACGGCGGACTGTTCTCGGGCAGCGTGGATGTGCCGAGATTCAGCAAGATCGCGCGCTCCTACCTTCTCCATATCGGCAGTCTGGACTGGACAAAGATCAATCCAGATATCTTCGGCTCGATGATCCAAGCGGTTGCGGATGACGAAGAGCGTGGGGAGCTCGGCATGCACTACACCAGCGTGCCGAACATCTTGAAGGTACTCAATCCGCTGTTCCTTGACGACCTACGGATGAAGCTTGAAGAGGCCGGTGACAACCCTCGCACGTTACTTAACCTCCGCAAACGTCTCGCGCGGATCAGAGTTTTCGACCCGGCATGCGGGTCAGGTAATTTTTTGGTCATCGCCTACAAGCAGATGCGGGAGATCGAAAACACGATCAACGAACGGCGTGGCGAACGTGGGCGCAAGAGTGACATTCCGCTGACCAACTTCAGGGGCATTGAGCTACGGGATTTCTCGGCTGAGATTGCACGTCTCGCGCTCATCATTGCTGAGTACCAGTGTGATGTGCTGTATCGGGGGCAGAAGGAAGCCTTGCTGGAATTTTTGCCTCTCAGCAATCAGAACTGGATCACCTGCGGCAACGCTCTGCAGTTGGATTGGCTTAGTGTCTGTCCCCCCACCGGCACTGGTGTAAAACTGCATGCCGATGACTTGTTTGAAACCCCGCTGAATCAGGCTCAAATTGATTTTGAGAATGAGGGCGGTGAAACCTATATCTGCGGCAACCCGCCGTATCTTGGCTCACGTGATCAGAAGGACGAGCATAAGGCTGAATTACAGGCTATTTTCGAGAAACGAGTTCAGAACTGGAAATCTCTCGATTATGTTGCCGCCTGGTTCATGAAGGCGGCTGACTACGGCATTAACACCCAGTCTACCGCCGCTTTCGTGTCCACCAACTCTATCTGCCAAGGCTTGCAAGTCCCGATTCTGTGGCCAGAAATCTTTGCCAGCGGTTGCCAGATTGAGTTTGCTCACACATCCTTTCGATGGGCCAACCTTGCCAGTAACAACGCAGGTGTGACCGTAGTCATCATTGGCATCACAAGGCAGCCGCGCAACCCGAGGCGCTTGTTCTCTCTGGATGATTCGGGGCAAACCATCGAGCGCCAATGCTCGCATATCAACGCTTATCTGGCAGCAGGCGAGAGCGCCATTGTAGACAAGGCTAGCCAACCTCTAGGCGTGCAGAGCGTAATGACCTTTGGAAACACGCCAATAGATGGCGGTCATCTGCTGCTCTCACGAGACGAGCGTGACGCTTTGCAACTCACGCCTGCGCAGAATAACCTCTTCGTTCGTAGAATTTATGGTTCGGCCGAACTTATCCGCGGCCTAGAGCGTTACTGCCTGTGGATCGAAGACAAAAATTTGGCTGAAGCACTGGCTATCCGTCCTATAGCTCAACGCATTCATAATGTGCGCAGTTTGCGGCTCAATGGCGGAAAAACGGCAAGAGACATCGCTGAAAAATCACACCAATTCCAAAGAATGTTTTTTGGCAAGCATTCAACGATTATTGTACCCAGCGTTTCCTCCGAATCCCGCAAATATCTGCCCTGTAGTTATGAGCCTGCCGGAACTATCGTTTCCAACCTCGCTTTTGCTCTCTACGATGCCCCGCTCTGGAATCTGGCGCTGATTGCCTCCCGCTTGCACCTTGTCTGGATTGCAACTGTTTGCGGCAAGCTGAAGACTGATTTTCGTTATTCCAATACCTTGGGTTGGAATACATTTCCCATTCCTACCCTCACCGAAAAAAACAAAGGCGACCTAACTCGTTGCGCTGAAGAAATTCTTCTTGCCCGAGAGGCGCATTTTCCAGCCACTATTGCCGAACTCTACGATCCGGAAAAAATGCCGGACAACCTGCGTGCGGCTCACGAGCGCAACGATGAGGTTCTGGAGCGCATCTACATTGGCCGTCGCTTCAAGAATGACACCGAGAGGCTAGAAAAGCTGTTTGAGCTTTACACAAAGATGATCGCCGTTTCTGGCAAAACTCCGAAGGCGAAGAAGGCGGCAACGGCATGAGTGATTATGTGTTGTTCCAAATGTGGGGGCCGTTTCGGCAGTCTCTGATCGATGGCCACCTCTTCTACGTTGAACAGGCGCGCAAGCGCCTGCTCTCCCAGTTTGACGACATTGAATCGGAGGCTGACAAGGCAGCCGAAGAGTGGCTGGAAAGAAGCCGCCACAACTTTGATCCTGACCGACATGACCCCGCGTCCTTCTATGAGGCTGCCAATGACGTGGGAATTGAGTTCTATAGTCTCCTGAGCGACATGCGGGATCAAACTCGTCTAAGCGTTGTGGCCGGGATGTTCCATGAATGGGATAAGCAGTTGCGCGACTGGCTCGTGCGGGAAATAGGGCACTGGCATCGTGGAGACAATACGACCTTGAAGGTCTGGTCTGCGGATTTCGGCCAGATCGTCGACTTGTTGGACTGCCTCGGCTGGAAAATTCGCGGCGCTCGCTATTTCCCCACGCTTGATGCGTGCCGTCTGGTGGTGAATGTCTACAAGCATGGCGAGGGGAAGTCTCTCGTCGATTTGAAACAAGATTACCCCGAATATCTTGATGACCCATTCCAAGGTGCTGGTGGCGTCATATCTGGCGTTGAATATCGTGATCACACACACCTGAAGGTGAGTGATGCGCAATTTCAGGCATTCTCGGACGCTATTGTGGCGTTCTGGCAGGACGTTCCAGAAAACGTATTTGCTTCCCAAACCACCGACGTGCCCGGCTGGCTTGAGAAAGCCATTTTGAATGACAACGCCAAACGAAAACAGGCGAGCCAGAAATGACTGAAATTTTCAAGAATGCCGTTCCATCCGTCTCGGTTTCTTATGCCCGCAACGGAAGTTCATCAAAAGCAAACGCGCTCGGTATGCGCCCGATGCAGGAGCGCGCATATGAGCGACGCGGTGAGCAGTATTTGCTCATCAAGTCGCCGCCAGCCTCTGGCAAGAGCCGGGCGTTGATGTTCATTGCTCTCGATAAGCTCCACAACCAAGGGTTGAGGCAGGCGATCATCGTTGTGCCGGAAAAGTCCATTGGTTCCAGTTTTTGCGATGAACCTCTGAGTAAGTTCGGCTTCTGGACCGATTGGTGCGTGGAGCCGAAATGGAACCTGTGCAATGCGCCCGGCTCGGACAACGGCGGCAAGGTCAAGTCACTTGGCGCATTCCTTGAGAGCAATGACCAAGTATTGGTCTGCACCCATGCCACATTCCGCTTCGCGGTCGATCACTTTGGGGTGGAGGCGTTCGACGGGCGGCTAATTGCGGTGGATGAGTTCCATCATGTTTCGGCCAACCCGGACAACAAGCTTGGCTTGCATCTTGGGCAATTTATCGCTCGCGACCGGGTGCACATCATCGCGATGACCGGTTCGTACTTTCGGGGTGACGCCGAGGCCGTGCTGGCACCACAGGACGAGTCGAAGTTCGATACCGTCACCTATACCTACTATGAGCAACTCAATGGCTACGAGTACCTGAAGCAGCTCGACATCGGCTACTTCTTCTACTCGGGCTCCTACGCCGATGACATCCTCAAGGTGCTCGACCCAGCCGAGAAAACCATCATCCACATCCCGAACGTCAACTCTCGCGAAAGCACGAAGGACAAGATCAGGGAGGTCGAGCACATCATCGAGGAACTGGGTGAATGGCAAGGGACCGATCCAGCGACTGGCTTCCAATTGGTCATGACCCCTAATGGGCGGCTTCTTCGGATCGCTGACCTGGTGGATGACGACTCAGCCAAGCGCGACGTGGTGGCCGCTGCGTTGAAAGACCCGGCACAGAAGAACAACCGCGATCACGTAGACATCATCGTCGCCCTCGGCATGGCGAAAGAAGGCTTCGACTGGATTTGGTGCGAACACGCGCTGACAGTTGGCTATCGGTCCAGCCTCACTGAAATCGTGCAGATCATCGGTCGCGCGACCCGCGATGCGCCGGGTAAGACTCGCGCCCGCTTTACCAATCTGATCGCCGAGCCCGACGCTTCGGAGCAGGCCGTAACCGAAGCGGTGAACGATACGCTTAAGGCCATCGCCGCTAGCTTACTCATGGAGCAGGTGCTTGCGCCTCGCTTCGAGTTCAAGCCGAAACATCCGACCAACGAGCCCGCACCGGGGTTCGACTATGGCGACGGGGGATATGACCCGGACAAGTGTAATGTGGGCTTCAATCACGACACCGGGCAGTTCCAGATCGAGATCAAGGGACTGTCCGAGCCCAAGAGCGACGAAGCTGCCCGCATCTGTCGGGAAGACCTGAACGAAGTTATTGCAACCTTCGTTCAAGACAAGACCACCATTGAGCGCGGCCTGTTTGATGAAGAGCTGGTCCCGGAGGAGCTGACTCAGGTTCGGATGGGCAAGATCATCAAGGAGAGGTATCCGGACCTTGATGAAGAGGATCAGGAAGCAGTGCGTCAACATGCTATCGCCGCCCTCAACCTGACGCAGCAGGCCAAGCAACTTGCACTTGGTGGCCAAGGCAATGGCGAGCCTGCCGTCAACACAGCCCTCATTGATGGGGTGCGCAAGTTTGCGATGGACGTGCGGGAGTTGGACATCGACCTTATCGACCGCATTAATCCGTTCAGCGAAGCCTACGCGATTCTCGCCAAAACGATGAGCGAGGAGAGCCTGAAACAGGTCGCAGCAGCGATTGCGGCCAAACGCACCGGATTGACGCCCGACGAGGCAAAGGAACTCGCTGTCCGGGCAGTCAAGTTCAAAAAAGAGCGTGGCCGTTTGCCGTCGATCAGTTCAACTGACGCCTGGGAGAAGCGAATGGCTGAAGGGGCCGCCGCCTTCGTTCGATTCAAAGACGAGGGGCGCTATGATTGATCTGAACGAGCTGCGAGAAGAACTGGCCGAGTACGCAGTACCCAAAAGGGAAGGCGGGCGCTCGGTGCGCGAGGAGCGCATCATCGCGGGATTCGAGGAAATTCAGCGGTTTGTTGAGGGGCACGGGCGCACTCCGCAGCACGGCGAAGACAAGGACATATTCGAACGGTTGTACGCTGTTCGCTTGGATCGTCTGCGTGCGATGGATGAGTGCCGAGCCCTCCTTGCTCCACTCGATCATCAAGGGCTCCTAAGCGGGGCTGAAATCGCTCAGGCAGATTCAGTGGAATCGATGGATGATGAAGAGCTGCTCGCCGAACTCGAAGGCGCGGCAGGCCCATCCGATATCACCGAACTGCGCCATGTTCGCTCCAGGGCCGAGATACGGGCGGCAGAGGAAATCGCAAACCGCGAGAGATGCGAGGATTTCGACCGCTTCCAGCCTCTGTTTCAGCAGGCGGAGAGCGAACTCAAGTCGGGCATCAGGCAGACGCGCCCCTTCGGCAGAGATGCAAGCGTCACGACAGGTAACTTCTTCATTCTCGGTGGACAGCTTGTCTACGTCGCTGAAATGGGGGATGTGTTCCGAACACCGAATGGTGAGCCGGACGCGCGGCTCAGGGTCATCTACTCGAATGGCACTGAAAGCAATCTCCTGCTCAGGTCTCTGCAACGCGCCTTATACAAAGATCAGGCCGGGCGCAGATTGACAGACCCGAACGCTGGGCCACTGTTCAGCGAGACCTGGGAAGAGGATGACATTGCGAGCGGCACCATCTACGTGCTGCGCAGCTTGTCCAGTCATCCCTTCGTTGCGGAACACCGGGAGCTGATTCATAAGATTGGAGTCACGGGCGGCAAGGTCGAAAGCCGCATAGCCAACGCGGCGCACGATGCTACCTACCTGCTGGCGGAGGTGGAGGTTGTCGCCAGCTACAAGCTGGCGGGTGTCAACCGCACAAAGCTGGAAGGCATCTTCCACCGCATCTTCGCGCCGGCGCAGCTCGACCTCACCATTCAAGACCGTTTCGGCCACCCCGTCAGGCCGAGGGAATGGTTCCTTGCACCGCTCCATGTGATCGACGAAGCGGTGCGGCGCATTCTGGATGGCTCAATCAGCGATGTGGTCTATGACCCGAAGACTGCCCGGTTGGTAGGTTAGCTCGTGCAACGCCCTGCTAACCAAAGAGGTGGACATGGCACTCCCATCCTTCGATAACTCGTGGCGAGACAGCCAGAGCGTGAAACCGCGCATTCTGGTGTTGGAGGTCAAGGACAAGGAGCGCCCGGAGGCCGAGGCACTGGGCTGGGTGTTGGTCGAGCGGGAGGAAACCTATCGGCGCGATCCTCGTGACGGGACGATCTACGAGGCGTCGATCCGCCTCTCGTATCAGCGCATCACCGCCAAGTTTTCGCACCGGGACGGCGGAAAAGGGCGGTTTGATGGCAGCTACTCGTGCAACTTCAACTCTGTCTCGCTGACATCGCCCTCGATGTCGAAGGGGGCGGTGTTTCTTGATCTGCCAGGGCTGGATGGCCAGCGGATCGGCACCTACCTGATGAATGAGATTGTCCAGTGGGTGCAACAGTGGCCCGAGGCGACCGTCAACAGCATCGAGCTGCTGGCCGGGCAGGCTCACGGTGACAACAAGGCGCGCCGCAACTGGTTTTATGAGCAGTTCGGGCTGGTCTTCGACTACACCGACCCCGAACATCGCGAAGGGCGATCCCGCCCCATGCAGGCCGGGGCATTGGCCACAGTCGAAACGTGGAAGCAGAACATCGTCGAGCACCGGATGCTCGATTATCTGGCGGCTGTCCTCTATGCCGAGGAGCGTGCCACATCGGAGTTACAGGCGCGCGAACGAGCGTGTACCCAGTTGATCGCTGAACAGAAGAAGGCAGAGGCCCGGCCCTTGCGCTGGGCGTTGAGACAACTGTACTACCGCTATGCCAACACGGTGTTCGCCGGGCTCGTCCTGACCATCGCGGTCGGCATAGTGTGGGTCAAGATGAAGGCGTAAGGGAGCGCATGTCCGATCTGACTGGGAGCGAGCGTCGAAAGCTGGAAAAGCTGCTTGGCATGGGCGGCGGGTACGTCCTGAACTTTTCCGACCGCACCTTTGGCGATTTCTTCGATGAGTACCGAGTCGAGATCGATGCCGAGAGGTACAAGGCACGGGGCACTTCCAAGGCCAACAGGATGCGCACGTTCTGGGATGCGGATGGCAATCATGTCGTGGGGCGTGTCATTGGCGGGTTGATCGACTATGCGACCGATGAGCAGTGCTTTGGCGACAGCAACCCTCTACTCATCGACGACTGTCGGAAGATCGCCCAGCGGCTTCTCAGTGACCAGCCAGTGGCCGAATTGGATGCGCTGACCGCCATCGCTGATGAACGGGATTTCGAGGTGGTGGCAGAGCATGTTCGCGAAGTCATCGAGAAGAACCAGCCCGAGGGCGGGCTGGATCGACTGCATACTTTCGTCAACAAGTTCATCCGCGTGACGTGCGAGCCACACGGCATCACGATCACTCGTGACAAGCCGCTGCACAGTGTCTTCGGCGAGTACGTCAAGGCGCTACGAGATGGCGGACATCTTGAGTCGGCCATGACCGAGCGCATCTTGAAGTCCAGTATCTCGGTGCTCGAAGCCTTCAATGACGTGCGCAACAACAAGAGCCTCGCGCACGACAACCCTATCCTCAACTACGAAGAAAGCCTGCTGATCTTCAATCACGTCGCGGCGTCGATCCGCTTCATCAAGGCGCTGGAGACAAAGATCAAGACAAAGGCCAAGGCGGCAGAGCAACACGCATCACGACTTCCGTGGGCTGACGACATCCCGTTCTAGGCATTGCCCCCCCCAGCACGACGGACGCCCAGCGGGGCATATCAGACAGCGATTTCAACTTGAGCCTGAACGATATTCTCAACCACGGAATAGATATCGACCGTCTCATCTGGCACCTCGATGCTGACGATCAGGCTATAGCGAACACTGTTCTGCCAGCGATCTTGTGCTGCGCGGTATTTCCACCAGCCTCCCACAGGGTAAACGGCGATTGTTTGCATGTCCGCCAAGGCGGCGGCAGAACCAGTCCAGACATCGGAGTGCAGCGAGCCTCGCGTCCGAAGCTGAGGGCCAAATTGCCAACCATCTGCATCACCTTCCGGACCGATGTAGTCTTCTGCATCTGCAAGCGCATTGATAAACGCTCGGAAATTCTCAAGCGACTGGCCCGGCCGGATGACCTCGAAACGCAGGCCATGAGACTGGTAACTATATCGTTGCCTATAGCCTCTCCGGCCAGGATTGGGCTCAATGAAGTACGAGAGCGTTACCCTCAGCTTCACCTCTAGCTCTGGGGCGAGCTGGCGCAAAATATCCGCCGGCCACGGCAGCTCATACAGCTGCATCTCGTTAAGCTTGGGATCGGTAGAGCCAGAGGCATCTGCGTTCTTGGTGAATGGCTGAAGATGATCTTGTGCGACCAGCGTCAATTCATGACCGGCGCTATAGCGCGCACGCTCAAGGTTGGTAACGCCGTATCCAACGCTCCTAAGCATCGTCTCTTTGGCGACCTTGGGGCTGTGGTGGCCACTGAGAACTCCGAAACGTTCCCACATGCGCTCAGTCCACTCTGCCGAGTGTGCCAGGAGGCCACGAACTGTCTCCGGCCAATAGTCCGGGTATTCATCCATGAGAATAGCCGCTTGGCGTGAAACCAATGCACAGGCGGCGCTTGTATCGGCGGATACCTCAAAGAGTTGACCGGCCGTCTTTCCGGATGTTGTCAGAAGAGAAACTGAGTCAGCATCGGATACAGTCGTCCCATCGGGAGACAACAAACGATTGCCGCCCTCCGCTACAACATCAGGTTTATAGGGTGCCTGCTTCTTCCAACTCCAATTGACAGACGACCTAGAGGCAGGAGCTGCATCTCCAGCTCGGGCAAAGGGCGACCACCCATCAAAGCTCGGGTCATCATTGGTTGTCTTCTCGGTGTATGCCCCAACCGTCAGGGCATTCCATGCCTGCGCCGGGTCTTCTATCTCCGCAAGATGTAGCTGCTCCCAGTGGTCCACGTTTGGCAGGAGGGAGCGATTGTTACCGGCTGAGATCACGAAAAGTCGTTGTCGCCCGTCCTCTGCGCCCGACGAGAATTGATCAATTTCCGCTGACCATGAGGTAGGGATTCCGCCTTCCTTTTCCGAGTCGGCCGTTACTGCCAAGGAATAGACGCGCCGCCATTCGGGTCTCGTTGCTTCCAGTTTGTATGCGGTACCTACAGTAATTGCGCCGTACAGTTCCGGGTCATTCGCACCTCGTGGCGGTAAAATACGCCCTGATTCAATGCGATGCTGTAGAGGTATTTCAGACCGACTCACCAGCGCGTCATGCAAATCCCCGAATGTCGCCAAACCGGCTTGTCTGGAGCCATGGTCATTGACCTCATCGTAACGCGGCCACTGCGGCTGCCATGTTTCCGATTGCGGCTGATTGCAGACAGAAGATAGCAATGGATGATTGTAGTTTACGCCGGTATCGAGAATGGCTACAGAAACGGATGCCTCGTCCGAAATTTTCAACCGTGCGGCCAAATCGTCCGCCCATTCACGCTGTTCTTTTGGCGAAGACTCCACCAAGACGTTCGGAGTTTCCTTGGCGCGCCGCAGTTCCTCAAGCGAAGAGATTAACTCGGGGGCACGTTCCAACTGTTGAGAGGAAGCTCTGATCAGAAATACCATGCTATCGAAGAAACTTAGCGAGGTATTTCCGAGTCGCCCGCCGATCCTCTCTGATAGCTGTGCCGCAATGATTTGCGGGTCTTCGCCGTTACGTCGTTTGAGCCAAAGCTCCCACCAAATCTGTTGATTGGAGTCCTGGGGGAATAGGCTGGGGTCATCAGTCCAAAATGCACGCAGGTCCGCCAAGCGCATTTCGGCGATACTGTCGATCAAATTATGATTGCGAGGACCACCTTTCCCATCTTTATCCGGGTCAAGATATTGCGTGACCTTCCTTTGAAACGTTTCTCGACGAGTCTCAGGAATAAATACCAGAGCAACCTCGCGATCGCCAACCTTGCGGCAAGCGTGCAACCTGAAGTCCCGCGTATCTAGGCTGTCTAGAGGCAACTTGATGCCGGGGACCCCGACGATCTCTACAAATATCCCCACATCTTCTGTGATTGGTGGCTCGGCATTCTGCCGTTTCCCATCGTACTGCTGCATTAGATCGGCGTATCTGGCTGACAACTGCTGGCCGTGTGGAATCCGATCTTGAAGAGGAATGGCTGGGTTTCTACCAGTTCTGCGCGATCTAAAATCTTCGTTGGACAGAAAACCTTCGATCAGAAGGTGCCGCTTCTGGTCTGGCATAACCACTCCTTATTCTTTGCCAGCTTGACGTTGCTCAATCGCCTTCAATACAAGCGTGGTAGAGAGTTTCTTGTCATGATGAAGAACCGCCTCTTTCGCCGCATCTTCGCAGGCTCGTGTCACTTCCGCAGCGCTCAGGCCGTGAGCTGCCGCAGTAACCTCATTCCAAGCAAGAGATCGGGTCTCGAACATGGCCAGTCGGTTCTCGATAATCTTCTGAATTTGGTCATCGCACGGCTTCTCAAACCGAATGATGTCGTCAAATCTGCGATAAAGCGCCTTGTCTAGAAGCTCGGGATGGTTGGTCGCGGCGACGATAATGCTTTCGGAGTCGTCCTGCTCCACGAAAAGAAGAAACGAGTTCAAAACGCGCCGAATTTCCCCTACATCGTTTTGCGCTCCGCGCTGGGTACCGATGGCATCGAACTCGTCGAAGAGATAGACCGCCCGAGTTTGCTTGATGTGATCAAAGACAAGTCGCAGCTTTGCTGCGGTTTCCCCCATGAACCTAGTAATCAAACTATCAAGAACAATCGTATAGAGCGGTAGCTTCAGCTCTGTCGCAAGCACAGAGGCAGACATTGTCTTTCCCGTTCCTGGCGGTCCGGTGAACAGGAGCTTGCGTCTCGGGAGCAATCCAAATTGGGAAAGGCGATCTTTTTGTCGTTGTTCAAGCAGTACGCGATGGAGGCGCTCCAGAACCTCGGCACCGAGGACCAGTTCGCCAATTCTTACTGTCGAGTGCGTAAGCTCAAGCAATCCCCTTAAATCGCCTTTGGGTTGCTGAACAAGTGGCGTTGGTTTTACCGGCGCGAGCCCCAAGTTGCTATTAACTTGGGATTTTTCAACCATCTCCTTGATATCGCTGGCCAGTTTACGATGGCCTTGGCGAGCCTCTTGAGCTGCGACCTGCAAAGCCGTAGCGTAGAAGCGCTGATCGTCCCGATCAGCATGGCTTCTTAAAAGTGCTTTAATTTGCTCGGCTGTGGCCATTTTTTCACCAATACTCTTATCTCATAATCCTAACGCATTACGGGCCATCTGACCCTTTCCCCTTTCGTGCTGCCGGGGGGAGCGGGATGAAGTTTGGCAACGCCGCCACCCGCTCTTGCGCATCTTCTATCTCTGCCGCCAGCATCGGATCATCGTAAAGACTTACAACCAGATCATCCGGGGTTGGGGTTTCGTCTTTCGATGGACGCCCACGCCCTCTGCTTGGCCTTGGGTAACCTGCTTTCTCAAGCGCCTTTGCCAGCACGTCCAGAGCCTCCCAAATCCGCTCGGGCCGCACTGGGTCCGCCCCGGCCAGAAGCGCCTTTGCGGCCCATCCCATGTGCTCTGCGGCATGCAGCAAATGATGGCGCTGCGCGAGTTCCTGACGCTGCTGATCCCGCTCAGCAATCCACTCCTTGAACTCGTGATGCTCCGCATCAGTGAGCAGGCTGTCGAGTTCTGGCGGTAACTCTGTTGCCCAACGATCCAGCGTACCAATGACGACCTGCTTTGAGCGCCGTTTCTCAGGATCATAGGCATACCGCAGCAGGGAGACGGTCTTGCCCTGCCTAATCCGCCCATCTTTGCCTTTGTAGGTCTGCACCCGTATTTGCATGAAGACCGCTTTTCCCTATCCGCTAATTTTCAAGATGATAAGGCCAATACGATGCCGCGGAAAGCCCTGCCTCATGTCTCCAGCCTGATGCCGTTCCATAGCGGTTCCTCAAGCATGAACAGGCGAAGTGCATCCTCACCCGCCTGCGTAACTGCCTGGAGTCCTTCAAGTGGCAGCACTCTGTTCTCGCTTGGGTCTGTCTGGACCCGGATACCCAGCTTGATGATGGACGCGGTAGTGCTCCAGCTCAGGTTCTTCGAACCTGCTTCCAGCATGGAGAACATCACGCAGCGCATCGCGGTTGTCACGTTGCGAGCGTCTACATCATGATCGTTGCGGGTGCTGCATGGGATTCCAAACATGCAAAGCGTTTTCACCAACTGCGCCGCTGTGCGCTTTTGCCGCAATCGGGAGATGTCTGCCTGTTCGCCCTTGATAACCTGAGCCAGCGCGGCGGCATCATGCTCCAACTCTTCCAGTGCGAGCAGTCGCGTAGAGAGCGGAATGGTTTGCCGGTAGTTGCTGTCCAGGCTGGCGGCGTCCTTTGCCTCAAGACTGTTGAGTGCGCCGCGTAGCCGACGAGCGTCGGACGCTACCTTTTCAAGCGCTCGGATGCGCGAAGTATCGGGCGGCGTATCGGTGATGCTCCAGCCGTTCGACAGAAGCCGGAAAAGCAGCTTTTTGTGATCGCTGGACAGGGCGCGCACTGACTCGCAGCGCAAGATTTCCTTCAGCAGGCTGAAGCGGAGCTGTCGCCGCTCTCTCTGGTCGACGGCTTGCTGACCCTTAGTTCTTGCCATTGAGCGCCTCCCGCTTCCAGAGTTCGAGCTTGTCCGCCCACGCCTGCATCATCTCGCGCCTCTCGTCGAGATAGGTGGCATGGTTGTACGTCCGGCGCACAGAATTCGGCTCGGCGTGGGCAAGCTGGGCTTCAATGGCGTCGGGACGGTAGCCCATTTCATTCAGGCGGGTGCTGCCCGTCGTTCTCGTGCCGTGTGGGCTGTAGGTGCCGCTCCAGCCAAGCGCTTTGAGCGCCTGCCGGATTGAATGCGCAGACATCGGTTTGTTGCGGTCATCCCGGCCGGGGAAAATATGCATCCGGTCGCCGCTGATAGCGTGCAATCGACGCAGCATTTCTACGGCTTGTCGTGGCAACGGCACCACGTGTTCGCGTCGAGCCTTCATGCGGCGAGCGGGGATGCACCATAGCGCCTTGTCGAGATCGAACTCGGCCCATTCTGCCTCCGCAGCCTCGCCTGGGCGAGCGAGCGTCCACCACATCAATTGGATGCAGAAATTCACCTGATAGCCGCAACGGTGGTTGTCGAAGTCCGTGAGCAACTTGCCGATCTGCGCCGTGGTCAGCGCGGTCTTGTGTTGTGTCTTGTTGGCGGGTAACGCCTTGCGGACGGGCCAGACAGGATCGTTATCTGCCCGCAAGGTGGCAACCGCCAGCTCGAAAATGCCGGACATGGTGCGCTTGGCTTCGGCAGCCACGGTCGGCGCGCCGCGCTTCGCCGTCTTGCTGAGGATGTCTAGGACGTGTGCAGGCGTGATTTGCCGCACGGGCATCTTGCCGATAGAGGGAAAGACCACCCGTTGCAGCATGTCCAGCCTGCGGCGTTTGGTGACTTCCTCCCAGTCCTTCAAGGCCAGCCATTCTTTAGCCACCGCCTCGAATGTGTTGGCAGAGTCCTGTTCTCGCTTGATCCGTTCGACCTGTCTGTTCTGAACGGGGTTGATGCCCTGTTTGACCAGCTTCCGCGCCTCTTCGCACTTATCCCTAGCTTCTGCGAGGCTGACACTGGGGTAGTCGCCAAGCGCGAACCATGACCCCTTGCCCGCAAGTTTGAAGCGGTAGCGCCAAGCCTTGACGCCATTGGGTTTGACTTCGAGGTAGAGACCGCGAAAGTCGTTCAGGCGGTAAAGCTGCTCCTTCGGTTTGGCAGCACGGCAGTGGGCATCAGTGAGCACGGCAGCATGGGATCAGTGGGTGACATCACGATCATATACACCTCCAAGGCATCAGTCTATCTGTCATATACACCGACGTAGGCACTTTGCGCTGGCAAGCCCAGGTCATTGCAAGAGGTTTCTTGAAATGAAAAACCCCGGGAAATCCGGGGTTTTCGCGCTGTTTCTGGTCTCAATGCAATCTTGTGAAACCTCTAGAAAGAGCTTGATTGGCTCAGACGTTGAACAGGAAGTTCATCACGTCACCATCCTTGACGACGTAGTCCTTGCCTTCGGCGCGCATCTTGCCGGCGTCCTTGGCGCCCTGCTCGCCCTTGTAGGCGATGTAGTCATCGAACGCGATGGTCTGGGCGCGGATGTAGCCCTTCTCGAAGTCGCCGTGGATCACGCCGGCCGCCTGCGGGCCGGTGTCGCCGATGTGGATGGTCCAGGCACGCACTTCCTTCACGCCGGCCGTGAAGTAGGTCTGCAGGCCCAAGAGCTTGTAGGCGGCGCGGATCAGGCGGTTCAGGCCCGGCTCCTCCTGGCCGATCTCGGCCAGGAACATCTTCTTGTCCTCGTCGTCCATCTCGGACAGCTCGGCCTCGATCTTGGCGCAGATGGCGACCACGGGCGCGCCCTGCTTGGTCGCATACTCGGTCAGGCGATCCAGGAAGGGGTTGTTCTCGAAGCCGTCTTCGGCCACGTTGGCCACGAACATGGCCGGCTTGGCCGTGATCAGGCTGAAGGTCTTGACCAGCGGGCGCTCTTCCTTGGTGAAGTCCAGCGTCCGCACCGGGATGTTCTCGTTCAACGCCGCCTGGCAACGCTCCAGCAGGCCCACGAGTTTCTGCGCGTCCTTGTCGCCCGAGCGCGCGACCTTGGTGTGGCGGTGCAAGGCCTTCTCGACCGTGGCCAGGTCAGCCAGGCACAGCTCGGTCTGGATGACCTCGATGTCGGCGATCGGGTCGACACGACCGGCCACGTGGATCACGTTGGGGTCTTCGAAGCAGCGCACCACGTTGACGGTGGCGTCGGTCTCGCGGATGTGGGCCAGGAACTTGTTGCCCAGGCCTTCGCCCGTGCTGGCACCGGCCACCAGGCCCGCGATGTCGACGAACTCGACGATGGCCGGCAGGATGCGCTCGGGCTGCACGATGTCGGCCAGCTGCTGCAGGCGCGGGTCCGGCACCTCGACCACACCCGTGTTGGGCTCGATGGTGCAGAAGGGGTAGTTCTCGGCAGCGATGCCCGCCTTGGTCAGGGCGTTGAACAGCGTGGACTTGCCGACGTTGGGCAAGCCAACGATGCCGCATTGGAGGCTCATCGAAATTCCTTTGTGAATCAACCCTTTGTGCACCACCTGGCCCAACATGGGCGTCATCGAGGTGCCGGCGCTGCGCCTGAATGCAGCGAGCCAGGGTCGTTCAAGAGATGGGGTGGAAATGGGTCAGCGGGAGCGGCTTGGGTCCGCGTTTTGCCACTGAAAAACTGATGTCAATTGTACTGATCACCGATGCCTGACTGCGTCCCAGCAGCTTGAGGGACGGCAGCCTGTTGCGCAACCGAATGCTGTCGGGCTTTGTGGTGCGAATGAACCCCAGAAAGCGCACATTCCGGGTCGCCACGAGCGTGGGCGGCAAGCAGTTCCGGGTCAATCTGGGTTACTGGCCGCTGATGAGCGTGGCCGAAGCGCGTGCACAGGCGATGGCCGTGTTGGCGATGCGTCAGCGTGGTGTTCGACCAGCGGAGACGGTGGCACTGCAAGCGCCTGGGGGCGTTGCCCACGCTACGCGACACCATGCCGGCGTACACGCCCCACCCGCGTGTTGTGCACTGCGAGGCCAAAGGCATCCCGCGCCAACGTCAGCGCCCGGGCAGTGCCACCGTGCCCAACGGATGGGCGACACCGCCATCGCCATGCGAGCCCACCACCTGGGCGATGACCACGTGGTAGCCGTTCAGCCACTCGGCCTGGCGCCGCTTCGCCTCGACATGGGCTGGGTGGCGCATCAGCGTTTCCAGGGCTTCCAGGCTGCGCCAGTAGTACACGTTGGCCATGAGCCCGGTCGCGGGGTTCTCCCAGGCTTCTTCACCCAGGTAACCGGGAATGGCCCGGGCGGCCTGGGCAATGGTCTGGTCGAGCTGGTGAAACTCGTCGCCCACGTCACGCAGGGCAAAGGTGAAGGTCGAGGTGTAGCAGGTGGACATGGCGAGGCGTGGTCAAGGATTCATGCCTGCTCGCGCATGCGCTGCGCGAGTTCGGCGTGGCCGCTGGCGTGCAGGGCGTCGGCCGCGCCCTCGCGGTCGCGGCGGTCTTTGTTCTGGCTGAGCTTGCGCTTGCCCACGAGCGCGGTGACCGCGATCTCGATGCCGACGATGTGGGCCAGCATGTCGCGGATGTAGTCGGGCGGGGCGTCCGACATCTTCCAGGGTTTGGTTTGGCTGGCTTCGTGCCGGCGCGTCAGGCGGCCGACCATGCCGCGCACAAAGCGCTCGTCGTCGCGCACGGTGAGCACGCCATGCGCGTGCACGACCTCGTAGTTCCAGGTGGGCACCTGCCGATGTGTCTCGTGCTTGCTGGGATACCCGTTGGGCGAGACGTAGGCCTGCGCGCCCCGGAACACCACCATCACCGGGCTGCCGGCGCTGCGCTGCCAGACGGGGTTGGCGCGCGCCACGTGCGCCGTGAGCACGCCGTGCGGCCCGGGCTCAGGGTCGTATTCGAACGGCAGGTGGTCGGCGTCCAGCCCCTCCGGGCCGTGGGTGACCAGCACGCCCAGGGGATGGGCGCGGAGGATGCGGGCCAGTTCATCCGGCCGGGTTTCGGCGAAGTGCGTGGGGGTGTACATCGTGGTGGGGAATCGGTCGCGGGCGGTGAAAGGCCCGCACTGTCCCACCAAACCGGTCGCTTGCAAAGCCCCTGAGCAGACGGTGTGCGGACTTGGCCTGCGCGGCGGCAACGGCGTGGCGCGGCCAAAGCCGATCACGGGACGTGGCGACGGTTTGGCCCTGGCGTTTCGGATGCGCCCGGGCCCGCAGACCTTGGCACACGCGAACGGGCTGAGTTCACGCGGATGGCGCCTGACGCGCCGAGCGCGTCGGCCACCTGCCATGGCGGGCGTGACGCATCCCCGCTGGCCCGTAGGCATTCGCCTGTGCGAACAGGTTGGGCTCGCGCGAGCGCCAGCAGCTCTGGACGCATCAAGCCGTCTGCCCTCGGCACCGCGACCACGCGCCAGCCGATGCCCTTCCGAGCCCTTGCAGGCCGGGCCGCACCCACGCCCCCCATGACGTCAACCTTGCCATTTGGTCATGTGTCGTTAAGACACGGCAGGGCACGTTTTTCATAGATTTGTCACTTCCCGCTGGCGCCTCACGACGCCTCCACACGCGGGGGCTCACCCCACACATTCAACACAGGAGATGACCATGAAAACCGTTGCCATTGGCTGCACCCTCGCCCTCGCCGGCTTTGCCCTGCCGACCGCCGTGCTGGCCCAGCCCGTGCATCAGCATGGCCAGAACAACATCGTGGCACCCCATGCCCATGCCAGCGGTTCGGCCCAGCTCACCCGGGCTCAGGTCATGCAGGACTACGAAGCCTTCAAGCAAGCCGGCGGGCTGGACTACGTGAACCTGGGTTACACCAAGCCCAACCAAGCCATGCCAGCCGCCCTGCAGCAAGGGGCCGTACAAGGCGCCGCCCCGGCGCATTCGGGCGCCACGCTGGATCGCCTGTACGGCAACTGATCCTGCAGCGAAGGGCAGCTCCCAAGCAAGGCCAGCCCCCTGGGGGCGCCCGGCGTCGGGGCAGCGGACCCTGCGCGCAGCGCAGGGGAGCGCAGGCACCGGCCACAGGCCGCGGAGCGGCGAGCCATCGCGGCCCGCAGCGCCCTCACCCGCCACGCGCCCGGGCTGCGTGCCCCGGGCTGCGTGCCCCGAGCTGCGTGCCCCGGGCTGCGTGTCTTGCGCAGCAAGCCAGCGTCACAGGCACACCATCCCCCAGGGCCTCGCAAGAGGCCCTGGGTGTTTCTGGCGCGGGCCTCGACGTCGCGCAACCGCGCATGTCCATCGCACACCCGGCGCACAACGCCCAGGCGCATGTCGGGTGCCGGCCGTCGCTGAATGGCCAAGGACGCCGGCCCGCCACGGTGATCGGGACTGCGCGCCACCTTGAAGCTGCAGCAAGTCCAGCGCTGTGGCACGGGGTGGCCTCAACAATGGCCACCCGGACGTTTGAACCCATGGGCTGGATGACAGTCCTTCAGTGCCAGACGGCATCGGCTCGGCCGCATCACCAGGCACGGACGACCACTGCGGGACCTGCGCCGCCAGCCCGGCCAGCAGCAACGCGCCATACAAGATGGGCGCGAGCTGGTGCAGTACCGGACCGAAACCGAAGCGCTGCACGCCACGACCGGTCGCCTCAAACACAAAACATCAGTATGCCGGCATTCTCGTTTTCAATTCAACGGGAATGAACTCATACCCACCTTCTTCACTTCGCACGCGGATGCGCCGGCAGGATGCGGCCATCGACCGCGCTCACGCGCACCTTCACGTCCCGGTTGCGCGCATCCAGCACGGTGATGTGGTAGCTGATGGTGCCCAGGTGGTCGTCCAGCTGGGCCTCGACCGCGCGGCCCGGCTGGTGCTTCAGGGCGACGCGCACGGCTTCGGCGATGTCGATCTTGACGCCCGCGAGGCGGTCGCGGTCCTTGCGGCTGGGCGCGCCATCGGCCTTGCGGTCCAGCGCCTGGCCCGTGGCCGCGTCCAGCGTCAGCTCGACCACCTGGCCCTGGGCGTCCACGCCCTGGACCTCGTACACCGCTTGCTGCCGCTCGTGCTCCAGTTCCACGTCGATGACCGTGAGCCCGTGCTGGGTCTGCGCCGCGGCAATCGCCTGGCCCAGGTCCAGCTTGGCCAGCTGCAGGGCAGCCACCTGCTTGGCTGCGCTGGCCAGCGCGGGCTGCGCCAGCGCCAGGCCCAGGGCCAGCAGCAGGGCATGCATCAGCGGGGCACGCGTCCGGGCCACGGGGGTGGATGGGGCCAACGGGGCAACAGGCAACTTCATGGCGCGACACTCCTGATACGAGGGATGGGATTGGGCCCAGTCTAGGCGCCAAGCGCCCGTCGCCGTGTCCGCCAAAGTCTGCAATGGCGCCAGGACCATCGGGCAGAGGCCACTTCGTCGCCATGGGCGGAAGGGCTTGCGGGAGCAACGCCTTGGCGCCAGCGACCTGTTCGCCCTGGGCGCGTTTCTGGGGATCACGACGCAGGCCTTCCCGGTCCACCCGCATCCCCCCGGCCCGAGCAGACGCCCCAGGCGACCCTTAGACCCGTCGGCCGCACGCCCTGCAGCGCCCATAATCCCCGCATCCCACAACCCCTTCGCCGCGCGGCGCGCACCCCATGCGCACGCGCCACCCGAAGCGCACCTTGCTGGCATGAGTTTTTTCCTGTTTCGCCGCTGCCTGAGCCTGCTGCTGACGCTGGTCGCGGCATCGCTGGTGGTGTTTGGCGCCCTGGAGTGGCTGCCGGGCGATGCCGCCCAGGTGGCCATGGGGCCCGATGCCTCGCCCGAGGTGATCGCCGCCAAACGCACCGAACTGGGCCTGGAGCGGCCCGCCACCGAGCGCTACCTGGCCTGGGTCGGCGGCCTGCTGCGCGGCGACATGGGTCAAAGCCACGCCTACGGCTCGCCCGTGGCCGAGCTGATCGCCGAGCGCCTGGCCGTGACGCTGCCGCTCGCCCTGCTGGCGCTGGCCATCAGCACCGCCGTGGCGCTCAGCGTCGGGGTGTATGCCGCCGCCCACCATAACCGGCTGGGCGATGTGGGGGTGATGACCGTGACGCAGCTGGGCATCGCGGTGCCCAACTTCTGGTTCGCCATCCTGCTGATCCTGGTGTTCTCGGTGAAGCTGCAGTGGTTCTCGGCCGGCGGTTTCGACGGCTGGTCGTTCGACGATGGCCTGGCGGCCGGCCTCTGGACCGGGCTGCGCGCCCTGCTGCTGCCGGCGCTGGCGCTGGCCGCCGTGCAGGCCGCCATCCTGGCGCGCTTCACGCGCTCGGCCGTGCTCGACGTGATGCGCGAGGACTTCGTGCGCACCGCGCGGGCCAAGGGCAACAGCCGCGCGCAGACCCTGCGCCGCCATGTGCTGCGCAACGCGCTGGT
This sequence comes from Comamonas serinivorans, assembly GCF_002158865.1. Taxonomy (NCBI): domain Bacteria; kingdom Pseudomonadati; phylum Pseudomonadota; class Betaproteobacteria; order Burkholderiales; family Comamonadaceae; genus Comamonas; species Comamonas serinivorans. The sequence continues at coordinate 1,015,814 of NZ_CP021455.1, read as the reverse complement.
GCCCGTGGTCACCATCCTGGGCATGCAGTTCTCCGAGCTGGTGGTCAACGCCATCGTGGTCGAGAATGTGTTCTACCTGCCCGGCATCGGGCGGCTGGTGTTCCAGGCCATCGCCAACCGCGACCTCATCGTGGTGCAGAACGTGGTCATGCTGTTGGCGGCGCTCGTCATCGTGGTCAACTTTGCGGTGGACGTGGCGCACGCCTGCATCGACCCGCGCGTGCGTGCAGGGGCGTTGTGATGACCAACATGCAGCCAGTATCACCCGATACTCGATCAACAAACATCGGTAACAGCCCGATACTGGTCACATCGGTTTCACCTGTTCGCCAAGCCCTGCGCCGCGCGCTGCAGCACAAGGGTCTGGTGATCGGCGGCCTCATCACGGCCCTGGTGCTGCTGGCGGCCCTGCTGTCGCTGGTGTGGACGCCCCACGCCATCACCGACACGGCCATGGACATCGCGCGCCAGGCGCCCAGCCGCACGCACTGGCTGGGCACCGACTCGTATGGCCGCGACGTGCTCTCGCAGCTCATGGTGGGCGCGCAGGCCTCCATCGCCGTGGGCGTGATCGCCGTCGGCATCGGCTTGACGCTGGGCACGCTGCTGGGCCTGCTCGCGGCCAGCGCGCCGGGCTGGCTGCGCGAGGTCATCCTGCGCGGCGCCGATTTCACGCTGGCCTTTCCGGCCATCCTCTCGGCCATCCTGCTGACGGCGATCTACGGCCCCAGCATGACCAACGCCATCATCGCCATCGGCATCTACAACATCCCCGGCTTCGCGCGCATCGCCCGGGCGGCCGCGGCCAGCGTGTGGCAGCGCGACTTCGTGGCGGCCGCGCGCACGGCCGGCAAAAGCAGCTGGGCCATCACCTGGCAGCATGTGCTGCCCAACATCGCCTCGCTGCTGATCGTGCAGGCCACCATCCGCTTTGCCGTCGCCATCCTGGCCGAGGCCGGCCTGTCCTACCTGGGCGTGGGCACGCAGCCGCCGCAGGTGTCGTGGGGCCGCATGCTGGCCGAGGGACAGACCGAGATGTTCAACGCGCCGCTGCTGGCGGTCTGGCCCGGCCTGGCCATCGCGGTCACCGTGCTGGGCCTGAACCTGCTGGGCGACGGCCTGCGCGACGTGCTGGACCCACGCCTGGCGCGCCAGCGCTGAGGGGCAACTTGGGTGCGAACCCCTTTCAACAGGTCAGTATGCGGGTGTTCCCGATGACGTTGAATCGACCTTGTCACCATACCCCCTGATCAGCTGCCCGACCCTGACCCACCCGTGACTTCCCCATGACCTCGCCTGCCGCGCCACCGCCATCGCCCGCTTCTGCCTGGGCGGCCGCGTCGTCGGCAGCCACGCCGGCTTCTGCATCGACCCCCGAGCCCGCAGTCGCTGCGCCGGGTCCGGTTGCGGGTCCGGATCCGGTTGCGGCCCCGCCCGCCATCGACCTGCACGATCTGCGCATCGAGCTGCCCGGCGTGCACGGTCCGGTCACGCCCGTGCGCGGCATCAGCCTGTCGTTGGCCGCGGGCGACACGCTGGGCATCATCGGCGAATCGGGTTCGGGCAAATCGCTCACGGCGCTGGCGCTGATGGGCTTGCTGCCCGACGGCGCGCAGGTGCAGGGCCGGCTGCGCATCGGGGGCCAGGACCTGACACAAGCCCCCGACGCCGCGTGGCGCCGCCTGCGCGGCCGGCACATCGCCATGGTGTTTCAAGAGCCCATGACGGCGCTCAACCCCCTGCACCCCATCGGCCGCCAGGTGGCCGAGCCGCTGCGCATCCACCAGGGCCTGACGCGCCGTGCGGCGCGCGACCGCGCCCTGGCCTTGCTCGAGCGCGTGGGCATCCCCAACGCCGCCCAGCGCCTGGACGCCTACCCGCACCAGTTCTCGGGCGGCCAGCGCCAGCGCATCGTCATCGCCATGGCGCTGGCCTGCAACCCCGAGGTGCTGATCGCCGACGAACCGACCACGGCGCTCGACGCCACCGTGCAGCGCCAGATCCTCGACCTGCTGGCCGAGCTGGTGCGCGAGCGCCAGATGGCGCTCATCCTCATCAGCCATGACCTGGGCGTGGTGGCCCACACCACGCGGCACGTCGCCGTCATGTACGCCGGGCAGTTCGTCGAGACCGGGCCCACCCGCGAGGTCTTCGCCCAGCCGCGCCACCCGTACACGCAAGGCCTGTTCGCCGCGCGGCCAAGCCTCGCGCCCCGCCCCGATGGCGCGCCGCCCGAGCGCCTGGCCACCATCGCCGGCCAGGTGCCCGACCTGCCCAGCCTGGATGCCATGCGCGGCTGCAGCTTTGCACCCCGCTGCGCCCACGCAGCCCCGGTGTGCGCGGTGGCGCCCCCCATGCAGCGGGTGAGCGCGGCACACGGCGTGCGCTGCGTGCGCGTCGCCGACCTCTCCGCTTCCGTCCCGCCGCATGACTGACTTGCGCCCCATCGCCACGCTGCGCCGCGTCACCCCAGCGCTGGCCATGCTGGACGCCATCGTCTCGCCAGACAACTGGGCGGCGCGCCGCTTCAGCTTCGATGCCCAGTGGGCGCCCGGCGAGCAGCTGGCCAGCCTGCGCACGGGCGAAGGCGATGAGGGCTTCCTCTGGTTCGGCGCTGGCGCTGCTGCCGTCAAGGTGTTCGCCCACGAGCAACCCGGCGATGCCGCGTACGTGGCCCGCGTGCTGCGCGAGTTACCGCCGGCCTGCGCGCCGTTTGCGCAAGAGCCCGCGTTCGACCTGGCGGCCACCAGCTGGTGTGCCTGGTGCACGGACGACACGCCAGGCTGGCATGCGGTGCAGGGGGGCCCCTGGCATCCGGACAGCCTGGCGCCTGATCTGCGGGTGTGGCAGGGCACCACCGATGCAGCCCTGTGGTATCAGCGCTGGTCCCGGTCTTACTGGGGCGTGAACCTGCCCATGGACGCTCTGCGTGCCGTCTTCGCCCACCAACCCCTGAGTGATGCGCTGGCCCTGGCCCTGAACCCCACGCATCGCCGCAGGCCTGGCGCGACGAGGCGCACGGCACGGGTTACCCGTGCGCGGAGTGAATCCGCCCGCGACCGCCCACGCCGCCACGCTGTGACCCGCCCCCGGAGAATCGCCCCATGCACACCGCAAGCCCCCACGCCCCCCTGCTCCAGGTCGACCAGCTGGTCCAGCGCTACACGCTGCCGCGCGAGTCGCTGTTCCGGGCCGCGCCCGTGGTCGATGCGCTCAAGGGCGTCAGCCTGACGATGACGGCCGGGCGCAACCTGGGCATTGTGGGCGAATCGGGTTCGGGCAAGTCGACGCTGGCGCGCCTCGTCATGGCGCTGGAAACGCCGACCGCCGGCACCGTGCACATCGCCGGGCAGAACGTGCACGCGCTGGGCGCGGCCGCGCTGCGCCGCGCCCGCTCGGGTTTTCAGATGGTGTTCCAGGACCCGCAGGCCTCGCTGGACCCGCGCATGCCCGTGTGGCGCAGCGTGGCCGAGCCGCTGGCCGCCCTGCAAGCCGTGGGCAAGGCCGCGCAGCGCGATGCGGTGTCGCGGGTATTGGCCGAAGTCGGCCTGAGCGCAATCGACGGCAACAAATACCCCCATGAGTTTTCGGGCGGCCAGCGCCAGCGCATCGCGATTGCGCGCGCCCTCATCACCAAGCCGCGCCTCATCGTGGCCGACGAGCCCGTCAGCGCGCTCGACGTTTCGGTGCAGGCCCAGGTGCTGAACCTGATGAGCGAGCTGCAGCAGCGCCACGGCGTCACCTTCCTGTTCATCAGCCACGACCTGGCCGTGATCAGCCACCTGTGCGACGACCTGGTGGTGATGCGCGCCGGCCAGGTGGTGGAAGCCGGCCGCACGGCCGAGGTGCTGCGCGCGCCGCGCGAGGCCTACACCCGCGAGCTGCTCGCCGCCGTGGCCTGAGTCTGCGGGTCCGTGCATCGGCCAGGAGGCCTTCTCAGCAGCGGCATGGCGATGCGCAGCGCGACCCACGGGGCCTCCTTGCTGGGTTCGGCATACCCTCGTCGCCCCGCAGCGCAACGCTGACAACCTTTTGAAATTCGGGGTATACACCCACACTCGATGATCATCAATCGGTCATCACAGCATACCTGCAAACCTGTCCGTGCCGGCCGCCCCGGCTGCTGAGTGACCGTCATGACGCCGTGCCAGGCGTGATCACACCAAGCCACCCAGCCCGGATCCTGCCGCACGGCAACACCCCAGGGCTGGGGTGAGCGGCCCACACCGACTGCCCGCCATCGCCCCACAGCCCGAAAGGCGTCCAGCCGCGGCCCCATGCCGAGGGGCGGTGAGGGCAACGCGAGCCACGGCTTCCGCGCGCCTCACCCACGGCGCCCCGCCCCGCAGGCCGAGGACAGGCCGCCGGCGCAACGTTTCCCGCATATCGACACGCGCATTGCGCATTTCACAAGCCGGCGGCGGCTGTCTAAGGTGCATCGCTTGCCCTTCATCGCGAGAACACCATGCCCTTTTCCCGATTCACCCCGACCACCGCCCACACCTTGCTGAGCCGCCGCGCGGTGCTGCGTGCGGCCACCGCCGGCGCAGCCGCGCTGGGCTTGCCCTCGGCCCATGAGGCCTGATGCCGCATCGAACGCGCCAGACGCCGGCGCAGGTCGATGACTTGCGCAGCGCCTCGTTCAGCACGCGCTGAAGCCGCGCCTCAGGTGCCCTGGTAGCGCCCGGGCCGGTGGTTGAGCCACAGGAACAGGCTCATCACCATGGCCGCCAGCACCGAGTAGGCGACGCGCTCCAGCGGCACGATCCACAGCGCCAGCAGCACCACGGTGCAGTCGATGGCCATCTGCACCTTGCCGGCGCGGATGCCGTAGCGCTCTTGCAGGTAGAGCGAGACGATGGTCGCGCCACCCAGGCTGGCGTGGTGGCGCGCCAGGAACAGGCAACCCGCGCCCATCAGCAGACCGCCGGCGATGGCGGCATACAAGGGGTTCAGGTACTCGATGTGGATGAACTGCGGCCCCACGTCGGCCATCAGCGCCAGCAGGGCCACCGACAGAAAGGTCTTGAGCGTGAACTCCGGCCCCATGCGGCGCCAGGCGAACCAGTAGAACGGCAGGTTGATGGCGAAGAACACCGCCCCGAACGGCCAGCCCGTGGCGTAGTGCAGCAAAAATGCCACGCCCGCCGTGCTGCCGGTGAGCAAGCCCGCTTGCGCGAACAGCATCAGCGTGAGGGAGACGAACAGCGAGCCGGCGAACAGGGCCTGGGCGTCTTCAAAGCGGCCGTGGCGCAAGGGCGAGCCGGACAAGCCTGCAGGGGCTGGCGATGCGGTGCTCAGCGCAGCGGCCGGCACGGCGGCGGGCGCCACAGGCCCGGGCGGGGTGGATAGCGGTGGGGACATGTCGGGTCAGACAGCAAATGTCGTGCCTTGGCCCAGGGTGAGGGCCGCAGCGAGCCTGGCGTGGGTGACAACCAGGGGAAAACCCGAATTCTACGGAGGTGGCGCGAATTCCAGCCCCTTTTTGGGCCCCAGCGCGCATGCGTAAGATCGCCCCTCAGGGGTCTGCGCCTGCGTTCCTCGACGTGCACGCGCACATCCAGGGGTATACAGCGCCTCTCGTTGCGTTTAAAACGGCAAGTACGGCATACCCCCACAGACACTTCACCGACGCCTTTTTCGTTCATGCCCACGCCTTCTGCCCCCGCCGTCCTGCCCGACTTCACGCTGAGCCCCGCGCTCGCGCCCCTCGATGGGCGCCACCTGCTGGGCGTGCTGCAGTACGAGGCCGCGGACCTCGGCACCCGCCAATCGGCCTGGCGCGCGCGACAAGCCGCCGACCTGCTGACGGCGCCCGCGATCGACGTGCCCTTCAAAGGCCACGCCGGCATCCGCACGGCACAGGACTGGCTGGCGCAGGCCCCGACGTCTGCCCCCGGGCCGCGCCTGCCCGCACCCGATTGGCGCGAAGCCGGTCTGCAGCTGCGCTGCCACAGCCCCACGCCGGTGCAGGCCGGCCACTTCGGGGCCATCCGCTACCGCGAGTCGGGCGCGCTGCTGTTCGGCGCCCTGCACATTCCGCTGCCCGCGTCGGGGGCCTGCGCGGCCGCCGTGCGCGCAGCCTATGCCGACCTGTTCCGCCTGCTGACCGCCAGCGGCAAGCCCCACCTGGTGCGCATCTGGAACTACGTGCCGCGGGTGACGGCGATCAACGACCAGGGCATGGAGGTCTACCGCGACTTCAACCTCGGCCGCAGCCAGGCCTTCGACGCCTCGGGTTACGACACGCGCCACATGCCGGCCGCCACGGGCATCGGCTGCGAGGGCGACCACATCGCCGTGGCCTTCCTCGCCAGCACCGAGGCGGGGCTGAACTTCGAGAACCCGCGTCAGATCTCGGCCTACCGCTACCCGGCCGTGCACGGGCCGCGCCCGCCCAGCTTTGCGCGCGCCACGGCCTGGCCCCACGGGCGCCCGCAGTGGCTGTTCATCTCGGGCACGGCCAGCATCATCGGCCACCAGACCGTGCACATCGACCAGGTGATGGCGCAAACGCGCGAGGCCCTGAACAACGTGCGCCTGTTGCTGGCCGCCCGGGGCGCCAGCCTGCACGATGTGGACCTGCTGACGCTCTACGTGCGCCACGCCCGCGACGTGGCCGCCGTGGCCGCCCACGTGGCCGCGGCGCTGGCCCCGCAGACGCGCATGCTGGTCACGCAGGCCGACATCTGCCGCAACGACCTGCTGGTGGAGATGGAAGCCCTGGCGCGGGTGGCCTGACCCGGCGGGCCACGACGCGTCGCTGCTGACACGGAGGCCCTCACACACAGGCCGTCGCCGCCTGGCTGCAGGCCCATCCAGGCGCCTGCCGGCGGTCGCCGCCGCTGCACCGGCAAGCGCCTGAACGGGGCAAACGTGCCACAGTCTGGTCCCACGGGCCGCGCGTTTGGGCACACTGGCGGGCAAGGCCAAGCCGAACGCACGTCGGCAGCACCCGCCCACCGGGCGCCAGCACGCCTCAGGCCGGCCACCAGCACCTCACGGGGTTACCACATGCGCACACACCACGTTCTCGCCCTGCACACCAGCCTGTGCCTGGCGGCCCTGCTGCCGCTCGCCAGCCTGGCCCAGTCCACACCGCCCGCGTCTGCCGCCTCGGGCGCGGCACCGTCTGCCGCACCGGCAGCCACCGGCGTCTACAAATGGAAAGACGCCAGCGGCCGCTGGCACTATGGCGACCAGCCCCCCTCGCCCAAGGCCGACCCCATGAAGCTGCGTGTGCACACGCCCACCGAGGCCGAGACCCAGGCGGCACGGGCGCGGCTGGAGGCCATGCAAGCCGACTCGGCGGCCAAGGCGGCACAACAGGCTGGCGCGGGCGCCCCACCCAGCGGCCGGGCGCCCGCAGGCAGTGGCCCGCTGCCCGGCGAGTCGGCCTGCGAAGCCAAATGGCGCGAGTACAACGAGAGCTACGCCTGTTTCGATCCCTACCGGGTGGTCGGCGGCGGCATCAAGGCCGAGGCCTTCCAGAAGTGCAAGGTCGTCAAGCAACCCGAACCCTGCCCATGAACCGGCACCGGCGCCCCACCTGGCGCAGCGCGCACCAGCAGCGCGCCTGCCCCTTCATCGCTGCCGGCTTGACGGCATGAGCGCCTGGCACACCGTGGGCCTGTACGCCCTGACCGCCCTGGCCGAAATCCTGGGCTGCTACTTGCCCTGGCTGTGGCTGCGGCAGGACAAATCGGCCTGGCTGCTGCTGCCTGCTGCGCTGGCGCTGGCGGCCTTCGTCTGGCTGCTGACGCTGCACCCGGCGGCCTCGGGCCGCGTCTATGCGGCCTATGGCGGGGTCTACGTCTGCATGGCGCTGATCTGGCTGTGGGTGGTGGATGGCGTGCGCCCCACGGTGTGGGACGGCGTCGGCGGCGCCGTCGCGCTGGCGGGCATGGCCATCATCGCGTTCGCGCCGCGCGGCGCCTGACGCGGCACGTGGCCCGCCACCTGCTGGCGGCGCGGCACACGGGGCCGCAGTGTCCGGTCCAGGGCAACACGGTTCACCCCACGCGCGCACCTGCAGACCCGCACGCCCTGCGCCACAGCACCGGCGCAGCTGGCCGGCGCCAGGCCGCCGCCCAGGCGCTGCGCTACGATCCACGGCATCGACCTGGCGCCCCCGGCCCCTGCGCGCCAGCCTGTTGCCTTCCTCGTTCACGACTTCCACGGTCTTTGTGCGCATGAAACGTCGCTCGTTCCACCTGTCTGCCCTGGCCGCATTCGCGGCCGTCCTGTCGCCCCTGCCCGCGCTGGCCCAGCGCGGCGGCAAAACCAGCGTGACGCTGGGCATGACGCTCGAGCCCACCGGCATGGACCCGACCGTGGCGGCCGCTTCCTCGATCGGTGAGGTGACGCTGTACAACGTCTACGAAACGCTGACCAAAATCCAGCCCGACGGCAGCGTGGCCCCCCTGCTGGCCGAGCGCTGGGAGGTGGCGCCCGACCTGCGCACGCACACCTTCCACCTCAAGCCCGGGGTCCAGTTCCACAACGGCGAACCGCTGACGGCGGCCACCGTCCAGTTCGCGTTCGAGCGGGCCGCCCACGCCAAGAGCACCAACAAGGACAAGGCCGTTTTCACGCAGATGCAGCGCATCCAGGCGGTGGACGCGCACACGCTGGTCATCGTCAACCGCGAGCCCGACCCCAACTTCCTCTTCTGCCTGGGCCAGGCCACGGCCGTGATCGTCGAGCCCAAGAGCGCCGACACCAACGCCAGCAAGCCCGTGGGCACGGGGCCGTACCTGCTCGACAACTGGGCCCGCGGCTCGGCCGTCACCCTGAAGGCCTGGCCCGACCACCGCGATGCGGCGCGCATCGGCATCCGGCGCGCGGTGTTCCGCGTCATCAGCGACCCGGCGGCGCAGGCGGCGGCTCTGCTGTCGGGCGATGTCGACGCCTTCCCGCGGCTGGGCGAGCGCAGCGTGCCGCAGTTCAAGGCCAACCCGCGCTTTCAGGTGCTGGTGGCCGGCTCGCGCGCCAAGACCATCCTGGCCATCAACAACGCCAAGGCGCCGCTGAACGACGTGCGGGTGCGCCGGGCGATCTGCGCCGCCATCGACCGCAAGGCCGTGATCGCCGCCGCCGCCGGGGGTTTTGGCGTGCCCATCGGCAGCTTCTACGTGCCCGGCGCACCGGGCTACGTGGACACCACGGGCATCAACCCCTTCGACCTGGCCAAGGCCCAGGCGCTGATGAAGCAGGCCGGCGTGACCACGCCGCTGACGCTGACCTTGACGCTGCCGCCACCGCCGTATGCGCGCCAGGGGGCAGAGGTCATCATCTCGCAGCTGGCCAAGATCGGCATTCAGGTGAAGGCGCAAGCCGTGGAGTGGGCGCAGTGGCTGCAGGGCACGCTCAAGGACCGGCACTACGACCTGTCCATCATCTCGCACGTCGAGCCGTTTGACCTGGGCAACTTCGCCAACCCCGATTACTACTTCGGCTACAAGTCCGAGGCCTTCAACAAGGCCTACCAGGCCTCGCGCGTGGCCACCGACGCGACCGCGCGCCACAAGGCCCTGGCCGAGGCGCAGACCATCCTGGCCCAGGACGCGGCCGCCGGCTTCCTCTACCAGCCGCAATGGACCACGGTGGCCAACAAGCAGCTCAAAGGCCTGTGGACCGCCATGCCCATCTTCGCCAACGACCTGTCGGCCATGAGCTGGGCCTGATGCCGCGCAGTCGTGTCTTACGGATTTGAGTATCACACCATTCCCGTTGATGTGAAAACGGGAACAGGCACATACTCTGATTAATTTCTCTCAACCCGGCGTTGCCGTCGAACGCTGCTCCGGCGCCCTCCGCGCCCTGACCCGCATGACCCAGCCGCCTCCCTCGTTCTTCAGCGACACCACGCCCCGGCCGCCCGAGGCCGCGGCAACGCCCCCGTCCGACCTGCTGGACCTGGCCGACTGGTCGGTGCACGAGCTGACCCAGGCCTATGCCGCGCACCAGCTTTCTCCCGTGGCAGTGATGCAGGCCGTGCTGCAACGCGCCGACGCCCTGGAGCCGCAGCTGCACGCGCTGTGGCTGCTGCGCCCGGACGCCGCGCTGGCGGCCGCGCGCGCCAGCGAAGCGCGCTGGCTGCGCGGTGAACCGCTGGGCCCGCTCGACGGCGTGCCGGTCACCCTCAAGGACAACATCGCCACCCAGGGCGACCCCACCCCCCTGGGCACGCGGGCCACGCCCGATGTGCCCGCCGCGCACGACGCGCCCCCGGCCGCCCGCCTGCGCGAGGCCGGCGCCATTGCTTTCGCCAAGACCACCATGCCCGACTGGGGCATGCTGTCGTCGGGCCTGTCCACCTACCACGCGCTGGCGCGCAACCCCTGGGACCTGAGCCGTGGCCCGGGCGGGTCGAGCAGCGGCGCCGGGGCCGCGGCGGCCGCGGGCTACGGGCCGCTGCACATCGGCACCGACATCGGCGGCTCGATCCGCCTGCCCGGCACCTGGTGCGGGGTGGTCGGCTTCAAGCCCAGCCTGGGCCGCGTGCCCATCGATCCGCCTTTCATGGGCCGCTGTGCCGGCCCCCTCACGCGCACGGTGGCCGATGCCGCCGCCGCCATGGCCGTGCTCAGCCTGCCGGACCGGCGCGACAGCATGGGCCTGCCGGCACAGGACCTGCCCTGGATCGCCTGCACCGCCCAGCCCGAGGCCAACCTCGGCTGGCTGCGCGGCAAGCGCATCGGCCTGTGGCTGGAAGCCGGCTGCGGGCTGCCGCTGGACCCCGAGGTGCGCGCCGCCACCGAAGACGCGGCCCGCCGCCTGGCCGCCGCCGGGGCCCACATCGAACCCGTGGCGCCGCTGATGACGCCCGCCATGCTGGCCGGCATGGACCGCTTCTGGCGCATGCGCTCGCTGCAGGACGTGCAGGCGCTGTCGCCCGCGCAGCGCGAGGCCCTGCTGCCCTACATCCTCACCTGGGCCGAAAGCGCCCGCGAGCTGACCGGCGCCGAGGTTTACCAGGCCTGGCTGCAGAACCACCTGATGCGCCAGGCCAGCGTGCAGGCCATGGCCGGCCTCGACTTCATCGTCTCGCCCACGGCCCCCATCACCGCCTTTGCGGCCGAGCTGCCCACGCCCACCAACGACCCGCTGCGCGGGCTGGAGCACATCGGCTTCACCCTGCCGTTCAACATGGGCGAACAGCCGGCCGTGTCGGTCAACGCCGGCTACAGCCGCGCGGGCCTGCCCATCGGCCTCCAGATCGCCGGCCAGCGGTTCGACGACCTCGGCGTGCTGCGCCTGGCCCAGGCCTTCGAGCTGCTGCGCGAGCCGCAACGCCCCTGGCCCATGGCCTGAGCCCACAGCCGCCCGGCCGGGCCGGGCACAGGCGTGCGCAACGAGCTGGGCTCGTGCAGCTCGGTCGTCGCGTCACCCAGAAAGTGGGTATACCGCCAACATCGATCACTTGTAAACGGGAGTGAGGGCATACCCTCAATCACCTTCCATGCGCAGCCGCACCGCTGCCGCCCCGCGAAGCCGCCGCGCCCCGTTCAACGGCGCAGATCGCCCCCGCGAGGCGTGGTTGCGCATCGCCCGCGCCCAGGCGGCCATCGTGCCTGGCACGGCCGCTGCATAGAATCCGCACGGTGACCCTCTCGTTCGACGCCGGCTGCAACGCCGACCTGCACTGCCACTCCACCGCCTCCGACGGCACCTTGAGCCCCGAGGCGCTGGCCGCGCGCGCCCAGGCCAACGGCGTGGCGCTGTGGGCGCTGACCGACCACGACGAGGTCGGCGGCCAGGCCCGGGCGCTGGCCGCCGCGCAGGCACTGGGCCTGCCCTACCTGACGGGCGTGGAAATCTCGGTGAGCTTTCTGCACCAGTCGGTGCACATCGTCGGCCTGGGGTTCGACCCCGATCACCCCGAGCTGGTGGCCGGCCTGGACGCCACGCGCAACGGCCGCGATGACCGGGCCCGCCGCATGGCCGACGGCCTGGCTGCCGTCGGCATCGGCGGCGCTTACGGGGGCGCGCTGGCCCTGGCCGGCAACCCCCGCCTGATCGCCCGCACCCATTTCTCGCGCTTTCTGATCGAGCAAGGCATCTGCCGCGACAACGGCGAGGTGTTTCGCCGCTTCCTGACCGAAGGCAAGCCCGGCTTCGTGCCCCACCAGTGGGCCAGCCTGAAAGACGCCCTGGACTGGATTGTGAAAGCCGGCGGGCTGGCGGTGATCGCCCACCCGGCGCGCTACGGCTTCAGCCCCAACGAGGAGTACGCGCTGCTGCACGAGTTCGTCGGCCACGGCGGGCGCGGCATCGAGGTGGTGACCGGCGCCCACACGGACGCCGAAGCCAACCAATACGCCGGCGTGGCGCGCGAGTTCAAGCTGCTGGCCTCGCGCGGCAGCGATTTCCACGGCCCCGGCGAAAGCCGCGTCGACCTCGGCGAGCTGCCGCCGCTGCCGCGCGGGGTGGAGCCCGTCTGGCAGGCCTTGCGGGACCGCGTGCGGTGCTGAGGCAGGACCCACCCTTGGCCGCCCGCAGGGTGGCTCCACCTCAGACTGCCGTGCAGTCCTGCCCCAGGGCGAAGGGGCGACAGGGTGTGAACAACTGGTACTTAATGTCTATTTGTTACAGCACAAGTTACCAGGGTAAACGCCTTCGCGGACAATCGGGCCTTTACCGGGTTGCGGCTGCGGCGGCGCCCACAGAAAGCATGCATGGCCTCTCGTGCCCCCCTCCTCATCGACGTCCATCCCGATAACCCGCAACCGCGTTTGCTGCAGCAGGCGCAGCAGCTGCTCGCGGCCGGCGACATCGTGGCCGTCCCCACCGATTCCAGCTATGCGCTGGTCTGCCACCTGGACGACAAGGACGCCGCCGACCGCATGCGCCAGCTGCGCGGCCTCGATGCCAAGCAGCACCTCGCCATCCTCTGCCGCGACCTGAGCGAGCTGGCCACCTACGCCCGCGTGGACAACGCGCAATACCGGATGCTGAAGCTGGGCACACCCGGCCCCTTCACCTTCATCCTCGAGGCCACCAAAGAGGTGCCCCGCCGCCTGAGCCACCCCCAGCGCAAGACCATCGGCCTGCGCGTGCCCGAGGGCAAGGTCCTGCAGATGCTGCTCGACCTGCACGGTGCCCCGCTGTTGTCCACCACCTTGATCCCGCCGGGCGCCGACGAACCGCTGAACGACGCGCAGGACATCGCCGAAGCCTTCCCCCATGGCCTGGCCGCCATCATCGACGCGGGCGCCTGTGCGGCGCAGCCGACCACGGTGGTTGACCTGAGTCAAGGCGACCCGATTGTTTTGCGTACGGGCCGCGGCAACCCCGCCCAATTGGGCCTGTAAACTGATTTCCGCTTGAACCGATGACCATGCCCGACCGCCCTGGCGCCCTGGCGCCCTCCCCGTTCGACAAAGGCTGCGCATGAGCAACGACCTGATCCAGATCGTGGTGGCGGCCATCATCCCGGTGATCCTGGCCATCACCTGGGCCACCGCGGCCGAGGCCTACGCGGCCCACCATTTCGGCGACACCACCGGCAAGATGATGGGGCGGCTGACGCTCAACCCGTTCGTGCACCTCAACGTGCTGGGCACGCTGGTGGTGCCGGCGGCCGTGTTCCTGATGACCAAGGGCGCGGTGCTGTTCGGCTGGGGCAAGCCCGTGCCCATCAACTGGGGCGCCATGCGTGATCCCAAGCGCAACATGGTTTGGGTGTCGCTGGCCGGCCCGGTCTGCAACCTGGTGCAGATGCTGGCCTGGGGCGTGGTCTTCAAGCTGTTGTCGGCCATGGGCCTGGCCGATGGCTTCCCGCGTGCCGTCTGCATGGCCGGGGTGCTGATCAACGCGGCCATGTTTGCCTTCACGCTGCTGCCCATTCCGCCCTTCAACGGCGGCCGCGTGATCATGGGTCTGCTGCCGCCCCGGCAGGCCATGGCCTTCGCCAAGCTGGAGCCCTATGGCTTTTACATCGTGCTGGCCCTGCTGTTCACGGGCGTGCTGATGAATTTCTGGGTGGGCCCGGTGATGCGCCTGGCCACCGGTCTGTTGAGTCTGATTTGAGCTGTTCAAGATGAGTCGTTTGCGAGTTCTCACGGGAATCACCCCTTCGGGATCCCCCCACCTGGGCAACTATGTGGGGGCCATCCGCCCGGCCGTGCGCGCCAGCCGCAGCCCCGACACCGAGTGCTTCTACTTCCTGGCCGACTACCACGCCCTGATCAAGAACCACGATCCGGTGCGCCTGCAGCGCTCGACGCTGGAGATCGCCGCGAGCTGGATGGCGTGCGGCCTGTCGCCCGAACACGTGGCCTTCTACCGCCAGTCCGACGTGCCCCAGGTGCAGGAGCTCACCTGGCTGCTGACCTGCGTGACCGGCAAGGGCCTGCTCAACCGCGCCCACGCCTACAAGGCCGCCATGGACAAGAACGCCGCGGCCGGCGCCGACCCCGATGCCGACGTCACGGCCGGCCTGTTCATGTACCCGGTGCTGATGGCCGCCGACATCCTGATCTTCAACGCCAACCGGGTGCCCGTGGGCCGCGACCAGATCCAGCACATCGAGATGGCGCGCGACATGGCGTCGAGCTTCAACCACCTTTATGGCGAGCTGTTCGCGCTGCCCGAGGCCGTCATCGACGACAACGTGGCCACCCTGCCCGGGCTGGACGGCCGCAAGATGAGCAAAAGCTACGACAACACGATCCCGCTGTTCGTGCCCCGGGCGCAGCTGCACAAGCTCATCAACGGCATCAAAACCGACTCGCTGCCACCCGGCGCGCCCAAGTCCACCGAGGGCTCGGCCCTGTTCGAGCTGTACCAGGCCTTCGCCACACCTGAAGAGACCGCGGCCTTCGGCCAGGCCTTTGCCGACGGCATCGCCTGGGGCGATGCCAAGCAGGCGCTGTTCGAGCGCGTGGACCGCGAGATTGCGCCCATGCGCGAGCGGTACGACGCCCTCATGGCCGACCCGTCGCAGGTCGAGGCCGCCCTGCTGCTGGGCGCGCAGAAGGTGCAGCCCATGGCGCAGGACCTGCTGATCCGTGCCCGCGCGGCCGTGGGGCTCAAGCCCCTCACCCAGATCGCCAGCGCGCCGCAGAAAGCCGCCAAAAAGGCGGCCAAGGCCAGCTTCAAGCAGTACCGCGACGAGGACGGTCAATTCCGCTTCAAGCTCGTGGACGATGCCGGCACGGTGCTGCTGCAAAGCCGCGGCTTCGCCTCGCCCAAGGACGCGGGTGCCCTGGTGGCGCAGCTCAAGTCCGGCGGCGTGACGGCGCTGGATGCGGCATCGAATGACCTGGAGGTGCAGGCCGAACGCGAGGTGCTGACCTCGGCCCTGCAGGATTTCCAGGAGCACTGAGCGCCCCCCACCAACGACGACAGGGATGGACAACAATGCAAAAAACCAACAGCACGGCAGCCCCTCTGACCCGCATTCCGTCGATGCAGTCCGAGGACATGACGGTCATCTACGTCATCGACGATCACCCCATGATGCGCGAAGCGATCTCCGCCATGCTGCGGCGGCAGTTCGCGGCCACGCGGGTGATTGAGTTCTCGAGCCTGGCCGAAGCCAAGGCCGGTTCCGCCAGCTTTCCCACCCCGGATGTGATCTGCCTGGACCTGAACCTGGGCGATTCGCAGGGCCCGCGCGGCGTGTCGGAAATCAAGGCCCTGCACCCCTACGCCCCCCTGATCGTCATCTCGGGCAGCTCGGCCGCCGAAATGGAAGACCCCTGTCTGCAAGCCGGTGCCGACGTCTACATCGAGAAGTCCGCCGGCTCGGCCGAGATCCGCGCCACGCTGCGCGCCCTGATCGCGCCCGAAAGCGAATTCGACGAGTCGGAGATGCTGGGCAGCCTCAAGCTGTCCAAGCGACAAAAGCAGCTCATCGCCATGCTGGACTACGGCTTCTCCAACCGCGAGATCGCCACCGAGCTGGGCCTGAGCGAGCACACCGTCAAGGTGCACCTGCTGCGCCTGTTCCGGCGCCTGGGCGTCAACAGCCGCACCCAGGCGCTGCATGTGGCGCGTCTGAACGGCCTGCTGAGCTGATTTTCCAAGAGTATGGGTCAGTTGTCGTTGAAAAAATAACGGCAATATAGGTATACCCTCTTCCGTCAGACCCCGCCCGCAGCACGTCAGCAAGGATCCCGGGTAGCCACGGTCCAACCGTTTTGCTTGTGCGTAGCCGCCCGTGCATGAAGGCCCGCCGCTGCACAAGGGGCTCGGTCACCATCCGCCGTTCGACCCAGGCTGATGATTGCGGACGGTCCAGGTCGTCGCGCCAGATGATCCCAGCCGTCAGCCTCCCGACTCCGTCGCCATCGTGAGCAACGTGAGGTACTTCAACTGGAAGACGCTGCAGGGCGGATGATCTCCTTGATCAGCAGCTGGACCGGCAGTTGTTGCCCCCGTCATCGCACAGCCTGCCAAACCCTTCATCGAGGAAGCTGCGGCCTGCATCAACCCCCAGACCGCTCCAGGGTTGCTGGAACAAGGCGGGCTCGGCGGGTCACGAGTCGGCGCGACATCGCAGGTCGCGCAACCTCAGCAACCGCGTCCATGAGCCCGAGGCCCTTCACAGCTGCAAACGGCAAACTTGCCCAGTATGCCGCGATTGCCGTCATGCCTTCATCGCAAAGCCACCCATACTGTGGTCGATCGATCTCGTGGGTGGCTGGGGCCTGGATGTGCTGGAAGTCGCGCAGCTGGAACGTCAGCGGCAGCCGGCGCCATGCGCTGCGCCCGCGCCCGAGGCGCCGTCAGGCCTCGGGGGCTTGCTGCCGGCTGGGCCCATTGGGCTTGCGACGGCGGCGACGGCGTTTCTTGGCCGGTGCATCGACCTCGGCCGCGTCGGACGGGTGATCGTCTGCGGCGTCCGGGGCTTCGCTGGCGGCCTCATCGGCGGGGCCAGTCAAGGTGCCGCGCGCCACGCGGTGCACGCGAGCGCCCTGGCCGCGCCCGCGCTCCTGCTTGAGCTCTTGCACCAGGGCCTCGCGCGTGCCGTCGTCGCCCTGTGAGAAGGTCTGCCACCAATCCGCCAGCGTGACGTCGGCCTCGCCGGTTTCGCAGCGCAGCCGCAGGAAGTCGAAGCTGGCGCGAAAGCGCGGCTGCTCCACCAGGCCAAACGGCGCCTTGCCGGTGCGCTTGTCGAACCGCGGCTGCATGAGCCAGATTTCGCGCATGTCGGCGGCCAGCTTGCCCCGGCCCGACACGTCGCCGATGCGGTTGGTGAACACGTCGTCGATGGCCTGCTGCAGCGCGGGGTGCGGGTGCTCGCCTGCGCTTTGGCGCCGCTCCCAGGCCTGCAGCACGTCTTGCCACAGCACACAGGCCAGCAGGAACGACGGCGCCACGCCTTTGCCCTCGTCCACGCGGCGGTCGGTGTCGGCCAGCGAGGCGCGCACCATGGGCTCATCGGCACGCGCCACCACCAGGTCCAGCAGCGGGTAGACGCCCTCGCCCAGGCCGAGCTGCACCAGTTGCTGCACCGAAGCAATGGCATGCCCGGTCTGCAGCAGCTTGAGCATCTCGTCGAACATGCGGCTTTGCGGCACGTCGGCCAGCAGGTCCTTCATGGCCATCAGCGGCTTGGCGGTCTTGGCCTCGAGCTTGAAGCCACGCGTGGAGAGCTTGGCCGCGAACCGCACGGCGCGGATCAGGCGCACGGGGTCTTCGCGGTAGCGCATGGCCGGGTCGCCGATCATGCGCAGCACGCGGGCGCGGGCGTCCTGGATGCCCTTGTGGTAGTCGACCAGCACCTGCGTCTGCGGGTCGTAGTACATGGCGTTGACGGTGAAGTCACGCCGCGTGGCGTCCTCTTCCTGCGGCCCCCAGACGTTGTCGCGCAGCACGCGGCCGCTGGCGTCCACGGCGTGCTTGGAATGCGCCAGGTCCTGCTTGGCGGTCTTTTCGTTGCCGCTCACGTGGTCGGCGTCGGCCGCGTCGAGATAGGCGCGGAAGGTCGACACCTCGATCACCTCGTGTTCGCGCCCACGACCGAACACCACGTGCACGATGCGGAAACGACGGCCGATGATGAAGGCCCGCCGGAACAGGGCCTTGACCTCTTCGGGCGTGGCATCGGTCGCCACGTCGAAGTCCTTGGGCCGCAGGCCCAGCAGCAGGTCGCGCACCGCGCCGCCCACGATGTAAGCCTCATGGCCCGCGCTTTTCAGGGTCTGCACCACCGACACGGCGCGCGCGTCGACCAGGGCCAGGTCGATGCCGTGCTCCTCGGGCAGCACCTCCACACGCTGGCCAAAGCGCTTTTTGCGGCTGCGCGGGGCTGCCGCCTCGGCCTCACCCTTGCCCAGCAGGCGGTCAATGAAGGTGCGAATCATGCGGGGTCCTCGAACAGGCGCAATACAGGCCAATGGCGCTTGAGGGCTTCGGCCTCCAGACGCGCATCGGGGTTGGTGGCGACCGGCCATTGCGCTTTTTCGAGCAATGGCAGGTCGTTCATGGAATCGGAATAGAAATGGATCTGCACGCCGGACCAATCCAGGCCCTGAGCCGCCAGCCAGTGCGCCACGCGGGTGACCTTGCCTTCCCGGAAAGAGGGGGTGCCGGCGATCTCGCCGGTGATCCAGCCCTGGCCGTCGCGTGCCAGCTCGATCGCGATCAAGTCCTGCACGCCCAGGGCCGTGGCGATGGGGCGGGTCACGAACTCGTTGGTGGCGGTGACGATGGCGAGCCGGTCACCGGCCTGGCGATGGCGTTCGAGCAGGGCCAGCGCCTGCGGCTTGAACGCGGGCCGGATCCACTCGTCCATGAAGCGCTGCTGGGCGGCCTGGGCCGCTTGTGGGCCGCGCACCCGCGTGGCCTCGGTGGTGAAGCGCACGTAGTCGGCGATGTTCAGGGTGCCGGCCTGGTAGTCGGCGTAGTACGCATCGTTGCGGGCTTTGAACTGCTCGGCATCGGTCCAGCCGATGGCGGTGGTGAACTCGCCCCAGGCGTGGTCCGAGTCCAGCGGGATCAGCGTGTGGTCCAAATCAAATAAAGCGATACGCAAGTCCTACTCCATCATTCGTCATTCAGCATGGCCTTGAGCATGGGCACCGTGATGGCCCGCTGGGTCTGCAGCGCGTAGCGGTCCAGGTGATCCAGCAACTGCATCAGGCTGCCGGTGTCGCGCGAAAAGCGCGTCAGCATGTAGCGCAGCACGTCTTCCCCCAACACCAGGCCCTTGGCCTGGGCGCGGCGCTGCAGGGCCTGGCGCACGCTGGCCTCGTTCAAGGCATGCAGGGGGTGCACCTCGCCCCAGGCCAGACGCGAGCGCAGGTCCTCGCGCAGGCGCAGGTCTGCCGGCGGCAGCGCACCCGCCGCCAGCACCGGCCGCGGCCGGCCGCTTTGCGGCGTGAAGGCATTGACGAACCAGTTGAAGGCCTGGTGCTGCTGGGCGGCCGAATAGGCATCGACGTTGTCGAGGACCAGGGCGTCCCAGTCGGGCTGGAACTCGGCGGCCCGGCCGCGCACCGGCGCCCGCTCGTCCATCCAGCCATGGCGGCAGGCCCGCTGCCGAAGGGCCTGTGCCGCCGCACGCAGCAGGTGGCTCTTGCCCGCACCGGATTCACCCCAGAGGTACAGCACGGGGGCCACGGCGCGGTTGGGCTGCCCCACGGCCTGCACCCAGTCCAACACCGCCTCGACGGCGGCTTCGTTGCCGGCGGACTCGAAATTGTCGAAACCGGGCTGGGCCTCCAGCCCGATGTCCAGCGCAATCTGGCGCATGCTCATGAACACGTCCCCGATGCGCGCAGGCGCCCTGGCACCCCTGCACGCAGGTGCAGGCCACACAGGGGGTCAAGGAAAACGGCGGAGACAAACTGCATTCACGTGGCACGCCAGGGAATTGCCCCCGACGCGCGGCCCTAAAATCAGCGTTCCATTTTATTCTCGTACTTTGCCGCTCCCGGTTGCCCATGTTGCCCGGACAACCCGCGGCCCGAGTTGCGCCCCCATGACACAAGAAAACACGACTTCCGCCCTGAGCTACAAAGACGCTGGCGTGGACATTGATGCCGGTGATGCCCTGGTCGAGCGCATCAAGCCCCTGGCCAAGAAAACCATGCGCGAAGGCGTGCTGGCCAGCATTGGCGGCTTCGGCGCCCTGTTCGAGGTGCCCAGGCGCTACCAGGAACCCGTGCTCGTCTCGGGCACCGACGGCGTGGGCACCAAGCTCAAGCTGGCCTTCGAGTGGAACATGCACGACACCGTCGGCATCGACCTCGTGGCCATGAGCGTCAACGACGTGCTGGTGCAAGGCGCCGAGCCGCTGTTCTTCCTCGACTACTTCGCCTGCGGCAAGCTGGACGTGGACACGGCCGCTGCCGTGGTCGGCGGCATCGCCAAGGGCTGCGAGGAGTCGGGCTGTGCCCTGATCGGCGGCGAAACGGCCGAGATGCCCGGCATGTACCCGGCGGGCGAATACGACCTGGCCGGGTTTGCCGTGGGCGTGGTCGAGAAGTCCAAGATCCTCTCGGGCGCGGACGTGAAGGCCGGTGACGTGGTGCTGGGCCTGGGCTCGCACGGCGTGCACTCCAACGGCTTCAGCCTGGTGCGCAAGTGCATCGACCGCGCCGAGGCCGCCGGCACACTGCCGGCCCAGCTGGACGGCATGCCCTTCCGCGAGGCCTTGATGCGCCCCACGCGGCTGTACGTGAAGCCGGTGCTGTCCGCGCTCGCCCAGTTCCCGATCAAGGCGCTGGCCCACATCACGGGCGGCGGTCTGCTCGAGAACATCCCCCGCGTGCTGCCCGAGGGCACGCGCGCCGCCCTGCAACAGGGCAGCTGGCCGCAGTCCGAGCTGTTTGCCTGGCTGCAGCGCACGGCCGCCATCGACGACACGGAAATGAACCGCACGTTCAACAACGGCATCGGCATGGTGCTGGTGGTGGATGCGGCCCAGGCCGAGGCCGTGGCCGCGCACCTGCGCGCGCAAGGCGAGCAGGTGTTCAACGTGGGCCGCATTGAAACCCACAGCGACGGCCCCCAAGTCGTGTTGGTGTAAGGCCCTCGCTGTCATGCCGGACTGCGCAATGTGCTGGACTGGGCAAGCCCCTATGGCTGACGGAGATCGCCTCGAGTGAAATTCCGGCTCGCCCTGCAACACCTTCGCAGTCTTTCCCGCATGCCAGATCCCGTGTCCACCGCCACTGCACCCGCACGCATCGCCCATGACCATTGGGCGGTGCGGGTTGCAACCTACCTGTTGGTGGCCGCCACCCTGCTCATGGTGATGCTGGTCGGGCTGCTGCCAGGACTGCTGGCCGTGTGCGTGGGCTTTCTGCTGACGCGGCTGCTGGTGCGCCTCGGGGCCCGGTTCATCCACGACCTGCGGTCGCGTGCGGCGCGCTGGTGGCCCTCGATCTCGGCTGCCATCGTCATCACCGCGCCCCTGGCGCTGCTGGCCGTGGGCCTGTCCCATTCACGCGGCTATCTGACCGAGGCGCCGCAGCAGTACCGGGAGCTGCTGGACTACGTGGCCAGCACCGTGATCGAGCTGCGCGACAAGCTGCCGCCCGACCTGGCCGACTACTTACCCGATGGGGCCGACGAAGTCCAGCGCATGGTGGCCAACCACCTGCTGGCCAAGGCCGGCGCCCTGGCCACCACGGGCAAGGCCTGGCTGACCGGGCTGCTGTATGCCTACGTCGGCATCATCATCGGCGCGCTTGCAGCCGTCCACGCCCCCGGCCACCGCACGGCGCCCCTGACGCGTCAGCTGACCCTGCGCATCACGCGTTTCGGCGAGGCCTTCCAGCAGATCGTGGCGGCGCAGTTCTGGATCGCCACCTTCAACACCTGCCTGACGGCCATCTTCCTGCTGGTGGTCATGCCGGCGCTGAGCATGCGGCTGCCGTACTCGAGCGTGCTCATCGCGCTCACCTTCGTGGCCGGCATGATCCCCATCGTGGGCAACCTGCTGTGCAACATCGTGGTCACCATCGTGGGCCTCTCGGTCTCGCCCATGGCCGCCGCAGCCTGCCTGCTGTTCCTCATCACCATCCACAAGGCGGAGTACGTCATCAATGCCAAGGTGGTCGGCCAGAAGACGCACATGGCGGTGTGGGAGCTGCTGTGCGTGATGTTCATGGCCGAGGCGTTGTTTGGCCCGGCCGGCCTGGTGGCCGCGCCGCTGTTCTACGCCTACCTGAAGAAGGAACTCTCGGCCGCGCGGCTGGTGTGACGCCGGGTGCGGCTTGGGGTCTGAAGCGCTCGCATGGCCAGAGGCCTGTCCTGCGGGACCGAGGCCGAGCCACGCGCCGTGGCTCAGCAGCGCCAAGCGCCCAGAAAATCTGACTCTATAACCAGTATCAGCCTACTCCCGTTATCCAATTAACGGCAACAGCCCCATACTCCCGGTTCACTCATGAACCCGCGGCCCGCAACTGCGCCACACGCTCGGCGAGCTGCGCGTTGTGCTCCCCGTGCTGCAGGCACCACTCCAGGTCGGCCAGCGCCGCCGGCAGCTCACCCAGCTCGGCGTGCAGCAGGCCGCGTTCGCGGCGCAGGTCGGTCACCCCGGGCAACAGCAGCACCAGCCGGTGCAGCACACCCAGCAGGTGCACCTTGTCCCCTTGCGACGCATAGATCTCGCGCAGGTTGCGCAGCATGCGCGCCAGGATTTCGCGCGGCGTGGACGGCTTGAGGCAGGCGTCGACGTCGAGGTGAATCGTGTGGCCCGCCTCGTCGGTGGGGGCCAGGCCGTCCAGGTGCTCCGACAGCTGTTCGCGCCCCAGCGACTCGCCCGTCGCCGGGTCGATCACGATCAGCCCTTGCGGCACCTGCACCGACACGAGGAAATGCCCCGGAAAGCCAATGCCGCGGGCCTTCAGGCCCAGGCCCTGCGCCAACTCCAGCCACAGCACGCCGAGCGAAATGGGCACGCCCTGGCGCGTGACCAGCACCTGATGCACAAAGCTGTTGTCCGGGTTGTAGAAGTCGTTGCGGTTGAGGCCAAAGCGCAGCTCTTCGAAGAACAGCTGATTGAGCGCGCGCAGCCGTTGCAAGGCATCGGCCCCCGTGGCCACCCGGCCACGCAACCGCACCGCCAGGGCATCGATCTGATCGCGCACCTGCTCGGTGTCCATGGCAGGGTACACATCGGCCGCAAGCGAGGCTGCAGCTTCCAGCAGGGGAAACTCGTCGTCGCTCTCCACCAGTTGCGCGAAATACTCCAGGGGCGTGGGCAACTTCACGTTCAAATTCATGAGCAGATTTGTAGCCTGAAACGGTTCACATGACCATGCTGACTGCGACAAGCCGCGGTGCGGATTGGCACGCCCGGGACAACCACCCCCGCGCATCGCCAGCCTGCCGTCAGAGCGAGCGGCGCAACAGCCCCCGCAGGTCGACCCCCAGCAGACGCAGGGTCACGAAGTACAGCAGCGCCGCCAGGGCTGCACAGCCGGCAAAGACCCCCAGCCGCAGCATCGGCTGGGCTTGCCAGGCGAGCCACGGCAACTGTCGGTCCAGCAGCCACAGCAGCAGCGCCAGCAGCGCGGCGGCCACCGCCACCCGTGCCATGAGACGGGGCCACCCCGCGGCGGGCACATAGCTGCCCTTGCGGCGCAGGCCCCAGAGCAACCAGCCCGCATTGATCAGCGCACCCAGGCTGGTGGCCAGGGCCAGTCCTGCATGCGCCAGCAGCGGCACCAGCACGATGTTGAGCAGCTGGGTGATGACCAGCACGCAGATGGCGATCTTCACCGGCGTGCGGATGTCTTGTGCCGCGTAGAAACCGGGCGCCAGGATCTTGATGGCCACCAGCGCCAGCAGGCCCACGCCATAGCCCATCAAGGCCAGCATGGTTTGCTGCACATCGCGCGGGCTGAAGGCCCCATAGTTGAACAGCACGCTGACCACGGGCTGGGCGAAGGTCAGCAGGGCCACCGCGCAGGGCACCGTCAGCACCACGACCAGGCGCAACCCCCAGTCGAGCATGGCCGCATAGCGCGCGTGATCCTGCGCGGCCTTGGCGGCCGCCAGCTGCGGCGTGAGCACCACGCTGAGCGCCACGCCCAGCATGGCGGTGGGAAACTCCATCAAGCGATCGGCGTAACTGAGCCAGCTCACGCTGCCGGACGGCAGGTGAGAGGCAATCTGTGTGTTGATGAGCAGCGAGACCTGCGCCACGCTGACGCCAAGCAGCGCAGGCGCCATGAGCTTGAGGATGCGCCGGCATCCCTCGCTGCGCCAGGCGGCACGCAGCGACGCCACGCCCAGCCGCACCCGGGGCAGCATGCCCAGGCGCAACAGCGCCGGCACCTGGATCAGCAGCTGCAACAGCCCGCCCAACATCACGCCGACCGCCAGGGCGTAGACCGGCGGCACCCCCAGGCGCTCGAACCACGGTGCGCCCCACCAGGCGGCCGCGATCATGGCCAGGTTCAGCAGCACCGGCGTGGCGGCGGGCACCAGAAAGTGCTTCCAGGTGTTGAGGATGCCGGCCGACAAGGCCACCAGGGACATGAAGCCGATGTAGGGAAACATCCAGCGCGTCATCACCACCGCGGCCTGCATGCCGGCGGCATCCTGGCTCAGGCCGCTGGCCATGGCCCAGACCAGCAGCGGCGCACCAGCCACCCCGATCACGCAGGTGACCAGCAAGGCCAGCACCAGCAGGCTGGCCACGTGGTCGATCATGTCGCGCGTGGCGGCTTCGCCATGGGTCTGCCGGGTGGCCGCCAGCACCGGCACAAAGGCCTGGCTGAAGGCCCCCTCGGCAAACAGGCGACGCAACAGGTTGGGGATGCGGAACGCCACGTTGAAGGCATCGGTCAAGGCGCTGGCTCCAAACGCCGATGCAATCAGCAGCTCCCGCGCTAAGCCGGTGATGCGCGACACCAGGGTGAGCAAGGAGATCGTGGAGGCGGCTTTGAACAGGTTCACGGCCGCGAGTGTAGCCCTGGCGTTCACCCCATCCGGGTGTCGCCAGGGCAGCACCGTGGCGTTCCGCCGGCCAGCAGCCCCAGGCGGCGCCATGGCACGCATGGGTCAAATCGGCTAGAATGCGCGGTTCACTGGCAACATCCCCAAGAAACACGAAAGATCATCATGGCATCTGGAAAGCCAAAGAAAAAGAACCCCCGCCTGGCGTCTGGCCGCAAACGCGCCCGTCAGAACGTCAAGCTGAACGCCGCCAACACCTCGCTGCGTTCCAAGTACCGCACCGCCGTCAAGAACGTTGAAAAAGCCGTGGCCGCAGGTGACCTGGCCAAGGCCAAGGAAGCCTTCGTGCGCATGCAATCGGTGGTGGACACCATTGCCGACAAGGGCATCTTCCACAAGAACAAGGCCGCACGCGACAAGGCTCGCCTGTCGACCCGCGTCAAGGGCCTGGCCACCGCCGCCGCCTAAGCCGCCCAATGCGGCACTGCCCACAGGCGGTCCGCATCACCTCAGGGAAGGCCTCAGTGCCCTCCCCGCCCGGCCAGATGGGCACAGCGCCTCATCCGGCCGCCTTCTCATCGGGTGCGCTGCCAGTGAAACACCAAAGCCGCTTCAAGCGGCTTTTTTGTCGCCTGCCCTTTTTGAAGCAGTGCGCGAAGAGCTGGATCCGCAGACGCCAGGAGGCCGAACGCCATCCTGCACGCCCGCTTGTGGCGCTAACCGGTGCTTGACTTGCCTTTGGGCAGACGCACCAGGATCTCGCCAACGATGCCACGCCGGAACGCCATCACACAGATCACGAAGATGAAGCCCGTGACGATGGTGACCGATTCGCCCAGCTGGTTGAACCACTCGATGCCCGTCACGCTGGCGAGGCCGCTGCCGATCTCGCCCATCTTGTTCTCCAGGATCATGATGACAAAGGCGCCCACCACCGGCCCCAGCAAGGTGCCCATGCCGCCCACCAGCGTCATCAGCACCACCGTTCCCGACATGGTCCATTGCGCATCGGTCAGGGTTTCAAACCCCATGACCAGCACCTTGGTCGAACCCGCCAGGCCCGACAGCGCCGCCGACAGCACGAAGGCCAGCAGCTTGAAGCGGTTCACGTCGTAACCCAGTGACACGGCGCGCGGCTCGTTCTCCTTGATGGCCTGCAACACCTGGCCAAACGGCGAGTGGATGACGCGCCGCACCAACCAGAAGCCGAACACGAAGATGGCGAACACCAAGTAATACAGGTGCACGTCATCCTGAAGCGACAGCAGGCCGAACAACTTGCCGCGTGGCACGCCCTGCAACCCGTCTTCACCGCCCGTGAACGGCGCCTGCAACCAGACGAAAAACAGCATCTGGGCCAGCGCCAGCGTGATCATGGTGAAGTAAATGCCGGTGCGGCGGATGGCCAGCCAGCCCATCACCAGGCCCACCAGCGCCGCAAAGGCGGTGCCCAGCAGGATGCCGATTTCAGGCGTCGCCCCCAGGCTCTGGATCACGTAGCCGGTGATGTACCCGGCCCCACCCAAGAAGGCCGCGTGGCCGAAGGACAGCAGGCCGGTGTAGCCGATGAGCAGGTTGAAGGCACAGGCAAACAAGGCGAAGCACAGCAGCTTCATCATGAGCACGGGGTAGACCACGAACGGCGCCGCCAGCCCGGCCAGCAGCAGCACGCCATACAGCGCCATGGTGTGTTTGTTCATCGACGCGCTCACTTCTCTTTGCCAAACAACCCGGCAGGCCGCACCAGCAGCACGATGGCCATGATGACGAACACCACGGTGGCCGAACCCGGCGGATAGATCACCCGCGTGAGCCCCTCGATCACGCCCAGGGCCAGTCCGGTGACGATAGCCCCCATGATGGAGCCCATGCCGCCGATCACCACCACGGCGAACACCACGATGATGAGGTTGGTGCCCATGAGCGGCGTGACCTGCATGACCGGCGCCGCCAGCACGCCCGCGAACGCGGCCAGGGCCACGCCAAAGCCATAGGTCAGCATCACCATCACCGGCACGTTGATGCCGAAGGCCTCGACCAACCGCGGGTTCTCGGTGCCGGCGCGCAGGTAGGCGCCGAGCTTGGTCTTCTCGATCACGAACCAGGTGGCAAAGCACACCACCAGCGATGCCACCACGACCCAGGCACGGTAGTTGGGCAGCACCATGAACCCCAGGTCGGTGGCACCACTCAAGGCCTCGGGGGCCGAATACGACTGGCCCGAGGCGCCGTAGATGGAGCGGAATACGCCTTCAATGATGAGCACCAGGCCAAAGGTCAGCAGCAAGCCGTAGAGGTGATCGAGCTTGTACAGGTGACGCAGCAGCAGGCGCTCGATGAGGATGCCGAACAGGCCCACGATGGCCGGCGCGACGAAGATCATCACCCAGTAGGGTGCGCCCGCGTACTGCAGCCCCATCCAGGTCAGCATGGCACCCAGCATGAACATGGCGCCGTGCGAGAAATTGATGACGTTGAGCAGGCCGAAGATCACAGCCAGGCCCAGACTCAAGATGGCATAGAACGAGCCATTGACCAGCCCCAACAGCAACTGACTGGGCAGGGCCGCCAGGGGCACACCAAAGAATTCCATGTGCGTCGACTTTCTGTGGTTGCACCATCATGCAGGCAGTATGGCCGGACTGTCGTTCTTTGAAGAACGACGACCACCCCATACTGCCTACACGGATGCCGTCAGAACAAGCTCACTTCTTGACCAGGGGGCACTTGGATTCGGCCAAGGAGTTGTAGGCCTGATCGCCCGAGAACTTGGCCACCTGCTTGTAGTAATCCCACGGCGTTTTCGACTCGCTCGGGCTCTTGACCTGCATGAGGTACATGTCGTGCAGCATCTTGCCGTCGGCGCGGATGGTGCCTCCCTTGGTGTACAGGTCGTTGATCTTGGTCTTGCGCAGGGCCTCCATCACCTTGTCGGCGTCATCGGTCCCGGCCGCCTTCACGGCATTCAGG
Organism: Comamonas serinivorans; assembly: GCF_002158865.1. Classification (NCBI taxonomy): domain Bacteria; kingdom Pseudomonadati; phylum Pseudomonadota; class Betaproteobacteria; order Burkholderiales; family Comamonadaceae; genus Comamonas; species Comamonas serinivorans. The sequence continues at coordinate 987,974 of NZ_CP021455.1, read as the reverse complement.
TAAGTCAGCGTGGCCGAGTAGTCGGCGGCCTGGATGGAGCTGGGCATGCGCTTGAACTTGGCAAAGAAGCGCTGGGCGAACTTGCGCGACTCGGCGTCCTGATCCCAGTACCAGCTGTCCGTCACCAGCAGGCCGGCGGTGTCCTTCAGGCCCAGGCTGTGGATGTCGTTGATGAAGACGAGCAGGCCCGCGAGCTTCATCTTCTTGGTGATGCCGAACTCCTTGGCCGCCTTCACGCTGTTGACGAAGTCGCCCCCGGCATTGGCCAGGGCCAGCACGTTGGCGCCCGAGCTCTGCGCCTGCAGCAGGAAGGATGAGAAGTCGGACGCCCCCAGCGGGTGGCGCACCGAGCCCACGACCTTGCCGCCGCTGGACTTGACGATCTCCGAGGCATCCTGCTCCAGCGAATGGCCGAAGGCATAGTCCGCCGTCAGGAAGTACCAGTTCTTGTCGCCGCGCTGGATCATGGCCTTGCCGGCCACGCGCGCCAGGGCCACGGTGTCGTAGGCGTAGTGCACGGTGTAGGGCGTGCACTCTTCGTTGGTCAGGCGCGACGAACCGGCACCCATGTTGAAGTACACGCGCTTTTTCTCGCCGGCGATCTTGGCCGTGGCGATGGCGGTGCCCGAGTTGGTGCCGCCAAAGATGGCCGTCACGCCCCCTTTGTCGATCCACTCGCGCGCCTTCGACGCCGCGATGTCGGCCTTGTTCTGGTGGTCGGCCGTCACCACCTCAATGGGACGCCCGAGGACTTTGCCGCCAAAGTCGGCCACGGCCATCTTGATGGCTTCGCCACCACCCTGGCCGTCGATGTCGGCGTACACGCCGGACATGTCGGTGATGAACCCGATGCGCACCGGGCCCGTGCCTTGTGCCGATGCAGCAGCCATGGCAAACACGCTGGCGGCTGCCACAGCCAGGGTCAAGGGTTTGAAGGTCATCGCTTACTCCTCACTAAAAAGGGGGACCGCCCGGTCACCCACGCAAAAGGTTCACACGCCCAACAAGGCGTTCAACATGGTTTGGCGCTCGGCCAGTTCCCTGGCCTCGAATTCGAGCGCGATCTGCCCGTGCTCCATGACGTAGAACCGGTCGGCCAGCGGGGCGGCAAAGCGGAAGTTCTGCTCCACCATGACGATGGTGAACCCGCGTGCCTTGAGGGCCTGGATCATGCGGGCCAGCGCCTGCACGATGACCGGCGCCAGGCCTTCCGAGATCTCGTCCAGCAGCAGCACGGTCGCGCCGGTGCGCAGGATGCGTGCGACAGCCAGCATCTGCTGCTCACCGCCCGACAGGCGCGTGCCCGGGCTGTGGCGGCGCTCCTGGAGGTTGGGGAACATCTCGTAGATTTCCGCCACCGACATGCCCTTGCCCCCGCCCGACAGCGCGGGCGGCAGCATCAGGTTTTCCTCGCAGCTCAGGCTCGCGAAGATGCCGCGCTCTTCGGGGCAATAGCCCAGCCCGCAGCGCGCCACCTTGTAGGTCGGCATGTGGATGGTTTCCTGCCCCGCCACCTTGATCGAGCCCTGGCGCTTGCCCACCAGCCCCATGATGGCGCGCATGGTGGTCGTGCGGCCAGCGCCGTTGCGCCCCAGCAGAGTGACCACCTCGCCCGGATGCACGACCAGGCGCGCGCCGTGCAGGATGTGCGATTCGCCATACCAGGCGTGCAGGTCGGTGATCTCCAGCGCCGGTGTGCTCATGCCAGCCTCCCCGTGAACGCGTCGTCGTATGCCAAGCGCTGCATGTCAGTGGGCTCCTTCCAGTTCGCTGGCCTCGACGCCCATGTAGGCCTCCATCACCTTGGGGTTGCGCGACACCTCGTCGTAAGCCCCTTCGGCCAGCACGGCGCCGCGCTGCAGCACCGTGATCTGGTCCGCAATGCTCGCGATCACCTTCATGTTGTGCTCCACCATCAAGATGGTGCGGCCTTGTGACACGCGCTTGATGAGGCTGGTCACCAGGTCCACATCTTCGTGGCCCATGCCCTGGGTGGGCTCGTCGAGCAGCATCAGCTCGGGCTCCATCGCCAGCGTGGTGGCGATTTCCAGCGCACGCTTGCGGCCATACGGCAGGTTGACCGCCAGCTCGCTCGCGAACTCGCGCAGGCCCACCTGCTCCAGCAGGTCCAGGGACCGGTCGTTGAGCTGGTTCAGCACCGCGTCCCGCATCCAGAAGCGGTACGACACGCCCAGCTGGCGCTGCAGCGCGACGCGCACGTTGTCGAGCACCGTCATGTGCGGGAACACCGCGGAAATCTGGAACGAGCGGATGACGCCGCGCCGGGCAATCTGCGCCGGCTTGTCGCCCGTGATGTCGACACCGTTGAACACGATGCGACCCCGCGTGGGCGTCAGGAATTTGGTCAGCAGGTTGAAGCAGGTGGTCTTGCCGGCACCGTTGGGGCCGATCAAGGCGTGGATGCTGCCGCGTCGCACCTGCAGGTCGACATCGTTGACTGCCACAAACCCCTTGAACTCTTTGCTCAGGTGCTCGGTTTCGAGGATGAAGTCACTCATGTCACTGCGGCTGGCTACTGCGGGGCATGTGCAATCCAGAACCGCCAGGCGCCCGGTTTGCACACGAGGTGAATGCTCCGGGCAGCGCATGCCGCCACCCGTTGAACAGGGCGCAGCTTAGAGAGTTTGGGGGGCGATCAGCAGAGGGTTTGTCCCAAACAGGGAAAACCAGTGGCTGTCAATCGAACAGATGGAAAGTTTGTCGCCCGGGCGTCATTTACAGCAGATCGACGCGATCAATTGATCCGCATGCAATCGAACGATTTGGCAGTATGACTGCGTGGCCGTTATCTTTTCAACGGCAATCGGCAGATACTGCCAATGAAGCTTGAACGACTTGGTGACAGCGGCGTGTCAGCACCGCACCCCGTGCTGCCAGCCTGCTGCTGCACACGATGGCCAAAGCCTGGTCAGGCTCACGCCGGATTCAGCGGCACGCCGTCGGCATCGCAAGCCAGCACACGCAGGTCGTTGTCGCGCGCAAAGTTCATCACGAAGTCCCAGGCCATGGGCTCGTAGTGCTTGAGCTTGTGGTTGACGATGACGCTCTTGGTGCCGGCACAGGTGGTGGGCACGCACCACGGCGAATAGCCGATGCGTCGGCCGCCGGCTCGGCTGGCGGGGTGGAATTCGCTCATGACCCCTGCCAGTCGCTCTGCCCAATCACTTGGCCGAAAGGTCTTGCCCGAGGCGGTGACGCCTTGAATCAAGACGAAATCGGAAATGGGTTGGTCCATGGATGCAGGAGGCTCACAAAAGGCACGCACCTGTCTGGTGCATGCTTGACAACACGCGCTTTTGACGCAACGCGCATTCTAGTGGATGGGTGAAAACCCGGGCCAGTGCCGCATCGCTGTGTTGCTCAATCTGCATGAAAGCGGTCATCCCGGCGCCACCATCGCCGCCTAGAATGCATGCACGGGCCCGCTGTCGGGCTCGTGCTTTTTTCAGGAGCCCCCATGTCCCCCGCTGACCCCATGTCCCCCCACGTGATGAACACCTACGGTCGTCTGCCCATCGCTCTGGCACGCGGCGTGGGGTGCCGAGTCTGGGACACCGAGGGTCGCGAATACCTCGACGGGCTGGGCGGCATCGCGGTGAACACCCTGGGCCACGCCCACCCCAAATTGGTCCCGGCCCTGCAGGAGCAGGTCGCCACGCTGATCCACACCAGCAACTACTACCACGTCACCGGCCAGGAAGTGCTGGCCAAGAAGCTGACCGCGCTCAGCGGGCTGACGAACGCCTTCTTCTGCAACTCGGGCCTGGAAGCCAACGAAGCCGCCATCAAGATGGCGCGCAAGTTCGGTCATGACAAAGGCATCGCCAACCCGCAGATCGTGGTGTACGAGCACGCCTTCCATGGCCGCTCGCTGGCCACGCTCAGCGCGGGCGGCAACTTCAAGATCCAGCAAGGGTTCGGCCCGCTGGTCGACGGCTTCATCCGCGTGCCGCTCAACGACATCGAAGCGCTGAAGCGCGCCACCACAGGCAACCCCAACGTGGTGGCGGTGATGTTCGAGACCATCCAGGGCGAAGGCGGCATCCACCCCATGCGCGTGGACTACCTGCAGCAGGTGCGCCAGCTGTGCGACGCCAACGACTGGCTGATGATGATCGACGAGGTGCAGTGCGGCATCGGCCGCACCGGCAAGTGGTTCGCCTTCGAATGGGCCGGCATCGTGCCCGACGTGGTGCAGCTCGCCAAGGGCCTGGGCTCGGGCGTGCCCATCGGGGCCGTGCTGGCCGGCACCCGCGCCGCCACCATCTTCCAGCCCGGCAACCATGGCACCACCTTTGGCGGCAACCCGCTGGCCATGCGCGCAGGCATCGAAACCCTGACCATCATGGAAGACGACGGCCTGCTGCAGCATGCCGCCGAGATGGGCACCTACCTCATGGGCCGGCTGCGCACCGCCTTCGAAGGCCGCCCCGGCGTCGTCGACGTGCGCGGCCAGGGCCTGATGATCGGCATGGAGCTGGCGAAACCCTGTGGCGAGCTGCTGCAGCGCTTCCTGCAAGCCGGGCTGCTGGTCAGCATCACGGCCGACAAGGTCGTGCGCATCCTGCCGCCGCTCATCATCACGCATGCCGAGGTCGATGAACTCATCGACAAACTGGTTCCGGTGGTCAACACCTTTCTGGATGAACAAGGCTGAGCCATGAGCACGCACGCTGCCCCCCTCCAGCATTACCTGCAATTTGCCGACCTGACGGCCGACGACTACGCCTACCTGCTGGCCCGCGCGGCCTTCATCAAGCGCAAGTTCAAGGCCTACGACAAGCACCACACGCTGAGCGACCGCACGCTGGCCATGATCTTCGAGAAGGCCAGCACCCGCACGCGCGTGAGCTTCGAGGCGGGCATGTACCAGCTCGGCGGCGCTGTCGTGCACCTGACCAGCACCGACAGCCAGCTGGGCCGCTCCGAGCCCATCGAGGACACGGCGCGCGTCATCAGTCGCATGACCGACCTGGTCATGATCCGCACCTTCGAGCAGGCGCGCATCCAGCGCTTTGCCGAGTACTCGCGCGTGCCCGTCATCAACGGCCTGACCAACGAGTTCCACCCCTGCCAGATCCTGGCGGACATCTTCACCTTCACCGAGCACCGCGGCTCCATCGCAGGCAAAGTCGTGGCCTGGGTGGGCGACGGCAACAACATGGCCAACACCTGGCTGCAGGCGGCCGACCTGCTGGGCTTCACCGTGCACGTGGCCACGCCCAGCGGTTACGAGGTGGACGAGAAGCTCGCCTTTGGCGATCACCAGCCGCGCGCCGGCTGCTACAAGCTGTTCCAGGACCCGCTGCAGGCCTGCCAGGGCGCCGACCTCGTCACCACCGACGTGTGGACCAGCATGGGCTACGAAGAGGAAAACGAGGCCCGCAAGAAGGCCTTTGCCGACTGGTGCGTGGACAGCGAGATGATGGCCGCCGCCAAGCCCGACGCCCTCTTCATGCACTGCCTGCCCGCCCACCGCGGCGAGGAGGTGACGGCCGAGGTCATCGACGGTCCGCAGTCCGTGGTCTGGGACGAAGCCGAAAACCGCATGCACGCGCAAAAGGCGTTGATGGAGTTCCTGCTGATCGGCCGCCAGGCCATGTGACGCACGGCAGACCCGTCGCAGCACACCGGCCTGCCGCAGGGCCGGGCCGCGGCGTCGGACCAAGACAGAACGGGCCGCGCTGCCGCGGCCGCCCGATCATCGCCCTCGCCGTGCAGCCTTGGCGACGGGTTGCACAATTCATCATGCAGTATCGGTCTTTTGTCGTTGAGTCAACAGCGCAATCCAGCCGATACTGCCATTTCATTCATCGCCGCACAGCGGTCCTGCGGCATGGGGCACCCAGGCCGTCCAGCCAGGGTCTGTGCCCTGAGTGCTTGCCGCTCGCACCTTCGCCCCACCACCACGCTGCATTTGCCCGCCCCGGACACCCGCCCCGGACACCCGCCCTGGACGCCCGCACGGTGCCGGTACACGGGCGGCTCCTCCCTTTCGGCGTCCCAGCAACGCGAGGGAAGGGCGACCGCACGGTGCCCGCTGCCCCAGCCAAGCCCACGGCCATGACGGGCTATCAGGACATCCTGACCGACCCCAGCTACTGCCAGCAACTGGTCATGCCCCTCACGCGTGCCCCTCTCCACCCTGGACGCCGCGGCCCGCATCGCCCTGGCGTCAAACCCCTATTGTGAAATTTAAATTTCATTTTTATGATTTCAATTCGTCAAAATTGATGAGGCGGTGCTGCTCCGGCCTGCCTCCCTTCTGCCATGCACGCCTGTTCCAACTCCCCCTCCCCCTCCCCCTCCCCCGCTGCGCGCACAGGCGGCCAGATCCTGGTCGACCAGCTGCGCATCCATGGCATTCGCCATGTGTTCTGCGTGCCCGGTGAAAGCTACCTGGCCGTGCTGGATGCCCTGCACGACGCCGACCTCGAGGTGACCGTCTGCCGCCAGGAAGGCGGCGCCATGATGATGGCCGAGGCCCACGGCAAGCTCACGGGCCAGCCCGCGGCCTGCTTCGTCACCCGCGGCCCCGGGGCCACCAACGCCACGCCGGGCATCCACATCGCCACGCACGACGCCACACCGGTGCTGGTCTTCGTGGGCCAGGTCGAACGCGGTGTGCGCGAGCGCGGCGCCCTGCAGGAGTTGGACTACCGCGCGGCCTTTGGCCACATCGCCAAGTGGGTGACCGAGATCGACGACGCCGGCCGCATCCCCGAGGTGGTCTCACGCGCCGTGCACACGGCCACCTCAGGCCGGCCGGGGCCGGTGCTGATTGCCCTGCCTGAAGACATGCTGGTGGAGCGCGCCGACTGCGCCGACGCCCGGCCCGTGCGCGAGGTGGCTGCCCATCCCGGCGCCGACCAGGTGGCCGAGGCGCGCGACCTGCTCGCCCGCGCCGAGCGGCCGCTGGTGGTGCTGGGCGGCTCGCGCTGGGACGCCGACGCCGTGGCGCAGTTCGCCCGCTGGGCCGAGGCCTCGAACCTGCCGGTGACGGTGTCGTTGCGCCGCCAGATGCTGTTTCCCACGGCGAACACCGCCTTCGTCGGCGACCTGGGCTTCGGTCCCAACCTACAGCTGGTCGAGCAGGTCAAGCGCGCGGACCTGGTGCTGCTGATCGGCAGCCGCATGTCCGAAACGCCCAGCCAGGGCTACACGCTGCTCGACATCCCGGTGCCGCAGCAGACGCTGATTCACGTCTACCCCGATGCCGCCGAAATCGGCCGCGTCTACGCGCCCACGCTGGGCATCTGCGCCACGCCGGCCGCGTTCGTCCAGGCCCTGGGCGAGCCCCTGCCCGCTGCGGCATCGCGCACGGCCTATGCCCACGGGCTGCGCGACATCTACGAGGCCTGGAGCAGCACCGAGGGCATCACCACGCCGGGCGAGCTGCAGATGGCCCAGGTCATGGACCACCTGAACCAGGTGCTGCCGGCCGATGCCATCGTCTGCAACGGCGCGGGCAACTACGCCACCTGGGTGCACCGCTTCTACCGCTTCAACGGCTATGGCACGCAGCTGGCCCCCACCTCGGGCTCGATGGGCTATGGCGTGCCCGCGGCCGTGGGGGCGCAGCGCGTGTTCCCCGACAAGACCGTGGTGGCCTTCGCGGGCGATGGCTGCTTCCTCATGAACGGCCAGGAGTTCGCCACCGCCGTGCAGTATGGGCTGCCCATCGTGGTCATCGTGGTGGACAACGGCATGTACGGCACCATCCGCATGCACCAGGAGCGCGAGTACCCGGGCCGCGTCAGCGCCACCGCCTTGCGCAACCCCGATTTCGCCGCCTATGCGCGGGCCTTTGGCGGCCATGGCGAGCGCGTGGAGCGCACCGAGGACTTCGCCCCGGCCTTCGCACGCGCCCGTGCGTCGGGCCTGCCGGCCATCGTGCACTGCGTGATCGACCCCGAAGCCATCAGCCCGGCCTTCACGCTCACGCAGGTGCGCGACGCCGCCGTGGCCGCAGGCCGGGGCCGCGGGTGAGTGGGCGTGGCCAATGGTGTGGGGCGGCTGGAGCCCATGCCACGCTGGGCTTGGGTGACCACAAGGAAATCGACGGCCAGAAGGCGCGCATCGAGGGCAACACCCAGCCGTTCGTCAAAGGCCTGTCGGCCAACTACATGCTGCTGACGGGAGCGCTGCGCGCGTCGACCCTGCTGCGCTGCGAGGAAGCGTCCCCTGGATGCCACCGACGGGCCCGCCACGTCCATCGGGGTGTCGATGGCGCATGGCGTCGATCCACACCGGGTCCGGGCCGCGTCGCTTCGTTCACGGACTCAAGCCCCCCGATCCTGGACCTCAGCCCGGGCTTGAGGCCGCATTGCGGTCGATGACGTCCGCAGTGTTGGCCCACTCGGCGCCGGGTTCGCACCTGGGCGTGTGGTCGGCATCGCGTGCGCCTGGGCGGGTCAAGGGGTCCAGCTGCCAGGGCATGACCCGATGCGGGCGCCCGTGATCGGCGAAGGCGCGCGAGAATCAGGCGAGTATGGCCATGCTTTCGTTTGCCTTCAAACGGGCATGGCGCCATACCCTCAGATCATTCAACGACCCGAGAACTGGGCAATCTGCTGCAGCGCCGGCACCTGCAGCGGCACCAGCCGGGTGCAGGCCAGCAGCTCTTTGGCGATGGCGGCCACGGTGTCGTCGTCAAAGTCAGCCGTGTAGCCGGTGACGGCCAGGCAGCCCAGGGCAGTCTTGTCCCAGGCCTGGAAGTTGGCGGCGATGGCGCTCAGCCCGTCGTAGAACTCGTCGCGCACCAGCACGTAGCCGCGGCTCGCGGCCAGCGCCAGGTCGGCCTCGACCTCGGCCCGCGTGGTGAGGGTTTTTGCGGTGCGGGCCACGTAAGGCGGCGCGCCCAGCAGGGCCTCGCGCCGGGCCGGGTCACTCGCCAGCAGCAGCGCCTTGCCGGGCCCCGAGGCGTGCAGCGGGCCGTGCAGCCAGGTGGCGTAATAGGGGTTCAGCGAACTGCCCGCCTGCATCACGTCGACCGCCACGCGCTCGCCGCCGATGTAGGCCACGAGCACCACCGATTGCTGGATCTTGTTGGCCAGCGCCCGCACCAGCGGGTCGGCCTGGCGGCGCAGCTCTTCCAGCGGGTGCTTGAGCGGCAGCGGCCGCAGCGTGGACGGCGAGGCCAGGTAGTGCTTGCCGTCCCCCACGCGGATGACGCGCTGGGCCTCTTCGAGCGAACGCAGCAGGCGCAAGGTGGTGCTCTGGTCCAGCTGGACGCCGGCCGCCAGCTCGGCCAGCGTCATGGGGTGGCCCGCCGCGATCAGGGCGTCGAGGATGGCCAAGCCCCGCAGCAAGGTGCCGGCCAGGCCCTTGCCCTTGCCCTTGCCCTCGGCGGCGTCCAGTACGCCGATCGGCACGCCAGTCGGCACGCTGTCGCGCGGTGCGGCGTCGGGCGAGGCGCCCTGCGCGTCGCGCGCGGGATCGAGGCCAGGGGACGGGGTCTTGCGGGTTCTGGGCATGGACGGTGGGTGAGGAATCGGTCAGCAAGGCGCAGCCTGGAACGGGCAAGACCAGCCGCAATCGAGGCAGTATGGGGCCACTTCCGTTGTATTTCGAACGGCAATACACCCATACCCCATCAAATCAAAGCATTGCCTGCTCGGCAGCGCGGCACCGCGCCGATGGCGTTGGCCGGCAGCGCCGGGCCTTCGCACGAGCCGGCCAATCCGGCTGGCCACGGGCCCACAGCCGGGCGATGCTTGCCCAGGCCGACGCCCGCTGCGGCCCACGCGTCAACGGCTTGCCGGCGCGGGCGCCAGGCGGCGTCAGAGTTTAGCGAACTTGCGCAGGGCTTCCGTGAAGCTCAGGCCCTTGCGGATCTCGTCGCTGGCCTGCCGGTCCTGGCGTTCGAGCTCGCTGGCCAGACGCGCCACCTCGGCTGCCCGGGCCAGCGGCACCACCACCAGGCCGCTGGCATCGCCCACGACGATGTCGCCCGCCTGCACCGCCATGCCGTCGATTTTCACGGTGGTGTTGATCTCGATGACCTTGACCCGCGTCTTGCCCGACAGCGGCACGACGTGGCGGGAAAACACCGGGAAGCCCAGCTCGGTGATCTCGTCGGCATCGCGCACGCCGCCATCCACCACCAGGCCGGCCGTGCCGTTCTGCACCGCCGCCACCGAAGCCACGCCGCCCCAGGTCGACACCTGCTGGCCGCCGTTGTCGATCACGACCACGTCCAGCGGCTGGCACAGGTCGACCACGGCGCCCAGGCCGAATTCCGAGGCCAGGTAGGCGTGCTGCGCCCCCGTGACCTCTTTGACCGTGAGCGCCGCCCCCACGAAGCGCATGCCCGGCGCCACCGGACGCAGGTTGAGCCCGATGCCGCCAATGCCCAGGTCGTCCAGCACGTTGCCGATGGTGCTGGTGGCCAGGCCCTGAAAGGCTGCGATGAGTTCGGCGGACGTCGCCGGCCGGGTGCCGTAGGTGATGGCCAAGGTGTGCCTCGTGGGGTCCAAATGAAGGCGTTTAACATATCAAAAAGAAATAATAATTTCAATGGATGAATCATTAATTGGATTTTTGAGGGCTGTGCGCTAAGGTTCGCGCCCACCACCCGGCGGCCCGCGCTGGCTCTGCACACCCACAAGGAGACAAGACATGGATTGCACGCGACGCACCGTGCTGAAACAGGCCGGCGCCGGCACGCTGGCCGCCCTGGCCCCGGCAGCCTGGGCCAACACCGCCTGGCCGCGCAAGTCGGTGCGGGTCATCGTGCCCTTCACGCCTGGCGGCTCGACGGACATCGCGGCGCGCCTGGCGGCCGACGGCATGGCCCGCGCGCTGGGCCAGCCCTTCGTGGTCGACAACCGCCCGGGCGCAGGCGGCAACCTGGGGCTGGAGGCCCTGGCGCGCGCCGAAGCCGACGGCTACACGCTGGGCATCCTGACCACGGCCCACCCCATCAACGGCTGGCTGTACGCCAAGCCGGGCTATGACCTGAAGGCCAGCTTCTCGCCGATCGGCTTCCTGCAGGAAGGGCCCATCATGCTGGTGGCCCACCCCAGCCTGCCCGTGAACTCGGTGGCCGAACTGATCGCCTACGCCAAGGCCAACCCCAACAAACTGAACTTCTCCAGCTCGGGCAAAGGCAACTCCACCCACATGGCGGGCGAGCTGTTCTGCCACCGCGCGGGCGTGCGGATCACGCACGTGCCGTACAAGGGCAGCGCCCCCGCCATCGCAGACACGGTGGCCGGCGTGTGCGAGTTGAGCTTCGACACCATGATCTCGGCCCTGCCGCACGTGAAGGCCGGCAAGCTCAAGGCCCTGGCCGTGACCACGGCCCAACGCTCACCCATGACGCCCAACGTGCCCAGCCTGGCCGAAACACTGCCCGGCTACCAGGTGTCGGCCTGGAACGGCATCGTGGCACCCGCGGGCACCCCGCGCCCGGTCATCGCGCAGCTGCACGCCGCCCTGACGGAGGCGCTGGCCGCGCCGACCGTGGTCAAGCGCTTCGAAGACATGGGCGTGAGCAGCCGACCCATGGCACCCGAGGCCTTCCAGCGTTTCATCCTTCAAGAGGCCGAGATGTGGGGCAAGACGGTTCAGGCCGCCCACATCACCCTGGACTGACCGGACACGCCAACACCATGCCTCACCCACACCACCCGGTGCGAATGCGCACGCGCCGCGCCACCTTGGCTGTGTTGGCCCTGGCCACGCTGGGCCTGGGCGCCGCACCCAGCCACGCCCAGGATCGCACCGATGCCACCGCCTACCCGAACAAACCCATCACGCTGCTGGTGCCGTATGCGGCTGGCGGACCCACCGACCTGGTGGCGCGTCAGCTGGCACACGGCCTGAGCACACTCTGGGGCCAGGCCGTGGTGGTGGACAACCGCGTTGGCGCCAGCGGCCTCGTGGCGCTGACGGCCTTGTCACGGGCACCAGCCGACGGCTACACGCTGGGCGTCATGGCCTCGCCGGTGACGGCGATTGCGCCGCTCACGCAGCCCCACTTCCGCCTGGATGTGGTGAAGGACTTCACCGCCGTGTCGGCCGTGGTGGACTACGCGCTGGTGCTGCTGGCCGGGCCGCAAACGCCCGCCAAAACGCTGAAAGACCTGGTGGATCACGCCAGGCAGAACCCCCATGCCGTCACCTATGGCTCGTCGGGCGTTGGCGGCACCAACCACCTGGCGGGCGAGCTGTTCTCGCGCGCCGCCAACGCACCCATGATGCACGTGCCCTACAAAGGCAACGCGCCTGCGATCAACGACGTGATGGCCGGCCAGGTGAGCTTCGTGTTCGCCCAGACCGACAGCGCCATCGGCCTGGTCAACAGCGGCAAGCTCAGGGCCTTGGCCATCACCTCGCCCCAGCGGCATCCGGCCCTGCCCCAGGTGCCGACCATGGCGGAAAGCGGCTACCGCGGCATCGACGTCAATGGCTGGACCGGCGTCATGGGCCCGGGCAAGCTGCCACCGCAGGTGCTCAAGCAGCTGGAGGCCGGCATCGCCGCCGTCAAGCAAACGCCCGAGTTCAGGCAGAAGATGGACGCGCTGGGCTTCATGCTCACCGACACCTCGGCCAGCGCCTTCGGCCAACGCATGCGACAGGAGCGCGACTTCTGGCAGGCCAAGATCACGCAAGCCCAGATTCCACTGCAATGAACCTGAATCACCTGTTGTCGGTCGCCGATTTCGAACGCAGCGCCCAAGCCCTGCTGCCCCGTTCCGTTTTTGGCTACGTGAACGGCGGCACCGAAGATGGCCTGACGCTGGCAGCGAATCGCGAGGCTTTTCGCCACGTGCAGTTTCGGCCCAAGGGCCTGGCGGGCGTGGCACAGCGTTCGCAGTCGGTCACGCTGTGGGGCCAGACCTGGCGTCAACCTTTCGGCATTGCCCCCATGGGCGTGACGGCCATGTGCCGGCACCGCTGCGAGCAGCACCTGGCGCAGGCTGCGGCCGAAGCGGGCATCCCCTTCGTGCTGAGCGGCTTCTCCACCCTGCCCATGGAGCAGCTGCGCGACGCCGGCCTGCCCTTCTGGTACCAGGGCTACATCCCCGGCGACCAGGCCGTGCTGGCGCCCTTGATGCAAAGGTTGCGAACAAGCGGCGTGGAGGTGCTGGTCGTCACCATCGACACGCCCATTGGCGCCAACCGCGAGAACAACCAGCGCAACGGCTTCACCATCCCCTTCCAGTTCAGCAACGGCCTGTTCTGGGATGGGGTGCGCCACCCCCGCTGGTCGGCCAACGTGTTTGCACGCACCCTGCTCACCGACCGCGCGATTCCGCGCTTCTGCAACGCGGTGGCCGACACGCACGGCTGGCGCATCACCGAAGAGCCCCAGGGCGGCCTGCGCCAGGGCCGCGACAAACTGGACTGGCGTCACATGGCCTGGATGCGCGAGCAATGGCCGGGCCGCATCGTGCTCAAGGGTGTGGCGCACCCGGCCGACGCCGAACGGGCGCACCGGCTGGGGCTGGACGGCGTCATCGTGTCCAACCACGGCGGGCGCCAGCTCGACGGCGCGCAGGCCTCGCTGGACGCCTTGCCCAGCGTGGTCGCCGCCGTGCCGCGCGACTTCCCCGTGATGATCGACGGCGGCTTCCGCCGCGGCAGCGACATCCTCAAGGCCATGGCCCTGGGCGCGCGCCTGGTGTTTCTGGGCCGGCCCATGCTGTACGGCGCTGCCGTCGCGGGTCAGGCCGGGGTGGCGCGCGTGATCGACATCCTGGGGGCGGAGATCGACCGCAACCTCGGCCTGCTGGGCTGCCGCGACGTGAATGCGCTGGATGGCGAATTCATCGTGCGGTCAGGACCTGCGCCCCGTTGACCAGCTATTGAAGATCATCCATGAGTATGGGCCCATTGCCGTTCAATGTTGAACGGCAATGGGCCCATACTGCTTGACATTTAACCTTCCCTCACCCCAGTGGCATGGACGGGGCCGCGAGGCGTGAGCCCGTGCTGGCGGCACGCGCGCCGATCGGGCTGGGTCAGGCCGAAGCCTCACTCGCCCAGGTAGGCCGCGCGCACCTTCTCGTCGTTGAGCAGGTCCTTGCCCGTGCCCGTCATGGTGATGAGGCCCGATTCCATGACGTAGCCGCGGTCGGCGATGGCCAGCGCACGGCTGGCGTTCTGCTCCACGAGCACGATGGTCGTGCCCTGGGCATGAACCTGGGCCACCACCTCGAAGATCTTGTCGACCATGATGGGCGACAGCCCCATGGATGGCTCGTCGAGCAGCAGCACCTTGGGCCGGCTCAGCAGCGCGCGCCCCATGGCCAGCATCTGCTGTTCGCCGCCCGACATCGTGCCGGCCAGCTGATCCTTGCGCTCGCGCAGGCGCGGGAAGGTGGTGAACACGCGCTCGATGTCGGCCGCGATCTCGGCCTTGTCGCGCCGTGTGTAGGCGCCCATGAGCAGGTTTTCGGTGATGCTCATGCGCGTGAACACGCCGCGTCCCTCGGGCACCATGGCCAGGCCCTGGCGCACCAGGTCCCACGGGCCCTGGCCGCTGATGGGCTTGCCCAGGTACAGCACCTCGCCGCCCTTGAGCGGCAGACCGCCCGTGATGGCTTTCATGGTGGTGGTTTTGCCAGCGCCGTTGGAGCCGATGAGCGAGACCAGCTCGCCCTCGTGCACCTCGAAGTCGATGCCCTTGACGGCTTCGATGCCGCCGTAGGCCACGCGCAGCTGTTTCGCTTGCAACAGGGTGGGCGCCATCTCAATGTCCTCCGGTGCCCAAGTAGGCTTCAATGACTTTCTCGTCGCGCTGCACCTGCGCCGGCGTGCCGGCCGCAATGACCTTGCCGTAGTCCAGCACGGTCACGCGGTCGCACAGGCCCATCACGAGCTTCACGTCGTGCTCGATGAGCAGCACGCTCTTGCCATCGGCGCGGATGCGGTCGATGAGGCCGCGCAGCATGACCTTCTCGGTCGCGTTCATGCCGGCGGCCGGCTCGTCCAGCGCCAGCAGGTGCGGCTCGGTGGCCAGCGCCCGGGCGATCTCCAGCCGCCGCTGGTCGCCGTACGAGAGCGTGCGCGCCTTGTAAGGCGCGAACTTGCCGATGCCGACGTAGTCCAGCAAGGCCTGCGCGCGCTCAGCAATCGCGCGCTCTTCGGCCTTGAACCCCGGGGTGCGGAAGATGGCGCCGAACAGGCCCGAGTGGGTGCGCACGTGGCGCCCGACCATCACGTTCTCGAGCGCCGTCATGTCTGCGAACAGGCGGATGTTCTGGAACGTGCGCGCGATGCCGGCCTGCGCCACCTGGTGCACGGCGGCAGGCTCGTAGGCCTTGCCGCCCAGCTCGAAACGGCCGCTGTCGGGCGTGTACAGGCCGGTGATGACGTTGAAGAACGTGGTCTTGCCGGCGCCGTTGGGGCCAATGAGGCCATAAATTTGGCCACGCTGGATCTGCAGGCTCACGTCGGAGAGGGCCTGCAGGCCGCCAAAGCGCTTGGACGCGCCCTGCACCTGAAGGATGGTGTCTGCTGTGCTCATGACGGACTCCTTCAGGGGTTGATGGCGGACTGGCGCACGCCGGTGCTGCCCGGCGCCGCATCGGCCGGAAAGTCCACGCCGGGCGGGTTGTCCTGGGCCGACACCGGCATGGTGCCGGCCGCATCGGGCTGGGCCGATTGGCCGTGCTCGGGCGAGGGCCACAGGCCGCGCGGGCGCATCAGCATGATGACGATCATGGCCAGGCCGATCAGCAACTGGCGCAGGATGGCGGCGTCGATGCGGCCATCGGTCATGGCCTGCAAAGGACCCGCGACATGGCGCAGCACCTCGGGCAAAGCCGCCAGCAGCAAAGCCCCGGTGACCACGCCCGGCAGGTGACCCAGACCGCCCAGCACCACCATGGCGACGATCATGATGGACTCCATGAGGCTGAACGACTCCGGTGACACAAACTGCTGGAACGACGCGAACAGCGCGCCTGACACCCCGCCGAACGACGCCCCCATGCCAAAGGCCAGCAGCTTGAGGTTGCGCGTGTTCAGGCCCATGGCCTTGGCGGCGATTTCGTCTTCGCGGATGGCCATCCAGGCACGGCCGATGCGCGAGTCCTGCAGGCGCGCGCAGATGCCGATGGTGATGAGCACCAGCGCCAGGAACAGGAAGTAGTAGAGCGTGACCGAGGCGATCTCGAAGCCGCCGATGGTCAGCGAACGCGCCAGGTCGACGCCGAAGACGTGCACGGAGTCGATGTCGCTGATGCCTTTGGGACCGTTGGTGATGTTGTAAGGCTGGTCCAGGTTGTTCATGAAGATGCGGATGATCTCGCCAAAACCCAGCGTCACGATGGCCAGGTAGTCGCCCCGCAGCTTGAGCGTGGGCGCGCCCAGCAGCATGCCCACGATGGCCGCGACGAGCAGCGCCAGCGGAATCACCAGCCAGAACGACAGGTGCAGGCCGTTCGGGAACATGGCGGCGATGGCCGGAAAGTTCTGCGTCAAGTGGGGCGAGGCCAGCAACCCGAACAGGTAGGCGCCCACGGCAAAGAACGCCACGTAGCCCAGGTCAAGCAGGCCGGCGTAGCCGACCACGATGTTCAGGCCCAATGCCAGCATCACGTAAAGCAGCGCCAGGTCGATGATGCGCACCCACGAGTTGCCGAACATCTGCAGCACGAAGGGCAGCACGATGAGGGCGATGGCGCCGGCGATCACCCAGGCGGTTTTCTTGGGATCGGTTTTCACGGTGGTCATGCGGGCCTCCTCACGCACGATCGGCCACACGCTCACCCAGCAGGCCCGAGGGGCGCAGCGTGAGGATGATGATGAGCACGACGAAGGCGAAGATGTCGGTGTAGTTGCTGCCCAGCACGCCGCCGGTCAGGTCACCGATGTAGCCCGAGCCGATGGACTCGATCAGGCCCAGCAACAGGCCGCCGATCACCGCGCCGCCGAGGTTGCCAATGCCGCCGAACACGGCGGCCGTGAAGGCTTTGAGGCCCGGCAGGAAACCCATGGTGTGGTAGACGGTGCCGTAGTTCATGGCCAGCATGACGCCGGCAATCACCGCCAGCACGGCACCGATGATGAAGGTGGCGGAAATCACCATGTCCGGCCGCACACCCATGAGGCCGGCCACGCGCGGGTTCTCGGCCGTGGCGCGCATGGCGCGGCCCATGCGCGTGAAGTTGACCAGCCACATGAGGATGGCCAGGGACACCGCCGTCACCCCCAGCACCATGATCTGCGTGGGTGTGATGAAGGCGCCGCCAATTTGGTAGGGCTCGGTGGGCAGCAGCGACGGAAAGGACTTGTAGCTGGGACGCCAGATCATCATGGCGATGGCCTGCAGCAGGATGGACACCCCGATGGCCGTGATGAGCGGCGCCAGCCGCGGGCTGTTGCGCAGCGGCCGGTAGGCCACCTTCTCGATCACGAAATTGAGCACCGCGGCCACCAGGCACGCGATCAGCGTCGCCAGGATGAGGATGGCCCAGCCGGGCGCGCCTGGCATGCTCTCCTGCATCAGCCCGACCACGGACCAGCTCGTCAGCGCCCCCACCATCAGCACTTCGCCATGCGCAAAATTGATCAGCTGGATGATGCCGTACACCATGGTGTAGCCCAGCGCGATCAGCGCATACATGCTGCCCAGCACCAACCCGTTGATGATCTGCTGAAGCAAGATATCCATGTTCACCTCAATTCACTGCCAGCCACTCAAGGCGTCTGTCGGACCGCGTTCACCGGCTGGGGCCCCGTCGCTCGGTGAGCGAGGGCGGCCAACCCAGCCAGCAACGGTGCTCGCCGGATCGATGGTGATCATCGACGCCCCAAGCCCGACACACGCCAAGGCGGGAAACCGCTTGTCGTCTTGATGGGCGCGGCAGACCGAGGCTGCGCGCCGCTCCCTGAATCCAGGACCATTGAAAAAGGCCACGTCTGAGGTGGCCTTGCCGTCCGGCATGGTCCGCCTGACCGCCTCAGTTCATGGGCGTCTTGGTGTTGCCCGGGTAGTTGTAGAGGGTGATGGGCGCATCCTTCAGGTCGTGGCGCTCGTCGAACACGATCTTGGCGGTCGAGCCCGCAAAGTCGGACTTCTCGAGCACAGGCATGTAGACCTTGGGATCGACCGAGTTGGCGCGCTTCATGGCATCGGCCAGCAGCATGGTGGCGTCGTACACGTACGGGCCGTAGAGCTTGTACTGGCCAGGGTACTTGGCGTTGTAGCGCTTGAGCCAGTCTTCGCCCTTGGGCATCTTGGCCAGCGAGGCACCGCCTTCGGCACAGACCACCGAGGCCAGCGACTTCGCGTTGGCGGACAGCTTGGGCAGTTCGTTGGTGCACGAGCCGTCGCCGCTGAAGAACTTGACGTTGCTCATGCCCAGCTGATCCAGCTGGCGCAGCATGGGGCCAGCCTGGGCGTCCATGCCGCCGTACATGATGCCGTCGGGTGCCTTGGACTTGATGGCCGTGAGGATGGCCATGAAATCGGTGGCCTTGTCGGTGGTGAACTGGTCGCTCACGACCTGCAGGCCCAGCTTCTGCGCCTCGCGCTTGAACACGGCGGCCACGCCTTGCCCATAGGCCGTGCGGTCATCGACCACGGCAACCTTCTTCAGCTTGAGGGTTTCAGCCGCGTACTTGGCCAAGCCGGCGCCCAGGGCCTCGTCGTTGGCGATGATGCGGAACACGTGCTTGCGCCCCAGCTTGGTGAGCTCGGGGTTGGTGGCCGCGCCCGTCACCATGGGAATGCCGCACTGGTCGTAGATCTTGGACGCCGGAATCGTGGTGCCCGAGTTCAGGTGACCGACCACGCCGGCGACCTTGGCGTCGCACAGCTTCTGCGCCACGGCCGTGCCCTGCTTGGGATCGGCGGCATCGTCTTCAGGCACCAGCTGCCACTTGATCTTCTTGCCCCCGATGGTGATGTTCTGCGCGTTGAGCTCGTCAATGGCCATTTGCGCGCCGTTCTGGTTGTCCTTGCCCAAGTGCGCCTGCGGGCCCGACAAAGGGGCCACGTGGCCAATCTTGACGACCTGCTCCTGGGCCTGCGCCACGCCCCCAGCCACCAGCAAGGCGGCTCCTGCCAACATCGACAACTTCAGCTGCATAGATTTCTCCGCAAAACAAAGAGACGCCAGTGCGTACACCAGCGCGCCGAGAAGGTAACGCAAGATTCAGGCCAGAAACAGCGGGTTCGCCCTGATGCCACGGGGCCGACATGCACCAAGGCGGGGCCGTCGCCGTGGCGTGTGCCGTCGCCGCCCATCACCCAGCCGCCCTTGGTAGGCCACCTGAAAACGCGCGTCGCCCCGGTTGGCAGTCGGCCCACTCCGGGCGACGAGATGTCGGCTGGCGAGCTGGCCGGCAAGCATCTGGGGCAGCGCCCCAAGCGGCACAGCGTGTGAGTTTCTGGCCAGACAGACCCGCGCCTGGATCCACGACCCGGTGCGCACCCGGCTGAGCGGTGCGCGGTGCGGCTGAACGACGCCCTCCGGCTCAGCGTGGCGGGCGCCCTGGCCTGAATGCACCGCAGTGGTGCAGCTCATTGCCGCATGCACCTGAATTGAACAGTATGGCGCCACACCCGATGGTTCAGAATCGGCCAGAAGACCATACTATCCAGTCATCAACCGCCAGCCCAGCGACAGGCCGGTCGATGAACCTGGTTCACGCGGGGTCGGCGAACACGGGCGCGCGTTTGTCCATGTTGGCCTTGACCGCCTCGGCCTGGTTGGCCGTCCCGATCAGGGCCTGCTGTTCGACCGACTCGGCCAGCAGCAGCTCGCCGGTGCTCACGCCCACATCTTCGCTGGCGTTCAGCAGGCGCTTGCCGGCGCGGATGGCATCGGGGTTCTTGCCCGCGATGGCGTGCGCCATGTCCAGCGCCGCGGCGACGGGGTCGGCCTCGACGCGCGTGGCCAGCCCCAGCGCCACCGCCTCGGTGCCCGAGACGATGCGGCCGGTGTAGGTCAGCTCGCGGGCCACGTCGTCCCGGCACAGCGAGCGCAGGCGCGGCATGCCGCCCATGTCCGGCACCAGGCCCCACTTGATTTCCATCACCGACAGCTTGGCATCCGCCGTCACCAGGCGGATGTCGGCGCCCAGGGCCACCTGCAGGCCGCCGCCGAAGGCCACACCATGCACGGCCGCGATGACGGGCACGGGCAGGCTGCGCCAGGCCACGGACACGTTCTGCGCCGCATTGGCCAGGCCATGCGTGCGCACGCTCAGGTCCTTGGCCGAGGTGGGCTCGCCGCCCTCTTTCATCTTGTGGAAGGACCCCATGTCCAGGCCGGCACAGAACGCCTTGCCCTGGCCGCTGATGACCACCGCGCGCAGGCTCTTGTCCTGGGCCAGCGACTCGGCCGCGGCGTTCAAGCCATTGAACATCTCGGGGTCGAGCGCGTTCATCTTGTCGGTGCGGACCAGCTGAACATGGGCCACGCCGCCGGGCAGGCGGTCAATCACGATGCGATCTGACATGGAAGTCTCCTGAAAAAGTCATGGGCCGCAGCCTGCGGCGTTCTGCCCCCAATGCTCGGGGCTGCACCGCCAGTTGTCAGCTTCCCAGGCGACGCCACCGGGCCCACTCGGCGCCCGCACGCCACGGCGTGGGGGCCTGGTGGACGTGGCTCAACACGTCATGCTGCCGGTCGTGGTCGAGGTGATGTCGCACAGCGACCATGGCCACACGCCCAGCTGGATGACGGTCGCCAGGCATTGGCCATCACCATCTGCCCCTGACGATGCGTTGATGCGGCATGACACCTGCGCCAGTGCAGCTGGCGGGGGAGCGGTCACCGCGAGCGCGCACTGGTCTTCAAAGGCCCGCAGCATCCGAGACGTCGCGGTGGTCGTCGGCCACCGGGATGCGGCAGGGGGTCGGCGGGCAATGCGGCGTGGCCGGGGCAGGCCCGTGTTCAGGCTACGATGCGGCCACGGCTCAGCCACCGGCTGCACTCTTTCTATCCAGTTCAGTCGGGTATGGTCTCATTTCCGTTGCTCATTGAACGGCAAAGGCACCATACCCATGACCACCATGCTTCATCACCCATCGACAAAGGCCCATTTGTGAAACGCTTGGAACACCGCGCCAGCTTTGGCGGCTGGCAACAGGTGTGGACGCACGCCTCCACCACCCTGAACTGCCCCATGAACCTGGGCCTGTACCTGCCGCCTGCAGCCCTGGCGGGCCAGGCTTGCCCGGTGCTGTATTGGCTGTCCGGCCTGACCTGCACCGAGCAGAACTTCATCACCAAGGCCGGCGCGCAGCAGTTCGCGGCCCAACACGGACTCATCCTGGTGGCGCCCGACACCAGCCCCCGCGGCGACGGCGTGGCCAACGACGCGGCCTACGACCTGGGCCAGGGCGCAGGCTTTTACCTGAACGCCACGCAGGCGCCCTGGGCGCCGCACTTCCGGATGGAAGACTACGTGGTGCACGAACTGCCACAGGTGGTGAGCGCTCTGCTGGCCGAGCAAGGCCACCAGGCCACGGCCAGGCGCGGCATCTTTGGCCATTCGATGGGCGGCCACGGCGCGCTGACGCTGGCCCTGCGCCACCCCGGCGTCTACCACAGCGTGTCGGCGTTCTCGCCCATCGTCGCGCCCAGCCAGGTGCCCTGGGGCGAAAAGGCGTTTGCCGCCTACCTGGGGGAAGACCGCAGCGCCTGGCTCGCGCACGATGCGGTGGCCCTGATCGCCAACGCCACTGAACGCCTGCCGCTGCTCGTCGATCAGGGCGATGCGGACGAGTTCCTGCAAGGCCAGCTCAAGCCCGAACTGCTGCAGGCGGCCTGCCAGCAGGCCGGCCATCCGCTGACCCTGCGCCTGCAGCCCGGCTATGACCACAGCTATTACTTCATCGCCAGCTTCATGGCCGAGCACATCGCGCACCACGCCGCGGCCCTGAACGCCTGAGCAACCCGGCGCCTGCGACACGGCCGCGTCCGCGCGTGGCCGCGCCAAGCCCGTGACCTGCGTCACCCGCACACAGGCCTGCGCGCCGTGGCGTCCCGCCCGCGCACGGCCGCTGCACGGATTCAGCAGTATCAGGTCATCCTCGCTGTCTTGACAACGGGGATGGCCACATACTCATTCAGATTCAAATTGAGCACCGAAACGCATGGGCCAGGCCGTGGCCGTCGCGCGCACCCGTTGGCCAGACATGGCCCTGCGCTGCGGCGGCTTGCGCAGTCGCTGAGGGTGCTGGGGGTGTTCACCCGGCCCATCCCACACGTCGGCCAGGCACAGGGACACCCGGCCTACAGCTCGCTGTGCGCCGGCAGGTGGAGTTCCCCCAGGCGCAGGCCGTGTGCCGCGCGCACGGCATTCGCCACCGCCCGGGCCACCGCCTCGCTGGCCATCAGCCCCAGCACCGTGGGGTGCACACGCGCCGCGCTGCGCCCCGTGGCGAGCGCAAACAGCGTGTCACCGTCGGTCTGGGTGTGGACCGGGTTGATGGTGCGCGCCAAGCCGTCGTGGGCGCTCATCGCCAGCCGTTTGGCCTGCGCCTTGTCCAGCACCATGTCGGTCGCCACCACCCCGATCGTGGTGTTGGTGCCCGGCAGCACGGCCTGCGGCACCTCGCCCGCCAGCAGCGACGCGGCCGTGTCGTGCAGACGGCGCCCATCGGCCGAACGCGCGCCGGCCAGCAACCGGTTGTCGACCGGGTCACGCACATCGCCCACGGCATTCACGGCGATCAGGGCGCCCACCGTCACGCCGGCCACGCTGACCGAAGCGGTGCCGATGCCGCCCCTCATCGCGCGCGCCATGCCCCACAGCTTGCCCACGCTGGCGCCGGCTGCCGCGCCCACGCAGCCTTGCGCGACGCGCAAGCCTGCGTTTTCGCAGGCCGCAAAACCGGCTTGCGCATCGGGCCGAATGCGGGCATCGCCCACATGCAGGTCAAACAACACCGCAGCGGGCACGATGGGCACGCGCGCCCCAGCTCCGACGGACAGGCCGTGGCCATGCGCATCCAGCCAGTGCATGACGCCCCCTGCCGCATCCAGCCCCCAGGCGCTGCCGCCCGTCAGCACGATCGCGTGCACGCGCTCCACCAGATTGCCCGGCGTCAACAGGTCGGTTTCGCGCGTGCCCGGCGCCGCTCCCCGCACATCCACGCCGGCCACGGCGCCCTCGGGGCACAGCACCACCGAGCAGCCCGTGGGCCGTCGCGTGTCGGTGAAATGGCCCACCGAAAGCCCCGCCACCTCGGTGAGGGAGCCGGCATGAAGGTCTGGTGTCTGCATGGTGACGCGGGTGTTGGGGTTCAAAGCCACCGATGCTAGCCGCGCAGCCGACGTCGTCCACGAAGCGTCCACCACGGTCAGCGAGCCCCCCGATCGCGCGTCCTCCCACGGTGCCGGCGTCCGCATGCCATGGGCTACAATCCGCCGCTTGCCTGGGAAGTGTGGCCGAGTGGTTTAAGGCAGCGGTCTTGAAAACCGCCGAGGGTTTGCGCCCTCCGTGAGTTCGAATCTCACCGCTTCCGCCAAATGAGCAATTAAATCAATGACTTGCAAATAGTTTTTTGATTTGTACCACATAAAAGCCCACATCAAGCAAACGCTGATGTGGGCTTTTTCTTTGCGTAGAGGGAAGCCAAGATCGGTGGCCAACTCGCTGGATGCCCCTGCTATCGTTCAGTGTGGAGCAGCCTGGACGCCAGATGCTCATGGATCAGCTCACGTCCAGTTGAAGTAAGCAAGGCTCACCTGCAGCCTCAGCTTCGACACCTCGCCAACTGGGCATTCCCCTTCACTCCGGCGCAACCTGCGCCCCCCAGTGCCGCCGCGAAGGCGCCCAGCGTGGGCACCGGTTTCACTTCAGCGGCCGTCACGCTCAACGCCAGCGTCACGCTGGCCGTCTACGCCGGTGTGGCCCCATCGCTGAGCACCACCACCACCACCGAGAACGATCCCGACTGCGTGGGCGTGCCCGATAGTCCGCATACCCATCTGATCGTGCGCGAACGCGACGACACCGGCAAAGACCTCGTCATCGCCGGCGACTACATCGCCGATGGTTTCCGCCATCGTGACCTGCTCGGTTTAGTCGAGACAGTTTTTCCTAGAAGGCGGCGGGTTGCGGTTCTTTGCGGAGTTCGAGTTTGAACTCTGCCGGGGTCAAGTATTGCAGGCTGCTGTGGGGACGAACCTCGTTGTAGTGATTGCGCCAGGCTTCGATCAGGGCAGCGGCTTCGCGGCGCGAACGGAACCACTCGATGGACAGACACTCGTCGCGGAACTTGCCGTTGAAGCTTTCGTCGGTGCCGTTCTGCCAGGGCTTGCCGGGATCGTTGAGCACGGTGGCAATGCCCGAGGCTGAGATCCACTCCAGGATCGCCTGGCTGACGAACTCGGGGCCATTGTCCGAGCGCATGAACAGTGGCGCCCCGTGCAGGCTGACCAGCCGCGACAGCACCTCGATCACGCGCTTGGAACGGATGGCCCCAGCCACGTCGATGGCCAGGCACTCCCGGGTGTATTCGTCCACCACGGTCAGGCACTTGATCTGCTGACCGCTGGCCGTGGTGTCGAAGACGAAGTCGTAGGCCCAGACCATGTTGGCCTTGAACGGCGTGTGGATGCGCGGGCGCAGCGAGGCGATGCGCTTGCGCGGCCGTTTCCGGGGCACCAGCAGGCCCGCCTGGCGCCACAGCCTGTGCGTGCGAGACCAACTCAGCTCGAAGCCCTTGCGACGCAGGAATACGCGAATGCGGCGATAGCCGTAGCGCGGATACATGGCCGACAGTTCCTTCATCGCCGCAAGCACCGGCGCCTCCTTGGCGGGCAAGCGCAACTCGTAACTGGGCGTGGCGCGTGACATGCCGATGAGCCCGCAGGCGCGGCGCAGACTCAAGCCACGTGCGCGCACGAAGGCCAGTTGCTCGCGCCGAGCCAACGGGCTCACCATTTTTTTGCGTTGATCTCCTTGAGAACCTCGAGGTCCAGATCTCGCTCGGCAAGAAGCTTCTTCAGCCGGCTGTTCTCAAGCTCCAGGGCCTTCAGACGCTTGACGTCGGCCGCTTCCATCTGGCCGAAGTGTTTGCGCCAGGCATAGATGGTGGCTTCGCTGACCTTGTGCTTCTTGGCGGCCTCGGCCACCGTCGTTCGATCTGCTTCGCGCAGGATCGTGACCATTTGCTCTTGTGAAAATCGACTCTTCTTCATGGGCTCCTCTTTGGGCGGGAGCCATCTTCCTAGAAATCAATGTCTCGGAGAAACCGGGCAGGTCAGGGCCAACGCGCTCGATGAGCACATCCACTCGGAGCAACGTTTGGTGACGGTCAGCCACCATGCAAATAGCGCTTGACCTTCCAGCCGTGGCAAGCATCAGACTTCAAGCACCTCAACCCAAAAGGAGTGTTCCATGCAATTCCATCTCGATGACATGACTTGCGGCGGTTGCGCCCGAACTGTAACGAAAACAATACAAACAATCGACCCGAACGCCAAGATCGTCACGGACCCGCCGACCCGCTGTGTTGAGGTCCAGACCTCGGCCTCGCAAGAGCAGATCGCCGCAGCACTGAGCGAAGCTGGTTTTCCGCCGCGCGCGCAGTAATGTTCCTTGCGGCCCGCGGCTCAACAGGCCGCGCACCGTATTTGAGCTGCCTTAAGGTATTGGCTGATGTTCATGGGAGGTCAGTAGCCCGTGCTGTCACCTTGGGCGGCTCCCGCGTCGTCCAGCACGCCCGCAGCCATCGCCGCGCTGCGCTAGCTTGGCTTGAAGGCGGCAATGGTCACCGGCGACGACGCGTGTACCAGGCATTGATGAGGTGGTGGCCGAAGTGCCTAAAGCCGTGCACCAGCTGAAGGCCGGCCACGAGATCGCCTGCGTGGGTGGCGGCCTGGCGCTGGTCGAAGCCGACGACCCTGATCCCGGAGCCGCAGGCGTGCGACACCCAGCCTACGACGTGTCCAGCGTTCGTGCTCGGCAATGCGTTGCTCCTGCGTCGCTTCCAGCTGCGCTGGCGGTGGAGTTCACTCATTGAGAAAGGAGAAACACCATGAACATCGGTGAAGCATCCAAGGCCTCGAAGATCTCGGCCAAGATGATCCGCTACTACGAGCAGATCGGCCTGACCCCACCAGCCGACCGTACCGATTCGGGCTACCGTACCTACTCCCAGCACGACGTCCACCGGCTGCACTTCATTCGGCGTGCGCGCGACCTAGGCTTCTCGGTGGCCAAGATCACAGACTTGCTGCAACTGTGGGACGACAAATCGCGCCAGAGCGCCGATGTCAAGAGCCTGACCCAGCAGCACTTGGCTGAGTTGGGCCAGCATATCGCGAACATGCTGAAAACGGCCGAAGTGCTCAAGGCGCTAATCCACTGCTGCGCGGGCGATGAACAATCCGACTGCCCGATCCTGTACACGCTGCAGCAGCCCGACACCAGTGCAAAGGAGCCCGAAGCGCGCACCGGCGCCGTGTCGCGGCGCACACATGCCAACGGAGCGGCGCAAAGCCACGTGCCTCGACGCCCTAGTGAGCCAAGCTAAACGTACCTGCCAGCGCATTAATCTGAGAGCGCTGCTGGACGACCGCATGGAGATCAACCATGCCTGCGACATGAGCTATTCAGCCGCGAGTTCAAGCTCGAGGCGGTCAAGCTGGTCGCCGAGCGTGGCGTGACCGTGGCCCAGGCGGCCAAGGACCTGGACGAAAACGGGATACGCACACTCACTCGCTGGGCGGATGCGGCATATGAACCGAGATAGTCCATGAAAGGAAAATCCATGGCGATACACGCCAGCGATGGCACTGACGCGACTTCGGAGAATCCCGTCATGCGTGCGTATCGCGAAGTCAGCGACAAGATGCACGCAGATATGACAATTGAGCTCACGGGGGACGCAAGCGTCGACTCATGCGCGGCATGATCCTGCACGATGAGGAAGTGGCTGGCTGACCGCCCCTGACTCTGAATACGTGTGCCCAAGGCCACCCTTTCGCAGGGTCACGTGAGCGAAGACGAAGTGCTCGAAGCTGCTGCAGTGACAGCAAGCGATGCGGGGGGCTGCGCGGACTGCTTGCCACATCCGCCCGATCAGACCGGACTTGGACGCACCGGATTGCGCGCCGCCTGCCACAGCAGGGGCACCAGGATCAGCGCCAGGGCCGGGAAGATCATCCAGTTGACCACCCGCCAGCCCGAGCTGTGCAGGATCGAGCCCGCAAGGAACGAGACGGCGGCCGTGGCGGCGAAGACGAAGAAGTCGTTCATGCCTTGCGCCTTGCTGCGCTCGGCGGGGCTGTGGCAGTCGGTCACCATCGCCGTGGCACCGATGAAGCCGAAGTTCCAGCCCATGCCCAACAGCGCCAGCGAGCCCCAGAAGTGAGACAGGCCCAACCCGCTCAGGGCCACCACTGCGGAGGCGGCAAGGAGCACCATGCCGGCGGCGATGACGCGCTCTTTTCCGTAGCGCACCATCAGCCGCCCGGTGAAGAGGCTCGGCCCGAACATCGCCAGCAGGTGCCACTGGATGCCCAGTGCGGCGCTGTCCACGGAATGGCCATGGTTGACCATCGCCACCGGCGCTGCGGTCATCACCAAGGCCATCGTGCCATAGGACACCACACCCGCGGCCACGGCCAGCAGGTAGCGCGGCATGGCCAGAAGCTGCAGCGCGGTCCGGCCGCCATCGGCAGCGGCTTCTGCCGGGGTCTGGCGCGGCGTGCGCAGCATCAGCAGGATCGGCAAGGCGATCAGCGGCAGCAGTGCCTGGCTGAGGAAGGCGCCGACATAGGGCGTGCCGGCCACCGTGTCACGCGTGAAGATCACCAACTGCGGTCCGATGATGGCACCGGCGAGGCCCCCCACCATGACCCAGGAAATGGCCTTCGCCTTGAGTGCCTGGTCGGTGGTATCGGCGGCTGCAAAACGGTAGCTCTGCACATAGGCCCCGTAGAAGCCTGCCAGGAAGGTTCCCACGCAAAAAATCCAGAATGAGGTCAGCAGGATCCCCAGCGCGGCGATCAGGCCCGAGGCCACGCCGAAGCCGACCCCGACCACGTAGCCGTTGCGCCGCCCATGGCGCCGCATGATGAAGGCGGCAGGCAAGGTGCCGAGGGCCAGCCCCAGGCTGAACAGGCTCACGGGCAGCGTGATCAGGGCGGGGTCCGTGGCCAGTCGTTGGCCGACCAATCCGCCCAGCGACATCACGATGGGCGCGCTGGCGCCGCCGAGCGCCTGCGCGGCAGTGAGAACGCCGATGTTTCGGCGCGTGGTGCTGGGGTCGGTCATGGGCGGTCTGATGGTGGACGGGTCTGGCCGGAACGGCTACACGCTGGCATGCGCGTTCACGGATTCGCTCCTGGGATGCTCGCAAGCCCTTGCAGGCGGCGCCATCCCCGGAAACCCCTCGTTGGCAGAGCCTTGCCGCCGTGCCGATGCGAGCAGGAGCCCTTTCGGCCGGGTCAGTGGCTCCATGCGCCCCTCGACGCTGGCCGCATGCTCACGGGCGCCTGCCTCCGCACGTCGGTTTCCGACGACGCCATGCACGCATGGTTCGCTCATCCTCATTCCGCGGGCCGGGCGGGCTGCTGCACGGTGGCACTCAATGGCACCGTGTGCTCGGTCCAGCCGCCTCCCAGAGCCTTGTACAGGTGAATGAGATTGCTCAGTCGCGTCAGGCGGGTTCGCACCAGGGTCTGCTGCGTGCCGTACAACGTGCGTTGCGCGTCAAGCACGGTGAGGTTGTCGTCCACGCCTTCCTGGAAGCGCTGTTTCGCCAAATCGTAGGCTTTCTGGCTGGCCGCCACCAACAGTTGCTCCGAGCGGATCTGTTCATCGAGCGTGCGCTTGCCCGCCAGCCCATCGGCCACCTCGGCGAAAGCCGCCTGGATGGATTTCTCGTAGTTGGCAATCTCGATGCGCCTTTGCACCTGCGCCACGTCCAGGTTGGCCTGCAATGCCCCGCCCTGAAAGATGGGCACGGTGATGCGCGGCATGAAGCTCCAGGTGCCCGATCCGGCATCGAACAGGTCTTGCAGACTGGCGCTGGCGGTGCCGGCCGCCCCCGTCAAACTGATGGCAGGAAAGAACGCCGCTCGCGCCGCGCCGATGTTGGCATGGGCGCCGCGCAGCCGGTGTTCGGCGGCGCGCAGGTCCGGCCTGCGTGCCAGCAGTTCGGAAGGCAGGCCGGCCGGCAGATGGGCGGGCACCAGCCCGTCGGGCAGTGGGGTCGCCGTGTCCAGCCGTTGCGACAACTCCGGCGTCAACGGCTGGCCCAGCAGCAGCACCAGCGCATTGCGGTCTCTGGCCGTCTGTCGCGTGTAGGCCGAATGGTTGGCCTCCGCGGTGCGCAGCGCGATTTCCGCGCGGCGCAGGTCCAGCTGCGTGGAGTTGCCCGCATCCACCAGTTGAGCCGTCAGCTCGTAGGAGCGCTTCTGCGTGGCGAGTGTGTCGCTTGTCAGGCGCAGCAACTCCTGGTCGGCCCGCATGGTGAGGTAGGCGTCGGTGACTTCGGCCACCAGACTCAACTCGGCCGCCGTGCGGGTTTCGCCCAGGGCCAGGTAGGCCGACAGCGCCTGGTCGCTGAGGCTGCGAATGCGGCCCCACAGGTCGATCTCCCACGACACGACGCCCACGACCTGGTAGCTGCGGCTGATCTCGGGCGCGCCACTCTGACGCAGGTCGGCGGGCAGACGCTGTGCCGAGCCGTCGGCCCCCACGCCGACCTTCGGCAGCAGGTCGGCCCGTTGTATGCGGTACTGGGCGCGGGCGGCCTCCACGTTGAGCGCGGCCTTGTGCAGATCGCGGTTGTTGGCCAGCGACAGGGCCACCAGCTCCTGCAGCAGCGGATCGCGCAGGAAGTCGCGCCAGCCGATGTCGGCCACGGCCTGCGCGGTCGTCTCGGCCTCGCCGTAGGCCGGTCCGCTGGGGTAGAAGGCGTCGATGGGTGCCGGCGGGCGCTCGTACTTGGGGGCCAGCGAGCAGCCGGCCAGCAGGCCGGCCAGAGCCAGCAGCGACAGTTTCTTGACGGGGCGTTCAGTCCGCATGGCGTACTCCGATCTGCTGCACGGATGGGGGCATGGTGGGCTGCTGCGGCGCCTGCCCCTGTCCCCGGGTGGCCCAGCGCCTGACCAGCACGTAGAACACGGGCGTGAGCACCAGGCCGAACAGCGTCACACCCAGCATGCCGGCGAACACGGCGATGCCCATGGCATGGCGCATTTCGGCGCCGGCGCCGCTGGCCAGCACCAGGGGAACGACCCCGGCGATGAAGGCCAGCGAGGTCATCAGGATGGGGCGCAGGCGCAGCCGCGCCGCCTCGAGCACGGCAGTCAGCGGATCGGCGCCTTCGTCCTCCTTGGCCCGCGCGAACTCCACGATGAGGATGGCGTTCTTGGCGGCCAGCCCCACCAGCACCACGAAGCCGATCTGCGTGAAGATGTTGTTGTCCCCGCCGGACAGCCACACGCCAGCGATGGCCGACAGCAGCGCCATGGGCGCGATCAGCAGCACGGCGAAGGGCAGCGACCAGCTGTTGTACTGCGCAGCCAGGATCAGGAAGGCCAGCAGCACGGCCAGCGGGAAGATGTACAGCGCCGAGTTGCCGGCCTGCTTTTCCTGGTAGACCAGGTCGGTCCACGCATAGGTTATGCCTTCGGGCAGGGTTTCGCGCGCGATCCGCTCCATGGCATCGGTGGCCTGGCCTGAGGAGTAGCCCGGAGCCGGTCCGCCGCTGATGTCGGCCGAGGGAAAGCCGTTGTAGTGGATCACCCGGTCGGGGCCGGAGCTGCGCGTGATGCGCACGAAGGCGCTCAGCGGGATCATGTCCCCGGCCGCGTTGCGCAGCTTCAGGCGTCCGATGTCCTCGGCCTGCATGCGAAACGGGGCATCGGCCTGGGCCATGACGCGGTAGGTGCGACCGAAGCGGTTGAAGTCGTTGACGTACAGCGAGCCCAGGTTGATCTGCAGCGTCTCGAACACGTCGGTCAGCGAGATACCCAGCGACTTGGCCTTGACCCGGTCCACGTCCACCTGCAATTGCGGCGCGTTGGTCTGGAAGCTGGCCAGCATGCCGGCCAGCTCGGGCGTCTGCATGGCCTTGGCCATGAGGGCGCCCTGGGCCTGCACCAGGGCCTCCAGGCCCAGGCCCGCGCGGTCTTCGATCTGCATCTTGAAGCCGCCCATGGTGCCCAGGCCCGGCACCGGCGGCGGCGGGAACATGCCCAGGAAGCCGTCGGGGATCTGGCTGAATTTGCCCATGAGCTTGCCCGCGATGGCATCGGCGGCCAGCGACGGGTCCGTGCGTTCGGCAAAGGGCTTGAGCATCGCGAACATGACGGCCGAGTTGGGCACGTTCACGAAGCCGTTGATGGACAGGCCGGGGAAGGCCACCACGCTTTCCACGCCGGGCTCGGCCAGCGCGATCCCGGACATCTGCTTGACCACGGCCTCGGTGCGGTCCAGCGAGGCGCCGCTGGGCAACTGGGCGATGCCGACCAGGAAGTACTTGTCCTGGGCCGGCACGAAGCCATTGGGCACTTGCTTGAAGCCCAGCCAGGTCAGGGTCACGAAGCCGGCATACAGCAGCAGCACGATGACGCTGCCGCGCACCGCGCGGCGCACCGTGCCCACGTAGGCGTTGGAGGCGCTTTCGAAGAAGCGGTTGAATGCCCGGAAGAACCAGCCAAACATGGCGTCCATGACTCGCGTGAGCCAGTCCTGGCGCACTGCGCCGTGGTGGGGCTTGAGCAAAATGGCCGACAGCGCGGGCGACAGCGTCAGCGAGTTGATGGCCGACAGGATGGTCGATATGGCGATGGTCAGCGCGAACTGGCGGTAGAACTCGCCCTGCAGGCCCGACAGGAAGGCCGAGGGGATGAAGACCGCCGCCAGCACCGAGGTGATGGCCAGGATGGGGCCGGTGACCTCGTCCATGGCCTTGCGCGCCGCGTCGCGCGGCGATTCGCCCAGGGCGATGTGGCGCTCCACGTTCTCGACCACCACGATGGCATCGTCCACCACGATGCCGATGGACAGCACCAGCCCGAACAGCGACAGCGTGTTCAGCGAGAAGCCGAAGATCTGCATCAGCGCGAAGGTGCCCACCAGCGACACCGGCACGGCCACCAGCGGGATGATGGAGGCACGCCAGGTCTGCAGGAACAGCACCACCACGATGACCACCAGCACGATGGCCTCCAGCAGCGTGATGGCCACCGACTGCAGCGAGGCGCGCACGAAGACCGTGGGGTCGTAGGCGATGCGGTACTCGATGTCCTGCGGGAAGCTCTTTTGCAGCTCCTCCATCTTGGCGCGCACCGCGTTGGAGACGTCGATGGCGTTGGCGCCCGGGCTCTGGATGATCTGCATGGCCAGCGCGGGCTCGCCGTCGAGCAGGCTGCGCAAGGCATAGGCATCGGCGCCCAGCGAGATGCGCGCCACGTCGCGCAGTCGCGTGACCTGGCCGTTGGCGCCGGATTGGACGATGATCTCGCCGAACTGCGCCTCGCTGGCCAGCCGGCCCAGGGTGTTGACCGTCACCTGGAAGGCCGACGAGGTATCGGGCTGCTGGCCCACCGAGCCGGCCGCCACCTGCACGTTTTGCTCACGGATGGCGGCGACCACGTCGCTGGCGCTGAGGCCGCGCGCGGCGACCTTAGTGGGGTCCAGCCACACGCGCATGGAATACTCCCCCGCGCCCCAGGCCTGAACGTCGCCGATGCCGGGGAGCCGCGCCAGCTCATCGCGCACCTGCCGCAGGGCGAAGTTGGACAGATACAGCGGATCGTAGCGCTTGCCCGGCGAGACCAGGTGCACCACCATCAGCACGTCGGGCGAGGTCTTTTGCGTCACCACGCCGATGCGCTGCACCTCGGGCGGCAGCCGCGGCAGGGCGCGCGAAACCCGGTTCTGCACCTGGATCTGCGCCATGTCCGGGTCCGTGCCCTGCTTGAAGGCGATGCTGATCGCCATCCGGCCGTCGGTGGTCATCTGGGAGCTCATGTAGAGCATGTTCTCCACGCCGTTGATGGCCTGCTCCAGCGGAGCGGCCACGGTGTCGGCGATCACCTCGGGGTTGGCGCCCGGGTAGCTGGCCGTGACCTGCACCGTGGGCGGCGTGACCGCCGGGTATTCGCTCAGCGGCAGCTGCCAGAAGGCGATGGCGCCGGCCAGCAGCATCAGCAGCGACAGCACGATGGCGAAGATCGGCCGCGCGATGAAGAAACGGGGGAATTTCATTGGCGTGCCTCCGCCGGCTGCGTGGCGGCGCCAGCCGCAGCGGCCGCGGTGGCCGTCTGTTGCATCGGGGTTGGACGCGGGGTGACCTGCATGCCGGGGCGCACCAGCCCCTTGAGGATGATCTTCTCGCCGCTCTTCAGACCCTCATCGATCACGCGCAGGCCGTCCACCACCGGGCCCAACTGCACCTGGCGGTACTGCGCCTGGTTGTCCGCCCCCACCACCAGCACATAGTTCTTGCCCTGGTCCGTGCCCACGGCCTGGTCATCGATGAGGATGGCTTCGCGCGCGCCACCTGTGGCCAGCCGGGCCCGTGCGAACAGGCCCGGCGCCAGCTCACCCTTGGGGTTGGCCACCACGGCGCGCGCGCGGATGGTGCCCGTGGTCCGGTCCATCTGATTGCCCACGAAGTCCAGCGTGCCCTCATGGGGGAAGCCCTGATCCGTGACCAGCCCCAGCGCCACGCGCGGCGGCGCCTTGCCGCCGCGCGCTTCGGGACGGGCCTGGCGCACGGCCGTCAGGTAAGTGGCCTCGTCGATGTCGAAGTAGGCATACATGGGATCGACCGAGACGATGGTGGTCAACAGCGTGGCCGCGCCCGCCGTGCCGCCGCTCACCAGATTGCCTTCGGTGACCAGCACCCGGTCCACACGCCCGGCGATCGGCGCCGTGATGCGCGCGTACGACAGGTCCAGCCGCGCCGCGGCCACGGCCGCCTGCGCCGCCTGCACCTGGGCCTGGCGCGCGTTGCGCGCCGAGGTGGCGTCGTCATGGACCTTGCGCGAGACCGCGCCCGTGGGCGCCAGCCGTTCGGCGCGGTCGAAATCGGCCTGGGCCTGGCTGGCCAGCACCTGGGCCTGGCGCAGTTGTGCGCTCGCATTGTCCAGTGCCACCTGAAAGGGGCGTGGATCGATCTGGAACAGCAGCTGGCCCTGGCGCACCAGGCTGCCCTCGGGAACGCTCACCGCTTCGACGGTGCCGCCCACGCGCGGACGCAGTTCCACCGTCTTGGGCGCAGCGAGAAAGCCCGTGAACTCGGTTGACGGCGTGACGGTGCGTGTGAGGACTTCGGCCACGGGCACCTCGGGTGCCGCAGGCGCGCTTGCCGGCGCCGCTGCCTGCCCTTCATCCTTGGCATCGCGGGCGGCGATCGCAATCCCCCCCACGGCCGCAATGATGCTGGCCGCCACAACGATTCTGATCTTTTCACGCATGGAGTTCCCCTTTCCTTGTTTCAGCGCTTCGGCCCTTTGGAAACCGCTCTGCAGATCCCACTCCGCAGAAACTGGAAGTCAGGCTAGGCTGTACAACGATGGCAAGGTCAAGGCCCTGCCGGGCGAGGAAGCGCCAGGCGATCACGACACCGGATGAACGCGGTGCGTGCCCCCCTGCAAATCGTGATCGTGCAGGTCAGAGCGCCAGGGATGCGCTTCGCGAGTCGAGCGGAAGGGGTGCGATGCGGATTGGGATGAGCCGCCAAGCACAGGAAGCACCCTGCGATTGCGCGCATGTGCAAGGAAAGTCTGCACAACACAAGCATGCGGCAGAAGCCCATTTCGCCTCACCGCTCTCGTGCCTACTGCGCCAGATGGGCTGATTTGGCGAACTGCGGGCGCACTCATGCCAAGGCACCCAGCAGTTTGTGCCGCACCAGCCACAGATTGGCCAGCGCAAACAGCGTGCGCAACTGCGCCGTGTTCTGGGCCCAGCCGCGATAGCGCACCTTGACATAGCCGAACTGGCGCTGGAGCACTCGGAACGGGTGTTCGACCCACGCCCGAATGCCGGCCTTCACGCGCTCCAGTTGCTCGGTCAGGACCTCAATCGATTTAGCGAGTCGAGGTGTCGGCGTTTTCCGGAGCGCATAGCGATGTACCAGACCACGTCGCTTCTGGCATCGGGCCGCTTGTCGGCGCCTTGGTGGCCCGCGTCGTCACTGGCGTGCACCAGCAATGCAGGTGAACCGGCTCTTGTGCTCGGCGAGACGAAGAGCACCCAGCACTTCGCCATGAAGTGGTGGTGCCACAGCTTGGGCTCTGATCCGACCATTCATCCCGAGGCTCATCGTCAGACTCGACTGTCTATACCTCCTTCTGCACGCGTGACATCCGTGACCGTCACGCGTGACTCATTTGTGACCACCGTGACATCAGCGGCTTCCCACTTCTGATGTGCTCGGTGGCGTTGCTTGCGTTCCGCAGCTGTGTCTCTGTCCATGGCGGTGGCTTCGCGCTTGCTGCCGATGTGCGCCTTGGTGCGGATCGCCTCGTCGCGCTGGGACTCGGCGAACAGGCGGCCCTCGTGCTCATTGGCGGCGAGACGCAGGGCTTCGGCGTAGGTCTGGGGGATCGCGGGCACCGGTGGCGGTGCCGCATTGCCTCCTCCAGCGCAGTCATGTGGCCGAAGACCTTGGCCTGAAGCTCGTAGCTGTAGCTCATCGCCATCAGGCGGGCTTCACGCTTGGGGAAGCGGTAGATCTGGCCGTTCTGGGGGTTCACATAGGGTGCGCGAAATTTTTCGCACACCTCTTCGCGCAAGACTTTCGGCGCTTTGGTAGTGAAGTCACGCTGACGCAGCACGGCTTCGCTTGCTGCACGCTGACTGTTGATGAAGTCCACCAGTTGCAGGCTGGTCATGGTGGGCGCGCGACCCAGGTTTGCGATGCTGGTCATGTCACACCTCCAGGCGGCGGCTGGTTTCCTCAACCATGGCCTTGCTCTCGCGCACCACGTCGTTGAAGCATTCGAAGTCACGCAGGACTCGCGTGGCATTGCTGGGTGCGTTGGACAGCCCTGTCAGGTTGATCTGTCCTCCCGCGATCTCTACACAACTGCGGGCCTGTTCGGTAAGCGTGGCCATCAAGGATCGAGCAACACGGCTCCGCGGCAAGCGCCATCCAGGCCTCGACGTCGAAGTTGCCGGCTGCCGCGACCACCGTCTTCCCCGCCACGTAATGCGTCTGCACATGGCGCACCAGGTCACTGCGCGTGAAGCCCTCGATGTTGGCGAGGGTGCCGATCACGGGCATGCCCATGGAAGCCTCGCCCCAGATGGCGCGGTCCAGCAGGTCGTCGGCGCTGTCCTGCGGGTCTTCGTCGTACTCGATGGCTTCTTGCCGGATCACTTCCAGCTCGCGCTGCAGCTCACTCTCCGGGAAGGTGCTGTTGAGCACGATGTCGGCCGTCATGCGCAGCAGCTGGTCGGCATGCCGGCCCAGGCCGGTCATGAAGTAGGCCGTGCTGTCTTTGCCGGTGAAGGCGTTGACATCGGCCCCCAGCCGCTCGGCGTCCAGGTTGATCGCCTGCACGGTGCGCGTGGCCGTGCCCTTGAACGCCATGTGCTCCAGCACGTGGCTGATGCCGTTGGTGGCCGGCGTCTCGTCGCGCGAGCCGACCCGCAGGAAGACGCCCACGCTGACGCTTTGCACCTGCGGCATGGGCACGGCCAGCAGGCGCACACCGTTGGCAAGTTGACGCAGGACCGCAGCACCGCGGTTGTCAGGAGGCTGCACCATGGCTCAGCTGGCTTGCTGCGGCTGGACACCGACGCCGTAGAGCGCCAGCAGGCCGACCAGGTGGCCGACGGAGACGCCGGGCTCGCCTGCCTCAATGCGGCCAATGGTCTGCACATGCACGCCCAGGCGTGCGGCCGCGGCGGCCTGGCCCTCGCCGGCAGCCAGACGTGCCGCCTTGGCGGCTGCACCTAGGGCACGGATGCTGTGCAAGGCGTCCTCGCCGATGTCTGTGGAAATGCGCTTGCCTTGGGTCATGTGGGGGATTGTCGCTGTCCCGCTTCGAGCTGCGTGGCGAAGGCGCGGGTAGCGCGGCCTCAATCCCGATGACCGCAGCACCGATAATCCCGCCCCTCTCAAATCAACGATGCTCGATGAGCAAGACCAAAGCAACCGCCGCTGCACGCAAGCCCACCGTTCAAGAGAAGGCCGTGTCGCTGCCCGCGTCGCCCGCATCCGGCGCAGGGTTCAAGACCCACTGGCAAGGCGGCAATCCGTTCGACCGCATGAACTACGCCCCCAAGGTAGAGAAGGCCAACCGGCGCTGAGCAGCACCAGGCTCGGTACGCTGTCGATCGAATGTGTGACCATCACGGTCATGGCACAGGGCGCTATTTCATCCAGGTGACGGCTGCTCCCCACCTCCAGCTCGACACATAGGCAGCAGAGAAAACTCCTGGCATGCTCGGCCACCATCCGCACGCGCCGTCCGGCCCCAGCGACTTGGAGAACCAGCTCATCCACCGACGGGTCGGAGAACGGTACGCCCAATTCAAGTACATCGGCCCTGACCTCCACCAGCACGTGGGTAGCGCAGGCGTGATGTTCGCGTGACGGTGTCCTCCTAACAACATGAACGATCAGCGCCTGGCGTCCTTGCTCGCCCAGGCTCAAAGGTGAGGGGAAGGCGATGCATAGCAGGCCTCAGATTCATCTGGACTGCATTGCGGATCAGACTCCACATAACTGAGCGCAGTGGCGGAGGACAACAAACGCGCGACACGCGCCACGATGTCGTCGATCTGTGCCTCATTGCAGATGAGCGGCGGCAGCAATCGGATGGTGGTGTCTCGCGTCACCGAGATGAGCAGACGCTGCTCCTCCAATGCCCGCCCGACCAGCTCCTTGCAGTTCCTGTCCATTTCGATGCCTGCCATCAGGCCCTGGCCCCGAATGGCAAGGACATTCGGATGCGCGCCCAACGCCTTGTGCAGGCCTGCGAGCAGGCGGGCCCCCAGAGCGGTGGCCCGCTGCGGCATGCCGTCCCTCGCCATGATGTCGAGCACTGTGCAGCCCACGCGGCAGGCCATCGGATTGCCTCCGAAGGTCGAGCCGTGCTGACCGGGGGAGAACAAGTCGGCAGCTGGACCGCGCGCCAGGCAGGCGCCGATGGGAAAGCCATTGCCTAGCGCCTTTGCCAATGTCATCACGTCCGGCTCGATGTCTGCGTGCTGATGTCCGAACCAGGCACCAGTGCGGCCCATGCCGGCCTGGATTTCGTCGAGCATGAGTAGCCAGTCATGCTTGTCGCACAGCGCGCGCAGTTCGCGCATGTAGTCGGTGCCGGCAACCCGAATGCCACCTTCTCCCTGAACCGGCTCAACCAGCACCGCCACGATGTCAGGCGACTGCTTGGCGGCCTGGCAAACCGCGTCGATATCGTTGTAGGGCAGGCGCAGGAAGCCCGGCAGCAACGGCTCGAAACCGCTCTGTTTCGCAGCGTTGCCCGTGGCAGAGAGTGTGGCGATGGTGCGGCCGTGAAAGCCATTTTCCATCACCAGGATCATGGGTTCCGCGACTTGCTTGCGATGGCCATGCAGCCTGGCCAGTTTGAGAGCGGTTTCGTTGGCCTCGGCTCCCGAGTTGCAGAAAAAGGCCTTCTGCATGCCCGCCAGCGCGCACAGGCGCTCGCCCAGCCGTTCCTGCCAGTCGATGCGAAAGACGTTGGAGGTGTGCAGCAGCAACCCCGCCTGTTCGGCGATGACGGCGGCAATCTCCGGGTGGGCGTGCCCCAGGCTGGTGACCGCGACGCCGGCGATGGCATCCAGATACTCCGTTCCGTGTTCGTCCCAAAGCCGCGCGCCGCTCCCACGCACGAAGGACACTGGCTGACGAGCATAGGCCCGCATCAAATGAGAAGTTGTGGCTTGCATGGGGAAGTCCTGTAAGTGAATTAGCTGACGCACTCACGTGCCGTCGTTATTGGGTTATCGCGGCTGTCCGCCATCGGCAGCAGCAAATCCTGCAGATATCCTTCGAGCCATTCGATGGGCAGTGCACCGCCATGCACCGTCGGGTAATGCGGTGTGTTGCTGAACACCACGGTTGGAACCGCAGCCACCGACAATCCCAGCGCTTCCAACGCGGGGACCGCGACGTTGTTGCCTACGCGGCCGTAGACCACTTGCGATTGCACTGAAACCACGTCCAGCGACAGCGGTCGCGATGTCGTAGGGAAAGGAGCTTCGTTCATCCCTCACCTCTTGGTGGAGCTGCCTCGATCCCATCCAGCCAGGAAGCAAACACTCCTTGTGCCGCCCGCGGCAAATCGGATTGCAGGGCTTGTGCTTCGGCGCGCAATGTGCGTGGGTCGATGCCGGCCTGTGCCAGTTCGCAGGCATGGCCGACCAGCCAGCGCTCGATGTGGCGTGGATCCGCCTCCAGGTGGCACTGCAGCGCCAGCACATTGCGCCCTACGCCGAACGCTTGGTTGTCGCAGACGGGCGTGCCCGCCAGCCGCGTGGCCCCGGTGGGAATCTCGAAGTGGTCACCATGCCAGTGCAGCACCGGCACCTCGCCCAGCGTCGCCATGGGTGACGCCTCGCCTGCCAGAGCCAACTTCAGCGGCGCGAAGCCGATTTCCTTAACCCCCATGCCCCTGACACCCGCGCCGAGTGCACGGGCGATCAGTTGCGCTCCCAGGCAAATGCCCAGCAGCGGGCGCTGGTATTGCAGCCGCTCGGAAATCACGGCCAGTTCATCGGCGAGAAAGGGATAGAGCGCATCGTCGAAGGCGCCTATCGGACCGCCCAGCACCACCAGCAGATCGGCCGCCGCCGCATCGACGGTGCGCCAGTCTTCGGTCGCGGCATCCAGGTAACGCACGGCATACCCGCGCGCCTCCAGCAGCGGCCCCAGCGTGCCAAGGTCTTCAAAGTACAGATGGCGGACGGCAATGGCGGTTTTCATGAGGTCGGCTCCTCCGTGCTGAGTTCGCCGGGCCAGTAGTGGCTGTCTGGCGTGGCGCGTGCGCCAAAGATGGCCTGGCCGACGCGCACCACGGTGGCGCCTTCCTCGATGGCAATCTCGAAGTCACCGGACATGCCCATGGACAGCTCATCCAGCCCGATGCCTGTGGGTGCGCTCTGGCGCAACCGGTCGCGCAAGGTGCGCAGCAACACGAAGCACTGGCGCACTCGTTCAGCCTCGCTGGAAAACAGCGCTAGCGTCATCAGCCCACGCACGCGCAGCGCCGAAAACGCCGGCAACGCCTGGATGAAGGTCGGCGCGTCCTCAGGGGCGAGTCCGTACTTGCTGGCTTCGCCCGAGGTATTGACCTGCACGAACACCTCCAGCGACCGTCCTTCGGCTTGCAGGCGACGATCTAGCGCCTCGGCCACGCGCAGGCTGTCCAGCGCCTGGAATTCGTGGGCAAAGCGCGCTACCAGCTTGGCCTTGTTGGTTTGCAAGTGGCCGATGACCGACCATTGCAGGCCAGCCAGATCCTGCATGGCCTCCCATTTCCGGTGGGCTTCCTGCGGCTTGTTCTCGCCCAGCATCCTGCAGCCTGCTGCGTGCGCTAGGCGCAAGCTGACCTCGGGCTTGGTCTTGCTGACCGGCAGCAGGCGCACCGTCGCGGTATCACGTCCCACCCGGCGGCAGGCGGCGGTAATGCGCGCCTGCACCGCCGCCAGGTTGCGCCGGAAGTCCTCGACCGTGGTGGCCTCAGGATATCGGCCATGCTGGTCGTAGCCGGTCTGTGTATCGAATGGCGCCGGCATCAGTTCGCTCCCTTGTTGATCAGCGTGGGGGCTATGGCGGGTGTGGATGCCTTTTTCGGTAACCGGCCATTGAGCACCGCATAGGCGATCAGCCCGATCACCAGTCCCCAGAACGCACCACCGATTCCCAACAGACTGATGTTGGCGGCGGCCGCCAAGAAGGTGATCAGCGACGCCTCGCGCGTTTTCGCGTCGGCCAAGGCGGTGGCCAGGCTGCCGCCGATGGTGCCCAGCAGCGCCAGGCCCGCCAGCGTGGTGATGAAGGTCGCCGGGAAGGCCATGAAGACGGCGGCCAGTGTCACGCCGAACACGCCCACGAGGAGGTAGCACACGCCTGCAGCGATGCCCGCGATCCAGCGCTTGGACGGGTCTTCGTGAGCCTCCCGGCCCGTGGCGATGGCCGCCGTGATGGCGGCGATGTTGAAGGCGTGCGAACCAAACGGTGCCATCAACAACGAGCCCAGCGCTGTGATGGTCACGATGGGGTTGGCACTGGTCTTGAACCCGTCATTGCGCAGTACCAGCATGCCGGGCATGTACTGGCCGGTCAGGGTGATCAGGAACAGCGGCAGCGCCACGCTCAACAAGGCGTTGAGCGAAAAGGCAGGCATGGTGAAAACTGGCGCGGCCAGCTTCAGTTGCAAGCCTGAAAGATCGACTCGATCTTGAGTCAGGAGGAAGGCCAGCCCCAGCATCAGGATTGCCACCACCGCATAGCGTGCGGAGAACCGTTTGAACACCACGTAGGCAAGGATCAGCAATCCGGCCAGCGGTGGGTCGATGCTCATGCCGCCAAAAGCCCTGATGCCAAACTGCAGCAGGATGCCGGCCAACAACCCGGCGGCAACGCCCGGAGGGATCAGGCGAATGACGCGCTCGAACCAACCCGAGAGCCCCAGCACCACAAAAGCGGCTGCCGAGATCAGATAGGCCCCTACGGCTTCGGCATACGACGTGGTTGCCAGCGCGGTGACCAGAAACGCAGCCGCTGGCGTGGACCACGCAGTGATGATCGGCTCGCGGGACATCCAACTCAGGATGATCCCCGTCACGCCCACGCCGATGGAAATCGACCACACCCAGGAGGCCGTCAATTCCGGACTCAGGCCCGCGACCTTGGCGGCCTGGAACACCAGAATGAATGTGCCGCCGTAGTTAACGATGACCGAGATCAGGCCGGCCACAACAGGATGAGTGAGATCGTTCCAGCGAACGGATGAATGTGAAGGGATAGATGGCATGGCCTAACAGCAACTCCTGATACGGGGGTGAACACGTTGCAAGATGCATTTGTAGCTTTAGAATGGCAGGTTATTCCCAGCCAATTTTTGATAGAGATACCGGCCAATTGTTCAAGCACGCGCAACTTGAATCCGTCAAAGCCTGGGTCGGCGACCCGGCGCATGGCGCCTTGCCGTTGCACGCGCGAGTGCAGCGGGCCATTCGCCAATTGATCCTCGATGGCACGCTGGACGTGGGCAGACCATTGCCCGCGTCACGTGCCTTGGCGAAGTCGCTGGGGGTTTCCCGCGATACGGTCGAGTCGGCCTACAGCCAGTTGCATGCGGAAGGTTTCATCGAACGGCGTGTGGGCAGCGGCAGCTTTGTGTCGGAACGGGCCCAGCGTCTGCCGGGACGCGGCAAGCCTCGGCGAACCAGCGTGGAAGGCAAGGCAACACTGCGCCTTAGCCAGCGCGGCGGCGCCATGTTCCAAAGTGGCGGCGTGCGTGACTTTCTGACGCCACGCCCGTTCGCACCTGGTGTGCCTGAGACACGGAGTTTTCCGCTGCAAACTTGGGAGCGATTGGAACGGCAGGTGCTGAGGGAATACGGCACGCTGGCGTTACTACACAGCCCGCCGCAGGGCATGGAGCCGTTGCGCCGGGCCATCGCCGATTACGTCAATCTCGAACGGGGGGCACGCGCCACACCCGAGCGTGTGTTGGTGCTGACCAGTTCCCAGCAAGCCTTGACCCTGTGCGCCACTGTGCTGCTCGATGCAGGCGAGCGCATCTTCATCGAAGACCCTGTTTATCACGGCGCCCGTAAGGCGTTCGACGCTGCCGGGCTGGAGTGCGTGCCCGTGCCATTGGATGCAGATGGCCTGCGGGCGGAGTATTTGATTGCGGCAAGCAAGGCGCCAGGCGAGGCGGCCAGGGCGGTGTTCCTGACGCCATCGCACCAGTTTCCCACGGGAGCGACGCTGTCGCTGGATCGGCGTCTGGCTGTCATCGAATGGGCCAGACAGCGCCAGGGCTGGATCATCGAGGACGACTACGACAGCGAGTTCCACTACGCGGGCAAGCCCACTGCGTGTGTGCAGGGGCTCGATCCGAATGAACGGACGATCTACATCGGCACCTTCACCAAATCTCTGTTTCCTGGCCTGCGTATCGGCTACATGGTGCTGCCGTCGCAACTGGTGGCGCCCATGACAGTGGCCCGCACCTTGCTGGATGGGCACAGCGCACCGATTCCACAACTCACGTTGGCGCGTTTCATCGAAGGCGGCCACTTTGGCGCTCATGTGCGCACCATGCGTGCCGTCTATGCTGAACGGCGCGACGTGTTGGCACGACTGGTTCGCCAGCATCTAGCCGAATTCGTGGAACCTCGGGTGCCGGCCGGGGGCATGCAAATGCCCTGTGTTTTCATCCGCGACATCCCCGAACGCGAGGCCGTGGAATCCGCGCACCGGGCCGGCATAGACTTACTAGGGCTGACGACGCTGCATGCGTCGAGCAAACACAGGGCAGGCTTCCTCATGGGATTCGCCGCTCACGCCCCGCACGAGTTGAATGTTGCTGTCAAAAAACTGGCAAACGTGCTGCGTGCGCTGTGCCGTTGATGTCGGCACTCCATCTCAAAGAAACACTTCTCGTCAATCCCGAGTCCAGCTGAAAACGGGCTCAAGGTATCGCGCTCACGCGTGCAATAACTGCGACACAGAAGACATCAGCAGCCACGCCAGAGACCGTGAGCAAGCCCAGCACGATCTGCCGAAACAGCGCTTCGCTGATGCCGATATGCATCCGAGTGCCACCAGCATGGCGGGCGCCACGATGGTGACCTGCGGCAGCATGTGGCGCGTCACGATGCCGATGGCGAGATATGTACCCATCGTCAGAGATGATGGGTATTGGTCGGCGCCCGCACAACCTCTTGCTCCGATGGCAACCAGGGCAGGCTCGAGTCAGGCTGGGTCCCGATCACCTGCCCCATAGACACGCTCGTCCAGGAATCGGTGTAGCGCGACTCGATCGACCGGAGACAGCTGGCTGGCTTTGACGATGACCTGTGCCAGATCATCGTCCTCACAGTACAGGGAGGCCATGGGTACCAGGAAGTTCTCGAGCTGCTCTTGCTCGCGCAGCTTGCGCGTCCACCACGCGTTGATGCGCTGCACCAGATCAGCCGCAATGGCATGCGCCTCTTCGTTGGGATGGCAGGTGCGTCCTCAGTTGCTGGCCGAGTGGCCTTTGCAACCTGTCCGAGATGTGGCTGGACCTCTGTCTGCAGAGGTCCATGCCGCCTCACTCGAACTTCACCTTCGCTTCTTCACCGATCTTTCTCCACACCGCGATGTCTTTGCGGGTGATTTCGGCCTGTTGACTGCCCGGCAG
Organism: Comamonas serinivorans; assembly: GCF_002158865.1. NCBI lineage: Bacteria > Pseudomonadati > Pseudomonadota > Betaproteobacteria > Burkholderiales > Comamonadaceae > Comamonas > Comamonas serinivorans. The sequence continues at coordinate 943,665 of NZ_CP021455.1, read as the reverse complement.
GAACTCGGCCTGCGTTCCCAGTGCCTTCAGGCGCTCCACAACGGCCGGGTCGGCCAGGGTGACCTTGAGTGCCTCCGCCAGCTTGTCCATCACGGGCTTGGGTGTCTTGGCCGGTGCGTACATGGCCCAGGACAGATCCTGATCAAAGGCAATGCCCTGCTCGGCGTAGCTGGCCACGCCAGGCAGGCTGGGCGACGTTCGGGTGCACATGGCCAGCGCCTTGAGCTTGCCGGTCTTGACCAGGGGCACCGCCGAGGCCAGGTCGATGAAGCCCACCTCTACGTGACCGCCCAGCAGGCTTTGCAGGATCTGCGCGCCAAACGACATGTGCGTCATCTTCATGCCCGCTTTCTGGTTGAGCACCTCGCCACAAAAGTGGCCGGTCGAGCCCTGGCCCCAGCTGCCGTACTGCAAATCGGGCCGGCTTTTCGTCAGGGCTTTCAGCTCCTTGATGTTGTTGGCCGGAAAGCTGTTGTGGGCCACAAGCACGATGGACGACACCCCCACTCGACCAATGACCGAGAAATCCTTGACCGGGTCGTAGGCCAGCTTGGGCAGCACGATGGGCGCCAGCGTGTGGGTGGTCATGCCCCCCAGGCTGATGGAATAGCCATCGGGAGCAGCCGCAGCCAGCACCTGGGTGCCGATGGCACCCGACGCACCACTGCGGTTCTCGACGTACACGGTCTGCTTGAGCTGTTTGCCCAGGCCGTCGGCCAGCAGGCGCGCGATGACGTCTGCCCCGTTGCCAGCGGCGTAGGGGGCGATCAGCCGCACCGGGCGGCTGGGGTAGTCCTGCGCCAACGCAGGCCACGACGCAAGGGCAAGCAGGCTTGCGCTCATCCAAATCTTCATGTGGGTCTCCTTGAAATGCGGCGTTTTGGGCAGCGCCATGGCCGCCCCGACAGCCGGCAGGGCATGGGGTGGCAGCCCTCAGGCCAGCTGCCTGACGATCGACAGGCGGGGTGGGGTCAGTCCTGGCGAGACTTGAAGTCCGCGCGCCGGGGCGAGATGTAGGGCGGAATGGGCAGCTGGTTGCTGCGCAGGTAAGCCAAGACGCCGTCTTCGATGGCCCCGGCGTCGCGGATGTTGAGGAACTGGTCGCCTTCGAAATTGATGTTGGCACCGTGCACCACCATGAAACCCTCGGCGGCCTCGGTCGCATCGTCGGGCACGGCAAAGGTGTGGATGGAGCCCGCAGGCTCATACAGATAGCTGCCGGCGGTCTGCGGGTTCTGCGGGTACTCGACGTAGTTCCAGCGCCCCTTCGTGGTGAAGAAGTGCACCGTGCCGGTGTGGAAGTGCTTGGGCAGCCGGGTGCCCGGTGCAAACCGGCCATACAGCACCCAGGTACCGTTCTCTCGGTCCAGAAACAGGGGAATGATTTGCGCCCCTGGCGCGCCGCCCGGCACGGTCGGCATGTCGTGGATGTTGACGCTCAGGAGCTCGTCCTGTTCGGTGATGGTGAGCTGGGTCATGGACTTCTTTTCAATCGTGTCAGATGCGTTTGCAGAAACGTTTGCGCAATGTACCAAGGATCACCTGGGATGCCACAACGGGTTAACCCGAGGCTGCGACACGGTGGCGGATTCAGGCCAGTCGCGCGCCGCCGATGCGATTGTTTCGACGCGCGCGTTGCGCCTGCGGTCGTTTGTTACAGTGCCCGTCCCAAAGGAAGATCCCAGACATGGCAGTCAGCATTCACGATGTGGCCCGGCTTGCGGGCGTGTCCATCAGCACCGCGTCGCGCGCGCTGAACAAGGCCGGTCGGGTGAGCGAGGAGACCATCGACAAAGTCCAGGCCGTGGCCGACCGTCTGGGCTACCAGCCGAATGCCATTGCCCGCACCATGCGGTCCAAGCAGAGCCATGCAGTCGGTGTGATCGTCAGCGACATCTCCAACCCGTTCTATGGCCGCCTTGTGAAGTTGCTCGAGCGCCAGCTCGCCGACCTGGGCTATGCCTCGTTCGTGGCCAGCTCCAACAACGACATCGCCACCGAGGTCAAGCTGATCCGCTTCCTCATGAGCCGCAAGGTGGATGGCCTCATCCTGGGCCCTTGTCAGACGGACGCCATCGCCCACGTGGCGCACGAGGTGACCGGCACACCCACGATCTTGTTCGACCGCGATGGCCGTGGCGACCTCAGCTCCGTGAAGGTCGACCACTACCTGGGCACCACGCTGGCCATGCAGCACCTGCTTGGCCTGGGCCATCGGCGCATCGCGCTGCTGACACCCGGCAGCCAGATCCAGCCCATTCAGGACCGGGTGCAGGCCTATGCCGACAGCCTGCGGGCCGCAGGTCTGCCCTACGACCCCCAGCTCATCGTGTTTGCCGATTCGTCCATGAACTTTGCGCCGGCGCAGGCGGAACGCCTGCTGCTCCTGGACGACAGGCCCACCGCCTTCTTGTGCCTGGGCACGCGCATCCTGGCTGGGGTGGTGGCCGCCATCCGCAACGCCCGCCTGCAGATCCCGAGGGACGTGAATGTGCTGTCCATCGGCGACTCCGATTTCGCCGAGCTGCACAGCCCCGCCATCACGTCACTGGCCTGGGATGTCAGCGCTGTGTCCCAGGCCATCTCCACGCTGCTGTTCGACCGCATGCAGAAGAAGGCCCCGGGCGTGGAGACCCTGGTGGTGCCGATGCGGCTGATCGAGCGCGAATCCTGCCAGCGCCTGCGGGACTGACGCCCTCAGGTCGGCCTGCATCGACGCCAGTCGATCAATTGACCGCAGTATGCTCAAGTTTCCGATGAATTTTCATCGGATAGACACGCATACTCTCATCATGCCCAGCAATGGGCGGACAGCACCCGCACTGCCCGGCCCTCTGCCGTCGCCACGGCTCAGAACCACCTGGCCTTGACCCGATGCCGACATGACGGCACGGCCTGGCATGTGACCAGCACACCCGTTTCGCAGACCGGGATGCCACGCGACAACGCCGTCTGCGGATGGTCGGCACGCCACATGACCAACCCGCTCAAGGGACGATGCTGTCGTGGTCAAACGGCAGACATCACGGCCTGCGCACACACACGCCGAGGACCCCGGCAGCACCATGAAGGCGTGCACCCCGCATCACGGCCGTATGCCCATTCAAGGGTAACCCCTGACCCAGGGTGATGCATTTTCGACCACAATTGCGGAAACGTTTCTTCATCCAATCACCAACCACCATGAGACTGAACGGCAAGGTCGCCCTCGTTGTGGGTGCAGGCACCCACAGAACCGCCTTCACCACGCAGGACCACATCGGCAACGGCACGGCTTGCGCCCTTCGGTTTGCGCAAGAGGGCGCATTCGTGGTCTGCGCCGACCGTTCACTGAAAGCCGCCCAGGACGCGGTAGCCTGGATCCAGGCCCAGGGCGGTCGGGCCGAAGCGGTGGAGATGGATGTGCGTGACGCCAAGCAAGTCGACACAGGCGTCGCGGCAGCCATCGCGGCACATGGCGTCATCGACATCCTGCACAACAACGTGGGCATCGAGATCAAAGGCGACCTGCTGGAGGTCGACGACGACGATTGGGACACTGTGATGGCGGTGAACCTGCGTGGCGCCATGGCCACGTCCCGGGCCGTCATGCCGCACATGATGAGTCGGCGCAGCGGCTCGATCATCAACGTATCCTCCATCGCCAGCCTCAAGTGGAGCCCAATGCAGTTCCTGTCGTACAGCAGCTCCAAGGCTGCACTCAATCACATGACCCGGGTCATCGCTCGGCAGTACGCGCCCCATCAGGTCCGTTGCAACGCCATCGTGCCGGGCATGATCCGCACGCCCCACGCCGATGCGCTGTACGCATCGGCCGCCGAAGCCGAAGAAGGCCACGCCTTTCGCGACTCCCGCTGCCCCATGGGCCGTCAGGGGTCTGCCCAAGACATCGCCAATGCCGCGTTGTTCCTCGCCTCGGAGGAGTCGAGCTACATCACGGGAAGCCTGTTGGTGGTGGACGGCGGCGCCGCGCTGTGAAGCACCGCCGCGCCTGACCATGAAGGACGCGCTGACCAAGGACTGTCCCCTGCAGTGCGCTGGCCGACCGCACGACATTGCCGGAGGCCTCTTCCTGACCAGCGACCTCAGCGCGTCCTCAACATCAATGGCGGCGCCTCCATGAACTGAGCGCCGCAAGCTGCCCTGCTTAACCCCAACCCACAGGAAACACGATGACTGCACAAGACCTGCACCAAGCCCGCCTGAAAACCGTGCGCGACCACATGGCCCTCGAGTGCGAACTGGACTGGGATGGCGTGATCGCCACGTTCGCCCACCCCCGCTACGAAATGCATGGCAACGGTGCCGTCTACGATGGTGAAGCCGCAGTGCGTGGCTACTTCGACGCCTCGCGAAGCGCCTTCCCAGATCAGAGCAACGAAATCATCTCCATCGCGGTCGACGACACCAACCACACCGTGCTGGTCGAGTTCTGGCTGCTCGGCACCCACCTGGGCGAGCTCAAAGTCCGCGACAAGATCCATCCGCCGACCGGCAAAAGCTTCAAGGTGCGCATGGCTGCCTCGTTCGAATTCGAGCCGCACAGCGCCAAGATCATCTGCGAGCGCCCCTACACCTCGCCTGACATGAAGCTCAAACAGCTCGGCCTGGTGTAAGCCGTCGCTGCCCGCCTGGCAGCCACCAGGCCGACCGGAACACGAGGATCAACTGTGGCTGCCGAAACCACAGCCTCGGGCTGAGACAAGCGCTGCCGGCACGCCAGCCGATTCACGCCTGAGGTTGAGGCTGGAGGCTGCCCTGAACCGCATCACGCGGTGCCGTCGTCGGCATGACCCGTCGCGTCACCCACCAGAACAGCAGGGCCATGAGGCTGACGGCCGCGCCCAGCGCGCAGACGCCTGGCCAGCCGGCCTTGGCGTGCATCAGGGTGGTGCCGATGGCACCCAACCCGCTGCCCACGGCATAGAACAGCATGTACAGGCCGACCAGGCGGCTGTGCGCCTCCGGCCGGGTGCGAAAAATCAGGCTTTGGTTGGTGACGTGCAGCGCCTGGCCGCCCAGGTCGAGCAGCACGATGCCGATCACCAGGGCCCACAGCGACCAGGCCATCTGCGACAGCGGCCACCAGGCCAGCAACAACACCACCAGGGCGCCTGCCGTGGTACGTTGCGCGTGGCCCCGGTCTGCCCAGTGTCCGGCACGCGCCGCGGCCAAGGCCCCCACCACGCCCACCAGGCCAAAGGCGCCGATCGCGGTGTGCGAGAAGTGGTAGGGCGCCGCACTCAGCGGCAACACCAGCGCGCTCCAGAAGATGTTGAACGCCGCAAACATCAGCAGGGCCAGCATGCCACGCACCTGCAGCACCCGGTCCTGCCGCAACAGCGTCAGCATGGAAGCGATCAGGCGCCGATAAGGCATGGTCTGAGATGCCAGGGGCAAGGCCGGCAGACGCCGCCAAAGCGGCAACGCCAGGGCCAGCATCAAGACCGCGGCGCAGACATACACACCGCGCCAGCCCGCCAGGTCGCTGACGCCACCGGCAAACACCCGCGCCAGCAGCAGGCCGATGAATACCCCGCCTTGCGCGGCGCCCACCACGCGGCCCTGTTCATGGGGCGCAGCAGCGCTGGCCGCGTAGGCGATGAGGCCCTGAGTCATCGCCGTGCCCAGCAGGCCGACCCCGAGCATGCCGACCAACAGCATGGGCGCGGACCGGGCCAGGCCCACAGACATCAGCGCGGCCACCAGCGCCAGCACCTGCACCGTCAGCAGGCGGCGACGGTCCATCCGGTCGCCCAAGGGCACCAGCAACAACAAGGCCAACGCACAACCCAGCTGCGTGGCCGTGACGACGCCGCCGACCATCGCCTGGCTGATGCCAAAGTCCAGCGCCAGTGCATCGAGCAAGGGCTGGGCGTAGTAGACGTTCGCCACGCTCAAGCCGCTGGCGACGGCCAGCAACCCAAGCTGGCTGCGAGGCAGGGAGGCCTCGCTGTGGGGCTGCGTTGGGGGCATGACGAGAGAAGGCTTCATGATCCGCATTCATGCAATCTGGTTTTAAAGCAAAACCAATTGAATGCTAGATCATGCAGTTTTAAAATGCAACTACCACTCCTTCGTTCCCTCAGGACGCCGCATGCCAACCCTTGACCCCTGGATCGACCAACCTTGCCCCGTTGCGCGCAGCCTCGACCTGATCGGGGATCGCTGGTCGCTGCTCATCGTGCGCGATGCCTTCGACGGCGTGCGCCGCTTCGGGGATTTCCAGCGCAACCTGGGCATGGCCCGCAACATCCTCTCCGATCGGCTGCGCAAGCTGGTCGATGCAGGCATCCTGGCGACACAGGACGCCTCCGATGGCACGGCCTACCAGGAATACGTGCTGACGCCAGAGGGCGAAGGCCTGTTTCCCGTCATGGTGGCGCTGCGCCAGTGGGGCGAGCGACACCTGTTCGACGCCCACGAGCAACACTCCAGCCTCATCGAAAAAGCCACGGGCAAACCGGTGGCACGGATGCGCCCTGTCACACGCGACGGCCGGCCGCTGTCACCCGGTGCAACCTGGGTGCGCAAAGTCGGCGAATGAGCCAACCCGCAGCACCCGATCTGCATCGGCGGCTGCGGGTGAGCCCCTCGAAACGGGGGATTTCGAGGCCGGCTACCGGGCGCCTCCGCAGGCGTCCAGCGCCACCTGCGACGGGGCGCCGGGCATGCACCGTCCCTCGCCCGCATGAATGACGGTTCTCGGCCATCCGTCCACTTTGTCACTGCCCACGCCCAGCGCTGCCATCACGCCCTGCTATAAGCGCGGATTCGACCGGAGGAGCGTGCTATGACATCCATGCGTTTTTTCAGAGCCTCGTGGCCAACGGGTTCAATGGCCGGATTGTTGGGCTTTGCCAGCCTGATGGCCACAGCCGGTGCCCTGGCCCAGCCTGTGCAGATCGACCGTTACCGCGGCTCGGTCGCGTTGCCTGTCGGGGCGTCGCCCATCACCCCCAACTACGCCAACCTGGGTGTTGGCGCCACAGCGCAGGACGACGGTTTGACCAACCTGCTGGCGTTTGCCGCCAACCCGGCCAACCTGGATCTCGCCAACCACACCACGCGCACGAACTTCCCGCTCATGGAGAACGATGTGCCGCCCCTGGTGTGCCAGGACATGGCCACGTCGCCCGACGCCTGCACACGCCAGATCAAGGGCCTGGTGGCCTACACCTTGGTGAAATTCCCGGCCGATGGGGTCTACCAGTTCTGGGTCGGGTTCGACGACCGGCTGCAACTCGCCGTTGCCAACGCCGCCACCGCGCCCGCGGATTACCGCGCAGCCGGCCTCTACACCCAACACCACCGTTTCACCGCCTTGGTGGACTGGTTCCCGCCCAGCATCAACCCAAACTCGGCCGCGGGCGCACCTTTCATGGTCAAGGCCGGAACCTGCGTGCTGCTCCGCGCCACCCTCAACAACGGCTGGGGCGGCTCTCGCCTGCGTCTGGGATGGCGTCATGGTGCCGATGCCGCGGCGCAAGCCACGGCCGCGCCCATCGCCATGCCGGCCAGCGCGCTGTCTGACCCCTCCGATCCAGCCAGCTATGCGGATTGCGGGATCGCGGCGGCCGACCAAAGCGTCAGCACCCCGCTCAACACGCCGATCACCCTGCCCTTGCCCGCGGCACCGGCCAGTCCCACGCCGGGCGAGTTGCAAGTGACCGGCGCGGCGGTGAACCCCGACAGCTTGGTGATGACCACCCCGCCGGCCCAGGGCAGCGTGAGTTGCACGGCTGCCGGCTGCACCTACACGCCCGCCGCGGGCTTCTCGGGCACGGACACCTTCAGCTACCAGGTCTGCCTGACCCAGGCCAATTTCGACGGCACCCCGATTTGCGACACCGCCCAGGTGGCGGTGACGATCCCCGCTGCCCCTGTCATCCGCAGCGCCACCCCTGTGCCCACCCTGGGCACCTGGAGCCTGGGCATGCTGGGCGTGCTGCTGGGCGCCGGTTTCCTGCGCCGTCGCCGGTCCGCGTGAGCGGCAGCGCCCCCGCCGATGGGCGCTGAAGACACGTCAGCTGGGGGCGGGTGAGCGGCTCGCCGCCAAGGCAGGTCCATCGATGATTCGAGTCACTCAAAATCATGCAGTATGTGCCTACTTTGTTTTTCAATTCAACGGCAATAGGACCATACTGCTTTCAGTATGACGTGGTCGATGCATGACGGTCGGACCATGTCTCGGGCGGCCCACTGCGAAGACCGCGTCACCCCGATGCGTGCGTGCCTGAGGCCTCACCCAACCGGATGAAGCTGGACCGGCGCAGTGGTCACAGGCAAGCCTCGTGCCCAAGCCGCGCCGACCGAACCCAGCTGGCGTGGAGGGTGTTCTGCGCACCGGCCAACACCCGTCACGTGGGCGCGTCGTTGGCGGATGCCCCACCCGTTCACGACACCTTGATGCCCTTGTCCTGGATGATCTTCTTCCAGCTCGCGAGGTCGTCGCGCATGAGCTTGGCGGCATCGGCCGGGCTGCTGCTCCGCGGCTCGACGTTCTGGGCGCGCATGGCCTGCGCCACCTCGGGTTTGGCCAGCACGCGCGCCAGGGCCTGCGACACCTTGCGCGTGTCGACCTCGCTCATGCCGGCCGGGCCCACCAGCACCACCCAGGGCACGCCCGAGACCTCCTTGAAGCCTTGCTCGTGCACGGTGGGGATGTCGGGGAAGCCCGGCATGCGCGTGGGGTAGTTGACGGCAATGGCGCGCAGCTTGCCGGCCTTGACGTGAGGCGCGACCACGGTCGAGTCGACCACCAGCATGCCGACGTGGCCGCCCAGCAGGTCCGCCGTGGCCGGCGCGCCACCTTTGTAGGGCACGTACTGCATCTTCACGCCGGCGATGCTGGCGATCCACTCCATGGTCAGGTGGCCGGTGCTGCCCACGCCGAGGATGGCGTAGTTGAGCCCCGGCTTGGCCCGCGCCACGGCCAGCAGGTCTTTCAGCGTGTGCACGTTCTCCATGCCCGGCACCTGGGGGTTCACGACCACCACGGTGAACTGCTCGTAGACCAGCGAGATGGGCGTGACCTTGTCCAGCTCGGGCGATTGCCCGTTCAGCACCTGGCCCAGCATGGTCATGGTGGGGTAGAGCAAAAAGGCGGGGTGGTCCGGCGTGCTGCGCTCAACCGGCTTGATGGCCAGGGCGCCGGATGCGCCCGAGACGTTCTCGACCACCAGCGTGCGGCCCAGCTCGGCCGACAGCGCCGGCGCGATCAGCCGCGCCGCCGTGTCGGTGGCACCGCCCGCGGGAAAGCCCACGTACAGCCGCCCCACGTCGCCACCGGCTTGCGCCATGGCCCATGGGGATGCCAGTATGGCGCCAGTGCCGATCAACAATGATCGGCGGTTGTTGGATACTGCACTGATGGTCTTTTGAATTGCAGGCATCGCGGTCTCCTGGTGTCGAGGATGCGCATTCACGGCATGCCGGGCCCGTGCTGCAGTCCGGCGGCGGGCGTGGCCGGCGGTGGCCGCGCAGGGCGAGAACGGGCAGGCTCGCGCCTGCACCACCCCCCGCTCATGCAGCGGCACCGTCGGCCAACAGGGAACACTGCGGCAGCGCCAGGCCGTCGGCCACGGGCTCGAACGTGATCTGCACGCGCCGGCCAATGGCCATGTCGGCCGAGGTCGCGCCCAGCACGTTGGCCATCAGGCGCGGGCCCTCGTCCAGCTCGACGATGGCCACCACGTAAGGCAGGCGCGCTTTCATGAAGGGGTTGGGCGCGCGGTGGTTGACGGTGTAGGTGTAGACCTTGCCCAGGCCGCTCGCGCGCTGCCAGTGCAGCTCGCCCGATTCGCACGCCAGGCAGAACGGGCGCGGGTAGAACTGCCAGCGCCCGCAGGCGCCGCAGCGCTGGAGGTGCAGCTCGCCCATGGCGGCGGCCTCCCAGTACGGCCGCGTCAGGTCGGTGGGTTGGGGCAAGGGGCGTTGGGGTTCAGGCATGACGGCCTCCGAAGGACGTTGACGCGCCCTGGTGGGCAGCGGACTGCGCGGCGCGGGGCAAGGTGAGGGTGCGCATGTCAGACGCCCAGGATCAGGGTGGTGTTGCACGAAAAGACCAGGCCCGGCGCGTGACACAGCGCCAGCCTGGCGTCCGGCACCTGGCGCTCGCCGCATTCGCCGCGCAGTTGGCGCACGGCCTCGATGGCCACGAACATGCCGAACATGCCCGGGTGGCCATACGACAGCCCGCCGCCCGATGTGTTGACGGGCAGCCGCCCGCCCGGCGCCAGCGCGCCATCGGCCACGAAGGCCCCGCCCTCGCCGCGCTTGCAGAAACCCAACTCCTCCAACGACTGGATGACGCCGATGGTGAAGTGGTCGTAGATCTGCACCACGTCGATGTCCTCGCGCGTGACGCCGGCCATGGCGAAGGCCGCCTCGGCCGTGGGGGCGACGCCGGTGTCCAGCCAGTCGCCGGTGTTGAACGGCGTGTAGTGGTGCGCGTGCGTTTCGGCCGCGCCCAGCACGTAGACGGGCGGTTGCCGCAGGTCCCTGGCGCGCTCGGCCGAGACCACGACCATGGCGCCGCCGCCATCCGTCACCAGGCAGCAGTCGCGCTGACGCAGCGGCTCGGCCACCAGCGGCGAGGCCATCACCTCGTCGAGGCTGGTCGGCTCGCGCCGGTAGGCCTTGGGGTTGAGCTGCGCCCAGCGCCGCGCGGCCACGGCCACCTCGGCCAGGTCGTGCGGCGTGGTGCCGTAGCGGTGCATGTGCAGCTGCGCCACCATGGCGTAGTAGCCGATGGGGCTCAGGTGGCCATAGGGCAGGATGAACTGGCCGCGCGGCGTGTGCGGCAGGTCGGCCGCCACGGCGCCGCCCTTGCGCGAGCCGTCCGACAGCTGCGTGCTGCCGTAGGTGATGAGCGCCACCTCGCACATGCCGGCCGCAATGGCCGCCATGGCGCGCTGCACGTGCAGCAGGTTGGACATGCCGCCCACGTTGGTGGAATCGACGAAGCGCGGTCGCAAGCCCAGGAACTCGGACACCTGCAGGCTGGAAAAGCGGTCGTCCGTGTGGGCGAACACGCCGTCCACGTCGGCCAGCTTCAACCCCGCGTCGGCCAGGGCCAACAGGGCCGCCTGGCCCTGCAGCTCGAGCGCCGACTTGCCGGGCACCTTGCCCAGGTCGGACTCGGCCACGCCGACGATGGCCACGGAGCGGGACAGCGATGGATTCATGTGCACATCTCTTCTTCAAAACATGTCATGGGTATGGTGCTGACCTCGTTTTCACACGATCGATGGGTGGCACATACCCTTCCAATCGTCACAAACTCCGCGCGATCACCTCGCGCATGATTTCCGACGAGCCGCCATAGATGCGGTTCGGGCGCACGTCGGCATAGGCGCGGGCGATGGGGTATTCGCGCATGTAGCCGTTGCCGCCGAAGAACTGCATCAGGTCGTCGATGGCGCGCGTGGCCTCGCTGGCCCACAGCTTGGCCATGGCCGCGCCGTCGGCCGTGAGCGTGCCCTGCAGGTACTGCGCCAGGCAGCTGTCGACGAAGGCGCGCGTGGCGGCTGCGTGCGTCTTGATGTCGGCCAGGCGAAAGCGGATGTACTGGTTGTCGATCAGCGCGTGGCCGAAGGCCTGGCGCTGCTTCACGTAATCGACGGTCCAGTCCAGTGCCACCTCGAGTGCCACCGTGCAGCGCAGCGCGATCAGCAGGCGCTCGCGGATCAGCCCGCTCATGGCGTAGCCAAAGCCCGCGTTCAGCTCGCCGATCAGCGCGTCGTGCGGCACGAACACCTGGTCGAAGAACAGCTCGGCCGTGTCCTGCGCAAGCTGGCCGATCTTGTCGAGCACGCGACCCACGGCGAAGCCGGGCGTGGTCGTGTCGACCCAGAACAGGCTGATGCCGCGCGCACCCGCCTCGGGGTTGGTCTTGGCGAAGACGATCACGCGGTCGGCATGCGCGCCGTTGGTGATGAAGGTTTTCTGGCCCGTGATCTCGAAGCCGCCCTCGACGGCCTTGGCCGTGGTGCGGATGGCTTTCAGGTCGCTGCCCGCACCGGGCTCGGTCATGGCCAGCGCGCCCACGCATTCGCCGCTGGCCATCTGGGGCAGGAATTCGCGCTTTTGCGCCTCGGAGCCGAATTCGAGCAGGTACGGAGCCACGTTCTCGGAGTGCGTGGTGAAACCCGTCACGCCCGTGGCCAGGGCGCGCGCGATCTCTTCCACCACGATGGCACTGTAGAGGTAGTCACCCCCGCCGCCGCCGTAGGCGTCGGCGATGCTGGGGCACAGCAGCCCGGCCGCGCCCGCGTCGCGCCAGAGCTGGCGCGGCACCCGGCCTTCGCGCTCCCATTCGGCGTGGTGGGGCGTGATGCGGCCTTCGATGAAGCGCGCCACGCTCGCGCGATACAGCTCGTGCTCGGCGCTGAACATGGGGCGTGGCGTATCGGATACAGAAGTCATGGGTATGGGTGGATGTCCGTTCAATTCATCATCAGTTCAGGCGAATACTGCATGGTCATTGCGATTCAGTGCGCGATGCCCACGCCGCCCTCCCAGTACTGGGCCTTCACCAGGCGCTTGAGCAGCTTGCCCGATTCGGCGCGCGGCAACGCCTCCACGAAATCCACGCTGCGCGGGCACTTCAACGGCGAGATGCGCGCGCGGCACCAGGCGATCAGCTCATCGGCCAGTTCGGGCGACGGCTGGTGCGGCGCCTGCAGCTGCACCACGGCCTTCACGGCCTCGCCGAACTCGGCATCGGGCACGCCGATCACGGCCACGTCGAGCACGACTGGGTGCGCCTGCAGCACGTCCTCGGTCTCTTGCGGGTAGATGTTCACGCCGCCCGAGACGATGGTGTTGGCCAGGCGGTCGGTCAAGTACAGATACCCCTCCGCATCCACGTGGCCGATGTCGCCGTAGGTGGCCCAGCCCTGGTCGTTGTAGGCCGCGCGGGTCTTCTCGGGGTCGTTGTGGTAGTTGAAGCTCGGGCCGCCGGAGAAGTAGATGACGCCGTTCTCGCCGGGCGGCAGCTCGCGCCCGTCCTCGCCCACGATGTGGATCACACCGACCTCGGCGCGGCCCACCGAGCCCGGGTGCGCCAGCCATTCGTGCGAATCGAGCGAGGTGCGGCCCACCAGCTCGGTGCCGCTGTAGAACTCGTAGAGGATGGGACCCCACCAGTCGATCATCGCGCGCTTGACCGTGGCCGGGCACGGCGCCGCGGCATGCACGGCGTAGCGCAGGCTGGACAGGTCGTACGAGGCCTTCACCTCGTCGGGCAGGCGCAGCATGCGGATGAACATGGTTGGCACGAATTGCCCGTGCGTGACCTGGAACTGGTCGATCGCCTGCAGGGCCAGCTCGGCGTCGAACTTTTCCATCATCACGCAGTGGCCGCCGGCGCGCATCACGGCCATGTTCCAGCGCACGGGGGCCGTGTGGTAGAAGGGCGCGGTCGAGAGGTAGACGGAGCTGGCGTCGAAGTCCTTCCAGTGCGTGCGCGGGTCGCTCTTGCGGGCGAAGTGCTGGCCCGCGTCGGCCAGCGGCTTTTTGATGCCCTTGGGCAGGCCGGTGGTGCCCGACGAGTAACAGAAGTCCATGCCCTCGGGCCGCTCGGGCAGCGTCACCCCATCGGGGTATGGGGCGATCACCGATTCGTATTCATCGAACCCCTCCGCATACCCATCGAGCATCACGCGCCGAACCGGCAGGCTGCGCAGCACGTCGGCGTCCAGCTCGCCGGCCGTGGTGGCTGAACAGAACAGCCACTTGGCGCCGCAGTCGCGCACGATGTGGCCCATCTCGGCGGTCTTCAGGTGGCGGCTGATGGGGGTGTAGTACAGGCCGATGCGGTGCGCGGCCCACAGGATCTCGAAGTAGCGCAGGTGGTTCTCCAGCATCACCGCGATGCCATCGCCCACCTGCAGACCGGCATCGACCATGGCCGCGGCCAGCTGGCGCGACCGCGTGTCCAGCTCGCGCCAGCTCACCGCGCGGCCCGAGGGCACCAGGGTGTAGGCGATGTCGTCGGGACGCTCGCGCGCCCAGTGGTCAAGCGCCGACATGGGCCATCCCCTCCATAGGCGTGTCGTCGGTGGCCAGCGCGGGCCGGATGTCGGCCGTGCCGTGGCTCAGCACCATGCGGCCGCGCTCCTGGGCCCAGACGGCGAACTGCACGCGGGTGTCGTTCCCTTGGCCGTCCGCGCCGCGCCACAGGCGCACCAGCAGGGTGTCGCCCGGCAGCACGGGCGCCGAGAAGCGCGCCGCGATGCCCGCCAGGCGCCGGCCGTCGCCGTCGCAGGCCATGCGCACCAGGGCGCGCGCGGCCATGCCAAAGGTGCACAAGCCATGCAGGATGGGCCGATCGAAGCCCGCGAGCCGGGCTGCGCTGGGCAGCGCGTGGATGGGGTTGCGGTCGCCATTCAGGCGGTAGAGCAGCGCGGCGCTGGGCAGCGTGGGCAGGGCCAGCTCGGCCTGGGGGGCGCGATCGGGCATGGCGGGCAAGGCCTCAGGGGCGGCGTCGCCCGGTTGCTCGGGCGTGGCAAAGCCGCCATCGGCGCGGCAGAACGAGACGTGCTCCACCGTGGCCAGCAGCTGGCCCGTGGCGGCGTCGCTGCTGCGGCGCTCGGTGACGACCAGCGCGCCCTTGCCGGCGCCCTTGTCCACCACGCGGCTCACACGCGTCTGGCTCAACACCTCGGCCTGCGGCGCCAGCGGCGCGTAAAAGCGCATGCGGTGCTCGCCGTGCAGGATCTGCATCCAGTTGATGCCCGTGCCGGGGTCCGTGGCCCAGGCGCCCGGCGCGCCCACGCAGGCCAGCAGCGTGGGCATGACGCGCAGGCCGCCCGGCGCGTCCTCGCACACGTAGCGCAGGTCGGCCTCGTCCAGCGGATCGGCGCCTAGCCCCAAGCTCAGCGCGTAGCGCATGCAGTCGTTCTCGTCGTAGCGGTCGCGCTGGTCGGGGATGACCCAGTTGGTCAGGTGGCGGTAGTCGATGGCCATGCGTGGTGTCTTTCAGCAATGAGCGCCCCCGGTGCCCGGTCAAGGGTGTGCCCCTTGTGCCTGGGCGCGTGTTCGCCAGGCCGAGCGGGCGCGGGGTACAGCTTGGGCGGGGCCCGCAGGGAGTCGCGTCAGGGTTAAACGGGGTCCCAGTTGAAGACTTCGGGCGAGCGCTCCAGCGGCGTGAAGGCACGTTTGAGCGCGGGCATGGCGCGCTCGGCCAGCGACTCGCTGTCCCAGCCCGTGGCGCTGTGGATGGAGGCCACGGGGCGCGGCTGGCTCATCACCAGGATCTCGTTGCCGCGCACCGCCAGGATCTGGCCGCTCACGTCGCTGGCGGCGTCGCTCAGCAGGAACGCCGCCACCGCGGCCACCTGCTCGGGCTTCATGGACTGCATGCGCGCCAGGCGCTGCTTCTCAGCCTCGGTCTCGCTGGGCAGCGTGCCGATCAGGCGGCTCCAGGCAAACGGCGCGATGCAGTTCGAGCGCACCTGAAAGCGCGCCATGTCCAGCGCGATGGACTTGGACAGCGCCGCGATGCCGAGCTTGGCCGCCGCGTAGTTGGCTTGGCCGAAGTTGCCGATCAGGCCCGAGGTGGAGGTCATGTGCACGTAGGCGCCGCGCTCCTGGTCCTTGAAATATGGCGCGGCCGCGCGGCTGACGAAGTAGCTGCCGCTCAGGTGCACGTCGATCACGGCCTGCCATTCCTCGCGGTTCATCTTGTGGAAGATGCGGTCGCGCAGGATGCCGGCGTTGTTCACCACGCCGTCGAGGCGGCCGAACTGGGTGATGGCCGTCTGGATGATGGCGTTCGCGCCCTCGGGCGTGGCCACGCTGTCGGTGTTGGCCACAGCCGTGCCGCCGGCGGCGCGGATCTCACCCGCCACCTGCTGCGCGGGGCCGGCGTTGGCGCCCTCGCCGCTGCCGCTGGCGCCCAGGTCGTTGACCACCACCTGGGCCCCCTGGCTGCCCAGCAGCAGCGCAGTGGCGCGGCCAATGCCGTTGCCGGCGCCCGTGACAACGACGACCTTGCCCGCCATGGGTTGGTCTGTGCTCATGCTCGTCTCCTGATCAATGCCTGAATGGGTATCCATGCCATGCCGTTTGTTGTGAATCGCAAACCGGCTGATACCCCTTGATGGAATACTCTGGCGTCACTGCACCTGGATGTTGCCGGCCTTGATGATCTGGGCCCAGCGTGCCCGCTCGGCGCGCACGAAGGCATCGAAGGTCTGGGTGGAGCCGCCGATCACCTTGCCGCCCTGCGTGGCCACGGTTTTCTGCACATCGGGGTCTTTGAAAGCCTGGTTCAGTGCGGCGTTGAGGGCCTGCACCGTGGCCGGCGGCGTCTTGGCCGACACGAACAGGCCGAGCCAGACCGAGACGTCGAAATCGGGGTAGCCCAGCTCCATCAGCGTGGGGGTGTCGGGCAGCTCGGGGCTGCGCTCGCGCGGCGTCACGGCGATGGCGCGCAGCTTGCCCGAGCGGATCAACGGCAGCGCCGTGATGAGGTTGTCCACCATGTAGTCCACCTGGCCCGCCATCAAGTCCTGCAGCGCCGGCGCGGCGCCTTTGTAGACCACCTCGACGGCGGCGATGCCCGCGCGCTGGTTCAGCATGGCGCCGGCCAGGTGGCCCGACGAGCCACTGGTCGACACGGCCATGGACACGCCCTTGGGGTTGCTGGCCGCGTAGGCCTTCAGCTCGGCCACGTTCTTGACCGGCAGTTTGGGGTTGACCACCACCACGTTGGGCATGGCCAGCACGTGGATGACGCCGGCGAGGTCGTCCGGCTTGTAGGGCAGGCTGGCCTGCAGCGTGTAGTTGGCCGCGTTGGGCCCCAGGCTGCCCATCACCAGGGTGTGGCCGTCGGGCTCGGCGCGCAGCATGGCCTGAATGCCCAGAGTGCCACCGGCGCCGGGGTGGTTGTCGACGATGACGGGCTGCTTGACCACCTGCGACAGCGATTTGGCGACCAGGCGACTGGTCTGGTCGAGGATGCCGCCGGGCGAACTGGGCGCCACGATGTGCAGCGGCTTGGTGGCCTGAAACACCGGCTGGGCCCAGCTGGCCGTCGACAGCCACAGCGCGGCCGCGGCCATCCCCAAAGTTTTCAACATGTCGTCTCCTGATCGACCTCGAGGGTCGCTTTTTTGGGCTTGTATCGTCCGCTTAGCGGACATATAAATACGCCTAGCGGTTATTTGAGCCCGAAAAATGGCCCATGTCAACGCTAAACTTGCGGCCATGACGCGCGACGCCATCCCCCGCCTTGGGGGGCATGTGGCCCTTCAGCGGCACCGATTTCCAGCGGTATGGTGCTGAATAGGCCACATGGCAGACGCAAATCGGCAGATACCTCATCAGATTGGAAGCAGATGGCCACACCGGAAAGCGACGGCTTCGTTCGCTCATTTGCGCGCGGCTTGCGCGTCATCGAGGCCATGGGCCACAGCGGGCCCCACACCGTGGCCTCGGTGGCCGTGGCCACGGGCCTGCCGCGCACCGTGGTGCGCCGCATCGCCTTGACGCTGTGCGAACTCGGCTACGCCGCCATCACGCCGGACAAGGGGCTGCGGCTCACGCCCAAGGTGCTGAGCCTGGGCATGACCTACCTGACCTCGCTGCCGTTCTGGGGGCACGCCCAGCGCGTGCTGGAAACCGTCTGCCTGCAGTTGCGCGAGTCCTGCGCGCTGGCGGTGCTGCAGGGCCACGAGGTCGTGTACGTGCTGCGCATCCCGTCGGCCAAGGTGATGTCGCCTCGGCTGGGCATGGGCAGCCACCTGCCCATCCACGCCACCTCGCCGGGTCGCGTGCTGCTGGCCCACCAGAGCCCGGCGTTCCGCGACGCCTACTTTGCGCAGGCCGACCTGCGCGCCCTCACCCCGCTGACGCTGACCGACCGCGCGGCCCTGACGCAGCAGCTGGAGGCGGTGCAGCGCACGGGCCACGCCTGGGTCGCGGGCGAGTTCGACCTGCAGGTCTGCGGCCTGTCCGTGCCCATCCACGATGAACACCGGCACGTGGTCGCCGCGCTGAGCGCCAACCTGCTGGTGGCCGAGTTCGACCAGGCGCGAGCCGAAAAAGAGGTGCTGCCCGCCTTGAGCGCGGCAGCGCAGCAGCTGTCCGGCCTGGCACCCAGTTTTCTGGCGCCCGCGGTGTGAATCGCCCGGGTGGCGTCGGCATCAGGCTCGGCGTGACCACCGTTCACCCGGAAGCAGTGAAGCAGTGAAGCAGTGAAGCAGTGAAGCAGTGAAGCAGTGAAGCAGTGAAGCAGTGAAGCAGTGAAGCAGTGAAGCAGTGAAGCAGTATGCAGCCATACCGATTGGCATTCAATCGAAACATGGCATATACCCCTCAACGCCATTCATCCACAGGACACACCCACATGGACCACCCCAGCTTCGACCACATCCGCTACGAGCAAGACGACGGCGTGGCCCTCATCACGCTTCACCGGCCCGAACGGCTGAACGCCCTGAACATCGGCCTGATGGCGGATCTGCAAGCGGGTTTGCGCCACGCGCTGGACAACGGACGCACGCGTGCGGTGGTGTTGACCGGCGCCGGACGCGGCTTCTGCGCCGGAGCCGACCTCAGTGCCTCGCGCGCCACCACGGGCGACATCGACGGCGGCATGCGCGACCACTTCAACCCCACGCTGCAGATGGTCAGCGAGTTTCCCCTGCCCCTGATCACCGCCGTGAACGGTCCGGCTGCAGGCGGGGGCTCCAGCCTGGCGCTGGCGGGCGACATGGTGCTGGCGGCCGAGTCCGCCTACTTTCAGCAATCGTTTTCCAACATCGGGCTGGTCCCGGACATGGGCGCGAGCTGGGTGCTGCCGCGCAGCCTGAGCCGATCGCGCGCCAACGCCCTGGCCATGCTCGGCGATCGCCTGTCGGCCCGAGAGGCGGCGGAATGGGGCCTGATCTTGAAGTGCGTGCCCGATGCCGAACTGATGACCGAAGCGCGTGCCCTGGCACAGCGTTTGGCCAGCCGCGCCACCCAGGCCCTGTCGCTGACCAAACGCCTGATGCGGCAGGGTCTGGACAACAGCTTGCGCGATCAGCTGCTGCTGGAGCAGGAGTTCCAGCGCGCCGCCCGGGCCACCGACGACGCGACCGAAGCCCGGCAGGCCTTTCTGGACAAGCGCCCTGCGGTGTTCAAAGGGCGTTGACGGCTGTCACCTTGGCGGGGCCAGCTCTATGCCTCACGCACCGTAGCCAACCAGCTCACGCGGGTCGCCCGCGACCAGGACGAATCGGCGCATCCAGAGACGCGAAGGCCGCCAAACCCTGACAAGGATCGCCTGAGTGAAGCATTGCAGCCCCATGCGCTTTCATTGGCATTCAGCCAAGACGCAGCGATCGGACTGCCCAGTCGTTCCAACACCGGCCTTGCCATAGGCCAGCCAGCCGACAAAAAAGCCACCTTGGCGGTGGCTTTTTGCGGGCTGCTCGACGGTTGAACCCTGTTTCGAAGTGGGGCGAACTACTGTGGAGCAACCTGGCGAGGTTTTGCTACGAAATGCGCAGCACAGAATGCAGCATTGGTGCCTCGGGCCGGAATCGAACCGGCATGCACCTTTTCAGGAAGCGACGGATTTTAAGTCAACCACCCGCGCAACGCAGCACACTCAGACGCAACACAACGCGTTGTTTTTAATGTGTTTTTTGCTATCACTTGTGACTGGATCGCTTTTAATTGTAGTCCTTTGCGTTGCGGGTTACGCACGAATTACACACGCCGCGCGATACACTTGCCCTGTGCCCGGGTGGCGGAATTGGTAGACGCAGCAGACTTAAAATTTGCCAGCTTTCCAGCTGTACGGGTTCGATTCCCGTCCCGGGCACCACCCCGAAGCCTTGGTCCGGTCGGCCTTCACGCAGTACCAATACGCCGCAGGCAAGAACACCTCTGACATCGCGCTGGCGCTGGAGGCCTCGTTCGAGGAGCGCGCCGACACGTTCCGCCTGGGCACCAGATTGGTGATCCAATCAGGCTCAGATAAGCTCAAAAATATTTGAAAATCAATAGCTTGCGACACAAGAAAGGTTCAGCCGGGTTCAAATAGGCTCATATCAGCTCGCAATATTGACGGTACATTTGCGCTTGCCTGCATGGCAGTAGTCCATGCGCCAGTACTTGCCTGATCAGCGATGAGGCCAAGTCCCTCCGCGGTGCACAAGGCATACCCATTGCGCCAGGTCCACAAGTCACCCACTGGGCGGCCCAATGCTGCGCTGAGCTCAACCTGACCTGCTCGGTTTCTCCGAGACATTGATTTCTAGGAAGATGGCTCCCCCGCGATGCACCAGAGCAAGAAGGGCCAGCAGTGGTACTTCGGCATGAAGGCGCACATCGGCGTGGACGCTGAGTCGGGCCTGGTGCACACGGTGCGGGGCACGACAGGCAACGTCAACGACGTGATCGAGGCCAACGCCTTGCCAAGAGCACGGTGCGCTGGCACATTGCCATGCATCCGGGCAAACGCCGGGCGCTGAACCTGGCTGACGAGGTGGACCAGCTCAGTCATCAGATCGAGAAGATCAAGGCCAGCATCCGGGCGAAGGTGGAGCATCCGTTTCGGGTGCTCAAGCGCCAGTTTGGCCATGTGAAGGTGCGCTACCGGGGCTTGGCCAAGAACACGGCGCAGCTGCACACGTTGTTCGCGCTGGCGAACCTGTGGCTGGTGCGTCGCAAACTGATCACTGCGGCGGGATGAGTGCGTGCGCAACAGCGCCAGAACGGCCTCGTTGCGCGATCTCTGGCAGATCGAGGCTGGCTGTATCGCTGCGGCAATTGCTCAACCAGCAACTTCACATGCATCTACCGCGCTTCAAAGCGCTTTGTGCAGACCTTTCTTAGGGAACCTCTGCATAAATCAAGGACGATCTGTTACGAGCGATTCAGCATCAGTGTCGCGGATGGCCCTTCTCATGTAAGCCGTTGATTTTTGGTGCCAGCGGCGGATGGCCGGTTGGATAGCCGGTGGGCTGCCACGTCAGAAGTCGTTTTATGCAGAGGTTCCTTAGGCGAGGCTGTCGAGCAATGCCGGCAGTTTCCAATATTCAAGGAACTGCCAAGTCCCCCCCCCTTCGCCGACAAGA
The DNA here is from genome assembly GCF_002158865.1 of Comamonas serinivorans. Classification (NCBI taxonomy): domain Bacteria; kingdom Pseudomonadati; phylum Pseudomonadota; class Betaproteobacteria; order Burkholderiales; family Comamonadaceae; genus Comamonas; species Comamonas serinivorans. Next base: position 922,585 of record NZ_CP021455.1, on the reverse strand, counting down.
CTCAGTCATGCCTCCGCCCGGAATATCATAACGCCATCGAAGAGATATTTCCTTTGGATTTAATCCTCTATAAAAAAATCTCAAAAATTTAATGTCCACATCAGAAGATATCGATGATCTCGGACCGATTCGAATTTTTTCCGAATTCATACCAGTGGGTTTTGGGATTATAATTTTTCTCTCCCCATGGAACAACTCAAATTCAACACCACCCACCGTGGCAACCCACGGGAGTTTATCATATTGAATTTCATAACTTATATCTTGATTATTTGCCATTTTGAACTCAATCAAAAAGCTCTTTTGAACAACAACCACATCTATCGGACACTCCTCTGAAAACGAAATTCCAGGCGAGAGGAGTAACAATGCGGTGATCATTATTTTTATATTCATTTTAATCCCAATACGATCCAGAAAGAACCATAACCAATTGATTGCTTCTGGAAATAATTTCAAAATTAATCCAACCCAAACACCATTCCTCGCGACACATCAGACTAGATCTAAATGACTCCAAACAGAAAATTTGATTCTCCAGTGCTCTAATTTCAGCATCTTTAATGAAGCTCGATGTCTTGACACTTTTCCCATTTTCACCATAGTAACCTATGGCGACATTATTAAGTCCTTTACATATTTTTGAATCGAAGCGGATGGCATCTTTTCGATGAGTATCTTCATGAACACGCAAACAGGTCTCAATCGCTGGACATTCTCCTCCTCGACTTACAGGAACAATATACAACTCAAGAATTTCATTGACGCAATATATAGTATTTACTCGTCCTGTTGGGGGGCCACCAGTCGGCCCCCAGCCACCCGCCTGAAGACCATTCATATCAAAATAAAAAATTGGATTCAGGTGAGCGTAATTGTAAATATTCACCCCATCACTCAAACCAATCGGATCAGATTGGATGTACCGCCCCACACCCGGCCTGTAATCCCTGAAGAAGTTGTAATGGCTCTGCGACTCCTCATCCCAGTACTGGCCCGGGAACCTCAGGTTCATCGTAATGGCACTCTGGTTTTGCAACACACCTGCCGCCCCAAACGCCTCTGACACCGCCTTCCAGCTGGTCTTGCCGTCTTTGTCGGTGGACAGCATGGGCGTGCCCAGGTGATCGGTGTGCAAATGATGAAACTGGGTTTGTGCATCCGTCAAGCTGCCGCCCTGCACTTTGGCTTGCCAAATGGGGTCTGTGCTCCACAGGCCTTGTTGGGCTGCTTTGGGGTTGAAGCCATAGGCGCTGGTCATCTGCCCTTGCTCATTGGCCTCGGCCATCAGGCCTTGTTCGCTATAGATAAAGTAGGTGTTTGTGGTTGTGCTGCCTTCGGTGACGCGCTTGGCAATGCGTCTGCCAAAGGGGTCATAACGGTAGGCGGCTTGCACGCTGGGTGTGGCCTGGCCTTGGGGGGTGTTGGTGTATTGGGTCAGGCGCTCGGCTGCGTTGTAGCCGTAGGTTTGGGTTGTCTGGCTGTTGGTTTCTTTATGGGTGTGGCCTTGGGCGGTGTAGGCGACCCGAGTATCTAGGGCTGTCAAAGTGCTAAAGGGCGTGGTCTTGGGGTACTGGGTGAGTTGGTTGTCTGCGTTGTAGACCCAGGTGCCCGCTTGGTGGCTGCTTGCGATGCGGTTGCCCACGGCGTCGTAGTTGTAGCTTTCCTGGGGCAGGTTCATGGCTTGCAAGGCAGTATCTGGGCTGGCCTCGGTGAGACGGTCGAGCTGGTCATAGCCATAGCTGGTCTTGCCCAGGTCGGTATCGATTTGGGTGATGTTGCCAGCTTGATCGTACTGGTAGAGCCGAGAGGCCAGAGTTTGGCCAGCCTGGTTCTTGACGTGGATGCTGGTGGGGCGTTGCAGCACGTCGTAGCTGATGGTTTTGGTGGCCCCAGGGGTGCTGATCTGGCCGGGAACCATCCATTGGTAGTTGCCATAGGTCATGGCGCTGCCGTTGGGCAGGGTGACTTGGCTGAGTTGGCCCTTGTTGTAGCTGTAGCTCTGAGTGCTGCCGCCTGGGTAGGTGTGGCTTAGCAGTTGGCCGTCTGGATTGAAGCTTTGGCCGATTTGGAAGCCGAGGGTGCCGCTGCCATCGGTCTTGCCGTATTGGATGCTGCTGGCCGCTGTGCGGCCTTGGGCGTCTTGGGTGTAGGTGGCTGCGCTGATGAGTTGACCTGCTCCATCCTTTTGCTCGTAGGCGGTGAGTTGGCCATCGGCATCATGGGTGTAGGTGATGCTTTGGTCTGTGGTGCCGTTCAGCTTGTGCACCTCTGCGGTCATGCGCCCAGCCGCGTTGTAGCTGTAGGCACGGGTGTTGCCCCCAGCATCGGTTCTGAGGATGAGTTGGCCTGCGGCGTCGTGGCTATAGCGAATGGCACCGCCTAGGGGGCGGGTTTCTTGGGTGAGGAGCCCAGCTTTGTCATAGGCGAAGGCGTGGCGGTTGCCTTTGGCGTCGGTGAGGGCGCTGAGCTTGTCTTGGGCGTCCCAGCTTTGTTGAGTTTGGCCACCAACAGGGTCGGTGGTTTGGGTCAGACGGCCCAGGCCGTCGTATTGGCTGAGGGTGGTTTTGCCAGCAGGGTCGCTGCTGCTGATGCGCTGGCCTGCGGCATCAAAAGCTTGGTGTTGGGTCAGGGTGGTGGCACCAAGCTGGCGGTTGATGACGGTTTGGCGCCCACGCTGGTCGTAACCATTCGTTTCCTTGTAGGTCGGGTAGTTGACGGCGGTGAACAGGCCCGCCAAGGCGGTGCCTTTGGCACCGTATTCGTAAGTGCTGGCGTTGCCTGCTGGGTCGGTGGTTTTGACCAAGCGTCCTTGGGTGTCGTATTCGCTGGTGCTTTTGAGGCCGCCGGGACTGGTGGTTTGGGTGGGACGGCCAGCGGCGTCGTACTGAATACGAGTGCCCTGCCCTGCGCTTTGGCCAGGGGCCAGGGTTTCGGTGACGCGCCCAGCTTTGTCGTAGGTGGTGGTTTGAATGCGACCGGCAGCGCTGGTGGCGCGTGTTCTGCGCCCCATGCCGTCGTAGGCGCTGGTGATGGTTTGGTTCAGCGCATTGGCACTGCTGAGCAGGTTACCCTGGGCATCGTAGGTGCGGGTGGTGACGTGCCCCAGGGGGTTGGTGAGGGTGAGCGGCAGACCTCGGGCGTTGTAAGTAGCGCGGGTGCTGTGCCCCAAGCCATTTGTGACTTTGGTGAGGTTGCCTGCGTTGTCGTATTCGAAGGCCTCGGTAATGGCATCGGCCTGCTTGCCATCGCCCGCCCCACGGGTTTTGCTGAGCAGGTTGCCCCATTGGTCATAGGTGTAGAGCGTGGTTCTTTGCTCGGGCAGGCCTTTGGCCTCGACCCATTCGGTGATGTTGCCTTTGCCGTCGTAGGCCCAGGTGCTGAGCACGCCCAGTGCGTTGGTGAAGCTGGTCTTCTGGTTGAAGATGGGATCGTAGGTGGTGGTCTCACTGGCCCCGTCCGGGTAGATGACTTTGAGCGGCAGGCGCGCTGCGTTGTAAACGGTGGTGGTGATCAGGCCCCGGGCGTCTTTAGATCGCTCGGTGTTGGCGTCGATCTTGTCGATGGTGAGGTCCAGCTCACCCAACGTGTTCTGCAGGATTCGCCCACCACTGTCGTAGCGGATGACTTGGTTAGCCCCGCCCGGTAGCTGCATGCTGACCATGTACTCACGCTTGACGCGGTTGTAGTCAATGCGATAGTTGGTGGTGCTGCCAACTTCGTCTTTGAAGCTGGCCACGCGTGCAGTTTTGGGCTGAGTGACTTTGGTGGTGCCGACGCTAGGAATTGCGCCTGAGCCTGCGCTCACTCCCGTGTCTTTGCTGGAGCCTTCACTGCCGCGGGATGAGCCCGCAGTGGCCAAGGTACCGGTCATGCCAGCGTTATCGTTGGGGAAGCTCATGTAGGTGAGCTTGATTTGACCGCCTTCGGGGTCGGTGCGGGTTTCGATGTAGCCGTTGGTGTAGGTGTAGGTCCAGGGGTTGCCGCGCACGTCGGTCACTTTGGTGAGCAGGCCTTTGAGGCCACCACCGCGCACGTCGACCTGGCTTTGCCACTCGTACTGCACACTGCGACCACTGTAGTCGCTGACCTTTTTGGGGAAGCCCGCAGCGTCGTTCTCGATGGTGATCACTTGGCGGTCAAAGTGATCCTTGATGCCCACCAGCCGCCCATTGGCATCGCGCACCATGGTGACTTTGACGCCGTTGCGGTCGGCGTAGCCGAGCATCTTGCCGCTGGCGTTGTAGTCGATGGTGTTACCCGCGCGGTCGTACCACTGCCAGCCAGCGCCGGTGGCTTTGATGAAGTTGTTTTCGTCAAAGGTGTAGACGGAGCCGCCCACGCCGCTGGCTTTGCTGTAGACGCGGTCGGCACGGCCCACGGCCAAGACACCGCCCATGGGGTCGGGTACCAGTACCAAATCGGCCCAGGCGTCGTTGAGGTACCACTTGCCGTAGGTCCAGGTGCGGTTGATGTTGACGTAGCCCCCCATGACTTTGACCACCAGGTCTTGCGTGCTCTCGGTGTAGTCCTGGTTGGGCAGGCTGATCTGACGCGTGGCGCTTTGCGCCAATGCTTCTTGGCTGAGCAGGCCGCACGCCAGCATGGCGCCCATGAGCAGACTGAACAGATCTTTTTTGTTGTGAACACTCATCTTTTTCTTCCTCAATCTATGTTCCGATCACGTTAGGAGCTGGAGCCAAAGCTGGGGCCAGAGCCGCCGCCTCCTCCGCCTCCTCCGCCTCCTCCGCCTCCTCCGCCTCCTCCGCCAGGGCCAGTGCCGGCGCTGCAGTCCGGGCAATCAGGGATGCAGTAGGGCACCAGGGCGACAGGGGCCCCGCTTCCTCCACCGCTACCACCCCATCCCCCACCGTTACCGCATGAGCCCCAAGGGCACTGGGGCGTTGAGATGGAACCTGGCCCACTGGTCCCGCAGGTTGCTCCTGTCACGCGGCTGAAGCTTGAGCACGCACTGCCGCCCCGGGTATCGCCAGCAGCGCAGTCGTATTCATAAGCCACGCAGCTTTGCGTGTGGTAGCTTGAGCAGCTGGCAGCCTTCGCAGCGGCTTGCAACACCACAGCACTGGCGCCGTCTTGGCTCATGCCTTCAACTGCCCCCCGCTGCAGAAACTGGCGCACGGCGTTCTGAATTTGTGGACTGGGCTGATAGCTTGTGCCAAGCAACTTTTCGAGTTGGCGCGCCGGCTCGAGGTTGAGCTGTACGCCGTTCTTGACAGCCTGCAGCGCCGTGATGCGATAGGGGATGACGACCCGCGACTTGGCGGCGAGCTGTTTGGGGAATTCACCAAAGAACTCGTACCGGAAATTGGCATCGCTGGTGGGCAAGGCGAACTTGAGGTTGTCTGCCCGCACGAGACCGTAGTTGGACAAGGTGAGCTCGCCCGTGAACTCCTCCCCTGCTTGCATGGAGGGCAAGTTGATGCTCATGGGCTCCATCAAGACCACAGGCGCAGGCACCTGGGTCTGGAAGGTGGCTTCGAGCACGATGTCATAGACGTCCTGGATGGTGGTCTCGGTCACGCTAAACTCGATGCTGACGAGCTGATAGTCCATGAAGACACGGTCGCTTGCGGTGAGGCCTGCATACACGGTGATGCGACCCGATGCGTCCATGTGGTTGGCGGCGCTGGCACGCCAGCGGTAGTTGCCCGGCGGGATGTTGGTGAACTCGGCCACACCGCTGGCATCGCTGGTGGCGGTGCGGATGTCACCCGTGAGCGCTTCGTTTTGCAAGGTGATGCGCGCACCCGCCAAGCCTTCAATGGGTTGGCCTTGCGCATCGAGGGTGTTGGTGTAGATGTCCACCAGCTTGAGGCGAAGTCCACCCTGCCCGGCTTGCGACACAGCGATGGTGACGGGGACGATCCCCCCGGGGTCGTTGTCTGCACTGATGCGCAACTCAAGCTGGACGTAGCCGTCGGCCACGCTGGCATCCGGACTGGCGTTGATCTGCACAGCCGTGGTGCCACCGATGTCGATGTCACCGATGTCGCTGCTGCTGGCCAGGCGCACCCAGGCGGGGGCTGCGCCACCCCCGCGGGCCAGGAGCTGGGCCTTGGTGTTGAGCGCAGCGGTGTAGCCTTTGTTGGTCAGGGTGATCTTGCCGCTGACTTGCTGGCCTTGTTGCACCCCCAACTCAAGCGCTGTGGGTTCAGGCACCAGGCCAGGGCGGGCGTCATAGAGCTGGTAGTCCAGGCGCAGTTCAGCGCGCGGCTCACTGCCACTTTCGTTGGCGAAGAGCTTCAAGATGATGGTGCCTGTCAGGCCCGCACTGGCACTGCCAGTGAGTTTGATGGTGGTGGGCACGGCCGTTCCGGCGGTGATGTCCACCGGTGCACCCAAGTCCAAGGTGATGCCAGGCGGCAAGCTGCCGGAGGGTTGATCTGCGGGCAAGGCCTTCCAGTGCACACCTGTGGCCCCTGTGCCGGCACTGGCGCGCACGTTGACAACCGCTGGGCTTGCCACAGTGCGGATGGCGTTGAGCTTGTACTGGCTGTACTCAGCTGTGAGGCGGTTGATGGTGAAGCTACCCACCGCAGCGCGCTGGGCATAGGCTGTGTCCGAGGGATGGACGATGTGCACTTCGTAAGTGCCCGCGTCCGTTGCACTGGGTGAGAAGGTGTAGGCGAACTTGCCTTGCGCATCGCCCACGAGGCTGATCTTGCGCTCAAAGCCTTGGACTTTGAGGATCAGGCGCATGCTGGCATTGGGCACAAGCTGCGCAGCGGCATCGTTGGTGACGATTTCGCCGTTGATCTGGACGGGCGTGTTGCCCCAGGACAGGCCTGGGTTGATGGTGACAGCGCGCGCCACATACGGGGCCTCGGGCACCGTGGGGATGATGGTCTTTTGCACCTGCACGCTGCGAGTGACTTCGGCCGATTTGCCCGCCCTGTTGGTGGCTACAGCCTTCAAGATGTAGCTGCCGTCAGCCACCCCACCGATGTCCCAAGTGCCACTCCAGGGTGCTTCGGTGCGGGTGGCGATGGGTTGGCTGCCTGCATACAGCTCGACCTTGGCCACGCCTGCGGCGTCGAGCACGCTGACTTCCACCACGGGGTTGGTGCTCAGGCTGGCATTGGCCGCCGGGCTGACGAAGACCACGGTGGGCACGCTGAGCTTGAGGTTCACGATCAGCGGGTTGGAGTCACCGCTGGTGCCACGCACGGTGCTGGCTGTCGCGTTGATGCGGTGGTTACCTTCTGAAGCGGGCAAGGTAACGCCGGTGCCGAAGCTGCCGGATGCACTGGCAGTGACGGGTGCGCCGGCGGCTGTGCCATCAACAAAGATTTGTATTTTGGCGCCGGGCTCCGCTGTGCCGCCTACATTGATTTGGGTGCTTGCCACCGTGCTGTTGTTGGCTGGCGTGGTGAGCACGGGGGGCTTGGGTGCACTGAGCGCCAAGGTGAAGGGCAAATCCACCGTGGTGGCCACCCCTGCGGCGTCAGTTGCCAGAATCACTAAGCGGTGGCTGCCATTGGTCAATTGGGCGAAGTCGATGAACTGTGTGGCCGTGACCTGGGTTTGGTTGCTGTAAGCCTGGTCGAAGATGGAGACACCATCGACGCTCATTTGCAGGCGAGCCACCTTGGCCGCACTTTGGGCCGTGACGCTCAACTGTCCTGCCTCGGTGAGGGTGGCGTTGGCGACCAAGGGTTGACCGGCAAAGTTGACATCGATCGCAGGACCCTGGTTGAACACGGGCAGGCTGGTCAAGAAGCTGCCGTAATCCACCCCTGCACTCACGCGATTGCCCTGCCCGGCCGGATTGGCCGTGTCGCGTGGGCCCGAGGCATGGCCCCACCAGTTGCCTTGAGCAACCACGGGCGTGTTGGGGTTGAGGTTTTGCACACCGTAATCGGCGTTATCGGAGATGTCGGAAGCCTCGATGCGCGGTGTGGCGGTTTGCTCGGCAAGCAGACCAACGCGGTTGTCGTTGAGCTGCATGTTTTTGAAGCTGGGGCTGCCAGCCCCGATCACACGGATGCCTGCCACGTTGTGCGAGAGGCTCAAGCCAGTGAATTGATAAGCACCGCCTACAAGGTTGAGGACTGCACCACCCTGCAGGTGCCTGGGCAGATCCATTTGCCCCCCACCAAAGCGCATGCTCAGGCCGTTGATGGCGATGGCTGACGGGTTGGTCTGAGGGGCGATGAAGAGGCCCCACCAGTCACCTGCGGCCGCTGTGGCTGCGGTGGGGTTGGTTTGTCCGCCCGTGGCGTCATCGTTTTGGCTGGTGAAACTGACCCGGGCACCCGTGTTCAAGCTGCTGCGCACTTGCATGCCGGCGTCGCTGCCAAACTTGACGATGACGCCATCGTTGATCTTGAGGCTGCCGTCTGCCCAGGCGACACCTGCCCCCAACAAGCCCAAGCCGGTCAAGACGAGCAAGAGGTTGAGCAGGCCTTGACGCATGAGCGCGCGCCATGAGCGCTGAGGGGTGTGCAGCGGAGACAGCGACATGAACCCGGATTTGGATGGTGTGTGCATGTCCGCCTCCTTCAGGGGTTCACGGTGATGGCGGAGCTGGTCACCGGCGTGAAGCCCGGTGCACTGAGCGTGATCTGGGTGCTGCCCACGGCGACACCTGTGAGCGTGGCCACGCCTGAATAAGACTGATTGACAGGCCAGCTGATCGGTGAGGTCATGGTCGCCACCGAAGGGACAGAGCTGGTGGCAGTCACTGACAAGGCGGAGGCAGACACTGGGGCATAGTGCCCCCCAGGAACGCTCACACCCGCTCGTAACGAGACGCTACCTCCTACAGCCAACGATGCAGGCGGGGTGTTGTAGAAGGTCAACTGGGGCGTGACGGTTTCAACGTTGACGGTGCCGGCCGCAAATCCTGCCGCCGTGGCTTCAATTTGCGTGCTGCCCAGATCCACGCCCGTCACGGGCACATAGGCATAACTCTGGTTGGCGGGGATGGTCACCGTCGCGGGCACCGAGCACACGCTGGTGGCCACGCAGCGCAGGTTCACCGCCACCGCCTCCGCACCGCCAGCGGCCACGCCATTGATCAGGCGCTGCACATACAGCTCGTTCGTTTGGGTGACCAAGCCCTTGCCCACACTCACCTTGGTGTAGCTGCTGCTCTCGTAGGCAATCACAAACTTGAATGCCTGCGCCGCCGAGGACACGGTCTGCACCGCCGATTTGGTACTGACGATGTTGGGAATGTCCACCGCCACCTGGTAAGTACCGGCCTGGCTGGGTTGAGCCACATACAAAGCACTGCTCTGGTAGGCGTTCGCCGCAATCACCGCCTGCGTGATCAACGAGCCCCCTGTGCTGGCCGTGTAGATGCCCGTGACCACCCCAGCAGGGTTCTGGTCACTCAAGGAGAGGTTCACGGTCAAAGCCGTTGCGGCCACTTGCTGGTAATGCGCACCAGGTGCTTGCAGACGCACGCGAAAGTCGTCTCGCACACTGGCGGGCGTTCGGGTGTTGTCCAAGTTGGGGAAGCTCACCACAGGCGTGACCGTTTCCGCCTCCACGGTGCCCGCGGCAAATCCCGCAGCAGTGGCTTCAATTTGCGTGCTGCCCAGATCCACACCCGTCACGGGCACATAGGCATAACTCTGGTTGGCGGGGATGGTCACCGTCGCGGGCACCGAGCACACGCTGGTGGCCACGCAGCGCAGGTTCACCGCCACCGCCTCCGCACCGCCAGCGGCCACGCCATTGATCAGGCGCTGCACATACAGCTCGTTCGTTTGGGTGACCAAGCCCTTGCCCACACTCACCTTGGTGTAGCTGCTGCTCTCGTAGGCAATCACAAACTTGAATGCCTGCGCCGCCGAGGACACGGTCTGCACCGCCGATTTGGTACTGACGATGTTGGGAATGTCCACCGCCACCTGGTAAGTACCGGCCTGGCTGGGTTGAGCCACATACAAAGCACTGCTCTGGTAGGCGTTCGCCGCAATCACCGCCTGCGTGATCAACGAGCCCCCTGTGCTGGCCGTGTAGATGCCCGTGACCACCCCAGCAGGGTTCTGGTCACTCAAGGAGAGGTTCACGGTCAAAGCCGTTGCGGCCACTTGCTGGTAATGCGCACCAGGTGCTTGCAGACGCACGCGAAAGTCGTCTCGCACACTGGCGGGCGTTCGGGTGTTGTCCAAGTTGGGGAAGCTCACCACAGGCGTGACCGTTTCCGCCTCCACGGTGCCCGCGGCAAATCCCGCAGCAGTGGCTTCAATTTGCGTGCTGCCCAGATCCACACCCGTCACGGGCACATAGGCATAACTCTGGTTGGCGGGGATGGTCACCGTCGCGGGCACCGAGCACACGCTGGTGGCCACGCAGCGCAGGTTCACCGCCACCGCCTCCGCACCGCCAGCGGCCACGCCATTGATCAGGCGCTGCACATACAGCTCGTTCGTTTGGGTGACCAAGCCCTTGCCCACACTCACCTTGGTGTAGCTGCTGCTCTCGTAGGCAATCACAAACTTGAATGCCTGCGCCGCCGAGGACACGGTCTGCACCGCCGATTTGGTACTGACGATGTTGGGAATGTCCACCGCCACCTGGTAAGTACCGGCCTGGCTGGGTTGAGCCACATACAAAGCACTGCTCTGGTAGGCGTTCGCCGCAATCACCGCCTGCGTGATCAACGAGCCCCCTGTGCTGGCCGTGTAGATGCCCGTGACCACCCCAGCAGGGTTCTGGTCACTCAAGGAGAGGTTCACGGTCAAAGCCGTTGCGGCCACTTGCTGGTAATGCGCACCAGGTGCTTGCAGACGCACGCGAAAGTCGTCTCGCACACTGGCGGGCGTTCGGGTGTTGTCCAAGTTGGGGAAGCTCACCACAGGCGTGACCGTTTCCGCCTCCACGGTGCCCGCGGCAAATCCCGCAGCAGTGGCTTCAATTTGCGTGCTGCCCAGATCCACACCCGTCACGGGCACATAGGCATAACTCTGGTTGGCGGGGATGGTCACCGTCGCGGGCACCGAGCACACGCTGGTGGCCACGCAGCGCAGGTTCACCGCCACCGCCTCCGCACCGCCAGCGGCCACGCCATTGATCAGGCGCTGCACATACAGCTCGTTCGTTTGGGTGACCAAGCCCTTGCCCACACTCACCTTGGTGTAGCTGCTGCTCTCGTAGGCAATCACAAACTTGAACTGGGCTTTGGCCTGAACGGTGACTTCCACAGTTTTGCTCAGCAGCCCATTGGCCGACACCGTCAACGCCGTCTTGCCCGTGGCCACACCCGTGACCGTGATGGGCGACAGGCCATAGATTTGCCCTTCCGGGATTTGCACTTCACTGGGTGCGACTTTGGCAATGCCTGCATCCGCCATGCTCACCTGCAAGGTCACCCCGCCGGCTGGGGCCGGTTTGGACAACACCACACGCCGCGTGAGCGTCTGCTCGATGCTCAGGGTCATGTTGCCATCTGCCTCCAGCGAGATGGCGATGGCATCGACGCGGACCGTGGTCTGACTGCTTTGGTAACCACTGGCGGACACACTGAGCTGTGCAGTGCCCAGGGCGACGCCAGAAACATCGGCACGAACGGTGCTTTGCCCGGCGGGCACGGTGACCGAGACGGGCACGGTGGCAACCGAAGTGGATGACATCTGAAGGTTGATGGTCAATCCACCCGCCGGCGCGGGTTCGGTCAAGGCGATCTGGATCGGGGTCTTGGCACCAGGCGCGACAATGACACTGCTGGGGAGGACCAGGGCTTTGGCGCGTACGGTGACCGTGCTGAGCGCGGAGGCAAAGCCATCGGCTTGTGCACTCAGGCGTGCTACGCCATCGCTCAAACCTGTGACTTCAAAGTCCAGGCTGGTTTTACCGGCGGGCATGCGCAAGTTGGAGGGCGCTTGCAGCACAAGGTTGTCGGAATTGCTGAGCGTGACAGCCAAGCCCTCTGCGGGCGCCGCTTGCGGCAGCATCAGGCTCATGGCGTAGGGCCGATTGACACCGATGGTCGGCGCCACGGGCACGATTTCCATGACGGGCAGGTTCACCACTTCCACTTCGGCAACGGCCATACCCAATTGAGCATGGCTGGCCGTGATGGAAGTCTTGCCAATGATCTGGGCCTGGATTTCGACATCGGCCCCAAGCTGGCCTTGTGCCACCGTGGCGCGTGAAGCCACGCTGGCCACCGAAGGCACGCTGCTGGTCATGTCCACGGCGTAGCCGCCACTGGGGGCTGCGCTGTTCAAGCTCAGGCGCACGAGTGCGACCACACCGGGGCTGAGCTTCAGGCGTGCCGGCTCCAATGCAATGGGCGCAGAACCCACTTCCACCAAGCCATGCTGCACCAGGTAAGGTATGCCCACCAAGCCCCAGATCACTGGGGTGCGGATGGTGCCTGCGGGCACTGCAATGGCGTTCAAGGTGTTGCCCGTGGCACTGAGCCCAGTGCCCAATGGCGATGCAGTCAGGTCGATGCTGATGGCTGGACCACTGTGATGGTTGATGGCCACGTTGTTGAGCACCGGCGATGCCCCTTCGATCACCAAGCCGCTGCCATGCGTGAACTGCGTGTTGTTCAAGATGGTGCGTGCTGCATCGGTGCCCGCTGTGAAGCGCCACTGGCCCCAGTCACCTGGCGCCGGACTGGCAGCTTCGGACTTGACCACGATGGGATTGGCCGCGGTGCCGCTGAACTGCACGGCTCCCTTCTTGAGCGTGAAGCTCGCTTGCGCCGCCATCCGGATCTCGACCCCAGCTGCCACGCTCAGCATGGCATTGCCATCGAGCACCACGTCACCTTGCAAAACGATGGGGGACTGGGCTGCAGACCAGGTGGTGTTGCTGCCGATGACGCCGGTGACCAGGGTTGCTGCATGGACGGGCAAGCACAGAGCGAGAACAGCCAGCAGGCTCAAGCAAATCTGCCAGAGGTGCCGCAGGCTGGCGTGAACCTGAGCCGAAGGGAATGTCAAGGTGGAACAGTTCATGCTACATGCCGCAGATGCGAGGCAGGCTGCGCCCGGCATTGCGTGCCAAAGCGAGCTGTTGCTGGAGGTCGTTGAGGTAAGCGGACATGCCACCTGCCAACCACGTGGCTGGGTGTTGTCCGTCGAGTGCGTCGACTGTCGATGAGCCTGGGTCAGCGCTTGCCTTGCGCCAGGCCTGCATGAGTTGGGATTGCTGAACTTCGGTGGCCGTCACGATGAGCCATTGGCGGGGGGCTTCAATGGGCGTGCGCTGCATCTGAGCGGCCACTTCTTGCCAAAGCGCGCTCGCGGCCTGTTGGGTCATGGGCGACGGTTGAGCCGCGGTCCGGCCCGCGATGCGAATCGCTGGGGCTGTGGGCAGCTGAGCGAGATCCGCCTCACCCAAGCCCACTGCAGCGATCTGCCAGACACCACTGCGAGCTCCGATCCAGGCCTCTTGGGCCGAAACCAAGGCGGTGTCCATTTGCACGCCTGCACCGCGCACCACGGGCTTGCCCGATCGTTCCCAGGCACGGATACCGCCCAACAAGACGTGCACCTGCAAGAATTGCCCAGACTCGCGCAAGGCCACGCACTGGGCGGACAAGACCTTGAGGTCGACATCGTTGCCCAGCAACACCAATGGCAAGCCTTTGAGGAAGGCACGGTCACCCAGATTGGCCAGTGGCACTTGAGGCACGCCTTGCGCGGACAAACGCTGGGTTTGCCCTCGATCGCGTACATCGACCCATTGCACTTGTGCTGTCGCGTTGGCCTGTGTCAAGGACAACCAACACTGCCGCTCAGCCGCTGTGTAACTCACCGCTGGCACACCTGTTGGCACATCACCCAAGGATTCGGATGGCACGTCAAGCGGCAGCGCAGGAGCCTCCATGCCACAAATCAGCGGTTGTCTGTCCTCGGCGTTCACGTTGCCGGAGGCCGCAACGCCTGCTGCTGCAGCCCCCGTGGCTTGTGCCCAAACAAGACCACTCATACAAGCCAGCAGGAGTGCAGTCAAACCCGAAGTCACCCGGGCGTTCAGTGCAGAAGAGAGGTGCACATCACATTGCATGACGCGCTCACCCCCGTCTGACGTGCCGGCTGCGCAAGCCCAGCGCCACAAGTGCCATGGCCAACAGACTCAGCGCCCACGTGCCCAGACCCGGAACCGCCTGCACGCCACCGACCACTGGACCACCCGGATCCCGGATGACACCGTTGGCGCTCAAGTCATCGTCGCCCAACTCGCCATCGCGGATGGTGAAGGTGACCGTGTGCTTGAGCAGGTCGATCCGCAGGTTATTGGGTGCGTACCAGATGGGCTTGCCACCAGAGCCGGCCGTTTGTCCGTATTTGAGGTAGCCGGTGATGCCCCGCAAGTCTGGCCACTGTGTGGTGATGGTCACCTCACTGCCGACATCACAGCCCACGAGCTCGAAGTCGAACAAGCCGTGTGGGAGCAAGAATTTTTCCAGGGGAGACCACACGCCATCGGGCGGCATCAAACGTGTTGCCGATGGGTTGAACACACAAGAAGCCCCGCCGCCAGAGATGTTGGCGATCACGGTGCCACTGCCAGTTGCCGTGGTGCCGGTGAACTGGGTACCCGGGCTGCCACCCGCAGGCAGGTTCTGCAGCGGGAAGATCACGGGTTGCGCCGCACCCTCGACCGAGGCAAAGGCTTGGAACTGACCCACCTGGCCATTGGCGACAAAGCTGGGCGACATGGCCGAGCCACCGGCATCGGTGGGCACCGCCACGATCACCTGACCACCACCGAAACTGGCCGATGGACCTGACGCGGGCAATGAGAACACCACCGACGCGCCTGCCACGGGCTTGTCTTGGCCGTCCACAACGTTGACTGCGAAGACTTGGCCATAGGCGGTGTTGATGGGCGCGGCTTGGTTGGCTCCCCCCATGCGGCTGATGGCCAACGTGGGCGCTTGCTGGGTGTTGCTGAGCAGGAAGCGAATCTGGCCAGTCAAGCCGGTCACGCTGGCACTGGCTTGGTGGTCGCCCACGGTGCCATTGGCACTGAAGCTGGGCGACTGCGCCTGGCCTTGCGCATCGGTGATCACCTGGGCGGTTTGCTGGTTGCCCGCAAACTGCGCGCTGGCCCCTGAAGTGGCGAAGGCAAAGCGCACCGAGACACCGGCAACCGGCAGACCTTGTGCATCGAGCACCTGCACCACCAGGGGCGCCACAAAAGCGGTGCTGATCTTGGCCACTTGGCCCGTGCCCGACAGCATGCGCAAGCTGGCGGGCACAGCGCCCGTGCCGCCCTGGGGGTTATTGGTCAAGGCAAAGCTGGCCGAGGGCGTCACACCCGCTGTGCTGGCGGTGGCTTGGTAAGCGCCGGCAGTGGCATTGGCGGTGAGCGCCGGACTGGTGGCCACGCCTTGTGCATCCGTCAGGGCCGTGGCTTGCGTGCTGCCATCCGCGAACTGTGCGCTGGCACCGGTGTTGGGCAAGCTGAACAGCACGCTGACTCCGGCCATGCCTTGACCTTGAGCATCGAGCACCTTGGCTCGCAACGGCGCAGCGAAAGCGGTGTTGATCACCGTGTGCTGCCCTACACCCGATTGGGCGACGATGCTGGCGGGGGTGTCGACCGCGCCACCTTGCCACTGGGTTTGCGCCACGCCCATCCAGCGCGCCACGTCGAGCAAGCTGGCTTGCGTGCCGCCGGAGGCCTCCAATGCAGCTTGCAGCTTCGCCAGTTCGGCGAGCACCTGCGCCCAGTCACCTTGTTGCTGCGCCGTCTTGGCTGCGGCCAAGGCGGCTTGGATATCCGCGCCGGCGCTGGCCAGGGCTGTTTCAACGCGCGGCACCAGCACATCCAGGCCCACCACGTCCAAGCTCAGTTGCTTGGTTTCGCTTTGTCCCAACAGCGCCGCTTCCTTGAGCTCTGTGTCCACGGACACAACGCCAGAGGACGATGGCAGCAGCAGGCGCACCTGGGTCGTCTGCGCTGAACCACCGGCCAGTCTCCAAGCCCAGTTGACATCCTGCGCAGTGGTTTGTGTGGCTGCAGGCTGCACATCATCGGCCGAGGTGCCGGACGGCCAGCTCAGCTTGAGGGTGACGTCTTTGTCCGAGCCAGTCGCGGCATTGTTGCGCACCACGGTCTGCACCGCCACTTTGGTGCCCGCGAGTACTTGCGATGGGTTGACGACGGGCGTGATGGCCGTGATCTGCTGGCTGGCATGATCAGCCCAGAAGATCTGGCTGACACCTGCGCTGTGCTGCAAAGTGGCCAACAGGTCAAAGCCCAGGCTCCAGGATTTGCCTTGTCCGAAGTTGGCGCGCGTGATCGCAGCCGCACCAGAGTTCCAGCTGGCCAGGGTTTGTGTGCCTGAAGCGAGGTCGCTCAAGCCATAGGCTGGACCTTGCGTGGCCTGGGCCTCCGGTTCGTTGACGAAGCGCGCGGCCTGGTTTTGACCCACCGCTGGCAAGGCGTGTTGGCCGCCCATGGCATCGGCCAGTTTGAGCAAACCTGCATCGGTTTGAGCGCCAATGTCACCATCCACCACCAGCGAGGCGCCGCGACGGATTGCAGCCTTGAGTTCTGCCAAAGCTTGGGCATCGAGCTTGCTTGCACCCCCATGCAGCCACAAGACGTTGTGTTCCCCGCTGCGCAGGGCTTGCTGCCACTGGCCGAAGGTTTGCACCGCCACGAAGGCGGTCACCCGCGGGGCAATGTGGTTCTGAGCCTGGCTCACCGCCTCAGTTTCACAGGCGTCAACATCGACCATCGCCGCGCTCGGGCAGCTCACCAACATGAGCACGCGTGCTTGTGCCGGCAGGGTTTGTTCGAGTTCCAGCTCGGACGTGTTGTCAGAGAGCACTGTGAGGCCGAGCATGGCGCTGTTGTTACCGCTTTGTGGATCGGTGGTGGTGCCGCTCACAGAAACAGGCCAGGAGATGCCCTTGTCTTGATTGCCCGATACAGCATCGGCTTTGACGCTGATTTGCAGCGTGGCCATTTGGCCCTTGTTCATGTCACCCAAGGTCCAGACGCCTGCGCCGTGGCTGCCCGTGCTGGTGCTCGCATTGACCAAGGTGAGGCCCGCAGGCACCGCAACCTGAGCCATGACGGCTTTCGCGGTGGCTTCACCAGCGTTGCGCACAATCACGGTGACGCTGGCCGTTTCGCCGGCACGCAACTGTGCCCGGTCGGCCGTGATGGCGATGGAAAGGTCAGCTTGATCCGTGTTGGTGCTGGGATCCGGGCGTCGCTTGGCCAGAAGGTAGCCCTGGCTGTTCATGCCCCCCGTGAGCACGATGTCGGTGATCAGGCCGGGCGTGGCCTTGCCTCCTGCGGAGCCGGCCTGCCACACACCATCGATCCAGCCTGCGCGCACGTCCGCCGTGAGTTGGTAGCGCCCGGCGTTCAGCCCCGTGAAACTGAAGGCGCAGTTGACGTCGGTGTAGCCATCACGCAGCACGCTCTTGCCACCGTCTTCCACACCCTTGAGGGTGATCTTGGTGTTGCCATCGGCTGCTTCTCCCGCATCTCGAATGCCGTTGCCGTTGGCGTCGAGGTAAGACAGGCCTGCCAGACTGGCGCCCGAGCTGGCTGAGAATTCAAGGACGTAGTCGCCCGTCGGATTGCTGTCAAAAATGTGGACGTAGTAGGACCAGCTGAGGTCCTGGTTACGGGTCTTGGACAACCAGTAGTTTTGCGACGGCAAGACCTTGCCGTCGCTGCGCACGACGCGTGCGATGGTTTTTACACCTCGGTTCGGGTCGATCAGCTTGACATGCACCAGCCCCTGCGTGGCCGGAAAGCTCATGCGCATGCTGTTTGCATTGATGGCATTCAAACTGGCTTGGGCTGATCGGTCGATGGCTTCAATGCTGCCGCCTGCCGAGTCGTAGACCATGTACCCACTGCCGTACTCGGCCAGGAAGTCATAGACGTCGTCGTGCCCCGGATAGTCCACCAGCACGTCGTGAACGAGTTTGTGAGTACGCACTTCTTTGATCAAAGAAGTGACCGCGCCACCCAATGAATCGGCATGTGAGTAATTGGCATTGAATTCCACAAAGCGGCCAGACAGTGTGGTTTCCATGAGCCATCTGCCCATTTTTGCTTGTTGACCCGGAATATCACCAAAGTTGAGCAGCAAGGTTTTGCCAAGCATTTCGTTACCAACGAAACCGCTTAGTATCTTGAAGTCTATTAATAAGCCTTGCCGATTTTCGACAATCTTAGGTTGAGCCGATTCGATGGTGGTGCTGCTGGATGTGCCCATGCCCACGTTGGAGATGCGCACCCCCAAGGTGAAGGGCTCGCTGGGCTCGGTTTCTGCCGTAAATGGGTCGTCGGCGTTGACGTCGGTAGGCAAGAAGTAGTCCAGGACAAGCTGGGGCTGTGGGCGCACAACCACGTAATCTGGGGTGACATCAACGGTGGTGGTCTCGCCGTTCAAGGTGTAGGTGACTTTGGCTCCGATGTAGTACATGCGGCCGCTTGCGGTGTCACCGCCCGCACCTTGCGAGGGAATGATCAGCCAGCGGATGTCCGCAGTCTCCTTGGCGGCCAAGCTGCCACCTTGCAGGCTGTTCAAGCCCGTGATCGTGTCTGTTCGGTAGAAAAACGTGGCACCAACGCCCTGGGGATCTGTCGTCGCTTGCACAGATGCCTGGTCTTGGTCTTGAAAGAAAAGCTCAACGCTGACGTTGGTTAAGGCCCCATCCAGTCCATTGCGAATGACCATGTGGGCATCGAAGGCCTGTCGCTCGAGGGAGAGCTTTTGCTCGATGACGATTTTGACCTCCGCACACTCTGCCTCCTGTGCGTGTAGAGGGTCGACCGGCATGACCAGCGAGAGCAACATCAGCCACAAAAACGCCAGCATCGATCGCGGCATCCACGGCAATGGCGCGGATGTCCCATTTCCCCCTCTTCGGCGCATATGTCTCCCCCTCAAACGACCACGCTATAGTGAACACCTGGTTCTTACAGAATATTTCTGATTGATACGCTTGATGCATCCTAGCAGATGCTCACGACTTGCAGTGGAACTTTCGAGCCCGATGTTGCTCATCAAAGCTACCTGACCGCTCAAGGAGCATGCATGAGAAGATTAAAAGTCTTGGCGGTACAGCAACTGCTTGAGGGATTTCCACTATGGCGACTAAAGGCTTTAGTCGTCCTCTTAGTGGTCACGGCACACCTTTTATTAATACTTTATGTGGATAAATTAGCGCGCCCGCCTGCATTTCGTTCGATCGAACGGCCACCCATGGTGGTGACTTTTGTGTCTTTTCAAGCGTCAGGTAATCAAGCAAATGCACCTGTTGTACAGGCACACCAACAGCCCAATCCAACGACAGCGGCGTCATCCATCAAACCTTGGCGCTCACTGGCGACCGCCGACGCGGCGTTGACCGCTACTGCACCAGCTGTGGAAACCACATCGACCCCGCCAAAGATGCGCAAGGCCCTTGTCCAAGAAAGGCCTGCAGCTCCAAGCGAGTCCTTGGCATCCAACAACACAGACTCGCAACTGGCTGAAGTGACGGTGACACCCACAGGAGGGGCCGGCTACTTGGGCAATCCCGCGCCGGTCTACCCATCCGATAGCGTGTCCTTGGGTGAAGTGGGCCGAGTCGTGGCGCGCGTTCTCACGCGAGAGGACGGCTCTGTTGAAGCCATTGTGCTGCAGCGCTCAAGTGGATTTACTCGATTGGACGAAGCAGCGCTTCAGTCTGTAAGGACTTGGCGATTTGAGCCGGGGCCTCGATGGGTACTGATTCCGATTCGATTTAGCTTAGGATAGAACAGATCAGAATCGGATTGTCGAGCGTACAGGTATGCTCCCGCTCATTGAGCACAGATCAGTGCTCATCGAACTGATCTGGCATCGGCTCGATCTTGCGCCGCTACTCCTTGAGCTCAATGGGTCAGCAGAGCCAGGTCGCTCTCGCGATCCCAGTAGGTCGTCTGCTGAATACGCCCCAGCGCCGCTTTCTCCGAGGCATAGATGCCGGCACTGCTGATAATGTCGATCTGCATTCTTATGGTCACCGCGCTTTACAGGGAGGTATTGGGGAGTGCCGCCTTTTACCTAGAAGTCGAACTCACGATTCGGACCTTGAGCCACGTCGCCCCATATCCTATTGGGCAGTTCATGACGGCTGAAAAACACCAAGTGGTACAGTGGTCTATTTCCTTCGTCGCGCACCAGTGGCATGCGCCGACTGATCGAAAACCCAAGGCCGCGCACCAGCCCACACCAGTAGTCAAAGAACGCTTCATCCGCGTCACCGCGCACAAATGCCACCGGGTCGACATGGTCACGCCAGCCAGGCGCTGCTGCATCAAAGCGAGCACGCTCCGGGTTGTATTCCATCAGCACATTGCGCCGCAGATCCATGGTGCTGAAGTGGACCGCGAAATCAACAAACTTCAACCGCGCCAGCTTCTCGATGACGCTGAACGACAGGTACTGAAGGTTGTAGGGGTCAAGATACGCCAGACACAGGGCGCCTTTAGGAATCATGGGAAGCACTTGATCCACTGTGGACTCGGCAGCGCCCGGCAGAGCCGTGGCCGGCGCCCCCATCGCCTGCAGTCGCTCCGCGCAGGCCAATGCCCGTGCCATGTCCAGATCACCGACGAAACACGACGTCCATGCCACATTGTCCCGAAGCGAATGCTGCCATGCGATTTGCGCGCCACCAGGGCGGGTCGTCGTTTCACCCTTGACCTGAATGCGTCCGGGACCACAGAACAGATCGACGTAGACGCGCTGCTTAAACTTCTCTCTCGCCCTCCTCGTGCCTTCCACGTACTTGGCCAGAAAAGTGTGCTTCATCTCTGGCACCCACCGGCCAACCCCCTGCCCGGCTCGCCCCAATTCCACCGGCAGATGTGGCAAAAGGTCATCGCTGCCCGCGAGAGAAAAACTCACAAATCACCCCTTTGCGAAACGACAAACAGGGAACCCTGCCGGTTTCGTTCGACCCAGTCCGTATCCCGCATGTACCGTGCCAGCCGTCGGACCGTTCCGTCCTCGGACCGAATGACAATGTCTTTCTCGCCAGACAACCTTTGAAGCGCATCCTTGTACATGAGCGACGTGCCCGGTGACGTGTTACAGGTCGAGGCATAGAGCTCGCCGAGCTGCACAGGCTGCGTCCGTTTGAAAATGTTCTTCGCCAAATGCTGAGGCAACACATCGGCGGACAGGTCCTGTGCTGCATCGTCGAATACGAATCCCCCCTCGAACTCCTGACGGAAACCCATCATGTGGGTCGCAAGCATGTCAAGGCCTGCGCCGCCATAGTGGATGGAGTGGTTCTGGCGCTCCCAATGCACCTGCTTCATCACATCCTGTGCCCGCGGGTGCCTTGAAAGATGCACAAGCCAGTACTCGCCATGACCACTTCCTTCCCCACGAATGAAGAAGGGCGTAAAGTACTCCGCTCCGCAGTCTTTCACCAACGCTTGGTACAGCGCGGCCTGAATGAAGCGTCGCCAATCCGCCGAGTCCTCTTCCTTGATTTGCTCGATCGTTCGTCCCCCCAACGCCGAGCGAATGTCGATGGCCAGCTTGCTGGAAACCTTGTCTGTGAACTCATCATTGGTGTAGGTAGCGAATGCCGAGACGTGGAAGGTCAGGACCACTTCACTCTTCGGCGACTCGGCAAATATCCGCTGAATCAGAGGTGCCGGCACTTCGCTGTAGCCATACTGGTCCAGGAAGAACAGCGCCGTATGGACAAGGGGCGTGTGAGCCTTGATCAACCGAAATACCGTCGGCGATGCCGAGGCAAAGTCGTCGTGAATGACGTGGATCGACTGGCCGATCTGCGCACCGTATCCTCTATCGTGCAACACCTGCTTCAGGTGCGATAACGCGCGGACATCCTTGTCGATGAAGATGTACTGTACATCCAGCTCAATGGGTTTGGTCCTCTGAGCGTTGACTCGGACACTGGCCTCCTTAACTGCATCCAGCATGCGAAGCGGAGATCCGAGGACTTCCGTGCCTCGCCCTTTGAGCGTGTAGAGCCCGCCGCCGCAGAATCCGTCGACCAGCGTGATACGCAGCCGTTCTCGTCCCCGCGCATTGAGCGTGCGCTGCTCGAAGTACCGAATCAGGTAGCCAACCAGCACCTCATGCTTCGTCACACTGTGCGGATCGATCTCTGCCGGCCCGTTCCTCCAATCGTAGTGACTCTCTGCCAAGCGCAAGCCTTTCTGCGGTCCTGAAGTCGATCGACGCTACGCCCCAATTCCCGTATTCGGAAACTGATCCCAATGTCGGCCACCCAAGGAGCGACCAGCTTTACCCTTTCCAACTGCAGCCAGTTTGACCTCCGTGCCATCACGTCGGACGACGTGTATCGGCGTACGGCCGTTCACGACATCAGCCGCCTGCTCCAAGGGAGCCCAGTGGCCCCACTGCTTGAAATGAAACGCGACGCCGGCGGCATTGCATTGCTTGCGTAGGTCCTCTGGCCACTGCGGATCCATAGGGCGTGCACCAGGCCCAGATTCTCCACCAGCAATCACCCAGTCCACACGCGTACCTGCTTTGCTCGTCTTCAACCAAGGCCTTAGATCCAGAGGCCCCAACAGGGGCTCGCACGACAAGAACCGGACAGCCGGCGTTTCGAACTCCAGAAGGTACTTCAACCGTTTGCTGGCGGCATCCTGGTTTTCAACAGTGGCACCGAGCCACACGTTGCCGGGCAATTCGTAGCCCTTTGGCAATTGCTTGCGCACGAGATGAATTCGCTTGGTCAGCAGCAACCAATCCAGGTTGGGCGTGGCAGCGATGAGTTCCAACAGGCGATGACGATGCGGTAGCAGATCCTTTCGGTTCTCGAAGACGTCCGCCATGGACGCACAAAACACGCGCCGCCTAGTCTTGCTCTCCTTCGCCTCTCGATCCCACTTCAGGGGCTCCTTCCAGTGAGCATCGCCAAAGAAACGCCGCTCGGACTTCGCGCCCCAGACATCTACGCCCAAGCGCTTGGCCCATGTCTCGGCATAGCAATGGTCACATGCATCTGACACGCGCACGCAACCCCACCATGGATTGAAGGTGTGGTGCGTCCACTCAATGCGCGTATCTTTTCCCATTACCCGCTTTCTGAATGCATTGCATTGATATGCTGTTTTTTTGTACAGTATAGCCTACTATCGTTCCAAGGGAGGTATGCCCTTCACGTATAGAAGGTCGCATCGCTGAAGCCGCCCAGCCGGCACAGTTCCTTGACCGGTATGGGCCTTCGGCCTGCTTGAGAAATCCGATGATCTGCTTGTCGGTGAATCTGCTCTTGCGCATCGCGCTTCCTCTCGGTTGCGCGGATTCTCTATTGCATTGGTACGGGTGGCGGGTTGCAGGTCAGCTGGCCGGCCAGATGGATGCGTTGCTGGTCTACCGCAAATGTCTGCGTCACCGGCTGGAGCCTACCCAGGTGCGGGCAGCGCGCCTGGCTGACGCGCACAACGCGCGGCTGAACCGCCCCCAGCAGTACCAGCGCGGGAGGCTGGATCCACTATGTGATGACGGTGAACGGCCCCGAGCCGCTGGAGGCCCGGCGTGCGTGCCCACCTTGGGTGAGTCTCTGGGGACAGTCTTGAGCTCAACTGCAGTTGAGTAACGCAAACACAGCACTCCTTGGTAAGGTCAAAGTCCCGCTTCTCGCATGAGATCCTCTGTACTCGACTGCAGGGCGGTGGCAATGTTCACTATGGACAGGATCCCCGGGTTCTGCTGACCCCGCTCGATACTGCTCATGTAAGAGCGATCGATGCCCCCTAAATGCGCCAACTCTTCTTGAGAAATGTTCCGTGCTAGTCGCATGCGTCTGATCGCTTGGCCAAGTGCGATCAGGGAAGGATCGTGTGCATAACGCGGAGAGGACGCTGGCATGCGCCATGGTCCGGTGATGACTTCTATTGCACCACGGACGATCGTCCACATATACTTGCGCTTCAGGACAGGAGTGAAGCGGATGAAATTTCTCTTGAGATCGATGTGGTGGGTGAGTGGGCTGATGCTCACATGCTCGGCCACCGCCGGGCAAGGGCCCGATCCCAGTTACGTCAAGCGGCTGCAGACCAAGTACGGCCACCGGCTCGAGTTCTCTGGCGCTCATTCCCGCCAGACCGTTCTCGATTTCAACATTGATTGTCGAGCCAAGGACGGGCGCTATTTGCCTCTTGAAAATGTTCTGCTGGCCAAATTAGCCTCTCTGGAGAGAAATGATATGTGGCTCATCACGAAAGTCAAAAGCCGTGGCAATGACGTCTGGATCTATGACCAGTTAATGCGACGCGATGGGAAGGTGGTGCATTCACATGTGGCATTCGAGATCAACCATTGGGGAGAACTACGCTCGCCCAATGGCAAGCTTGAGGCCCTGCGCAATGCCTGCTTTGGCAGCTATGGGCCTATTTGGAAGCTCCCAGTAGCTACCCACACGGCAGACACGCCTAGTCAGACTCCCACAGGCCAAGACAAAGTCTTAATCGATCGTGCTGAATTCTTGCACGGCAGATGTCGTGGCGGTTCAGGAGACGAAGCCCGCACGATGGCCATCTGCGAGCAGCGAGACAAAGTCATCGAGCAAGTCCAGCAACGAGGATGGTGCTGGGGGCCAGAGGACGCTTCCCAACCCGAACGACACTGGATCAGATGTCGGTAACCAAGCCAATTTCACAAGCACTTTATTAGAGCAAAGACTGACTATGCATCCCATTCGCCTTTTCCCGCTCGCAATCGGCGCATTCTTGCTCGTGATTGAGACGCTGGGTGCCATCCCTCACTTCTCGACGACCGATAAATGGCCAAGCCTTGCAATTGGATGGCTGGTACTAACATGCGCCATCACTATTACCTTTGGGAAAAAATCATAGAGAAGTTCCCATTTGAGATCACTACCGCATAAATAAGGGGATTCGAGCTGGGTGTGCGGGTGCAATGCTTGGGCTATTATGGCCACCGTTCTGCTCCGTATCAGTATTTTTGTTTGTCGCTACGCCGGCTCTTCTTGCACATTACCCTACCCCAAGCGGCAATGCATTAAGCTCAGCCCGTGACTCGCGCCATTGCGGCCAGTGGCGATCCAGGATCGCCACGAATCGTTCGTTGTGGCTAGAGCGTGTTATGAACTTTGATCGATGAAGAAATTGCCGCAGGTAGAGTGCGGCGATGCCCCGCAAGCCCTACCCGACGGACGTCAGCGATGAAGAATGGAGCTTCGCTGCACCGTATCTGACGTTGATGGACCAACACGCCCCACAGCGTGAACACGACCTGCGCGAAGTCTTCATCTGGCTGTGGCGTAGTCCGGCGAAGTCCGGTGCTGGAGTCATCCTGAAATGAAAAAACCGCTTCATCCTGCCTCCAAGAGTTGTAGGACGATTGTAGAAACTGGTACGCGCGTGAGCGAACGCGCTTGCGGGGCTCGGGGTAAAGGCGCACTGCCTGGCGCTGGGCGGCGTCGACCTCTGCCGATAAAATGACGATAGCCTTTCGGATGGCCGCCAGCCCTGTCGCCGGAGGAGCAAAGGCGCGTGGCGCAGCGGATCGCTGTTGGTGACACGATTGCCCGTGACTCCACACAACGCGCCAGACTGTCATGCGAGTACGTGCGCGGCATCTCGACCCGTCTGAATGACCCCATGACAGCCAACGCCTGCGAATGCTTCAAGCCGAACGGCACCACGCAGTGGACCGATCGGACCGATATCGGCGCGACGGCCGACCACTGGGACATGACTCACATGCGCTGCGCCAAGTGCGGCACGCATTGGGTGCGCGCCTTCACTGAACACGAGGCGTTTTCTCGCTCCGGCCGCTTCTACCGTGCGCCAGTGACTGACGCCGAACTCTCAGAGATCACGGCCGATGCTGCGCTGGCGCGGATTGAGGCCGCGCCACTGCGGATTGCTGGCGGCAGCCGCTTCGACGGCGTGGAGCACGTGAGCAGCGGACCAGCTCAGTTGATGACGGCATCATGAACAACGCAAGGGTTTGAAGTCCCCTCGAAAACCTGAACCACCCGGAAGTAGAGAATTCCCCCAGCAGGAGTCTCTACGTGAAGAAATCCAGATTCAGCGAAGCCCAGATAGTGGGCATCCTCAAAGAAGTCGAGATGGGTGCCAGGGTCAGTGAGGCGTGCAGAAAGCACGGCATCAGCGAGCCAACGTACTACAAGTGGAAAAGCCAGTTCGCGGGCATGACGGTGTCTCACCTGGCGCAGCTTCGCCAACTGCAGGACGAGAACGCCAAGCTCAAGCGCATGTACGCTGACCTGGCGCTAATGCACCACGCTTGCCAGGCCAGCGGCATCGCCCGCTCCACCCTGCGCTATCGGGCTGTTGCGCGCGACGACTCCGGGGTCATCACCTTCATCCAGACGCACATGGCGCTCAACCCGCGTCACGGCTTTGGCCTGCTGTACGACAGTGCCCGTCACCAAGGCAAGCCCTGGGGCAAAACGGTGCTCTGGCGTGTGTACTGCGAACTGCGGCTCAACCTGCCGCGGCGCGGCAAGAAGCGGCTGCCCGCGCGCATCAAACAGCCACTGCAAGCCGCTGGCCAACCCAACCAAGGCTGGAGCTGCGACTTCATGGCCGATGCGCTGTGGTCTGGCAGGCGGTTCAGGACCTTCAACGTCATCGACGAGTTCAACCGTGAAGGCTTGCGCATCGAGGTTGACACCAGCTTGCCGGCCGCTCGCGTCATCCGGGCCTTGAACGAACTGGTGGAAGTACGCGGTGCGCCGCGGTCAATTCGCTTGGACAACGGCCCGGAGTTCATCGCCCATGCTTTAGCGCAATGGGCGCAGAGCAAGCGCATTGCTCTCAATCACATCCAACCCGGCAAGCCCACGCAGAACGCCTATGTCGAACGATTCAACAAGACCTACCGTACCGAGGTGCTCGATTGCTACGTCTTCGACAGCCTGCAGGAAGTGCGTGACATGACGGCCGATTGGCTGCACCGCTACAACCATCATCGGCCACATGAAGCCCTCGGCCGAATCCCCCCGGTCGAGTACCGTGTCAAACTGTTCCCCAACCTCTACTTCTGACTGGCTCAGGAATTCGAGGGGACTTCAACGGGGAGACAGACTGTCTATGTACCGGTACGTTGAAAATGAAGGCGCGTTGTTCCGGGTTGCTGGACCCAGTAACGCATTTCCAGATGAAGTCTGGAGCGTGTCTCAGAAGAAGTTTGTTCCCTACAAGGGCGACGTCCCCAAGCCCCAAGGCTGGGGGCAGGAAATCAGCGAACAGGAATTCCAAGAGTGGATAGGCAACGTCAGCGGAACCGAGATACAGCGGTGAACGAGCGCGGCCGCTGGCGCTGCAGGCATCAGAACCCACGCGCCGCGGCCTCGCCCTGGACCTCACGCAGGCGCAGCATGATGCGGCGCTGACATTCGGGGCTTTCCTGGCCAACCGCGTCGATCACAGCATCGAAAAATTGTTGAGCGCGCTGGACACCATGAGCGACCTCGGCTTGCGCCAAGGCGAGCTTCAACAGGCTTTGGCGCATGTTTGCCGCGTCCACCAGTGCCTTTGGGACTCGCACCTTCAGAGCCCCGTCATGGCCCGTTGCGAGGGCGAAGCGGCGCAGCAGGTCGGCATCCTGCAGCAGCGTGTCCATTTCATCCCAGAACCGCAACGACCGCGCCACAGCCGGCATGGGATCTCCAGCGACGTGGCTGAGAGCTTCCGGCGCTGGAATCGTTTCGCGGATCTGCTGCGCCAAGGCTCCGACGGTTTGCGCGTTGGCGTCGCCCGAATACCCGACCGCCTCCACGCGCCAGCGGCCCCACGTCCCATGCGGCACGGCTGGAAATTTCTCACGCGCCAGCCGGCAGCCTTCCTTGGCGCCGTGCTTGGCCGTCAACTCGCGAATGGCTTCGATCGCTTCATCTTTGACCGGACTCGATGGCCTACCCATTTTTTACATCCTGAAAAAATCAAAACACGCACTATCTTGTTTCGATATTAGGGTCACGACCCTCAGCCTGGCGTCCGCTGGGCCCGGAGCTGAGCCGCAGCCCTGCCCGTGGGCTCCGGGCCTGAGCATGGCTGTCCGCTGGCGATCGCATCCGCCGTAGTGCCGTCTCCGTTCCACCTCAAAGACCCGAAAGGTGGAACGGTGGTGGAACGGCAAACCCTTGCCCCATAAGGCTTGGCGCCCCCATTCCACCGATTCCACCGATTCCGAGAAATAGATAGTAGTAAGGGGGCGGCTGGCTGGATGCCTATTTTTTAGGCAATCATATGGTTGGTGTTTTACACACCTGTGCCTTTCCCGGAATCGGTGAAATTGGTGGAATTTTATAAAAATCAACAACTTACGCAATAAATCAAGGTGGAACGGTGGTGGAACGCGGTGGAACGGACTCGCAGACACAAAAAACCCGGCACATGGGCCGGGATGAGTTCAAGCAATTCAGAAAGCCGGCTCGTCCTCGCTGAGGAAGGTCGCCATCGGAATGCCGTGGGCCTTGCCCTTTTTGTCTGCCCCGCCGAAGGAAGTGTTGTCCAGAACTTTGTAGCCCGAAAGTCTGGCCAAGTGTCCGGCCCAGTCGATGCCAAAGCGTGACCGACCAAGCAGTTCATTGACGCCGGTCGATTGATGCCGGATCGCCAAGTACGGCACACCATCCTGCCGGGAAACCGTGATCCAACGGTCGGTCAGCATTCGCTTGGCGACATTTGGTTTGATGTCTAGGCCGTCCACCGTCAGGCCGTGAGCGATTTTCACCAATGAGCGAATCGTAATGTGGTCGCCATGGTGCGGAACGCTCGAATCCAGCAGCAGCTGGAGGCATTTCTGCTCATCTGGGACCGACTCTGCGCGACCCACCACGGCTGCGTCCCAGCTGATGCTCGCGGCAATCTCATCGGCCTGCTCCTGGCTTGGTTCCTCGCTGTGCGTGAGGCACCATGCCCCAGCCAGCAGCGTCCCGTGCTGATCGGCGAAGCGGCGGTCTTTGCCTTGACGCTCGATGGCATGGGCAAAGACCTTCACCGTCGCCAAGATGATCGGTGCCAAGCTGAGTGCACGCGCCAGCAAGCGGTCCGACCACTTGCCGTCCAATTCAATGCCAAGAAGCGCCTGTTTGAATTCGTCGAAATGGTCAGGATGTCCATCGTTATCGCCTTCGGGGCGCAGGTTCAGCAGCGCAAAGCGGCTGATGTCAGTAGCTTTGACCAAGCCCATGTTCACCGACGCCAGGCAGAACATGCTGCGGATGTGGAAGGACAATGCTTTGCCGCCAACGGTCCCCTTGACCAACTTGGCAGCGCCCGCGCTGGAACTGCTGCGAGCGAGTTGCAGCACCTTATTGATCTGGCGCCTATTCTCGTCATCGTCGGTTTCGCTCTCGTCAATCAGAACGGGCCTGGCGTCGGCGCTCAGACTTTGACGAATGCCAGCTTCTGATGTGCCACCACCATCAAACACAAGGCAAGCCTTGCCAAGCAAGGGCGTGACGAAATCCTCGACCAGCGTGGACTTGCCCGATCCCTTGCCACCCGTGATCCAGATGTGCGGGCGCCACCCCAGCGCACCACAGACGGGCGCCACGAACAACCAGCCGACCAGGAACTGCGCAGAGTCGGGATTGACCCAGCGGGCCATTTTAGCGACTTCCAGGAGGTGCTGACCTTCGTCGTCTGTTGCAGGTGCACCTAGTCTCCCCAAAGGCGCAGCGGCTGTGTAGATATGCCGGCTCTTGATGCCGGACAGCTCGGTTGCGACGCCATCAACAACCAAATGTGTACCGGCGTGGAATACGACACGCCCATCATCCATCCATGCGCCGCGACCGCGTACCTTGCTGGGGTCAAAGATGCCGCGCTTCTCCGCTGTGCGGATGATGAATTCAGCCGCCGCTGTCTTGTTGATGCCGCCGCCAGTCCCTCTGCCACCATTGCCGGCAGGGAATTCGTGCTCCCACCAGTTCAGCGGCGCCAGCTCGATCAGTCCAACCTCAGTCAGGTCGCGCTTTGTGATATCGGCGATCTGACCAGTGGCGTGCTTGAAGACGAAGTAGACGCCATGGTCATGACCCAGAATGTAAAAGTGCCCATCCAGGCTTTGTGCCGGCTGCGTGACACTGGCTGCGCCCTCCGTCACCACCACCTGCTCGGCCTGCGCATGCACTGCCACCTGATCGTCTGTCGCCAAAGACAAATCCGGCAGCATAAGCTCACCGGCTTTCACGCTGAGCTTCGCCCACAGATCATCGACCCAAGATTCGCCCTCGGCCAGGGTTTGACGAGAAACGCCACGCCACCCGGCAATCTCCTGCGCCAAGGCTTCTTTGACGATGACGTGCGTCCGCGCATTCGGCGTCCATCGCTTAACTTCATCAAGGATTGCCTGTAGCTCGGCTGGGCTGGAGTAGGTGCGCAGCATCACACCGGCCGGGTCGATACGCCCGCCCATGCCCACGGAATGCATCATTACCAGATCAGCCACAAATGCAGCGCGCTCAAGGTCGTCTGCTGAATCATCGGGCACCAGCCAAACGGGCCGGATGCCTTCGCCCGGCCTGGGTGGCGGGGCTGCACGCAACGCCGCCTCGATTGCCTCGCGCACCGCGTCCAGGCCGCGCAGCGCGTGCAGGTCGTTGAAGTCGGTCGCGTCGTCTTCGCCGTCCTCGAACTGCGGCACCGCGACTAAGCCGCCGACCGCGTCCGCCGCCTCGCGCGCTTTGGTCACACCGGGATTGCCTTTGGTGTTGCGGTCGTTGTCAGCGAGGAACACCAGCGCAGCATCAGGAAACTGCGTGCGCATGACCTGTGCGACCTTGGGCACGTTGCCGGCGTGGAACGCGACGATGCAGGCATGCCCCGTCGCTTTGTGAGCGCTGGCCAGTGTGGCGTAGCCCTCGCCGATCAGAATGACCATGCGCTGCGTGCCTTGCACGTCGAGCGTGACCGGCTTGCCGAAGCTGTAGTAGTTGCCGCTGATCGCGCCGTCTTTGACAAAATCCTTGTCGCGGTCACCGACCTTGCCGGTGAAAATGGCTTGCAGGCTGTGAATGGTCTTGTCGGGCGCCCAGATCGGGATCAGCAGCGCCTGAGTCGAAACCGTTTCGACCTCACAGTGCTCGTGGTCGATCTTCTCCCAGGCGCCGACACGCAGGCCGTAGGATTTGACGCCCTTGCGCGCCAGGTACGGGTGACCGTCGCCCTCGCACGGCTCGGCCTGGTCCCACATGAAACGGGAATGGCTGGCCGCTGACGCGCGGGTCTCGGCTTCTTCAACCTCCGCTTGGGCCTGGCGGCGCGCGGCCTCCGCTTTGCGCTGCGTGATCACCTCGCGGCTGAGCTTCTCGTACTTCTTGTCGTCGCGCCAGCCGGCGTTCTTGGCATCGTAGAACAGACTTGCAATCGTGGTCTTGCCGCCGCCCTTGACGGACTTCCAGACGGATTTGGCGGCCTTGGCGGTGTGTTTGTCGTGCTGACTGCCCCAGCCGTCCCAAATTTCAAACCCAGCATCACCGAATTCGGACTTGATGCACATCGCGGCCTTGACCCAAACGTCACGGTCTGTGAAGTCGAGATACGACAGTGCGGTGCGGACGCGCTCGATGTCGGTAGCATGCGAGACGGTCATACAAGCCCCCCACGCAGTGAGCTGCCGCTTGCACCCACCACGAGCCGACACCCCAACCGGCTACCACTCCAGCGAACACACACACGACGCCAACCGGCGTCATTAAAAAATTCTTCATTCGACTGCTCAAAAATGAGTTGATGCAGCCGGGTCGTGCAAGTAAGAACCTACACCGGCGGCGGATTGAAAAGGCCCAGAACGCCGCGAGGTCTGGACTTTTTCATTTTGTGAGTGGCCTCCAATCCTTCAGATGCCTGATTGTTTATCCAGCCAATCGAAGAACTTGCCCTCGCTGATTAGCAAGCGCTTGCCGAAGCGGATGCAGGCCGAGGTGAGGCCATTGCGCTCCCGGTGGCGAAGCTGGTAGCGAAGGCTTTGCGCAGTGGGGAAGATGTTTTGGTGTCGCGCGGCGAATTCTTCGACGCCGAACCAATCGGTTTGCAGCTTTTCCATGCTCACGGACCTAAAGAGGTTGTAATGAATGGATCTTAGCTTCTCTAGAGGTATAGCCAAAATAAGTCCACGCTTGATCAAATATGATCAGATACCCCTGAAAGCCGCATCCTGCAAGGCAACGAAATCCTGACTACCTCTACGTTTGATCAAATATGGTCAAATTAAGTTACATTATTTTACAAATCCCGCGTACTGCGCCCGTGAACTATCAGTTTGCCGCTTGGCCGCTCGAACCAAGTACTCGCTCAGCAAGCTCCACAGAATCTGAGCTGTCCAAGTGGGTGTACCGGCTTAGCTGTGATAGCGTCTTGTGACCGGTAACAGACTGCACGCGCGCGAGATTCTTCTCGGATCGAACCAGCTTGGTTGCCGTCGTGTGACGGGCTGTGTGCAGCACAACCTGGTCGAGCGGATCCTCGCGATCTTGCCAAAGACCAGCACGCTTGCGCGCAGACTTCCACAGCATCTGGATATTCTTGGGGCGCTCAGGGTGGCGCGGGTCGTAGAACACATAGTCCCCGCCGGGTGGCCGTACTTTACTGGCCACCGCCAGCGATGCTTTCACATCACCGACAAGCGGCATAGCGCGAGAGTCGCCGTTTTTGGTGTCGTGCAGCCACGCCACAGATTGCGCCAGATCGACATCCTGCCAGCGAAGATGAAGCACCTCGGACTTGCGCGCAGCCGTAGTAAGACATACGCGCAAGAACAGTCGCATCATCGGCCACGTGGTCGCATCGCAAGCGTCATACAGGCGCTGCTCCTCGTCGGTCGTGAGAATGCGTCGGCGGCCCTTCGATTCCTGCTCTTTGACGACCTGCCCCGCCTTCATGGGGTGATGGCTGATGATGCCGCGTTGGACCGCGAAATTCAAAACGCTGCTCAGCGTCGCCAAGTATCGGTTTACGGTGGCAGGCGTCAGATACCTGTCCGTCTCCCTTGGACCATCTGGGGTGTTAATCCGGGCCTTTTGCGCCAGCAGCTTGGCCTTGCAGGTATTGATGGTGCCTCGCTCAATCTCGCCAGTCTTCAGGGTGCCCAATTCAGCTTTCCAGAAATCTACGTGAGATTCCGCCCAGTAGCGAGTGCCCTTCGTCGGCGGAGACTTTACGAAAGCGTCTAGTAGGTCGCCGAACGTCGGACCAGAGGCTGCGCTCAATGCAGCCAGCGCCGTGCTGCTTTCGTTTTCTCGCAACCAGTTCTTGGCTTCGGTCTTCGTGGCAAAGACCTTCGACTTGCTTGCCTGCTTGCCGTTTACGTTGCGCCGGATGAATGCGCGGTAGGTGGTGATCGTCTTGCCGGTTGCGCTGTTCTTCTTGCTTGTGGTGATGGACCCCATTCGTCCCTCGTCGTGTGTAGTGAATTACGCAGATTTACGCACAATGTGCCGTAAACCCTTGCCAATCCTACTGTCACGAGTGATTTTAAGTCCGCTGTGTCTACCAATTTCACCACCGAGGCCAAGCGCGCATTGTCGCAGAGTCACCCGGCCTCAGGCCGACAGCGCGCCCTCGACGGCAATCGTGGCCACGGTGCGGCGCTCCAGGTACACCCACAGCAGAATCGGCACCATGGCCGGGAACAGCAAATACCCCAGCTGGTACCCCAAGGCGATGACGTTGTTGTCCCAGGCGGTGAAGCGCGTGGTCATGGCCACCGTGTCTCCGGTGGCATGCGTCAGCGTCAGCAGCCAGGTGAAGCAGATGCCCCAGGCCTGAAAAGGCGTGAGGGCGAAGAAGCCCACGGGCAGTTTCCACCACAAGCCCTTGGCCTTGGCGCCCAGGAACAGCGCAAACAACAGCGGCAGGCCGTAGCAGTACGACAGGATGTGGGCTTCGGGCGTGGCCAGCGCCTCTTGGCCCGAGGCGTGCGGCACGACGATGGTGGTCAGCAGCGACTGCACGGTGCCCTCGATCTGGGTGCCCTCGACCCACGAGAACATCGCGCGCATGGCGAAATCGGCCCAGGTGGCGGGCACGCGAACCACGATGTCCCGGGCCCAGTACCACAGGGCCAGCATGGGGATCAGCCAGAACAGCGTGCGCCAGAACAGGCCGCTGATCTCACTACGCCGCCACCACATGACTGCCTCCCGCGTTCTTGTCCTGGTCCTTGCGGGCCTCTTCCTTGCCAACCTGCTTGAGCCAGACCAGCCAGACGACGAGCACGTCCAGCATGATGAGTGCTTGCCAGAGGTACAGGTGGAAGAACTCGAAGACCTTGGGATTCCAGTCCGCCATGTAGTAGAGGGTGATGATGCGCATCAGGTTGACCGCCTGGATGGCGAAGAACCCGAGGACGATGCCCAGCACCTTGAGCTTGATCGAGGATGGATAGGCGATGACGGCGGCGGCCAGCAGCAGCACCGCTTCGACGCCATTGCAGCCAGCCTCGATGGACACGCCATGGCCGGTGATGGCATCGCGCATGACCTTGCCTTCCGAGATGACGTTGCTGTCGAAAAAGCCGGCCAGGCCTGCGCTGATCTTGGCCAACAGCGCCGTCCACGGCACCACCACATGGTCCTGCACAGGCTGCAACAGCTCGATGGTGAACAAGCCCAGGAGCAGGATGACGAACAGGATCAAAAATCGATGCATGGCGCCCACATGAAATCAAGTCCGCGCATCATACAAGGGGCCGACACACTTGCTTGCACGGCGGTTGACAGAATCCGCCCTGGCCCAAGGCATAAAAAAAGCGAGGCATGCGCCTCGCTTTTTTCATGGGCCAGATGCCCTCACATGGAGCGGGAAACGAGGCTCGAACTCGCGACCTCAACCTTGGCAAGGTTGCGCTCTACCAACTGAGCTATTCCCGCAAAACCTGATCAGCCGTTCTTCTGAATTTGGAGGCGCGATCCGGAGTCGAACCGGACTAACCGGATTTGCAATCCGGGGCATAACCGCTTTGCTATCGCGCCCTCTTGCGACCCAACCCTTGCGGGCCAAATCATCAGAAAACTGGAGCGGGAAACGAGGCTCGAACTCGCGACCTCAACCTTGGCAAGGTTGCGCTCTACCAACTGAGCTATTCCCGCGCTGTCTGAAGCTGGCTATTGTAGCGTGTTTTTTTGCTTCGGCGCAAGCGACCCGGCGATTTTTGCAAAAAAGATGGGGCGCCATGCGCCCCATCCCTCGACAAGCCTCAGGGCCTCAATGCTTGCGCGCCTCACGGGTCCGCTTGGGAGCCGGTGCGGGCGGTGTCGGTCCAACCACCGGAGCCCCCACGGCCGGCGCATCATCCACCGCCAGCGGTGTCGGCTGACGCACCAGGGCCACCTCCAGGATCTTGTCGATCCACTTGACCGGGATGATCTCCAGGCCCTGCTTCACGTTGTCCGGGATCTCCTGCAGGTCCTTGACGTTTTCATCGGGAATCATCACGGTCTTGATGCCCCCGCGCAGCGCGGCCAACAGCTTTTCCTTCAGGCCCCCGATGGCGGTCACCTCACCGCGCAGGGTGATCTCCCCCGTCATGGCGACGTCGGCGCGCACGGGAATGCCCGTCAGCGCAGACACCATGGCCGTCGTCATCGCGGCACCGGCACTGGGACCGTCCTTGGGCGTGGCGCCATCGGGCACGTGGATGTGGATGTCGCGCTTCTCGAAGGCTTCGTCGGCAATGCCCAGCACGCGTGCGCGGCTGCGCACCACGGTGCGCGCAGCATCGACCGACTCTTTCATCACATCGCCCAGCATGCCGGTGCGCTGGATGTTGCCCTTGCCCGGCATGGTCGCGGCTTCGATGGTGAGCAGGTCCCCGCCGACCTCCGTCCAGGCCAGACCCACCACCTGCCCGACATGGTTTTCCACGTCGGCACGGCCGTAGTTGAAGCTGCGCACCCCGAGGTAGTCGGCCAGGTTGGCGTCGGACACGACCACCTTGCCCTGCGTCTGCTTGAGCTGCACCGCCTTGACCACCTTGCGGCAGATCTTGGAAAGCTCGCGCTCGAGCGAACGCACGCCGGCTTCGCGGGTGTAGTAGCGCACGATGTCGCGCACGGCCGATTCCTGGACCTCGAGCTCGCCGTCCTTGACGCCGTTGTTGCCCATTTGCTTGGGCAGCAGGTAGCGCAAGGCAATGGCCACCTTCTCGTCTTCGGTGTAGCCCGACAGGCGGATCACCTCCATGCGGTCCAGCAAGGCCGGCGGGATGTTCATGGAATTCGAGGTCGCCACGAACATCACGTCCGACAGGTCGAAATCGACCTCCACGTAGTGGTCACCAAAGGCGTGGTTCTGCTCGGGGTCGAGCACCTCCAACAAGGCCGACGACGGGTCACCGCGGAAATCCATGCCCAGCTTGTCGATCTCGTCGAGCAGGAACAGCGGATTGCGCGTGCTCACCTTGGTCAGGCTCTGCAGCACCTTGCCTGGCATGGCGCCGATGTAGGTCCGGCGGTGGCCACGAATCTCGGCCTCGTCGCGCATGCCGCCCAGCGCCATGCGCACGTACTTCCGGCCCGTCGCCTTGGCGATGGACTGGCCGAGCGAGGTCTTGCCCACGCCCGGTGGGCCCACCAGGCACAAGATGGGCGCCTTGACCTTGTCGACCCGCTGCTGCACCGCGAGGTACTCCAGGATGCGGTCCTTGACCTTCTCCAGGCCGTAGTGATCGGCGTTCAGCACCTCCTCGGCATAGGCCAGGTCGTTGCGCACCTTGGTCTTCTTGCTCCAGGGCAGGTTGGCCAGCACCTCGATGTAGTTGCGCACCACCGTGGCCTCGGCCGACATGGGCGACATCAGCTTGAGCTTTTTCAGCTCGGCATCGGCCTTCTTGCGTGCCTCTTTGGGCATGCGGGCCAGCTTGACCTTTTTCTCCAGCTCTTCGATGTCGGCGCCGTCTTCCCCCTCGCCCAACTCCTTCTGGATGGCCTTGACCTGCTCGTTCAGGTAGAAGTCGCGCTGGTTCTTTTCCATCTGGCGCTTCACGCGGCCACGGATCTTCTTGTCGACGTTGAGGATGTCGACCTCGCGCTCGATCTGCTCGAACAGCGACTCCAGCCGATCCGCCACCTGCGACAGCTCGAGCACCGCCTGCTTGTTCTCCAGCTTCAGGGGCAGGTGCGCGGCGATGGTGTCCGCCAGGCGCGCCGCATCTTCGATGCCGCTGATCGAGCTGAGGATTTCGGCGGGAATCTTGTTGTTCAGCTTCACGTACTGGTCGAACTGCTGCATCACAGCCCGACGCAACGCTTCGGCCTCGGCATCGCTTTGCTGGTCGTCCACCGGGATGGGCGTCACCGTGGCCGTCAGGTGCTCCTCGCCGCCGTTGACCTGCGTCACCGTGGCGCGCTGCAGCCCCTCGACCAGCACCTTCACGGTGCCGTCGGGCAGCTTCAGCAATTGCAGGATCTGGCTCACGCAGCCGACGGCAAACAGGTCGGTGGGCGCAGGCTCGTCCTTGGCCGCCGTTTTTTGGGCGACCAGCATGATGCGGCGGTCGTGCGCCATCGCCGTTTCGAGCGCCTTGATGCTCTTGGCGCGGCCCACGAACAAGGGCATGACCATGTGCGGGAACACGACCACGTCGCGCAAAGGCAGCAACGGCAGGTCGATGGGGGCCGCTGGCAATGGGATATGTTCAGACATGTGGTTTCCAGTGGAACCTGGCCCAAGTCAAACCCGGCCAGATCCTGTTCTCAGATGCGCGCTAGTTGGCGCTGGCCATCCCATATTTCAAGATGCCACACCGATCATGACCAGTATGGCCTGCTGCCCGTTTATGCAGACTTGGCTGCCTCGTGATACATCAACAGAGGCGGTTTACCTTCGTCGATGGTGCCCTGCTCGATCACGACCTTGGCCACATTCTGCGAATTCGGCAGGCTGAACATGGTGTCGATCAAGGCCTGTTCCATGATGGAACGCAGGCCCCGAGCGCCGGTCTTGCGGGCCAGGGCACGGCGGGCGATCGCCTTCAAGGCTTCGGGCCGCACCTCCAGCTCCACGCCTTCCATGGCCAGCAGCTGACCATATTGCTTGGTCAGGGCATTCTTGGGCTCGGTCAGGATCTGCACCAGGGCGTCCTCCGTCAGCTCGGCCAGCGTGGCCACCACGGGCAGACGGCCCACCAGCTCGGGGATGATGCCGAACTTGATCAGGTCTTCCGGTTCCACCTCGCCGAACACCTCGGTCAACGAGCGGTTTTGCTTGCTGTGCACCGCGGCGCCAAAGCCCATGCCCGACGACTCGGTGCGCGCCTCGATGACTTTTTCCAGCCCGGCAAACGCACCCCCGCAGATGAACAGGATGTTCGTGGTGTCGATCTGCAGGAAGTCCTGGTTGGGGTGCTTGCGCCCGCCCTGCGGCGGCACGCTGGCCATGGTGCCTTCGATGAGCTTGAGCAGCGCCTGCTGCACGCCTTCGCCGGACACGTCGCGCGTGATGGACGGGTTGTCGGCCTTGCGCGTGATCTTGTCGATCTCGTCGATGTAGATGATGCCGCGCTGCGCCCGCGCCACGTCGTAGTCGCAAGTCTGCAGCAGCTTGGAGATGATGTTCTCCACGTCCTCGCCCACGTAACCGGCCTCGGTCAGCGTGGTCGCATCGGCCATCACAAAGGGCACGTTGAGCTGGCGCGCCAAAGTCTGCGCGAGCAGCGTCTTGCCCGAGCCGGTCGGGCCGATCAGCAAGATGTTGCTCTTGGACAGCTCCACCTCGCCCTTCTTGGCACCGTCCTTGTGGTTCAGGCGCTTGTAGTGGTTGTAGACCGCCACGGCCAGGGTGCGCTTGGCCTTCTCCTGGCCAATCACGTAGTTGTCCAGGTTGTTCTTGATGTCTGCTGGCGTGGGCAGGGCCAACTGGCCGTCCTTGGCCTCGGCGATGCCGGTCGTGGGCAACTCATCGCGGATGATGTCGTTGCACAAATCGATGCACTCATCGCAGATGAAGACCGACGGCCCGGCGATGAGCTTCTTCACTTCATGCTGACTCTTGCCGCAAAACGAGCAGTACAAGGTTTTTTCAGCAGAGCTGCCTTTCTTATCGGCCATGCGTGTTGGTTTCCCCAGTCAGATAGACCTGCAATGATAACGAAGGCCCCGCCTGCGAATGCCGAGCGGGGCCAGATGCTCACCCTGTCGCCAGGGTTGCCCAGGTGGCCTGGAACGCGACGCGCGCTTCAGCTGCGCTGGGTCACGACCTGGTCCACCAAGCCGTAGTCCTTGGCTTCATCGGCGGTCATGAAATAGTCGCGCTCGGTGTCGTGCACGACCTTCTCGTACGGCTGACCGGTGCGATCGGCCAGGATGCGGTTCATCTGCTCCTTGGTGCGCAGGATGTCGCGCGCATGGATCTCGATGTCCGTGGCCTGCCCGCGGGCGCCGCCCAACACTTGATGGATCATGACCTTGGAGTTCGGCAGCGAGTAGCGCTTGCCCTTGGCACCCGCGGCCAACAGGAAGGCGCCCATGCTGGCGGCAAAGCCCAGGCACATGGTGGACACATCGGGCTTGATGAACTGCATGGTGTCGTAGATCGACATGCCCGCTGTCACCGAGCCGCCCGGCGAGTTGATGTAGAGCGAGATGTCCTTGTCGGGGTTCTCGCTCTCCAGGAACAGCAGCTGGGCCACGACCAGGTTGGCGGTCATGTCGTTGACTTCGCCCACCAGGAAAATCACGCGCTCCTTGAGCAGACGCGAATAGATGTCGAACGAACGCTCGCCGCGGCCCGATTGCTCGATCACCATGGGGATCAGGCCAAGGTTTTGCGTGGGATCTTGCACGTACATGAAACAAAGTCTCCTGGCAAAGCTGCCAAAGGTGAAGAGAAGGCGCATGCAGCCGGGCCCATGCGCGTGGCGCAGATTGTGCCAGCAGCGGCCGCACCCCTCGCCCCAATCGGGGCACAGGCCAGGCACATGGAGGCGCGCCCACCGAATGCAAGGCCGGCGGCGCTGAATCGGCGCCTGCTGGCTCGTGGCATTCGCCACCCGGTCATCGTCAGGCCAGCAAAAGCAAATGGAGTATCCACCGATTGCCGTCATGGAGACAACGGCAATGGGTGGATACTCCATTCACCAGCACCGCCGACGACCCGCCGTTGGCGCGCTCTGCCCGGGCGTCACCCGGGCAACCAGCCTGGCATCAGGCCGATGGCGTGGCCACGCCGGGCTGCTGCATCAGGTCGTCGAAGCTCAGCGCCACGTCGTTCACCTTGGCCTTGCTCAGCACGAACTCGGTCACGTTGTTCTCGAGCACGGCGGCTTCTGCATCGGCCAGGCGGTTCTGGTCGGCGTAGTACCAGCGCACCACTTCCTCGGGGCGCTCGTAGCTGGCGGCCAGCTCTTCGACGTAGGCCTTGAGTTGCTCGGGCGTGGCCGTCAGGTTGTTGGCCTTGACCAGTTCGGCCACGGCCAGACCCAGGCGCACGCGGCGCTCGGCGTTGTCCTGGAACAGCTCGTCGGGCAGCTGCATCTTCTCGACGTCCTTCATGCCGCGCTGGGCGAAGTCGGCGCGCATGCCATCGGCCAGGCGGCGGATTTCCTGCTGCACGCTGGCCTTGGGCAGGTCGAACTCGGCCTTGGTCAGCAGCGCGTCCATGACGGCCTGCTTGTTGCGGGCCAGCACGCGGAACTTGACCTCACGCTCGAGGTTCTTGCGGATGTCGGCGCGCAGGGCCTCCACGGTGCCATCGGCGATGCCCAGCGACTTGGCCAGGGCTTCGTTGACTTCGGGCAGCACGCCTTGTTCGACCTTGTTCACCGTGACCAGGAAGTCAGCCGATTTGCCGGCCACGTCCTTGCCGTGGTAATCGGCCGGGAAGGCCAGCGGGAAGGTCTTGGACTCGCCCACCTTCATGCCACGCACGGCGTCTTCGAACTCCTTGAGCATCTGGCCTTCGCCCACCATGAAGGGGAAGTCTTCGGCCTTGCCGCCTTCAAACGGCTCGCCGTCAATCTTGCCTTCGAAGTTCACGGTCACGCGGTCGCCGTCGACCACGGCCGCATCGGCGGGGCGCTGGGCGAAGGTGCGACGCTGCTTGCGCAGGATGTCCAC
Source organism: Comamonas serinivorans (assembly GCF_002158865.1). Classification (NCBI taxonomy): domain Bacteria; kingdom Pseudomonadati; phylum Pseudomonadota; class Betaproteobacteria; order Burkholderiales; family Comamonadaceae; genus Comamonas; species Comamonas serinivorans. Next base: position 881,573 of record NZ_CP021455.1, on the reverse strand, counting down.
GGTCTTGTCCACGGCTGCTTCGTCCACAGCGGCGGCCACGCGCTCGATGTCCGCGGTGGACAGGTCGCCGATCGACACTTCGGGGAACACTTCGAACACCGCGTCGAAGGCCAGCTCGCCCTCAGGTGCGCCGTCCTTCTCCGAGATCGTGGGCTGACCGGCCACGCGCAGCTGGGCTTCGTTGGCGGCGTTGAAGAAGGCCTCGCCGACCTTGTCGTTCACCACCTCGTACTGCACCGAGTAGCCGTAACGGTTGGCCACGACGCTCATGGGCACCTTGCCGGGACGGAAGCCGTCCATCTTCACGGTGCGGGCCAGCTTTTTCAGGCGCGCGTCCACTTCATTGCGGATCACGTCCACGGGCAGGGAGAGCGTCATCTTGCGCTCGAGCTTTTCCAGTGTCTCAACAGTCGGTGCGGCCATGTTCATCTCTTGTCCGGTATTCAAAATCTGGTGCGCGGGGGGGGACTCGAACCCCCACACCATTGCTGGCGTCAGGACCTAAACCTGGTGCGTCTACCAATTTCGCCACCCGCGCGGCATCTCAAGCAGCCGGCTCGCCATGCATGCCCACGCGAAGTGAGCGCGCACGTTGACCGTCTGCAGCAATCGGCAGAACCGAACATTCTACCTTGGCCGCGCGCGGCGGCGTGCCCATGTGCAACCGTCAGGCTGCGCGGGGCGCCACGCCGGCCTGGTCACGCGGATCGGAACGCACCCGGAACCAGGCCGCATACATCGCCGGCAAGGCCAGCAGCGTCAGCACCGTGGCGACCAGCAGGCCGCCCATGATGGCCACGGCCATCGGCCCCCAGAAGGTGGACCGAGACAGCGGAATCATGGCCAGCACCGCCGCCGCTGCCGTCAGCGCAATCGGCCGCAGGCGCCGCACAGCGGCCTCGACGATGGCGTCGTGCGCAGTCGCGCCCCGGGCGCGGTCGCTCTCGATCTGGTCGATGAGGATGACCGCGTTGCGCTGGATCATGCCCATGAGGGCGATCACGCCCAACAGCGCGACGAACCCGAACGGCCGGTTCAGCACCAGCAAGGCCGCCGCCACCCCCGCGATGCCCAGCGGGCCCGTGAGGAACACCAACACGGCGCGGTTGAAGCTGTGCAGCTGCAGCATGAGCAGCGTGAACACCGCGAACAGCATGATGGGGATGCCGGTCATGATGGAGGACGAGCCCTTGGCGCTCTCCTCCACGGCGCCCGCCACCTCGATGCGGTACGCCGTGTCACCCGCGCTGTGCCACTGCCCCTGCAGCGCCTTCAAGCGGGGCCACAGCGCATTCGTCACCGTCGCGCCCTGCAGGCCTTCGCGGATGTCCGACTGCACGGTGACGGCGTAGTCGCGGTTCTCGCGCCACATCACGCCCCACTCCCACCCCAGCTGCGGCCGCGCGATCTGCGTCAGCAGCACCGGCTTGCCGCTGGCCGTGCTCACATAGGCGTTGGCCAGATCGGTCATGGCCTGGCGTTCGTCCAGGGGCTGACGCAGCACGATGTCGATCGTGCGGTCGCCCTCGCGGTACTGCCCCACCGTGGTGCCCGACAGCATGCCGTGCGCCATCTGCGACAGGGCCTGCGTCGACACGCCGAGCGCGCGGGCCTTGTCCTGGTCGATCAGCAGGCGGATCGTCTTGACCGACTCGTTCCAGTTGTCGTTCACGCCGATGGCGTCGGGGTTCTCGCGCATGATGCGCGCCACCTCTTCGGCCTTGCGCCGCAGCCGCTCGGGCTCCGGCCCCAGCACGCGGAACTGCACGGGATAGGCCACCGGCGGCCCGTTGGGCAGCAGCTTGACGCGGCCACGCACCTCGGGGAAGTCGCTCGCCAGCACCTCGGGCAGTGCGCGGCGGATGCGCTCGCGCTCCTTCAGGTCGCGGGGCACGATGATGAACTGCGACACGTTGGACTGCGGGAACACCTGGTCCAGCGGCAGGTAAAAGCGCGGTGTGCCCGAGCCCAGCCACTCGGTCACCGTGACCACGCCCGGCTCCTGCAGCATGCGGGCCTCGAACCGCTTGGCCACGGCCTCGTTGGCCGCGAACGACGTGCCTTCGGGCGACCACAGGTCCACCAGGATCTCGGGACGTGACGAATCGGGGAAGAACTGCTGCTGCACCTGCGTCATGCCGAACAGCCCCAGCGCAAACGTCAGCACGGTGGCGCCGATGGTCAGCCAGCGGTGGCGCACGCACCAGTCCACCCAGCGCCTAAAACGGTTGTAGAACGGCGTGTCGAACAGCTCATGCGGCTCGTCTGCGCCATGGCCTGCACCCTGGGCCTCGTCCGGCGCGGCAGCGGCCGCATGCGCAGGCTTCTTCAACAGCCAGGTGCCCAGCAGGGGCACGAAGATCACCGATGCAAACCAGGAGATCACCAAGGCAAGCGATGTCACAGCAAAGATGGCAAAGGTGTACTCCCCCGTGGTGGACTGCGCCAGGCCAATCGGCAGAAAGCCCGCCGCCGTGATCAGCGTGCCCGTCAGCATGGGCATGGCCGTGATCTCGTAGGCGAAGGTGGCGGCACGCAGCTTGTCGTAGCCCTCTTCCAGCTTGCGCACCATCATCTCGACGGCAATGATGGCGTCGTCCACCAGCAGGCCCAGGGCGATGATGAGCGAGCCCAGCGACACCTTGTGCAGGCCGATGCCAAAGAACTTCATGGCCAGGAAGGTGATGGCCAGCACCACCGGGATGGTGATGCCCACCACCAGACCGGGCCGCCAGTCCAGCACGTAGCGGCGCCAGAGCGGCACAGGCCGGCCGTTCTGAGCCGGGCGTTTGTGCAGGCCCAGCGACAGAAAGCTGACCGCCAGCACGATGACCACGGCCTCGATCAGCACCTGGATGAACTCGTTCACCGAATCGGCCACGGCCTTGGGCTGGTCCTGGATCTGGCTCAGCGTCACGCCCGCCGGCAGGTCGTTCTGGATGGCCACCAGGGCCTGGCGCAAGGCCTTGCCCATGCGGATCACATCGCCGCCCTTGGTCATCGCCACGCCCAGGGCAATGACCTCTTCGCCCTGGTGCCGCACCTTGATCTGCGGCGGATCGACGTAGCCCCGCGTCACCGTGGCGATGTCGCCCAGCCGCAGCAGGCGGCCATCGGGCGCCCGAATCGGCATGGCACGCAGGTCCTCTACGGCGTTGAACTGGCCCTCGACACGCACCTGCACCACGTCCAGCGGCGTCTGCACGGTGCCGGCCGACTCCACCGCGTTCTGCTGGTTCATCTGGGCCAGCACGCTGTTCATGTCCAGGCCCAGCTGCGACAGGCGCTTGTGCGAGGCCTCGACGAACACCTTCTGGTCCTGCACACCGAACAGCGACACCTTGGCCACATCGGGCACGCGCAGCAGGCGCTGGCGCACCTCGTCGGCAAAGTCCTGCATCTCGGCCGGCGAATACCCCTGCGCCGAGAGGCCGAACATCACGCCGTAGACGTCGCCGAACTCGTCGTTGAAAAACGGCCCGCGCACCCCTTGCGGCAGCGTGGCCCGCATGTCGCCGATCTTCTTGCGCACCTGGTACCAGGTCTGCGGCACATCGGCCGGGCGCATGGTTTCCTTGAGCTGGAAAATCGTCGTCGATTCGCCGGGCTTGGCAAAGCTGCGGATCTTGTCGGCCCCCGGCACCTCCTGCAGCGTGCGCTCGATCTTGTCGGTGACCTGCTCCGCCACCTGCTCGGCCGTGGCCCCCGGCCAGATGGCCTGCACCACCATGACCCGGAAGGTGAACGGCGGGTCCTCGTCCTGCCCCAGCTGAAAGTACGCCGCCAGGCCCAGCACCAGCAGCGCCACCATCAGGTAGCGCGTCAGCGCCGCGTGCTCCAGCGCCCAGCGCGACAGGTTGAAGGTCTTGGCCGGGACGGCTGCGGCGCCGGTGTCCGGCGCGGCGGGTGCGGCCGGCGTGTGTGCATCGTGCATGGTCACCTCGTGTCCTCAGCGCGCTGCGGCGCCCGGCACCGATGCCGATGCCGATGCCGGCAGGGTCGCAGCACCGGATGCCGCATCGGTAGCCGGATCCCCCGTCGCACCGCCTTGGCGGGACGATGCAGTAGTCGCAGCCGCCGTTTTTCCTTGTTCGGACTTGGGGGTATACACCTTCACTTTTTGGCCATCATTGAGCACATGCACGCCGGCCACCACCACCTGCTCGCCCGGCTGCAGCCCCTGGCCGATGACCACGTCGTTGCCGTCGACCCCCGCGGAGCGGACGTCGCGCGCCTTCACCTGCAGGCTCTGCGGGTCCAGCACCCAGACCTGGGTCTTGCCGTGATGTTCGCGGATCGCGCTGGTGGGCACGCGGATGGCGGCGGGCGCGGCTGCGGCGGCCGCCGCGGCATCCAGGCTGGCGTAGACCGTGCTGCCCAGCGCCGGCGCCTCGCCGGCCGGGGCCGTGAGCGCCACCTTGACGGCGAAGGTGCGCGAGGCCGCATCGGCGCTGGCCGCCACCTCACGCACCACACCGGGCTGGCTGCCGCCACCCGCCCAGCTGCGCACCGTCATCGGCGTGCCCACGCGGAACGCCGGCACCTGGTCCTCGGGCACGGCGAACACCGCGTCGCGCTCGCCATCGCGCGCCAGGCGGATCACCGGCGCCCCTGCGGCCACGACCTGCCCCACCTCGGCCTCCACGCCCGTCACCACGCCGGCGGCATCGGCCACCAGCTGCGTGTAGCCGGCCTGGTTGCTTTGCGAGGCCAGCTGCGCGCGCGCCTGATCCAGCTGCGCCTGGGTGCCCTTGAGCTGCGCCTCGCGCCGGTCCATCTCGGCCGCGCTGATGAAGTTCTTGTCGCGCAAGGCGCGGTAGCGCGCCACATCGGCCTGCGCCAGATCGCGCTGCGTGGTGGCCGCGGCCACCTGCGCACGCGCGGCATCGGCCGCCAGGCGGTAGTCCTGGGCATCGAGCCGCGCCAGCACCTGGCCGGCCTTCACGTGCTCGCCCAGGTTGACGGCGCGCTCGGTGAGCTTGCCGGCCACGCGAAAGCCCAGCCGCGACTCGGTGCGCGCCGCGATCACGCCGGCATAGTCCAGGCTGCGCGTCCCGGTCGTGGCCCCCACGGTCATGACCTTGACGGCGCGCACCACGTCGGGCGGCGCCTCGGCGCGCTGGCAGGCCACCAGCATGGTGGTCAGGGTCAGGGCCGCGGCCACCCCCGTCCAGCGCCAAGCGCGCAGCGGATTGCGAACCAGGGCATGGGGGACCGGCGCGAGAAAAGCGTGCATGAGGGGCATGGCAGAGGCGGTGCCCCGCCGCACGGCAGGCGCACAAAAGTCAGTGCCCGGCATTGTAGGGAGGGCGCTCGCTGGGCCGCCGGCTCGCGCAGCCGCTTTGAGCTGCGGCTAGCCCTGTGCGGCCACAGACCCGCGTCACCGTAAACGCCGGCCTGATTCACCGCGACGGCCCGGGATCAGGTCGCCCAGGATCCGGGCGCCAATGTTGGACGCGCCGCACCTCGACGCGTAGAGAGACTTCCGATGTTCAGCTGGCGCCGGCCCATGGCTCACGACCCGCTGCGTCACCCCGCGGCGGGGTCATGCACTGGGTGGTCCAGGCCCGTGCGCGCTTGCTGCACAGGGCCCTCACCCGCCCCGCCCGCGGCCAGGCCCGCATTCGAGACAATCCAGGTCTTGCCCATCCGCCGCCTCGCGGGCCGACATGACCCAGCACACCCCCATCGCGCACTACGAGAACTTCCCCGTCGCCTCCTGGCTGTGTCCCGCCGCGCTGCGGCCGCACGTCGCAGCCATCTACCACTTCGCTCGCACGGCCGACGACCTGGCCGACGAAGGCCAGGCCTCGGCCGACGAGCGCCTCGCCCAGCTCGCGCGCTACCGCCACGCGCTCGACCGGCTGTATCCCGCCACCCAATCCCCACCTGATGGGGTATGCCACGATTCCCGTTTTTCAAACATCGGCAATGACGCCATACCCCCATCCACCTTCGATTCAACCTGGCCGCACATCTTCGAGCCGCTGCAGCGCAGCGTGGCCGCCGTGGCCTTGCCGCAGCAGCCGCTGGCCGACCTGCTGACGGCCTTCGAGCACGACGTGGCGAACACGCGCGATGCCCGCATTCCCGCCGACCGCGAGGCGCTGCTGGCCTACTGCCGCCACTCCGCCAACCCCGTGGGGCGCCTGTTGCTGCACCTCTACGGCGTGCACGACGCCGCCGCACTGAAGCAAAGCGACGCCATCTGTTCGGCCCTGCAACTCATCAACTTCTGGCAGGACCTGAGCCAGGACATCCCGCGCGGGCGCCACTACATCCCGCACGCCGACCGGCAGCGCTTTGGCCTGACACCGGCCGAGATCGACGCCTGCGTGCCTTCGCCGGCCGTGGGCGCCTTCGTCGCCGATGCCTGCCGCTGGACGCGCGCCCTCATGCAATCGGGTGCGCCGCTGGTCCATTGCCTGCCGGGCCGCGCCGGCTGGGAGTTGCGCGCCGTCGTCCAGGGCGGTCTGCGCATGCTCGACCACGTCCAAGCCCTGGGCCCGCAGGCCATCGCCCAGCGCAAAAAGCTCGGCACACCCGACTGGCTGCGCGTCGCCTGGCGCACGCTGCGGATGTGAAGGGCCGCAGAATGGCTCAGGCCGGACACCCGACACCCTCGCCCGACGGCGTCATCGGCACCCCTCCCCATCGCCCCCAGGAGTCCCCATGCAAGGCTCATGCTTGTGCGGCACCGTGCGCTACGAAGTCGATCGCCTGGCCGGCCCCACCGTGCACTGCCACTGTTGGCGCTGCCGCAAAGCCCATGCAGCCGCCTATGCGTCCACGGCGCGCGCCGACCGGGCCGCCTTTCGCTGGCTGCACAGCGCGGGCTTGGCGACCTTCGAGTCCTCGCCCGGCAAGCTGCGCCACTTCTGCTCACGCTGCGGCTCCCACTTGATGGCGGAGTGGCGCGATCAGGATCAGGTCATCGTGCGCGTGGCCACCCTGGACGACGACCCCGGTCAGCGGCCGGTGGCCCACATCTGGACCGGGCACGACGTCCCATGGCTCGATGGCGAGGGCCTGCCTCGCCATCCGCACATGCCTTGAGCGGGCTCAGGCAGCGCGCTCGGCCACCGAGCGCGCGAAGGCGTCGATGATGCGGCGCAGCGGTGCCTGCTTGAGCTTGAGTGCGGCCTGGTTGACGACCAGGCGCGAGCTGATGTCCATGATCTGCTCGACCTCGATCAGCCGGTTGGCCTTGAGGGTCTTGCCGGTGGACACGAGGTCGACGATGGCGTCGGCCAGGCCCGTCAGGGGCGCAAGCTCCATCGAGCCGTAGAGCTTGATCAGGTCGACGTGCACGCCCTTGTCGGCAAAGAAATCGCGCGCAATCGTCGTGTACTTGGTGGCCACGCGCAGGCGCGAGCCCTGCTTCACCCCCGCGTAGTCGAAGTCTTCGGGCACGGCCACGCTCATGCGGCACTTGGCGATCTGCAGGTCCAGCGGCTGGTACAGGCTGGCACCGCCGTGCTCGATCAGCGTGTCCTTGCCGGTCACGCCCAGGTCGGCGCCGCCGTACTCGACGTAAGTGGGCACGTCGGTCGCGCGCACCAGCACCACCTGCACATCGGGCTGGTTGGTCGGCAGGATGAGCTTGCGCGAGGTTTCGGGGTCTTCGGTCACCTCGATGCCGGCTGCGGCCAGCAGCGGCAGGGTTTCGTCAAAGATGCGGCCTTTGGAGAGGGCAAGCGTGATCACAATGGGTCTCTCTGTCTTGAGCAGTATGGTCTGGTTACCGTTTTTTCTTCAACGGAAACCCCTGCATACTGGGTAAGGTGAATGAAGTTTGCGAAAAGGTGTCTGGCCTGGTGTCGTCCACGGTGGCGTTCACGTCCAGCCCAGGCGCTGCACGACCCGGCCCTGTTCGCGCGAGACGTACAGGCTGATCTGGTCTTCGCCCCGTTCGACGTAGTGGTAACCGACCAGGCTGCCGACCTTCTGCCAGCCCGGACCGAGCGCACAGGCCTGCGGCGTGCGCAGCAGGTGGCCGTGCGGCTCGCGCGCGTGCGACGCGTGGCCCTGCAGGTAAGCGCCGCCTTGAAGAAACCGTCCCGTGAGGCGGTAGGCGTCACGCGTCAGCCAGTGGTTGACCAGCCGCTGCATGTAGCTCAGGCGCTCATCCGCGGGCTGCTGCGCCCAGTGCTGCAGGGCTTCCCACGGGCCGGGTTGCTGCGCCAGCATGCCCGCCAAGGCCGCGGCATCCACCCGGTGGCCTTGGTAGAACGCCTGCGCCTCGGCATGCCACTCGGGCAGCGGCTGCAGGCGCTTGAGCCTGCGCAGGTCACCGCGAAAGCGGTAGCGCTCGCCGTCCCAGTCGAACTGCACGTGGTCAACACCCAACTCGGGCTCCAGCCAGTCGTGTTCGGCCACGCCCGCCTCGAGCGTGGACACGGCATGCACACGCCCCGCGCCCAGGCCCAGCGACGCGACATCGAGGCTGAGCAGCGGGACGAACACGCAGGCCATCAGCGGCGTGGGCGCGTGAAAAACCTCGTCCAGCGCGGGAAACAGCGTGAACCGCGGCGGCAACCAACCGGCAGCCTGCCGCAGCGCCTCGCCCCAGCGGGGGCGCACGCTGAGCCAGACGGCGCAGTCGCAGTCAACCTCGCCGCTTTCACCGTCGTCGTCGGCATCGCCCTCGACCGAACGCGCCTGCAGCCACGCTTGCAGGCGCGGCCAGTCCACGCCCTGGGTGTGTGCCCAGGCCTGGCCGATGCGCCAGTCGTGGTCGCACCCCTGCTCCAGCACGGCGTCCAGGTGGTCGAACAGGTCCAGCACTTGCGCAGGCGGGCACGGCAGCGTGCTCAGTGCGTCGGCGCGCGCCGCTTCGTCGGCAGCTGCCTGGGCCGCGGCGGCCTGCGCGGCCAGGGCATTGCGGCGTTCGCGGTCCGTCATGCGGCACCCCACGCCTGCACGTCCGCAGGCTGAACGCAGAACCCGCCGGGCACGTTCACCCACCGCACCCAGCAACCCGCCTGCGCGCACAGCGCCGCGTCGTCGGTGCGGGGTGCGGTGCGCATGTCAGCGCACGCGCTCGATGTCGGCACCCAGGGCGCGCAGCTTTTCTTCCATCTGGTCGTAGCCGCGATCGAGGTGGTAGATGCGGTCGACCAGGGTCTCGCCATCGGCCACCAGGCCCGCGATGACCAGGCTGGCCGAGGCGCGCAGGTCGGTGGCCATGACGGTGGCGCCCGACAGGCGCTGCACGCCCTCGATCAGGGCCGTGCGGCCATCGGTCTGGATGCGGGCCCCGAGGCGCAACAGCTCGTTCACGTGCATGAAGCGGTTCTCGAAGATGGTCTCCGTCACCTGGCTGGGGCCTTCCGAGATGCAGTTCAGCGCCATGAATTGCGCCTGCATGTCGGTGGGAAAGCCCGGGTACTCGGTGGTGCGGAAGCTCTGCGCCTTCAGGCGGCCCTGGCTCTGGATGCGGATGTGGTCGGGCTGCACGTCGATCTGGGCGCCGGCATCGCTGAGCTTGTCGAGCACGGCCTGCAGGTGCTCGCCCACCGCATGCTGCAGCCGGGCTTCGCCACCGGCCGCGGCCACGGCGCACAGGAAGGTGCCGGCCTCGATGCGGTCGGCCACCACCTGGTGCTCGCAGCCGTGCAGGCGCTCCACGCCCTGGATGGTGATGCGGCTGGTGCCATGGCCCTGGATCTTGGCGCCCATCTTGATGAGCATCTCGGCCAGGTCGGGGATCTCGGGCTCCATGGCGGCATTTTCCAGCACGGTCTCGCCCTCGGCCAGGCAGGCGGCCATCAGGAAGTTCTCGGTGCCGGTCACGGTGACCATGTCGGTGGTGATGCGGGCGCCCTTGAGGCGCGTGCGGCCTTCGGGCAGGCGCGCCAGCATGTAGCCGTGCTCCACGTCGATGATCGCGCCCATGGCCTGCAGGCCCTTGATGTGCTGATCGACCGGGCGCGAACCGATGGCGCAGCCGCCGGGCAGCGACACCTTGGCGTGGCCGAAGCGCGCCAGCAGCGGCCCCAGCGCCAGGACCGAGGCGCGCATGGTCTTGACCAGCTCGTACGGGGCCTCGGGCTTGAGGTCGTCGGGCGCCTGGAACGACATGCCGCCGCGGTCGCCGTGCGTGCTGGTCTGCACGCCCATGTTGTCCAGCAGCTTGCGCATGGTGGCCACGTCGTGCAGGCGCGGCACGTTGGTCAGGTGCACGGGGTCTGCGGTGAGCAGGGCTGCGCACATCTCGGGCAGGGCGGCGTTCTTGGCGCCCGAGATGATGACGTCGCCGCGCAAGGGCCGGCCGCCGCGAATCAGAAGTTTGTCCATGAAAAAACCTGGAGGGGAAAAAGGCCGTGGGGAAGGTGGCCGTGAGCCGTGAGGGCCGCGCACCGGATGAAGCACCTGCCGGGCCAGCCGGGTCCGGCATTGCCCGTTCAGGCCTTGGCCGGCCCCTGCGGTCCGTCCTGGTCAGCCGCCATCACATCAAGGGGTATGGCGCGATGCCCGATGAGCAGTCAACGGAAATCGCCTCATACCCCCACAGGATCAAGCCTGCTGTGCGGCCCACTCACCCGGGGTCAGGGTCTTCATCGACAGGGCGTGCACCTCGTCGGTGGCCATTTTCTCACCCAGCGTGGCGTACACGCGCTGGTGGCGCGCGATGGGGCGCTTGCCTTCGAACTCGGCCGAGACGATGGTCGCGAACCAGTGGCGGCCGTCGCCCTCGACGTGGAGGTGTTCGCACGGCAGACCGGCGCGGATGATGGATTCAAGCTCTTGGGCGTTCATGGGCACAACACAGGAAAAGTCGGGGGGCGCGCAGCACTCAGCCGCGGATGCGGTAGCCGATGCGCAACAGGTGCACGGCGATCGCGCCGGTCACGGCCGTGGCCACACCCACCACCGCCAAGCTGGTCCAGGGCGACACATCGCTGACGCCGAAGAAGCCGTAGCGGAAGCCGTCGATCATGTAGAAAAAGGGATTCAGGTGGCTGACGCCCTGCCAGAAAGCCGGCAGCGAATGCACCGAATAGAACACGCCCGACAGGAAGGTCATGGGCATGATGAGGAAGTTCTGGAAAGCGGCCATCTGGTCGAACTTTTCGGCCCACAGGCCAGCGATCACGCCCAGGATGCCCATCAGCCCGCTGCCCAGCACCGCGAACAGCAGCACCCACCCGGGCGCCACCATGCCGGGCTGGCCAAACCAGGCCGTCACCGCCAGCACCCCCACGCCCACGGCCAGACCGCGCACGATGGACGAGCCGACGAAGGCCCAGAACCAGGCCCAGTGCGACAGCGGCGTCAGCAGGATGAAGACCAGCGAGCCCATGATCTTGCTCTGCACCAGGCTGGACGAGCTGTTCGCGAACGCGTTCTGCAGCATGCTCATCATCACCAGCCCGGGCACCAGGAAGGCCTGGTAGCCCACGCCCGGGTAGACCTCGACCGTGCCCTTGAGCACGTGGCCAAAGATGAGCATGTACAGCAGCGCCGTCAGCACGGGCGCCGCGATGGTCTGGAAGCCGACCTTCCAAAAGCGCAGCACTTCTTTGTAGAAGAGCGCGCGCCAACCGGTCATCATCATGGTGTACCACCTTGCTTGCGTTCATCACCGAACGCGGAACCGGGCATACTGGCCGCACTGCCAGACATGACCTGCAGGAACACGTCTTCCAGGTCGGCCTTGCGGATCTCCACATCCTCGGGACGCAGGCCCGCCTGGCGCGTTTGCGCCAGCACCAGCTCGATCTCTTCGGCACTGCTGGCCGCGATCTGCACGATGCGGCCGGTGACGCGCGCGCGTTGCGCCAGCGACGGCGGCAGGGCGCCATCGAGCTTGAAGCGCAGCACGTTGCTCGAGGCCTCGTGCAGCAGCTCGGAGGTGCTGGCCAGCGCCACGATCTGCCCGCGCTTGAGCATGGCCAGGCGCGTGCACAGCGCCTCGGCCTCTTCGAGGTAGTGCGTGGTCAGCAGCACCGTGTGGCCCTGCTGGTTGAGCTTGGCGATGAACTGCCACAAGGTCTGGCGCAGCTCGACGTCCACACCGGCCGTGGGTTCGTCCAGCACGATGACCGGCGGTTTGTGCACCAGCGCCAGGCCCACCAGCACACGGCGCTTCATGCCGCCCGAGAGCTGGCGCATGTTGTTGTTCGCCTTGTCGGCCAGGCCGAGGTTGTCCAGCAGCTCGTCGATCCAGTCGTCGTTGTTCGCGATGCCGAAGTAGCCGGACTGAAAGCGCAGGGCCTCGCGCACGCTGAAGAAGGGGTCGAAGACCAGCTCTTGCGGCACCACGCCCAGGTGGCGGCGCGCGTTGCCGTAGTCGGCCTGCACGTCGTGCCCATGCACCAGCACGCGGCCGCCGCTGGCGCGGTTCAACCCCGCCAGGATGGAGATGAGCGTGGTCTTGCCGGCGCCGTTGGGGCCCAGCAGGCCAAAAAATTCGCCTTGTGCGATGTCGAAGCTCACCGCATCCAGCGCCTTGAAGTCACGCCGCTCACCGCCTTGTTTGACGGAATACAGCTTGCTGACCGACTGGAAAGAAATGGCAGAGGTCATGGGTTGTTCGCGTTGGGACGGCTGTGCTTCGCCTGGCACGGGTCTGCGCCCGGCGCCGGTGACGCACGGATTTGCACATGCCGTCCTGCACCCCAGCCAGAGCGCCAGGGCAACCGGTCATTGTAGTCGTCGGCCCCGCCGCCCTGCCCCGTTCACCGCCGCGCCATCCTCTGCGCGGCTGCACTGCGGGTCATCGCCCCGGGAACACCGGAACGCGACGCCACTGAGCGGCGCGGCACAACGCGAGATGACCGGCAGCCGCGGCCGAGCCATGCAAAGACCCGAACTGACTGGCAGACGCCGCAGCGGTGTGGATGAACAGCGGATGCTGACCATGCGCGCCGTGTTGGTCAGCCGGACAGAAGGCCGACCCCTTTGTTGGCAACCGCAGGCAGCGAGGGGAGAACACAGCGCAGGATGGCGCCATTTTGCGGGCTTTCATCTGGAGTATGTCCAACTCCCCGATGATTTTTTGTAAGCACCAAGGCCATACCCAACCAGATCAACGACCGGATTCAGGTTCAGGCCAGCGTCGCGGCATCCTGAGGCGCCGGTGCATCGCCAGAGACCGGCGCGAACAGGTCGAGCACGCCATAGACCCGCGCCAGGGTGGACAGCCGCTCGGGGCAGGCCTGCAGCGTCAGCGTTTTTTGATCGTGCAGGCAGGCGCGGCGCAGCTCCAGCAACACGGCCAAGGCCGACGAGTCGAACTGCGTGAGCGCGCCGCAGTCGACCACGACCTCGGGCGGCTCCTGCCGCATGGCCTGGGTCAACATGGCCAGACAGGCCGTGGCCTGTTCGTGCTTGAGCATCTGCGGCAGGACCAGCATGGCAGTTGGGGTGACGACGCGCTGGCTCAGCGCGCGGCGTTGGCCTGGTTGCGGTCCTGCAGCTGCTTGATCAGGCCGTCCACGCCGCCGGCGTTGATGGCTTGCGCAAACTGGTTGCGGTAGCTTTCGACCATCCAGACGCCCATGATGTTGACGTCGTAGACCTGCCAACCCTGGCCTTTGCCGGGGGTTTTCTCCAGGCGGTAGTCCAGCTGGATGGGATCGCCCTTGCCGCGCACCAGGCTGCGCACCAGCACCTCGTTGCCGGTGGCGTTGCGCAGGGGCAGCACCTCGACGGTCTCGTTGCTGACCGACTTCAGCGCGCCCGCGTAGGTGCGCACCAGCAGGGTCTTGAATTCGGTCTGCAGCTGTTGCTGTTGCTGCGGCGTGGCCTTGCGCCAGCCCGGACCCGTGGCCGAGGCCGTCATGCGCTTGAAGTTGACGTTGGGCAGCACGATGCGGTCGACGGCGGCCATGACGGGTGCGAACTGGCCCGACTTGATGGCGGGGTCGTTGCGGATTGTGTCGAGCACCTGGTTGGTGACCTTCTCGATGAAGGTGTTGGGCGCTTCATCGGCCCAGCTCACGCCCGGCAGCGCGAGGGCAGCGCCCAGCATCACCGTGGGCACTGCACGAATCAAGGTACGACGAAACATGGCTTGAAATCCTCCGAAATCTCTCAGAATGGCCGCATCGGTGCGGCAAGGCTCAGACGGCCGGCCACGCGACAAAGTTCACGTAACGCTTTGCAAACGCTGGCAAAAACCGTCAGGGCGCCGACGTGTCGCCCTCGGGCAAGTCGTAGCGCTCGCCGCTGTCGGGCGGATAGCCATCGTAGATGTCGCTGTTGCGCTTTTGCAGGTAAAAATCCCGCTTGAACGTGTAGGGGTCCAGCGCAGCGTCGTTGATCAGGTCGCCGGCATCGAGGAAGCGCGAGCGCGTGTCGACGAGGAACAGGGCCGTGCCGGAATTGCGCCAGCGCACGTCGTGCACGTAACGCCAGGGGTTGCCCTTGGAGTCCACCGGCAAGGCGGCGGTATCGCGCACGGTGGAGCTGCCCAGCAGCGGCAGCACCAGGTATGGGCCCGACGGCACGCCCCAGACCGCCAGGGTCTGGCCGAAATCCTCGCGGTGACGCGGGATGCCGGCCTCGGTGGCCACGTCGAACAGGCCACCGATGCCGATGAAGCTGTTCACCATGACCCGCCCCATGGAATCGCCGAAGTGCTCGCCCTTGCCCTGCAAGGCGTTGTTGACCATGGACCAGGCATCGCCCAGGTTGGCAAAGAAGTTGCCCACGCCGGTGCGGATGAACGATGGCACCACCGCCTTGTAGCCCGTGGCCACGGGCTTGAGCACCGCGTCGTCGACCGCGTCGTTGAACCGGGTCATGCCCCGGTTGTAGGACTCGAACGGGTCGCGCGGATCGGGCGTGCTGTGGGGCGGCACGCTGGCACAACCCGCGGCCAGGCTCAGGGCACCGGCAGCCAGCAAGGCCGAGAGGGCACGCACGTGGGGGGCGTGTGAGGGCTTGTCGTTCATGGTTTGGTGCCAGTGCCGGTCTTGTTGTCACCGCGCTCGGCGGCTTGGCTGTAGAGGAACTGGCTGATGAGGTTTTCCAGCACCACGGCAGATTGCGTGGAGGTCACATTATCGCCGCCCTTGAGCATGGTCTCGCCATACCCGGGCGAGACGCCGATGTACTGCTCGCCCAGCAAACCGCTCGTCAGGATCTGCAGCGAGCTGTCGGACGGGAACCGAAAGCGCTGCTCCAGGTCCAGCGTGATCTTGGCCTGGTAGTTGTCGTCGTCGAAGCCGATGCTGGCCACGCGACCCACCACCACCCCCGCGCTCTTGACCGCTGCCTTGGGCTTGAGGCCGCCGATGTTGTCGAAGTTGGCCGTCACGCGGTAGGTCTGGTTGAAATTCAGGCTCAGCAGGTTGGCCGATTGCAGGGCCAGGAACACCAGCGCCAGCGCGCCGATGATCACGAACAGCCCCACCCAGATGTCATTTTTGGAACGCGACATGTGACTCTCCCTTGGCTCAGACGCTGAACATCCAGGCGGTGAGCAAAAAATCCAGGCCCAGCACGGCCAGCGAGGCCATGACCACGGTGCGGGTGGTGGCGCGGGCCACCCCTTCGGCCGTCGGCTTGGCCAGGTAGCCCTGCAACAGGGCCACGAAACTGACGGTGACGCCGAACGCCAGGCTCTTGAGCACCCCGTTGCCCAGGTCGTCGATCACGCTGATCCCGCCCTGCATCTGGCTCCAGAACGCGCCCGGATCGACGCCGATCATGGGCACGCTGACGATCCAGCCCCCCAGGATGCCGACGGCGTTGAACACGGCCGTGAGCAGCGGCAGCACGATCACACCGGCCCAGAAACGCGGCGCGATGATGCGCCGCACCGGGTCCACGGCCATCATCTCCATGGCGCTGAATTGCTCGCCCGATTTCATCAGGCCGATCTCGGCCGTCAGCGAGGTGCCGGCCCGGCCGGCAAACAGCAGCGCCGTGACCACCGGCCCCAGCTCGCGCAGCAGGCTCAGGGCCACCATCAGACCCACCGCCTCGGCCGAGCCGTAGCGCTGCAAGATGTTGTAGCCCTGCAGGCCCAGCACGAAGCCGACGAACAGGCCGGACACGGCGATGATGACCAGCGAGTAATTGCCCAGGAAATGGATTTGGTCGCGCACCAGGCCAAAGCGCCGCATGCTGGGGCCGAACAAACCCAGCAGGCGCAGGAAAAAGCGCGTGCCATAGCCCACGTTGGCCACCAGGCTGCGCGTGGCGAACCCCAGGTCGGATGGGTGCCACCACCTCATGGCGTCACCCCGAAATCCTGCTCGATGCTGGGGCCGGGGTACTCGAAGCGCACCGGCCCGTCGGCGCGGGCGTGCACAAACTGCTGCACCAGTGGATCGGTGCTGGCGCGCACCTCGTCCGGCGTGCCTTGCGCGGCGATGCCGCCATTCGCCAGGATGATCACGTGATCGGCGATGCGGAAGGTTTCATCCACGTCGTGCGACACCAGCACGCTGGTCAGGCCCAGCGAATCGTTGAGCTGGCGGATCAGCTGGGCCGAAATGCCGAGCGAAATCGGGTCCAGACCCGCGAACGGCTCGTCGTACATCACCAGCTCCGGATCGAGCGCAATGGCCCGCGCCAGCGCCACGCGGCGGGCCATGCCCCCCGAGATCTGCGCCGGCATCAGGTCGCGGGCGCCGCGCAGCCCCACCGCACCGAGCTTCATCAGGACGATGTCGCGCACCAGCGGCTCGGACAGCTGCAGGTGCTCGCGCAGCGGGAAGGCCACGTTGTCGAACACCGTCATGTCGGTGAACAGCGCGCCGAACTGGAACAGCATGCCCATGCGGCGGCGCATGGCGTAGAGCTGGGCTTCCCCCATCTGCCCCACGTCCTGGCCATCGAAGCGCACCTCGCCCGCCTGCGCCCTGTGCTGGCCCCCGATCAGGCGCAGCACCGTGGTCTTGCCGCCGCCGGACGCGCCCATCAGGGCCGTGACTTGGCCCCGCGCGATGCGCACGTTCAGCGACTGGAGCACCGGGCGCTCGTCGTAGCCGAAGGTGACATCCGACAGAACAACCAGATCGTGCGGATCGGAAGGCATGGGTGGGGGTGAGGCCAAAAGCGGTAAACCGGGCATGATAGACGCTCGGCCCGCGGATGCCGACATCTCCCGGATTACCCGGTTGACGTGGCGGTGCTCTTGCCTCATCGGGCGTTCTGTGCGCAAACCGGCCAACTGCGACCATGGCAGCGGCATGCCCTGGGGGAAGCCGGCAAGCGGTCATTCGCCCCGCACTCCTCGGTTCACCTGATTTTTGATGGGTATATGCCAGCTCCCGTTTTTAAGACAACGGGGACAGCACCATACCCTCATGTATCAGCCCACATCCTCAGCAGGTTGTGGTATTGATTGGTCAACGCCAGGGTTTCGGCGCAGCTGCCCAGTTTGCGCAACAGGCTCTGGTTGGTCTGGTCCAGCTCGAACAGCATCGCGCGCCGGGCGTCGTCGCGCACCAGGCTTTGCACCCAGAAAAACGAGGCCAGCCGCACCCCCCGGGTCACCGGCAGCACCTGGTGCAGGCTGCTCGCCGGGTAGAGCACCAGGTCGCCTGCCGGCAGCTTGACCTCGTGCGTGCCGTAGGTGTCGACCACCACCAGCTCGCCGCCTTCATAGGTGTCCGGATCGCTGAGGAACAGGGTGCACGACAGGTCGGCGCGCAGCATCAGGCCAGCAGCCTGGCGGATGGCGCCGTCCACGTGCAAGCCATAGGTCTCGCCCCCTGCGTACCGGTTGAACAGCGGCGGCAGCACGTGGCGGGGCAAGGCGGCCGAGACGAACAGCGGCTGCTGCCGCACGGCCTGCTCGACCGCGCGCGCCAGCGCCTCGCCCTGGGGCGAGTCGGCCGGCACCTGGTGGTTGCGCTTGACGGTGGCCCCCAGTGCGCCCACGGTGGCCAGGCCGTCGGCCCAGGGCGCCTGCGCCAGCTGCTCGCGCACGGCCTGCAGGGCAACGGTGCCGAGCACCTGGGGGATGTGCAACAGCATGTCGCCCTTTCCGGTCAGAACTTCACGTTCGCGGTCAGCAGCACCGACCGCGTGGGGCCGGGGATGTAGCGCCCACCGTTGTTGTTCAAGCTGGCGACATACTTCTTGTTCGCCAGGTTGTAGACGTTGAGCTGCAGGTCGACGTTCTTGCTGACCTGGTAGCCCAGGTAGGCGTCGAACACCCAGTAGTCCGGCGTGCTCAGCATGTTGGTCGTGGCGGCCTGCGCCGTGTTGCTGATGGAGCGCACCACCGAGTCCACGTAGCGCGCGCCGCCCCCCACGGTCAGGCCGTTGTCGAAGCGGTAGGTGCTCCAGGCCGTGAAGGTCAGCTTGGGCGACCAGTTGATGCCCGCGCCCGTCTGCGCGGACGTGCCCTCCTTCACCTTGGTCGTCATGCGGGCCAGGCCAGCGCTCAGGTTCCAGGCCGGCGTGATCTGGCCGACCGCGCTCAGCTCGATGCCTTGCACCTGCTTCTTGCCGTACTGGGTGACCTCGCCGGTCACCGCGTCCACGGTGCCCAGGTCGTTGTTGACGGTGGTGCGGAACAGCGCGCCGCTCACCAGCAGGCGCTTGTCCATCAGCTCCCACTTGGTGCCCAGCTCGACGTTGGTCGCCTTGGAGGGGTCCATGTTGGGGTTGTTGATGTTGCCCTCGGCCGCGCTCAGCGTGAAGTTGCTGCCGCCCGGGGGCAGTTGCGAGGTCGACACCGACGCATACACGCTGCCGTTCGTCGCCGGCTTGTAGACCACGCCCAGCTTGCCGCTGAACAGCGTGTCGCTGGCCTTGATGTGGGTGCGCGTCTGCAGGCCATCGGCATCGGGCGCGGTGACGTTGTCGTTGGTGGTGCGGTAACGGTCCACGCGCACGCCGGCATTCAGCTGCCACTGCGGCGAAAACTCCAGGCTGTCGAACGCGTACACCGCCACGGTGTTGGTCTTGCCCTGGCTCACCTGGCCGCTGTCAACCACCGCCCGGCCGGTGATGGGGTCGTTCACGTTGGGGTTGTACAGGTCGGCCGGCGACATGGTGCCGGCACCGGCACGGCCACGCGTGGTCTGCTTCTCGTGGATCAGCTCCACGCCCGCGCTGAGCGCGTGCTTCACCGAGCCCGTGGCGAACTTGGTCGTCACGTTGGTCTGGTTGGTGATCAAGGTGTTTTCCTGCCAGCGCAGCTGGCGCGAGCGCGTGGCCGTCCAGGTGGCCGGGTCCAGGCGCGGCACGACCACGCTGTTCACGGTGTCGCTGACCACGCCGCTGGTGCCGGTGATGAGCTGGTCGATGCCGCTGCGGCCGGCGCGCGTCACGTTGCGCAGCGTGGTGTCGGGCGACAGGTCGTGCTCCACGCGCAGCGTGAGCTGGTCCGCCTTGGTCTTGCTGTAGTCGCTGGCGCTGCCGTAGTAGTTCGACGGGTCCACGGCCCGGATGTTGGTGACCCCGGCATTGGCCAGGGCCGCGTTGTAAAAGCCCGACAGGCCCACGGTTGGCACGCCGCCATCGGGGCGGTTGTTGAAGCGCACATGCACCAGGTCGGCAAACACGCGCGTGGGCGTGCCCAGGCCGAAGGCCAGCGATGGCGCCAGGCCATAGCCCTTGTTCTTGACCATGTCGCGGCCGGCGACGCCCGAGTTCTGGCCCATCACGTTGAGGCGCAGGGCCGAGGTGTCGCTCAGCGCGCGGTTGAGGTCCAGCGTGGCGCGCTTGGTGTCGGCCGAGCCGGCCGAGATGCGCGCCTCGGCGGCGTCCACCGTGGTCGGCACCTTGGTCGTCAGGTTGACGGTGCCCGAGGCCGTGCCGCGCCCATACTCCGAGCCCGACGCGCCCTTGATGACCTCGATCTGTTCCAGGTTGAAGGTGTCGCGCACCGGGCTGCCCAGGTCACGCACGCCGTCGACGAAGATGCTGCCGGTGGCGTCGAAGCCGCGCAGGAAGATGTTGTCCTTGGTGTTCGAGTTGCCACCCTCGCCCAGCAGCACGGTCACGCCGGGGGTGTTGCGCAGCGCCTCCTGCAGCGTGGTGGCGTTCTGCTCCTGCATCACCGTTTCCTTGATGACGGAGATGGTCTGCGGCGTGTCGACCAGCGGTTGCGTGAACTTGGGCGACGACAGGCCCTCGGCCTTGTAGGGCGCAGGGGCCGACTCCTTGACCTCGACGGTGGGCAAGGTGGCCGACTGCGCCGGCTGGGCGGGTTGAGCCGGCGCCGGCGTGGATGCGGTTTGGGCGTGCGCGGTGGCGCTCACGGCCACGGCCGCCATGGCCAGCCAGGGCGAGGCGGTGTGACGGGCGGAATGCTTGCGACTGCGGATGAATGAAGAGTCAGCCATGGATGACAGGTCCAAAAAATGAGGAACTGGCTGGCTGAGGCGGGGGCCTCTGGCTGGCTAGAGGATGCGGGTCCGAATGGGCATTCGGATGCAACATCAAATGATAATTATTCTCACTTCATGAACAAAGAACAATTCTTTGCATGTCTTCACCTGCACGACACCAACGCGTGCGCCGTTGCATGCCCGCGACACTTCAGGCCGAGCGTCGTGGCTTGGCCCGAGGCGCATGACCAGGGAAGACGTGGAGGCCGCCGACCCCACTCGGCTGCCGGTGCGCGCTGCGTGACGGGGCGTGATGGGACGGAACGCATCGCCGTTACGAACCTCAATGGGGTATCCCCCCATCATCGTTTCAAAGAAAACGGGAATGGCCCCATACCCCACCCGCACAGCATGCTGATGGCCTGACAGCCCTGCATGCCGTCTCGGTGGGGAAGATCCGCAGGCGGCGGACGGGCTGCGACCTCGCCGTTGAGGCATCAGCACTGGCTGGGCCGGCATGTCGCCTCGCTGCATGCAGCAGCACCTCACCGCGTGGGGCCACATGGACAAGCGCTGCCCTGCACCAGGCGGCGGTCTTCACTGGATGACCACCGAAACATTCGTCACGGCCCGCCGTCACGGCCAGTCGTCGCGGCCCGCCGTCACGGCCCGTTGTTGAGGACATTCACCTCGGACGGCCGCAGCGCAGCGTCCATCCGAGCCAGCCAGGGCTGCGCCCGCCGCTTCGCGCTGTGCGGGCAGTTCGGTGCGGACCGGCCGGCGCCGTCGGTTGTTCGACGGGCGGCCGGGTCTTGCTGCGCGTCAGCGCGGCAGCTCGCTGTCGCCCATGAGGAACTCGTCCACCGCGCGGGCGGCCTGACGGCCTTCGCGGATGGCCCAGACCACCAGGCTTTGGCCGCGGCGCATGTCGCCGGCAGCGAACACCTTGGCCACGTTGGTCGCGTAACCGCCGGTGAAATCGGTCGTGGCCTTGGCGTTGCCACGCGCGTCCTTCTCGATGCCGAAGGCGTCCAGCACCGTGGCAACGGGGTTGGTGAAGCCCATGGCGAGCAGCACCAGGTCGGCCGGCCAGTCCTTCTCGGTGCCCGCCACTTCGACGAGCTTGCCGTCCTTGAACTCGACCTGCACCGTGGTCAGGCTCTTGACCTTGCCTTTGTCGCCATTGAAGGTCTTGGTCGAGATGGCGAACTCGCGCACGCAGCCTTCGTCGTGGCTGGAGCTGGTGCGCAGCTTGATCGGCCAGTACGGCCAGACCAAGGGCTTGTTCTCCTGCTCGGGCGGCATGGGCATCACCTCGAACTGGGTGACGCTCTTGGCGCCGTGGCGGTTGCTGGTGCCCACGCAGTCGCTGCCGGTGTCGCCGCCGCCGATGACGACGACATGCTTGCCGTCGGCCCGGATCTGGCCCTTGAACTTGTCGCCCGCGTTGACGCGGTTTTGCTGCGGCAGGAACTCCATGGCGAAGTGCACGCCGTCGAGCTCGCGGCCGGGCACGGGCAGGTCACGCGAATGCTCGGCGCCGCCCGTCAGCAGCACGGCGTCGAAGTCCTGCTGCAGCTGCTCGGCCGAGATCGTTTCCTGGGCCAGGTTGGTCACCTTGCTGGCACCGCCCTCGGTGGGCATGGCGCCGATCAGCACGCCGGTGCGGATGTGAACGCCTTCGGCTTCCAGCTGCTTGACGCGGCGGTCGATGTGCGACTTGTCGAGCTTGAAGTCGGGGATGCCATAGCGCAGCAGGCCGCCCACGCGGTCGTTCTTCTCGAACAAGGTCACGTCATGGCCGGCGCGCGCCAGTTGCTGGGCGGCGGCCATGCCGGCCGGGCCCGAGCCGACCACGGCCACCTTCTTGCCGGTCTGGTGCTTGGCCGGGCGCGGCAGCACCCAGCCCTCTTCCCAGGCGCGGTCGATGATGGCGTGCTCGATCGACTTGATGCCGATCGGGTCGTCGTTGATGTTGAGCACGCAGGCCGCCTCGCAGGGTGCGGGGCAGATGCGGCCGGTGAACTCGGGGAAGTTGTTCGTCGAGTCCAGCACCGTGAAGGCATTGCGCCATTCGTTGCGGTACACCAGGTCGTTGAAGTCCGGGATGATGTTGTTGACCGGGCAGCCGTTGTTGCAGAACGGCGTGCCACAGTCCATGCAACGCGCGCCCTGGTTCTTGACCTGGGCCGAGTTCAGGCCGACGACGAATTCCTTGTAGTGCTTGAGGCGCTCTTGCGGCGGCGCGTAGGTTTCCTCGATGCGGTCGAGTTCCAGAAAGCCGGTGACTTTTCCCATGGTGATTCTCTCGTGGGTCGTGTGGGGTCAAGCGTCAATCACAAAGGCAGTATAGGCCTGCTGCCGTTTGTGATTGATCGCAAACTGGGTGATACTGGTCAGTTCAAATCAAGGATTCACTTGACCGACGCGGTGGCCTTGGCCGGAGCCTTGGCCTTGTCCAGCTGCCGAGCAGCCTGCTGCTTGGCGTAGATCTCGCCCAGGGCGCGCTTGTACTCGGTCGGGAAGACCTTGACGAACTTGGCGCGCGTCGACTCCCAGTTGTCCAGCAGTTCGCGGGCCCGGCGGCTGCCGGTCCAGCGCAGGTGGTCGGCCAGCAGCTTCTTCAGCTGGGCCTCGTCGGTCTCGCCGCGGTGCCAGACCCCACGCTCCACCGTGGCTTCCTGTTCGGCTTGCGGCAGCACCTTGTCCAGCGTCACCATGGCCGTGTTGCAGCGCTTGGCGAACTGGCCGTCTTCGTCGTAGACGTAGGCCACGCCGCCGCTCATGCCGGCCGCGAAGTTGCGGCCGGTCTTGCCCAGCACCGCCACGGTGCCGCCGGTCATGTACTCGCAGCCGTGGTCGCCCGTGCCTTCGACCACCGTCGTGGCACCCGACAGGCGCACGGCGAAGCGTTCACCGGCCACGCCGGCGAAGAACGACTCGCCCGTGGTGGCGCCGTACATCACGGTGTTGCCCACGATGATGTTTTCGGCTGCGACCCCGCGGAAGTCCAGGCTGGGACGCACGACCACACGGCCACCCGACAGGCCCTTGCCGGTGTAGTCGTTGGCGTCGCCGATCAGGTACAGCGTGATGCCGTTGCACAGGAAGGCACCGAAGGACTGGCCACCCGTGCCCTCCACCTGGATGTGGATGGTGTCGTCGGGCAGGCCTTCGGGGTGCACGCGGGTCACCGCGCCCGAGAGCATGGCGCCCACCGAACGGTTCACGTTGCGCACGTTTTCCAGGATGCGCACGCGCTCACCCTTGTCGATGGCCGGCTGCGACTTGGCGATGAGGATGTTGTCGAACGCCTTTTCGAGGCCGTGGTCCTGGGTGTCCACATGCAGGAAGGGCACATCGGCCGGCACCTGCGGACGGGCCAGCAGGCGCGAGAAGTCCAGGCCCTTGGCCTTCCAGTGCGCGATGCCCTGCTTCATGTCGAGCAGGTCCGAGCGACCGATCAGCTCGTCGAAGGTGCGGATGCCCAGCTGCGCCATGATCTGGCGTGCCTCCTCGGCGACGAAGAAGAAGTAGTTGACGACGTGCTCGGGCTTGCCGGTGAACTTCTTGCGCAGCACGGGGTCCTGCGTCGCCACGCCCACGGGGCAGGTGTTCAGGTGGCACTTGCGCATCATGATGCAGCCCTCGACCACCAGCGGCGCCGTGGCGAAGCCGAACTCGTCAGCGCCCAGCAGCGCGCCGATGACGACGTCGCGGCCGGTCTTCATCTGGCCGTCGGCCTGCACGCGGATGCGGCCGCGCAGGCGGTTCAACACCAGGGTCTGCTGGGTTTCGGCCAGGCCGATTTCCCAGGGCGAGCCCGCGTGCTTGATCGACGACCAGGGCGAGGCGCCCGTGCCGCCGTCGTGGCCGGCGATCACGACGTGGTCGGCCTTGCACTTGGCCACGCCGGCCGCGATGGTGCCAACGCCGATCTCGGACACCAGCTTGACGCTGATGGACGACTGCGAGGCGACGTTCTTCAGGTCATGGATCAGCTGGGCCAAGTCCTCGATCGAGTAGATGTCGTGGTGCGGCGGTGGCGAGATCAGGCCCACCCCGGGCACCGAGTAACGCTGTTTGCCGATGTACTCGGACACCTTGCCGCCCGGCAGCTGACCGCCTTCGCCGGGCTTGGCGCCCTGCGCCATCTTGATCTGCACCTGATCGGACGAGGCCAGGTACTCGGCCGTCACCCCGAAGCGGCCCGAGGCCACCTGCTTGATGCGCGAGCGCAGGCTGTCGCCGTCACGCAGCTCGTAGTCGGACTCGATCTGCTCCTTGCCGATGATGGAGGCCAGGGTTTCGCCCTGCTTGATCGGGATGCCTTTGAGCTCGTTGCGGTAACGCGCCGGGTCTTCGCCGCCTTCGCCGGTGTTGCTCTTGCCGCCGATGCGGTTCATGGCCACGGCCAGGGTCACGTGGGCTTCGGTCGAAATCGAGCCCAGCGACATGGCGCCGGTGGCAAAGCGCTTGACGATCTCGGCGGCCGACTCGACCTCGTCGACCGGGATGGCCTTGGCCGGGTCGATCTTGAACTCGAACAGGCCACGCAGCGTCATCTGACGACGGCTCTGGTCGTTGATGGTCTGCGCGTATTCCTTGTAGGTGCTGTAGTTGTTGGCGCGCGTGGCGTGCTGCAGCTTGGCGATCGCTTCGGGCGACCACATGTGCTCTTCGCCGCGCGTGCGCCAGGCGTATTCGCCGCCGGCGTCGAGCATGTTGGCCAGCACCGGGTCGTCGCCATAGGCCGCCTGGTGGCGACGCACCGACTCTTCGGCGATCTCGAACACGCCCAGGCCCTCGACGCGGCTGGGGGTGCCGGTGAAGTACTTGTCGATGGTGGCCGAGTTGATGCCGATGGCCTCGAACAGCTGCGCACCGCAGTAGCTCATGTAGGTGCTCACGCCCATCTTGGACATGATCTTGGACAGGCCCTTGCCGATCGCCTTGACGTAGTTGTAGATGGCTTTTTCGGGCGACAGGTCGCCCGGCAGCTCGGCGTGCATGGCGGCCAGGGTTTCCATGGCCAGGTAGGGGTGCACAGCCTCGGCGCCGTAGCCTGCCAGCACGGCGAAGTGGTGCACTTCACGCGCCGAACCCGTCTCCACCACCAGGCCGCACTCGGTGCGGCGGCCTTCGCGGATCAGGTGCTGATGGATGGCCGACAGCGCCAGCAGCGACGGGATGGCGACCTTGTCGGTGCCAATGCCCTTGTCGCTGATGATCAGGATGTTGTGGCCGCCCTTGATGGCGTCCACCGCCTGCGCACACAGCGAGGCCAGGCGCGCTTCCACGCCCTCCGGGCCCCACGACAGCGGGTAGGTGATGTCGAGCACCGCCGAGCTGAACTTGCCGCCGGTGAAGGCGCCGATGTTGCGCAGCTTGGCCATGTCCTCGAAACCGAGGATGGGCTGGCTGACCTCGAGCCGCATCGGCGGGTTGACCTGGTTGATGTCCAGCAGGTTGGGCTTGGGCCCGATGAAGGACACCAGCGACATCACGATGGCTTCGCGGATCGGGTCGATCGGCGGGTTGGTCACCTGGGCGAACAGCTGCTTGAAGTAGTTGTACAGCGGCTTGTTCTTGTCCGACAGCACGGCCAGCGGGCTGTCGTTGCCCATGGAGCCGATGCCCTCTTCGCCGTTGGCGGCCATGGGGCTGAGCAGGAACTTGATGTCTTCCTGGGTGAAGCCGAAGGCCTGTTGGCGGTCCAGCAGCTCCGGGCTGACGTCGGCCACGCCGTCGGTGGCGGGCTCGCCGAGCAGGCCCGAGGTGTCGGTGCCGGCCTCGCCCGCTTCCGGGTGCACCACGTCGTCCAGGCGGATGCGCAGGTCTTCGATCCAGCGCGTGTAGGGGCGCGCGTTGGCGAGGCTGGCCTTGACCTCCTCGTCATCGATCATGCGGCCCTGCTCGAAGTCGATCAGGAACATCTTGCCAGGCTGCAGGCGCCACTTGCGCACGATCTTGTGCTCGGGCACGGGCAGCACGCCCGACTCCGAGCCCATGATCACCAAGTCGTCGTCCGTCACGCAAAAGCGCGCCGGGCGCAGGCCGTTGCGGTCCAGCGTGGCGCCGATCTGGCGGCCGTCGGTGAACACGATGGAGGCCGGGCCGTCCCAGGGCTCGATCATCGAGGCGTGGTACTCGTAGAACGCGCGGCGGCGCTCGTCCATGGTCGTGTGCTGCTCCCAGGGCTCGGGGATCATCATCATCACGGCCTGGGCCAGCGGGTAGCCGGCCATGGTCAGCAGCTCCAGGCAGTTGTCGAAGGTGGCCGTGTCCGACTGGTGGGCGAAGCTGATCGGGTAGAGCTTGGGCAGGTCGTTGCCCAGCACCGGCGAGCTCATCACGCCTTCGCGCGCGCGCATCCAGTTGTAGTTGCCCTTGACGGTGTTGATTTCACCGTTGTGGGCCACGTAGCGGTAGGGGTGGGCCAGCGGCCACTCGGGGAAGGTGTTGGTCGAAAAGCGCTGGTGCACCAGGCCCAGGGCCGACACGCAACGCGGGTCTTCCAGGTCGTTGTAGTAGGTGCCGACCTGGTCGGCCAGCAGCAGACCCTTGTAGATCACCGTGCGGCTGCTCATGCTGGGCACGTAGTACTCTTTGCTGTACTTGAGCTGCAGGTTCTGGATGGCGGCGCTGGCCGTCTTGCGGATCACGTACAGCTTGCGCTCCAGCGCATCCTGCACGATGACGTCGGCACCGCGGCCGATGAACACCTGGCGGATCACCGGCTCTTTCTCGCGCACGGTGGGCGACATCGGCATGTCGCGGTTGACGGGCACGTCGCGCCAGCCCAGCAGCACCTGGCCTTCGGCCTTGATGGCGCGCTCGACCTCTTCCTCACACGCCAGACGCGAGGCGTGTTCCTTGGGCAGGAAGATCATGCCCACGCCGTACTCGCCCGCGGGCGGCAGGTTGACGCCCTGCTTGGCCATGTCTTCGCGATACAGACCGTCGGGCAGCTGAATCATGATGCCCGCGCCGTCGCCCATCAGCTTGTCCGCGCCCACGGCGCCGCGGTGGTCGAGGTTTTCCAGGATCTTGAGCGCCTGCGTGACGATGTCGTGGCTCTTCTGGCCTTTGATGTGGGCCACAAAGCCCACGCCACAGGCGTCGTGTTCCAAAGCGGGGTCGTACAGGCCGTTGGCGTGCAACTGGCCCTGTTCAGCCAAGGTGGTCATGCGCAAATCCTTTGATTTGTGGGGTACTGCTCTCGCGGGAGTGCGATCATAAAACCATTGCAAGCTTGGGGCCAAGTTTTTTAAATGGGGTCAGATATTAATTAAATAACCAATCAGAAAACTCAACATTTAATTGGGGACATATTAAAAACAGACGCAGGCCACGCCCCGCCAACGGATCCTTTCACCCCCGTGTGACACGCCGTCAAGCGCCCCGCCATGCGAGCGGCCACATCCGCTCGTCTGGCCGCACCGGGTCACCCACCAAGCGCTCATCTTGCTCGGGGTTCTATGGAGTATTGACCCACTGTCGTTGTTCACGAAACGGGAATCAGCACATACCCCGACCTCATCAAGTCGGTTCAACCATCCCGTCGGCAGCCCCCCGCCGCGGACGCCCTCGCCGACCAGGCTGCACGCGTCGCCCGACCTGCTGCGTCAGCTGACTCAAGAAGGCCTCGTCGCCCATGGCCCAGCCGCTGGTCACCGCCTGGGCAATGCGCTCGGCCAGCGCCGCCGACACGCCCTCGTTCAGGCGCGCGCGGTAGCGCAATTCGCGCTCGAAGGGCGTGTTGCCCAGCGCCCAATAAGCGGGCGGCGCCACCAGCCAGGGCTCGCCACCCTCACCCAGATGGTGCGTCGCGCTGCTCCAGGCGTGGTCTTCGGCGCGTGGCACCAGCCCCAGCCGCACGGGCAAGGTGTCCACGTACAGCAGGTGGTCCAGCATGTGACGCTCAGGCTGGAAGACCATGCTGCGGAAACGCCCGTCCCACAAGCTGCCACGGCGTTGGTGGCGGGCGTTGAAGTAACGGCCATAGCGCCGACCGAGCGCCTGCATGAACAGCGACACCCCGGCCTCGGTCTGCGGCGTGAGCAGCCAGTGCACGGCCCCGGGCACCAGGGCAAAGCCGTGAATTTGCACCGACGTGGTGCGAGCCATTTCGCCTGCCAGCGCCAGCAGCTGCACGTGATCGGCCGCATCCAGCGCCACCGGCTGTGCGTTGTGGCCACGCTGCAACACATGGTGGGGCAAGCCCCCGGCCGCCAGCCGATTCAAACGCGCCATCTCACCACCCCAAGCCCGAGAAGCGTCGATTGTCCCCCGGCGCGACACCCGACGCGGACCGCGATCGCTCGCCGGCTGCGCCCGCCCGTCACGGCGAGCCTGCAGACCGGGCGGATGGCCGTGCCGGCAGGTGGCTGATCCGCAGGTTCGGGACGGCACGGCTGGCGTGCCGCCGTTCGCGCCACGCCTGCGCATCGGTCAGGACAGCCCACAGCGACACGCGACGGATCCAGTCCAGGCGCCAGCCCCCTCGACACCGCCCGCTGGAAGTTGCGGCGCCCCCGTCGCGAGGAGCGCACCGAGTTTTCGCCCGCTGGCCCACGCTGACTGGCGCGTCGCGCTGGTCAGGACCGGTTGCAGTACCAGCCTGCTCAACGGCGCCCCCGCGAACCCCATGCCCACTGAGACCCGTCGCCGCGCCTGGCCCCTTGGCGCCAACCGGCCGCGCTCGGCCGGATTGAGGCCCGGGCTGGCCTGCAACCCACCGCGCGAGCTCACAGGATCTGGCTGTTCCAGGTGCGGCTGCCCTGGTAGCGCTGCTGCCAGCTGTCGATGCGCCACTGGCCGGCCTTGCGCAACAGCGTGAAGCGGCTTTCCACGATGGGCCAGCGGTTCGAGAAGAAGGCCCCGCGCGTGGTCGCGCCCGCGTGGGTGCCGGCCTGTTCGGGCTCGTCCACCGGCAGCATGCGGTGCTGGGTGGTGACGAGGCACCTGCTGGCGGTCGGCCACTCCAGCGCCAGCAGGTCCAGGTGCAGTGGCACATCCGGCTTGGCGCTGATCGAGGCGCGCGGGTACTTGCGCACGCGCGGCGTGGCATAGGCCTGGCGCAGCGCCATGGCGCCCGCCAGCTGCTGCCACATCACGCCCATGTCCAGGTGGGCCCGACCCGGTGGGGCCTCGGCGCCCCGGGCGTCGGCGATGGCCTGACTCGCCCCGCGCTCCCAGTGGTTCATGGCGTGCACCCAGCTGCGCAGCGCCGCCGTGGGGCTGGCCCAGGCCGGTGCCAGCCGTTCGGCCAGCGCGGCGTGAAAGGCGTCGCCAAACGCTGAGGCGTCCTCGCCGTTGGCCAGACTGCGCCAGTTGGGCTGCTGAAACGCGGGAAAGTCAGCGGGCCAGCGCAGCACGGCCAGCGGCTCGTCGGGCCAGGGCAGCAGGTCGCTGGGCGGCGCCGGCGCGTCGGCACGCAGCGCGGGAGGCAGCAAGGCATCCAGGCGCGCGGCCAAGGCCGCGAAGCCGTTGCGGCGCGCCAGGTCGGCGGCGGTGGCGCCCACGCCGTCCTGGGCGGCCACCTGCGCCCCGGCGGCCAGCAACAGGGCCACGGCCTCGTCGCTGCCCGCCTGGGCCGCGGCCATGAGCGGCGTGCGCCCATGCTCGTCGGCCTGGTGCTCGGTGTCGACGCCAGCGGCCAGCAAGGCCTGCACCAGCGCCACCGCGTTGTCGCTGGCGGCCCAACCCAGGGCCGTCCAGCCCATCACGGCATCGGGGGTGTTCAGCGCCACGCCGCGCGCCAGCAACCACGCGACCGTGGCCGCCTGTCGGGCGATCACGGCCTCGATCAGCGGGGTGCGGATCTTCCACAGGGCCGACAGGTCTTCGCCTGCTTCGGCCAGGGCGGCCAGCTTGTCGATGTCGCCGCGCTCGGCGGCCTGGTTGCGGGTGCGGCTCATGCTCTCTCCTTCAACGACGCCCGATCAGACGGGTTCCCTAGTTGATAGGCAGCCTGGGCGCGCGCTCGCACAATCCGCTTCGCCCTCGGTGCCACCGAGGGGTGACCCATCCGCAGGCAGCGAGGAGCCCCCGCCCCATGAACATCGACCATCTTTTTTCCCTCCAAGGCCGCAGCGCGCTGATCACTGGCGGCTCGCGCGGCATCGGCCGCATGATCGCCGAAGGCTACGTCCGTGCAGGCGCGCGCGTGTACATCTCCGCCCGCAAGGCCGAGGCCTGCGATGCCACGGCAGCCGAGCTGTCGGCCCTGGGCCATTGCGTGTCGCTGCCGGGCGACGTGTCCACGCTGGCGGGCATCCAGCAGCTGGTGGCCGACTTGCAGCAGCACGAGCAAAGCCTGGACATCCTGGTCAACAACGCCGGCGCGGCCTGGGGCGCGCCCTATGACCAATTCCCCGAAAGCGGCTGGGACAAGGTGGCCGACCTGAACATGAAGACGCCCTTCTTCCTGACGCAGGCGCTGACGCCCATGCTGGAAGCCGCCGCCACCGATCACCTGGCCAAGGTGATCCACGTCGCCTCCATCGACGGCGTCTCCGTCAACCGCTGGGACACCTACTCGTACAGCGCCAGCAAGGCCGGCCTGATCCACCTGACCAAGCGCATGGCCCTGGAGCTGGCACCGCGGCGCATCGTCGTCAGTGCCATCGCGCCCGGCCCGTTCCCGTCCGAGATGAACAAAAACGCGCGTGACCACGCCGAAGAGGCCGCCGCGCGCACCCCGATCGGCCGCATCGGCAAGCCCGAAGACATGGCTGGCGCCGCCATCTACCTGGCCTCGAACGCCGGCGACTACGTGGTGGGCGGCACGCTGGTGGTGGACGGCGGCTGCGCCTGGGCACGCTGAACATGGGTATGGCTTGGTTGCCGTTTTGAAGCCAACGGCAAGGGCCACATACCCCATCTGAGCCTCACCCGGATGCCGCGCAAGGCCTGGCCCGCACGGCATCGCGCCCGGTGTCAGCACTGGCTGAAATCGGGCTTGCGCTTGTCCAAAAACGCGCTGAACGCTTCCTTGGCGGCCGGCTCGACCAGCATGCGCTGGAAGACCTCGCGCTCTTCCTCGATGCGCGCGTTGATGTGCGGCTGCACGCCCAGCTTGAGCAGGCGCTTGGTCTCGATGAGCGAGGCCAGCGGCTTGGCGGCCATCTTGCGGGCCTGCGCCTGGGCATAGGCATTGAGCTCGGTGGGCGGCACGATGCGGCACACCAGGCCGGCTTCCTGCGCGGCCTCGGCGTAAAAGGCCTCGCCGGTCAGCAGCGCCTCGGACGCGCGCTGGTGGCCGAACAGGCGCGGCAGCAGGTAGCTGACGGCCGCCTCGGGGCACAGGCCCAGGTTGACGAACGGCACCGAAAACACGGCGTTGTCGCCCGCGAACACCAGGTCGCAATGCAGCAGCAAGGTGGTGCCCACGCCCACGGCCGGCCCGGCGACGGCGGCGATCAGCGGCTTGGGAAACCCGGCGATGCAGCGCAGGAAGCGGAAGGCCGGCGCGTCGGCCGTGACGGGCGGCGTGTGCAGGAACTCGCCCAGGTCGTTGCCGGCGGTGAACGCCGTCTCGTGCCCCTGGATGAGGACCACGCGCACCTGGGTATCGGTGGCTGCCGATGTGAGTGCCTCGATCATGGCCTCATACATCGGGTTGATCAGCGAATTCTTCTTGGCCGGCCGGTTGATGGTCAGCGTCAGCACGCCGGCTTCGGTGTGCGTCAGGATGTCGGAGGTCATGCGGCACTCATTCCTTGTAATAGACCAGCTGGTGCGTGGTGGCCAGCACCTCGCCATCGGGCGCCCACAGCACGGCGGACTGGTCGCAGTAGCCGTTGAACGCGGCGTGCATGCGGGCGCGGCCCAGGATGTGGGCGCTGCCCGTGGCCGCCAGCTTGGCGGCGTCGGCATGGTAGTACACCGTCATGGACACGGTGCCGGCCGGCACACGCAGCGCGCGGCGGCGCCAGATGCGCGGGAAGAACACATCGGCCAGGCCGGTCAGCCCGACGAAATCCAGCGGGCGCGGCGGCTCATCGCTCATCCACACCGTGCTCTGGCTGTCGTGCTCGCTGCCGTCCCAGGCGGTGTGGATGTCGCCGTCCACCAGCCGCTGGTCGTAGCGGTTCAGCCACTCCACGGCGTTTTTCACGCGCCGCGTGGCCAGGGTGCTGGCGGACGGCACCGGCGGCAGCGGGTGGTCAACGCTGCTGTAGGTGTCGCGGCGCACCGCGGTCATGGCCGTGCCGGTGATGACGGTCTGCGGCTGGCCGGCATCGTCGTTCTGCACGAACTCGATCGTCCAGTGCTGGGTGGACCGGTTGGTGCGCACCGGCCGCGTGTGGATGGTGAACGGCCCATAGGCCAGCGCCGCCGCGTAGTTGATCGTCAGCGCCACGGGCACGCCCAGCAGCTGCGGGTGCTGCAGCACCGACTGCACGGCCTGCGCCGCGGTGATGCCGCCGTACGGGCCCACCATGTTGGCGTAGCCGGGATGGGTCTGGCCCTGCCAGATCACGGTACCGCCCTGCGGATCGGGCCCCTGCGACAGCGTGAGGACAACGGCTTCGTCCAAGGGGTGGCTGGTTGCGGTCAATTCAAGCTCCTCTGATGGGTAACCGTACATGCTAGCGGCACGCCCCAGGCGGCCACGATCACCTGAGCGCTTGCGTGCTGCAGTGCAGCCATGCCCACCTCCCGTCCGTCCCCCCGATCCCCGCAAAGCTCGAGCCAACCCCGGCGTGCCGACGGCCACCCCAGGCGGGCAGCGGCCGCGCGGGCTTGATGCGACAATCCGCGCTTTGATTTTCGCCCGCCTGCGCGCCCCGACCGGGCCTGCCGACGCGACGTTTCATGAGCACCTGCACCTGCTGTCACCAGG
Source organism: Comamonas serinivorans (assembly GCF_002158865.1). Classification (NCBI taxonomy): domain Bacteria; kingdom Pseudomonadati; phylum Pseudomonadota; class Betaproteobacteria; order Burkholderiales; family Comamonadaceae; genus Comamonas; species Comamonas serinivorans. The sequence goes on along the minus strand of NZ_CP021455.1, from coordinate 848,474 downwards.
GCCAACTGCAACCCCTCACGCTGGACAACGGCCTGTTCGTCTATGCCTGCAACGCCTGCCAGGGCTACGCGCTAGACATCGCCACCTACTTGGACTGGCGCCGTGAGCAACCGCCGCTGCAGGCCAGCCCGCACGCGCCGGTGGGCATCCAGCCGCCGCATGCCGACCACCGGCACGCCCTGCACTGCCCCGCCTGCCAACGGTTGATGCTCAAGTACCGCGTGCATGCAGGCGACAGCCCCAGCATCGACACCTGCCTGCGCTGCGACTGCATCTGGCTCGACGGCGGCGAGTGGGACTACCTGCAGGCCATCGGCCTGCACACCAGCCTGACGGCCATCTCGACCGCCGCCTGGCAGGCGCGCCGCGCCCAGCTCACCGTCAACCTGCGCCGCGCCGAGCAGGACCGCGAGCAGCTCGGTGACGAGGTCTACGCCCAAGCGCAGCAGGTGCTGGCCTGGCTGCAGGAACAGCCCGAACGCAAGCACATCCTCAAGATGCTGCACCGCCTGAACTGAAGATGCGGCGCTTCCGCGCTGCTCGTTCGCGGCCCCCAACGGGGCTCCGCCTTGCCTGGAGCCTGTGCGCTGAGACAGGTCGCCCAGCTGGCGTGCGCAATGGACCCCAGGCATTTCACCTGACCCTGCGCGCCATCGAGGTCATCACGCGCTTGCCGCAGGGCGCTGACCTGATCCGCGTGCCCAGGGCCTGAGCGGTCGCTCAGCGGCCTGCCCCCTCTCGCTCACCACCGTCCTCCACGTCCAGCAGCGCCTCGGCCGCGCCGGATCGCATGGCCCAAATGCCCTGCGTGCGTCCGGCAGCCCGATGGATCGCCGACAATGGCCGCTTTCTTGACGCGGTGGGACTCTGGGACATGGATGGTTTGACGGTAGCCTTGGTGGCGGTGATCGTGATGTACGGCCTGCGCGCCAAGGAGACCCGCGAACGCATCCAGCTGCTGGGCGCGCACCTGCAGTCCTTCGAGATCGAGCGCCTGCTGGAGCAGCTGCACACCGGCTACCAGCGCGCCCTGTCCGAGCAGCAAGCCGGCACGCGCGAACTCATCTGGCAACAGCTCGAGAACGCCGAACGCCAACTGGGACGCCAGGCCCAGGAACTGACCAAAGCCTTTGCCCAGGTGCCCGCCGAGCGCGCCCGGGTCAGCAAATGGGCCGGTACCCTGCCCTACGTCTCGCGCTGGCTGCCCCAAACCTGCTTCGACATGCGCGAGATGCTGGCCGTGCACGCCCAGGGCCTGATCGACACCGCCCAGAACACCGAAGGCCTGCCGCCCAAGCAGAAGGCCTTTCGCATGCTGGCCGAGATGCTGTTGTTCCAGCACAGCTGCCACTGGTTCTGCAAAAGCCGCTCGGTGGCCACGGCCCGCATGGTGCTGCGCCACCAGACCGCGCCCGAGCAGGCGGTGGACGCCGTCTCGCCGCGCACGCGCGAGGCCTACCTGAAGGTGCTGGGCGAACAGGCGGGCTGAGCCCGGTCGGCAGCCCCGCCGTCGAGCTCGGGCCTGCATCGCCACGGCCAGGCCAGCGGCCTGGGGCCGATGCAGAGCTGGCCCATCGCACCTGCGCATTGGCGCAGCGGCCCGCTTCACCGGGTCAGCAACGGGACCCGCCTTGACCGGACCAGTGGCCGCCGACGTGATCACCTGCGCCAGCGGGCGCATCGCCTGCGCGCGCAGATCGGCCCACCCGCCAACCGCGGCAACCTGCCATGCCGCGCTCGGCAACCGTCCGAGGAGCCGAGGTGGCAGGACTGCTTGGTCCCGTGAGGCCACACCGTCAGCCATCAGCAACGAGCAACGAGCAACGAGCAGTATGGCCTCATGGATGTTTCACATTTAACGGGAACTGTTCGATACCCCATTCACCGATGCAACATCCCCTTTGAAGGGCGAGCGCTCGGCCAGGTGGTCGAGGTAGGCGTGCACGCCCTCGCCTTCGCGCGCCAGGAAGCGCGCCACGGCATCGGCGAAATCGGGCCGCGCCAGCCAGTGCGCGCTGTGGGTGGCCACCGGCATCAGCGCGCGCGCCATCTTGTGTTCGCCCTGTGCCCCACCTTCGAACCGCGACACGCCGTGCGCCAGGCACCAGGCGATCGGCTGGTAGTAGCAGGCCTCGAAATGCAGGCAGTCCACGCGTTCCAGCGCCCCCCAGTAGCGCCCGTGGGCCGCCACCACGCGCCCGCCGGCGTCGTGGGTCAGCCCGATCAGGCTGCAGGCGATGGGCTGTGGCACGCCGGCCTCGGCCGCCGCGTGCTCGTGCCCGCTCGCGGCGGGCTGGCCAGGCCCGATGGCGGACCCCGGCTGCGGAGTCAGCGCCTGAGCTGCGCCTGCAGCGGCTGACGCCTCGACGGTCGCCCGCGCGGCAACCGGGGCGCCATCCGGCCCGTCGCCCGGCACGGCCACGCGCTCGGCCACGAACAGCAGCCAGGCTTCGGGCATGTCACGCGCCATGGCCTCGAAGAACGCCCGCGTGAGGTAGGGCGCGTTGCCATGTTCCCAATAGGTCTGCTCGTAGCAGCGGTAGAAAAAATCCCAGTCGGCCGCCGTGATCTCGTGCCCTTGCAGCACGCGAAAGCGCACCCCGGCATCGCGCACGCGGCGGCGTTCCTGCTGAATCTTCTTGCGCTTGTCGCGCTGCAGGGTCTGCAAAAAGGCCTCGAAGTCCGGGCGTGCCGGCTCTCCGGTCTCCCCGGCCTCGCTGGCGCCTGTACCGGTGTGGACGGCAGGCGCCCAGTGGAACTGCACGGTCTCGCGGCGCATCAGGTGCAGGCGCTCGGCGCAGGCCAGGTCGGCCTCGCTGCCGAACAGCAGGTGCAGCGACGACAACTCCGCCGCCTCGCACCACTGCAGCACGCCTGCCAGCAGCGCCCGCCGCGTCTCGTCGCTGGGGGCCAGCAGGCGCGTGCCGGGCACGGGGGTGAACGGCACGGCCAGCACGGCCTTGGGGTAGTACGACAGCCCGTGGCGGGCGTAGGCGTCGGCCCAGGCCCAATCGAACACGTACTCGCCATAAGAATGCGACTTGACGTAGGCCACGCAGGCGGCCACCCAGTCCGGCCTGGCCTGGCCATCGGCCGCGGCCTCGTGCAGCGTGAACCACACGGCCTGCCAGCCGGTGTCGGCCACGGCGCTGCCGCTGGCCTGCATCGCCGCCAGGTAGGCGTGGCGCATGAAGGGCGTGGGCGCGTCCTGCATGGCGAGCAAGGCGTCCCAGCGCTCGGCGTCCACGGCATCGGGGGAGGTGTGCAGCTGCAGCACCCAATCGGGACCGTCCGGCGGTGGGACAGACGGGGCGCTGGTGTGGGAAGGGGGGTCAACAGGCGTCACGGGCCCGATCATCTCAGGCTTTGTCGGCCACTGCGATGGACCGGCCATCAAGAGCAGGTATGTGCACATTCTCGATCTCCATGCATCGAGAATGGCGTGATACCCCACAACCTCCAACCCCTGTCGCCCACATGGCAACCGGGCTTTCGCCCAGCCACCAGGCCGTGCCATCGCCGCACATGCCAACGCTGCGTCGGCAGCGTCCCCGCCCCGCCCTCGCGCCCGCCGCATCGCCCGCCGCACTGCGGACCGGGTGGTACAAACCAGGGTCACACCGCATCTGGCCATGAGCACCCGTTCACCCCACCGCCCGTCCCCCCACGAGGACAGCCCGCACATCATCTGCACCGTGGATGTGGTGGCGCTGACGCTCATCGCCACGCGCCTGCACGTGGCCCTGCTCCAGCGGGCCCAGCCCCCGGCCCAGGGCGACTGGGCGCTGCCAGGCGGCTACGTCCACGCCCAGACCGATGCCGACACCAGCGCCGCGGCCCGCCGCGTGCTGGCCGACAAACTCGGCATGCACGGCGTCTACCTCGAACAGCTGGCCACCTTCAGCGGCCCGCGGCGCGACCCGCGCGGCTGGTCCCTGTCCGTCGCCCATTGCGCGCTGCTGCCCGCCGACGCCCTGCCGGCGCAAGGCCCGGCCGGCGCCATCCGCTGGGTGGACGTGCAGCAGCTGCCCGGCCTGCCGTTCGACCACGCGGCCATCGTCGCCGCTGCGCTGGCCCGCGTGCGCAACAAGTCGCAGTACTCGTCGCTGCCGGTCCACCTGTGCGGCGAGCAGTTCACGCTGCCGCAGCTGCAGGCGGTCTACGAGGCGGTGCTGGGCGACACGCTGAACAAGGTCAGCTTTCGCCGCAAGATGGACGACATGGGCCTGCTGGAAGCCGTGCCCGGTGCCATGCTGACGGGCGCCGCCCACCGGCCCGCTCAGTTCTGGCGCGTGCGCCCCGCCTACCGCCAACACCTGGCGGTGACGCCGCGCGGGCTGTGAAACGGCTTGCCCGCCGCACCGAATCGCCACAGCCTTTCAGGCAGTATCTGCAATTTTCCGATTTCAATTCGACGAGAACAGGCCGATACTGCCACCTCACTCAACGTCCAAGTGGCTGCTGAGTGTGAGGACAACCCGCCACGCGCCACCCACGGAGCCCTCATGACCGAAGCCCAGTTCTGGCAACTCATCGACACGCTGCGCGACGAAGCGCCCCCGGACCCGGCCCAGCGCCTGGCCGAGCTGCTGGGCGGCGACGTGCAGCAGCTCGTGGCGTTCCACCGCTGGTGGACCCTGAAGGCTGACGCGGCCTACGACTGGCCACTGTGGGACGCCGCCTATGTGCTGCTGGGCGGCTGTTCGGACGATGGCTTCTGGGACTTTCGCCAAGCCCTGGTCGGCAGGGGCCAGGCAGCCTACGAGGCCATCACGCGCGACCCCGACGCCATCGTCGACTGGTTCGAGGACGAAGACGATTTCTACGACCAGACCCAGGCCCTGGGCGAGCTCAACCACGGGGTGCAGCGTGTCTGGCGCGCGCTCACCGGTGCGGCCGACCACGCCGGCATCGAGCACCCGGACCTGACGCTGCGCACCACCCCCACCGGCACGCCCAGGCCCGACGACGCCGACGAGGAAGCGGGCTTGCGCGCCAGCGTGCCGCGCGGCTTTGCCCGTTACGCCGAGGACGGGGACGCCGAGGACTGACGGCAAGGGCACAGGCACCGGGCCTCGGTCGACATCGGGCACCGACAGCGCGGAGGCTCGGCCTCAGCGGACACAACGCCCTGAGCGCCCACCTGCGCCGCGCCACATCGGACACGCTGAACAGCGCCCGCGGCCCGTCGACGACACGCGTGGGCCTCAGCGTGTCCTTCAAGTCCGCACGAACTGCTGGCCAGCACGAACTCGCCGTGCCACGGCGCATCCCACCGCCATCGCAGGCCGGCGCCAGCCTTCGGAGCGGTTGCGCCGCCCCGCGTAGACGCTGGCCGGTCGGGGACCGACTCAGTGTTGACGCATCGCCAAGATGAGTATTCACCGGATGCCGTTTGTTGATGAACGTCAAACCACACATACCTACCACATCGCCCATCCAGGCGTGGCCACGAGGTCCGCCTGCGTTGGCCCGGCGCGGTTCAGCCCACAGCGAGCCCGCCGGCATCGGCAGGGCCGGCGGGGTGCTCACGCAGCGGGTCGAAGGTGCGCGGCCAGAAAGCCTTCCATGGCTTCGTAGAACTCGAACTTGTTCTCGTCGTTGTGGAAGCCGTGGCCCTCGTTGTCCTTGACCAGGTACTGCACCTCGACGCCGCGCGCGCGCAACGCCGCCACCATCTGGTCACTTTCGGCCTTGTTCACGCGCGGATCCTGGGCGCCCTGGGCGATGAACAGCGGCGTGGTGATGCGGTCGGCCAGCAGCGCGGGCGAGGTCGCCGCCAGGCGCGCCTGATCGGCCTCGGGGTCGCCCACCATGGCCTGCATCTTGACCAGCATGGGCTTCCAGTACGGTGGGATCGTGCCCAGGAAGGTGAACAGGTTGGACACGCCCACGTAGTCCACCGCCGCGGCGTACAGGTGGGGGGTGAGCGTGACGCCGGCCAGCGTGGCGTAGCCGCCATAGCTGGCGCCATAAATGGCGATGCGCTTCGGGTCGGCGATGCCCTGGTCGATCAGCCACTGCACGCCATCGGTGATGTCGTCCTGCATGGCCAGGCCCCATTGGCCAAACCCCGCTTCCCAGAACGCGCGGCCGTAGCCGGTCGAGCCGCGGAAGTTCATCTGCAGCACGGCATAGCCCCGGTTGACCAGGAACTGCACCTCGGGGTTGTAGCCCCAGCTGTCGCGCGCCCAGGGGCCGCCATGCGGGTTGACGATGACCGGCAGGTGGCGCGCTTCGCGCCCCACGGGCAGGCTGAGGTAGCCGTGGATGGTCAGGCCGTCGCGGCTGGTGTACTGCACAGCCTGCATGCGCGCCATGTCGGCCGCCGGAATGGCGGGGTTCAGCTCGCCCAACAGCGTCAGCGTATCGCGCTGGGCGTCATACAGGTAGCGCGCGCCAGGCGTCTGGTCGCTGTGGGCGGCCACCACGAACAGGTCCTCGGCCCGGTTGCTGGCCTGCAGGCTGACCTCCAGGCCCGGCAGCTGACGCTGCAGCGCCGCGAAGATGCCCTGCAGCTGCGCATCGAAGAAGTGGCGCTGCGGCCGGTCGGTTTCGTAGCTGGCCAGCGTCAGCACGCGGCGCCGGCGCGAGTAGGCCACGCCGTCCAGGTCGACCGCCTCGCTCGCGAACACCACGGTTTCGTCGTCGGGGCGCGCGGGGTCGATGCGCACGAACGCCAGCTTGTCGCGCCCGCGTGCGCTGTAGAGGTAGAGGTGGCGGTTGTCGAAATCGAAGAAGGCCGGCGCCACGTTGGTGCGGAAATCGACCTCGATCAGCGTCTCGAAGGCCTGCGTCTCGTCGTCGCGGTAGAGCAGCTGCGTCATCAGGCCGTCGCTGGCCACCGCGGCGCGCAGCTGGCCCGCGTGGTCGGTCTGCCAGCCGATGATGTGGCCGGGGTTTTCGGCCACGCGCTGGGCAGCGCCCGTGTGCACGTTGACGCGGTAGACGTCGAACACCTCGGGGTTGCGCTGGTTGTGCCCGATCAGCACGTGGTCGGGGTCGTCTTCCAGGTCGTCCTCGATGCCGGCACGCACCTGCTCGAAGGGCGTCAGGTCGATCACCGTGCCGGTGCCGGTGTGCACGGCCAGCACGTGGAAGTTCTCGTCGCCGCCGAAGTCCTTCTGGAACAGCACGACGTCGTTGCCCTTGAAGACGTAGCCGGCCACGTCGCGCTCGGTTTCGTGCGTGAGCTGGCGCGGCTCGCCCACCAGCTGGCTGCCGTCCAGGGCCTGCACGAAGATGTTCATGCGCGCGGGCTCGCCGGCCGGCTGCATGAAGCCCAGCGTCTTGCCGTCGTCCGACAGGCGGTAGTAGGCGCGCTCCGGGTTTTTAAAAAAGGCCCGCAGCGGATGCTGACGAGGCGGCTGGGCAGGCGCGGACGAATCGGGGGCGGCAATCGAGGTCAAGCACAACTCCTGGCGAGGCGAAAGGGTGGCAGGTGCGGCCGGCCGGTGCGCTTTCAAGGCGCAAACGGCCTGCCGGACCGCCGCGCGGGGCCGACATGGCCCACCGCGCGCAGCCGACGGCCCGGACGGGCCCGGCCGACTTGCTACGCTTGGCGCATTCTTGTCTGCATGAGGAGTTGCCAATGACCGAAGGGTTTCACCATTTCTCGGACCTGTTCGACCAGCTGGGCCTGGCGTCGGACTCGGCGTCCATCGTCGCCTTCATCACCCGCCACCGGCCGCTGCCCGCCGACCTGGCCCTGGCCGATGCGCCGTTCTGGAATGCGGCCCAGGCCGACTTCCTGCGCCAGCAGCTGGCCGCCGATGCCGACTGGGCAGAAAAAGTGGATGCCTTGAACCTGGCCCTGCACCAGCCGCCCGCGGGCTGACGGCGCATCGGCGCATCGGCGCATCGGCGCATCGGCGCATCGGCGCATCGGCGCATCGGCGCATCGGCGCATCGGCGCATCGGCGCATCGGCGCATCGGCGCATTCTGAAAGCAGTATGGCCCTGTTCCCGTTTTCAACACAACGGGAGCAGGGCCATACTGCATTCAGGCATGCCTGTGAGGCAAACCGGCCGGCGCTGCCGGCATCCAGGGCGTCTCGATGCCGCGAGACGGCACGGGTGCGGCCCGGTCAGGCCGGCAGGAAGCCGTCCACCGACAGGTAGCGCTCGCCGGTGTCGTAGGCAAAGCCCAGGATCTTGGCGTTGGGCGGCAACTCGGGCAGCTTCTTGGCGATGGCGGCCAGCGTGGCGCCCGACGAGATGCCCACCAGCAGGCCTTCTTCACGCGCAGCGCGACGGGCGTACTCCTTGGACTCTTCCGCATCGACGGTGATGACACCGCTGAGCACGGACGTGTCCAGGTTCTTGGGCACAAAGCCTGCGCCGATGCCCTGGATGGGGTGCGGCGACGGCTGACCGCCCGAAATCACGGGCGAGGCTGCCGGCTCGACGGCGAACACCTGCAGGTTGGGGAACTTGGCCTTGAGCACGTGGGCCACGCCCGACAGGTGGCCGCCGGTGCCCACGCCGGTGATGAGCACGTCCAGCCCATCGGGGAAATCGGCCAGCACCTCGGCGCCCGTGGTGCTTTCGTGCACGGCGACGTTGGCCGGGTTTTCGAACTGCTGCGGGATCCACGAGCCCGGCGTCTGCTCGGCCAGCTCCTGCGCCCGCGCGATGGCGCCCTTCATGCCCTTTTCCTTGGGCGTCAGGTCGAACGAGGCGCCATAGGCCAGCATCAGGCGGCGGCGCTCGATGGACATGCTCTCGGGCATCACCAGGATGAGCTTGTAGCCCTTGACGGCCGCGACCAGCGCCAGGCCGACGCCGGTGTTGCCGCTGGTGGGCTCGATGATGGTGCCGCCGGGCTTGAGCTTGCCCGACTGCTCGGCCTCTTCCACCATGGCCAGCGCGATGCGGTCTTTGATCGAGCCACCGGGGTTGCTGCGTTCGGACTTGATCCACACGTTGGGGTGCTCGAACAGGCGGTTGATGTGGATGACGGGCGTGTTGCCGATGGTTTGCAGGACGTTGTCAAATTTCATGGGGTCTCCAACACGGGAAAAGCGGGCGAAAGCAGTCATTGTGGCGGAGTTGTTCAAGCTGGCAAGCATATGGATATGCGCGTATTCGCCGCCACCTCGAAGGCGGCCACTGCGGTCAGTGCATACCCAGGCAGGCGCCGAATGGCGCTAGAGTCGCCCGCATGAACCTGCGCTTCATCGAAACCTTTGTGCTGCTGGCCGAGCTGCGCAACTTCCGCATGACGGCCGAGCGCTTGTTCACCACGCAGGCCGCCGTGTCCAGCCGCATTGCCTCGCTGGAGCAGGAGTTCGGCGTGCGCCTGTTCGACCGCAGCCAGCGCGAGGTGACCCTGACCAGCGATGGCGCCAAAGCCCTGGTGCACGCCGAGCGCATGCTGAAGCTGATGCGCGAGATGCGCGAAGACATGTTGGACAAACAGGCCTTTGCCGGCGTCATCCGCATCGGCGCCATCGAATCCGTCGTGCACAGCTGGTTCCCCGACTTTCTGCAGCTGCTGCACCAGCGCTACCCCCGCCTGCAGGTCGAGATTGCCTGCGACACCACGGTGCACCTGTCCGAACAGCTCGGCCGTGGCCAGCTCGACGTGTCGCTGCAGGCCAAGCCGGTGGCGTCCGGCGCGGTCAGCCACGTGTCGCTGGGTGAGTTTCCGATGGCCTGGGTCGGTGGCCCGCAGCTCGGCATTGGCGACGACACCTTGAGCCTGGGCGACCTGGCGACCTTTCCCATCATGAGTTTTGCGCGGGGCTCCGAGCCTTACGCCGCCATCGAGCAGCTGCTGTGCACCGAAAGCAGCGCGCGCGTGCACCTGAACTGCATCGCCTCGGTCGCCACCATGATCCGCGTGGTCTGCGACGGCCTGGGCATCGCGGTCGTGCCGCCGGCCGTCATCCAGCGCGAGCTGGCCGAGCAGCGCCTGCGCACGCTGCGGGTGGACCGTGAGTTTCCGCCGCTGCGCCTGGTGGCGGCATACCGCAACGACCACGAGAACCCGCTGACCCAGGACGTGGCGCGCGTGGCCGAAGAAACCGCCACAGCGTTCGCGCTGCAGCAAGGCCAGGGTGTGGCCCGCCTGCCGCTGCATGACCCAGACACCGAATACGGGGTATTCATGCAATCTCGTTGAATAAAAAACGGAAAACTACAGATACTGCCCATCAAATGCCATCCTCCAGGGACGACGCACCTCAGGTCTGCGCGAACAGCGTCTCCACAGCCAGCGCCACGTTCAGCAAGCGTGCGTCCTGGCCGGCCGTGCCCGCCAGACTCAGGCCCACAGGCGCCTCGCCGGCGCGGTGGCAGGGCAGCGACACGGCGCAGCCATCGAGGAAGTTGATCAGCGTGGGGTTGCGCAAGATCAGGCCATTGGCGGCGAAATAAGCCTCGTCGTTGGCCTGCAGGTCGGCGATCTTGGGAGCGACCACGGGCACGGTGGGCATGATGAGCAGGTCAAACGGGGCCAGCTGCGACTTGACCTGCGCCATCCAGGCCTGGCGCGCGGCCAGCAGGTCGATGTAGTCGGCCGCGCTCTGCGCTTTGCCGCGCAGGATGCGCGTGCCCACGCGCGGGTCGTATTCGGCCAGGCGGGTTTCCAGGTGGCCTCGATGCCAGGCCCAGGCTTCGGCGGCCGTGAAGCCGCCCTTGCTGTTGATCTGTGCCAGCTCGCCAAAGGCCGGCACGGCCGCTTCGGTGATCTGCACACCGGCTTGCGACAGGCGCGCGAGCGCGCGCTGCCAGGCGGCGGCCACGGCGGCGTCCATGCCGTCCAGCACCACGTTGGTAGGCGCCAGCAGGCGCAGGCCAGCCAGTGGCACGGCCTGCGGCTCGGGCAGCGCATGGTGGGCGATGACGGCGTCGATCGCCGCGCAGCAGCGCACGCTGGGCGCCAGCGGGCCAATCGAGTCCAGGTTGGCCGACAGCGGCAGCACGCCCTGCATGGACACGCGGCGCGCAGTGGGCTTGAAGCCGGTCAGGCCGTTCAGCGCCGAGGGGATGCGCACCGAGCCCCCGGTGTCCGAGCCGATGGCGGCAATGGCCATGCCGTCGGTCACCGAGATGGCCGCGCCCGACGAGGAGCCGCCCGGAATGCGGCCGCCGTCTTCATCGCGCGCCCAGACGTTGCGCGGCGTGCCGTAATGCGGGTTCAGGCCCAGGCCTGAATAGGCGAACTCGGTCATGTTGGTGGTGCCGACGATGATGGCGCCGGCACGGCGCAGGCGCTGCACGACCTGGGCCGTCTGCGTGGCGGGCGCAGCGTTGGCCAAGAGCCTGGAGCCGGCCGTCGTGGGCAGGCCTTCGATGTCGAACAGGTCTTTGACCGAGATCGGCAGGCCTTCGAGCGGCGAGCGGGCGAGGCCGGCGGCGCGCAAACCGTCGCTGGCACGGGCCTCGGCCAAGGCGCTGTCGGTGAACACGCGCGTGAAGACCCGGGGGCCCTCGCCCTGCGCGGCGCGTGTCAGCGCGGACTCGGTCAGTTGCACGGCGGTGGTGGCGCCCAGCTTCAGGGCGTGCGCGGCTTGGTCCACGCGGGTGAGTGCGGTGTTTGACATGGCGTGTGGCGGAAACAAAGGACAAGGCGCCGCGCAAGGGGGCGGGTGTGGTGGCTCAATGCTGGCGCAGGCTTGGTCTCTAGTCTGGCCACCTGAAATTGGCAGTATGCATGGTTTTTCGATGACTTCTTATCGCCAATGTGGTCATACTGCAAATCATGCGCACCGATTGGCGGGTCAGCCCGTGCATCAGGCCACCACGGGCAGCAGCGCGCAGTGGTATTGGTGGCGAATCGCGCGGTTCTTGCGCGGGTCGTGCAGCTCCATGCGGAAGTGCGTGGCTGGGCGAATGCCGCCAATGGCCGGCACGGTGCCGCAGGTCATGCCGGTGCCCACGGGCAGCAGGGCCGCGCCGCCGGTGTAGCCGCCGATCAGGTCCAGCGGCGTGCGCAGGCTGGCCAGCGGGCCGTCCTGGTACAGCACCTCGGCGCCGTTTTCGACGATCCATGCGCGCAGCACCAGCTCATCCCAGTAGGCGGCCACGTCGGCAAAGCGCCAGGCCTGCGTGGCCACGGGCTTGATGCAGGCCTGCTTGGAAAAGGCCACGCTGTGCGCTTCGAGCTTGCGGTCGGTGTGGTCAGACGCGAGGCTGACGAACAGCTCGCCGCCGTGCGTGAAGACGAAGACCTCGGCCTCGCCCGACGAGTCGGGGCCCAGCACCTGCAAGGTCTCGCGCTGGCTCAGCTGGTTGCTGGCCACGCGGTAGTACAGCGGCACGGCGCTGGGGCGCGGGATGCCAATGGCGGCCAGCTCTTCGATGTGGTGTTCGATGGCGGCGGCGTCGCGGCCGGCCCAGCCGGCGATGACCAGCTGGTCGAACTGCGGGTGGATGGCCTGGCCTTCCGGGGTGGTGAACTGCAAGTGCATGGTGTGCCTCAATCAAGGGGGCGAGGCGCAGGGCCTCGCGACAAATCAGGGAAGACGGTCAGTGGTGCTTCTTGACGAAAAGCACGACCAGGAACGCGGCGAGGAACTCGAGCGCGGCCACGAAGTACAGGCCAGACGAGAGCGAGCCGGTGGTGGCTTTGAGCGCACCGATCATGTAGGGCGCGACAAAGCCAGCCAGGTTGCCGATCGAGTTGATGAGGGCAATGCCCCCTGCGGCAGCGGTGCCGGCCAGGAAGGCCGCCGGGATGGACCAGAACACCGGAAACGCAGCCAGGATGCCGACGGCGGCGACCGTGAGCGCGACGAGCGCCATGGGCGCGTTGTGCAGCGACAGGCCGGTGAACACCAGGCCCGCACAGGCCAGGACAGCGGCGATGGCGCAGTGCATGCGGCGCTCGCCGGTTTTGTCCGAGTGGATGCCGTTCCACACCATGGCCAGCGTGCCGGCGATGAAGGGCACGGCAGACACCAGACCAATGGTCAGGTTGTTGGAAAAACCGATCTCTTTGATGATGGACGGTGCCCAGAAGGCGATGGTGGCGTTGCCGCTGACGATGCAGAAGTAGATGGCGGCGCACAGCCACACGCGGTGGTTGCGCAGCGCCTCGGTGAAGGAGGCGTGCTTGTGGCCCTCGGCGTTCTCCAGGGCCACGGCCTGCGACACGGCGCGCTGCTCAGCCGGCGTCAGCCATTTGGCGTTCTGCGGCTTTTCGGGCAGGAACAGCAGCACGGCAAAGCCAGCCAGGATGGATGGAATGCCTTCGAGGATGAACAGCCACTGCCAGTTGGCGAGGTGGCCCACGCCTTGCATGCCGTTCATGATGGCGCCGGCAATCGGGCCGCCCACGGCGCCGGCGATGGCGAACGAGGTCATGAACAAGCCGTTGACGCGGGCGCGGTAGGCCGCCGGAAACCAATAGGTCAGGTACAGCACCACGCCGGGGAAGAAACCGGCTTCGACCACGCCGAGCAGAAAGCGCAACACGTAGAACAGGGTGGGCGTGGTCACGAACGCCATGGCCATCGAGGCCGCACCCCACAAGATGGTGATGCGCGCCAGCGTCTTGCGCGCGCCGATCTTTTCAAGCAGCAGGTTGCTGGGCACCTCGAACAGGAAGTAGCCGATGAAAAAGATGCCGGCGCCCAGGCCATAGATGGCTTCGCTGAACTTCAGGTCGTCCAGCATCTGCAGCTTGGCAAAGCCCACGTTCACGCGGTCGATCCAGGCCAGCACAAAGAGAAAGACCAAAAAGGGAATGAGGCGCCAGGCGATCTTGCGATAGGTGGCGGCGAGGGCAGGCTCGGCCCCGGCCGCAGGGGCATCGTGGGGCGAATGGATGGTGGCGGCGTGGCCCATGGGTGTCTCCTGGTGTGCGTGGGCAGCGGTGCTGTGGCCTGAGGCCAGCGATCTGCTCGCGGGCACGTCCTCAGCGTGCGGGCGCTGGAGGTCGCGCAAGGGATGGGGCAGCGCGGTACACCTCGGTCAGCGCCCGCAGTATCGAAATCGCCACAGGTCCTGTCCAACTAGAAATTCTTCACGGCCTTGAATGAAATTTCTTATGGTCGAACCATGTGCACACGGCCTCGCCGCCGGCACCTGATGCGGGCATCGGCACGCAGCGCCGCCTTGGCGGGCCGAGACCCGCGCCCATGCGGCGATAATTGCGCCCGTGAAGTTCGCCAGACCGCCGCTGGTGCAAGCCGAAAGGCCAACGCTTGCGTTGGGTGGAAACACCGCACTGGAGGAACGTCCGGACTGCAACGGGCAGCGTAGGAGCTAACGGCTCCCCACCGCGAGGTGAGGATCAGAGCAACAGAGACGAGTCGGGCAGGCGTGGCGCAAGCCAAACCGGCCCGGGTGAAACGGGCAATCTCTACGCGCAGCAACACCAAGTAGGCACACGTTGACGGGGCCCCCGGAGTGTGCGGGTAGGTGGCATCGAGCCGCTCGGGCGACCGGCGGCCCAGATTAATGGCGGTCACGCGGCGGGCAACCGCCGTGCACAGAATCCGGCTTATCGGCGAACTTCACCCTTTCTTTTCGCGGCGCGCCAGCCCACGGCGCCCGCCTCCGCGCGGCACCGTGGTCGCCCTGATCCGCGACCGACAGCCCGCTCGGCCCAACGCGGGCAGGCCATGGCCTGACAGCAGCCCTCTTGCGTGGCCTCGGCTCCCCCTCTGGTGGATGGACAGCCCATCACGCCGCGCGCATCGTCGGCCTGGCGGCCCAGATCTCCAGCGGCGTGCCCAGCGAGTTGGACAGCCCCAGCATGGGCGCCCCGCGGGGACCATCGTCAGCCACCCGAAACGCACCGGTTTCGACTTCCAGGGTTTGCACATGCGACCGCATGGAACCCTCCTCGTTGGCGGCACGCTGGCGGACCCTAGACCACTCGGCGTCCTGAAGGCAGCCATCCGGGCCGGTGCGCACTCGGCCAGCGAGCCCGGCCACGCGGCCCCTGCCCTGCACGCATCCCCTTCGCGTCGGGCGGCAGAGGCAGACGCGCGCGTCCACGCACCTGCGCAAAACGCATGAGCAAGCACGGCCAGCGATGCAGCCGGCCTGTCAAAATGGTGCGCATCTCCGTCCCCTTTTTCCGGATCCCCATGAGCAGCATCGCACCCCGCCCCTACGCCCCCACGCCCTCGCAGCGCGTCGCCTTCCTCGGCCTGGGCGTCATGGGCTACCCCATGGCGGGTCACCTGGCCCTGGCGGGCCACACCGTCACCGTCTACAACCGCAGCCCCGCCAAGGCCGCGCAATGGCTGGCCGAGTTCGGTGCGGCTGGTCCCGGTGGTCACCGCAGTGCCCCCACGCCGCGCGAGGCGGCGCAAGGTGCCGACATCGTGTTCTGCTGCGTCGGCAACGACGACGACCTGCGCGCCGTGGTGCTGGGCACCGTCAACGGCCCGGGCCAGCGCGAGGCCAATGGCGCGCTGGCCGGCCTGGCGCCGGGCAGCCTGTTCGTGGACCACACCACGGCATCGGCCGAAGTCGCGCGCGAGCTGCATGTCCTGGCCCAGGCCCAGGGCGTGGGCTTTGTCGACGCGCCCGTGTCGGGTGGCCAGGCCGGGGCGCAGAACGGCAAGCTCACCGTGATGTGCGGGGGCGACGAGGCCGACGTGGCACGCGCCGAGCCCGTGGCCCTGGCCTTCGCACAAGCCTATGCGCGCATGGGGTCATCGGGCGCCGGCCAGTTGGCCAAGATGGTCAACCAGATCTGCATCGCCGGCCTGGTGCAGGGGCTGTCCGAAGCCGTGGCCTTTGGCCAGGTGGCGGGCCTGGACATGGACCAGGTGCTGGCCGTGATCGGCAAGGGCGCGGCCCAGAGCTGGCAGATGGACAACCGCGGCAAGACCATGGCGCGCGACGAGTTCAACTTCGGCTTTGCCGTGGACTGGATGCGCAAGGACCTGGGCCTGGTGCTGGACGAGGCCAAGCGCAACGGCGCCCGCCTGCCCGTCACGGCCCTGGTCGACCAGTTCTATGCCGACGTGCAACGCCTGGGCGGCGGCCGCTGGGACACGTCCAGCCTCATCAAGCGCCTGCGCTGAGGCACCCGGCTGCGACCGCGGCGTAGCGGCGTAGCGGCGTAGCGGCGTAGCGGCGTAGCGGCGTAGCGGCGTAGCCAGGCAGTATCACCATCCGGCCGATGTCACCTAAACGGCAACAGGCTGATACTGTCCCACAAACAACTCGCACCGCCTCAAGCCTTGAACGACACCGCTCGGGCACGATGCGGTTCCGCCCTCGCTGGGACGCTGCCTGAGCGCACGTCCAGCACGGAGCCCCTGGGCCCGCCTTCAGCCGGTGATGCCGCACCCAAAAGGCTGCGAAGCGCGCGATTCGGCCAGCGGCGGTGGCTTGGCACGCCAGCGTTTGCGTGCATGTCCGCTGCGTGTGAGGCCTGGCGCGAGCGACAGGCGAAGCGGCCACCATGATGCATCGAACGACGCAAGCTCGGCAGCAGTACAGCGCCATCGTCGTTCGCATTCCAACGGTAACTCAGCCGTACCCTGCGCCACACATCAGACTTGGCAGGGCCGCATCCGCTTCACGCACCAGGGCCGCGCCCTGCCCTTCGGCACTCGGGCCGGGCACCGCCAGCCCGGCCCGCCCGTCAGCGCAGCGGCTTGCGGCCCACGTCGGTCACCAGCTTGCGGTAGCGGGTCACCTGCTCGTTCATGCGGGCGTCGACCTCGGCCTGGGTCTTGGGCACGGCATGGAACATGCGGCCTTCGGACTCGAGACGGGCGCGGATGGCGGGATCGTTCACGGCCACGGTGATGGCCTCGCGCAGGCGGGCCATGATGGGCTCGGGCGTGCCCTTGCGCACGAAGTAGCCGCCGCTGATGGTGTAGGCAAAGTCGGGCACCATCTTGCTGCGCGTGATCAGCGGGATGTGCTTGAGCGCGGCGGGCAAGGCGGTCGAGAAGCTGGACGCGACCTGCAGGCGCTTTTGCTGCGCCATGCCGTCGATGCTGGCCTGGTACGGCAGGATGGCGAAGTCCACCTGACCGCCGCCCAGTTCCTGCAACGCGGGCGCCGCACCCTTGTAGGGCACGTGCAGGAAGTCGACGCCCACGCGCTTGCCCAGGGCTTCGCCCATGAGGTGGTACATGGAGTCGATGCCCACCGTGGCGTAGGTCAGCGGCTTGGCGGTGTTGGCCTTGGCATAGGCCAGGAATTCGTCGAGCGAGCCGCCCGGCAGGCCGTTGCGCACCAGCAGCAGCAAGGTGGCTTCGGACATGAGGATCACGGCGCGGAAATCGTGGGGCGAGAACTTCACCGCCGGGTTCAGCATGGGCGCCAGGAAGGTGTCGTTGCCCGAACCCTGAAACAGGGTGTAGCCGTCGGCGGGGGCGTTCAGCACGCGGTTGGCGCCGATGACGCCTGTGCCGCCGCCGAGGTTTTCCACCACCACGGTTTGGCCCAGATCGCGGCCCATCACGTCGGCGTAGATGCGCCCCGAGGCATCGCTGGCGCCGCCCGCGGGGTACGGGATGACCATGCTGATGGGCTTGGTGGGGTACTTGGCATCGGCCTGGGCGTGGGCCACGGCAGGGAGCAGCGGCGCCATCGACAAGCCGGCAGAAGCGGTGAGCAGGTGGCGTCGGGAAATTCGGGTCATGGCGTACTCAAACAATCAGGAAAACAAAGGAACAAGGCGAGGTCTGCGGCCCACCCATCGGCCTCTCGGTCGATCTGCGCGGGCAGCCTTCAGCCGCATGCAAGATGCGCACCAGCCGTGCGCTTGCGCGCACCGCAAAGACTCTCAGCCAGCAGGCGCAGCCGATCGCCAGCGCGGGCGCACTCGGGGCACATCACCGATGAGGTCGTCGCCCAGGCGTGAGCTGGGGCGCGGGGTCGCACACGTTGGCCCCTGGGCATCAGGCGCGAGCTGCGACCCAACGCCACTGCGAGTGGCAGTATGGTGTCATGGCCGTTTTCAAATGATCGGCAAGCCGACCATACCCCCATGCCATGCATCAGGCCAGGAAGCGTTGCGCCAGCTTCACCCAGTAGGCCGCGCCCAGCGGCAGGGCCTTGTCGTTGAAGTCGTAGCCGGGGTTGTGCACCATGCAGCCACCGTCCACACCGGTGCCGTTGCCCAGGCGCACATAGGCACCGGGCACCACCTGCAACATGTAGGCAAAGTCCTCGCTGCCCATGGTGGGCTCGCGCTCGCTGACACGGTCGGCGCCCACCAGCGACTTGGCCACGGCCCGTGCGAACTCGACGTGCTCGTCCACGTTGACCAGCACCGGGTACTTCTGGATGTACTCGATCTCGGCCTTGAGGCCGTAGCCCTCGGCCTGCGCGTGGATGAAGGCCTGGATGCGGCGCTCGAGTTGCTCGCGCACCTGCGGGTCCAGCGCGCGCACGCCGATCTTCAGCGTGGCCTGCTCGGGCACGATGTTGTAGACCTCGCCGCATTGCACCGAGCCCACGGTGATCACCGCCGCCTTCAGCGCGTTCACCTCGCGCGACACCAGGCTTTGCAGGCCCAGCACGATGGAGGCCGCGCACTGCATGGGGTCCACGCCGTGGTGCGGCATGGCGCCGTGCGCGCTCACCCCCGTCAGCGTGACGGTGACGCGGTCGAACGAGGCCATGGCCGCGCCGCGGCTCATCGCCAGCTCGCCCACCGGCAGCCCGGGCGCGTTGTGCAGCGCGAAGATCGCATCGCAGGGGTAGCGGTCGAACAAGCCTTCGTCCACCATGCGCAGCGCGCCGCCTTCGTTTTCCTCGGCCGGCTGGAAGATCAGGTTCAGCGTGCCATCGAACTCGGCCGTTTCCGCCAGGTACTTGGCTGCACACAGCAAGATGGCGGTGTGGCCGTCGTGGCCGCAGGCGTGCATCTTGCCGCGGAGGGTGCTGGCGTAGGGCAGGCCCGTGCGCTCCTGGATCGGCAGCGCGTCCATGTCGGCGCGGATGCCGAGCTTGCGCGATCCCGTGCCCTTGACCAGCTGCCCGACCAGGCCTGTGCCCCCGATGCCGCGCTCGACCCGGTAGCCCCAGGCCGTCAGCCGCTCGGCCACCAGGTCGCTGGTGCGCACCTCTTCGAACGCGAGTTCGGGATGGGCGTGGATCTGGTGGCGGATGTCGACCATTTCGGGCGCAATGGCCTCGATCTCGGCCAGCAGGTGCAAATCGGGGGACTCGGTGGGTGCGTTCATGAGGGACTTTGAAAAAAGTGCAGACGGTCGGCAGACACCGGTGCCCGGGCACCGGTCATGACAGGCCGATTGTTCAGCCGACCCGGGAGGCCTGTCTAATATTGTTGCGATCTTGCTCGATAGGCGCGGCGAATCCTTGGCCCCGCGTCACCTGCGAGGCACCGGTGCAGGCATTCGCCCTGGGCGGGCACCCTGGCGTGGGCAGGCCGCCATGCGGCCGATGTCGCCCCGCAGCGGAGCCTGCGTGGCGCCGTCCAGGCACTCGGCGGCCGGCCGTTCTTCACCCGCTGACCTTCCGCCCCACACGGGCCGTGCGGTCACGGCATCGCGAGCCACGCGCTGGCCAGCGAGGAAGGCGCCGCCGCCCCGTCCACGCCATCGGGCCTCAGCGCAGCGGCGAGTTCGTCACCGGCGACGATTGCGCGGGTTCGAGCGGTGGCAGCGATTGCACCTGAGAGGCCGGGGCTGGCGCCGGGCTGGGCGCGGCACGGGGCACCGTGGACGCCGGCGCGGGGGCAGTCGTCCGCGTGGGCGCTGCGGCGGGAGCGGGTGCGATGGGTGCTGGGGCAACCGGCGCCGGGGCACCGAGGCTGGAGACCGGGGGGCGCCCCGCGGCTTCTTCGCCGAGCTGCGTGGGGGTGGTGCGCGGGTAGGACGGTTGCGCCGGCACCGCGTTGAGGTCGGCCTGGCCCGGGGTCACATACTCGAACACCCGCACCACGCGCTCCACCCCGCTGACGGTGCGCGCGGTTTCAGTGGCGGCTTCGGCCTCGGCCGCCGTCACGCTGCCCATCAGGTAGGTGCTGCCCCGTTCGGTGATGACCTTGACGTCCTTGGCCGCCACCTGGCTGTTGCCCGCCAGCGCCGACTTGACCTTGGAGGTGATGAAGCTGTCGTTGGTGCGCGTGCCCAGGCCAGACGCCGGCATCACCGCCAGGTCGTTGATGACCTCGCGCACATTGGCCACGCTGCGCGCCACCTGTTCGGCGCGCTGGCGGTCCTGCTCGGCCGGCACCTCGCCGGTCAGCAGCACCCGCCCCGCCCAGCTGGTGACGTTGACGTGCGACGAGCCACCCACGACGTCGTAGATCTGGCGGCCCACGCGCAGCTCGATGCCCTGGTCGTCGAGCAGGGTCGACGAGCTGCGCCGGTCGGTGGCCACCATGGTGCCGCCCACCGCGGCCCCGCCAATCACCAGCGGAACGCAGCCACTCAATGCAGTTCCCAGCGCTGTCGCCGACAGAGACAACGCCAGCACACGCATACCCAGGTTGTTTCGCATCTTCACCCCCATCATGTTTGGGATTCCTCATCGTCGCCCAGCAGCTGGGCATCCAGACCATCCAGCAAACCGTGCAGCACGAGCAGCTGCACCTCGATCACGCGTGCCGCGCGGTCGCTGGGCACCGCCACGTGCACATCGGTTTCGCGCAGCTGCCAGGCCAGCTCGGCAGAGACCGCGCCGGTGATGGCCACCACGCTCATGTCGCGCTCGTGGGCGGCCGTCATCGCCGCCTGGCCCACGGCCCCCACGGCGCTGGCGCCCAACAGCACCAGCACATCGCCAGGCTGGCCCAGGGCGTGCAGCGGCCGCGCACACACCTGGCCCGGGTCTTCGCTGTCGGCCAGGGCGGCCCGCATCACCACGTTGCCGCCCAGCTGCAGGGCGGCCAGGCCAGGCCGCTCGCGCTCAAACCGGCTGACCAGGCGCGCCGCCAGGTAGCCCGCCAGCGCGGCTGCGGCCCCATCGCCCCAGGTCAGCACCTTGCCGCCCCCCGTGATGCAGGCGGTCAGGGTCTGCACCGCGTCGTCCAGCGCACGGCTGAGCAAGGGCGCGCTCTGGTAAATCAGGTCGGCACTGTCGACGAAGTGCTGGTGCATGCGCTGCTCGGTCATGGCGCAAATGATAAAACACGCTTCAAAAAGGGAAGCACGCCGAGCCCATTGGGCGGCATGCAGTGGGCATGGGTGTGGCGACGCTTGCCGCATGCCGACAGGGACACCGGACGACCTCGGGGATGCCGGCCACGGCGCCAGCCTGCAGATTGACGCAGGGCGCAGGGACGCGTGCCGCGATGCCGACGCGCCTGCCCCAGTTCATCAGGCCAAGGCCGGCTGATCGGCCGCCACCGTGTCAACCATCGGCATCGAACGCGGCCTGCAGCCATTGGATGCGCTGCTGCGCGCCTTCGCCCTCGACCAGCACCACGTCAAAGCGACAGGCCGGCGGCTCGCCCGGCCACTGCTGCAACACGTGCCGCGCGGCCAGCACGATGCGCGCCTGCTTGGTGGCCGTGATGCTGGCGCCCGCGCCGCCGTGCGACGAGGAGCGACGCGCACGCACCTCGACGAACACCAGCGTGCCATCGCCGGCCTGCATCACCAGGTCCAGCTCGCCACCGCCGCGGCCTGGCGTGCGCTGGTTGCGGGCGATCAGGCGCAGGCCCTGGCGCTGCAGGTGCGCCAGCGCCACCTGCTCGGCCGCATCGCCCTTGGCCTTGGTGGTCGGGCGAGCGGCGCGGACCGCCGCCGGGCCCGGCTCGTCCGCGCCTGGCGTGCGGGCCGCCAGGCGGTGTTTCAAGGTCTGCAGCCAGCTCATGCAGCCATTGTGACGCGGCCCCAGGCTGCGTCGAACCGATCCCATGACCGTGGCAAGCACACGGCGCCACCCACGGCGTGGCTGCTGCAGGCCCTGCGCTGGCGGCGCTCGGTGCGTGCAGCAGGTGCGGGTCACCCGGGTGCGTCGGCAGATCGCCGGCTGCGGTCCACGCGCCGACGAGCCTGGGCGGCTGCCGAAGATGCCTGCACCCGGGCCGCGCAAGCTGACGCCGGCTGGTCGGTCCCGCGCGCCGGAACTTCGGCCCGTTGGTGCGCGGCGTCCGCTGGTCGGTCCACGGGGGCATCGCCCTTCCGGCCCTGGCCGATTGGGCAGCGCATACTCGCCCCCCATGGCTCACCTACATGCGAACCACCCGGCTGCGGCCACCCCACCCGCTGCGGCCCACACGGCTGCGGCCCCGACACCGGCTGGCGCAGGCCCGCAAGCCCTGCCCGCGTTGCAAGCCGCCCTGAACACCCTGGCGCAGGCCGCCAGCACCCAGGACCTGCCCGCTGGCGCGCTCTACGTGGTGGCCACCCCGATCGGGAACCGGGCCGATTTCAGCGTGCGCGCGCTGCTCGTGCTGGCCCTGGTCGACGCCGTGGCCTGCGAAGACACGCGCCACACGCGCCAGCTGCTGCAGGCCTGCGGCCTGGACCGGTCCGTGCCCATGCTGGCGGTGCACCAGCACAACGAGGCCGAAGCCGCCGCCGGCGTCATCGCCCGCCTGCAGCGGGGCGAACGCGTGGCCTATGTGTCGGACGCCGGCACCCCGGCCGTCAGCGACCCCGGCGCTCGCCTGGTGGCGGCGGTGGTGGCCGCCCAGTTGCGCGTGCTGCCCCTGCCCGGCGCGAGCAGCGTGACCACGGCCCTGTCGGTCGCCGGCGTGGTGGGCGCCAGCTGGGGCAAGGGCGCCAGCGCGGCCTCGTCGTTCGTGTTCGAAGGCTTCCTGCCCACCAAGGCCGGTGAGCGCCGTGAAGCGGTCGCGGCGCTGGCCCGCCAGCCCCGCACCGTGGTGCTGCTCGAAGCCCCGCACCGCATCGCCGACCTGGCCGCCGACCTGGCCGTGCTCGGCGAGCGTCCCGTCACCGTGGGCCGCGAATTGACCAAGCAATTCGAGCAGGTCGCGACCCTGCCCGCCAGCGCGTTGCCCGGCTGGCTTGCGGCCGATGCCCAACGCCAGCGCGGCGAGTTCGCCCTCGTCCTGCATGCGACGCAGGCCCCCGCCGCCGGTGACGACACCACGCCGCTGCTGAGCGCGCTGCTGGCCGAGTTGCCGCTGAAATCCGCCGTGCGCCTGGCGGCCCAGATCACGGGCGCCCCGCGCAACGCCCTGTACGACCAGGCCCTGAGCCTGAAGCAGGCGTCGTCCGACGAGGGCTGAGCCAGGTCGCGCGCCCTGCGCAGCCGCCATGGCCCGGTCCCTGGCGCGGCGCCTGTGCCGGACGCAACCCCTAGGACGCCCGACCTCCTCCTCGCGGGGTGACGGGCGCGGTGTGCCCGCGGGCGGGCCGAGGCCGGCTTGCCACGGCCAGCCCACAACCGACCATCGGGGCGGCGAGCTCCAACCCTGCAGGCCCTGTGAACGGCCACCCGCGGCTGTGCTGGCCCATGGGCCCACACCGGACGGCTCTGGGTGTCATCCATGTGGGCGCCGACCAGCGCGCGAACCAGCCTCGCCCGGCAGCGGACCGATTCGGCACCCGAGCACCCGCCCCGAGCCCCGACATCGCGACGTGTGACGCCCGGGCGATACCGGCTGCCGCCGCGCTGCGCTACACCCGGGCGTTCGCAACCCACCGCAGCGAACGCACGCGATCGGCCAGGAGGACGCGCGTCCCCGCGCCGCAGCCCTCCGCGACCTCCCGCCTGTTCACCCTTGCGGCCCCCGCCCCTCACCACCATGCAACACCCGTTTCCCCAACGCTATTTCGACGATTTCACGCTGGGCGAGGAATTTCCGATTCCCTCGCGCACCATGACCGACGCGCTGTTTGCCGCCTTCCAGCTGGCCAGTGGCGACAACCACCCCAGCCACTACGACGTGGAGTACTGCCGGCAGCGCGGCATGCCGGGCATGCAGGCCCACGGCTTCCAGATCCTGATCCAGACGGCCGCGGGCGCGGGGTGGTTTCCGCACCTGGTCGAAGAATCCATGCGCGGCTTCATCGAACAATCGAGCCAGTTCCTCAAACCGGTCTACACCGGCGACACGCTGACCGCCAAGCTCACGGTCAGCGAACTCACGCCCAACCGCAGCACCGGCGTCATCGCGCTCAGCTCGCAGGTGCACAACCAGCGCGGCGAGCTGGTCATGACGGGCGTGCAGAAGTACCTGCTGAAAAAACGCGCGGCCTGACGGCGCCTGCCCTGGCTGACAGCCGTGGTGGCTTCGCCCATGGACCTGGCTCGCGTGCTGAACGCGGCACCGGCGCTGTTCACGCAGCGGTTCAGCCTGTCCCATGCGCCACCTCGCCACCCCAGAAAGACCACGACGCAGGCCCACCGCACCTCGCTGGGCAGGCCGAGCTGCGCGTTTGACGGCAGGCGCAGCCAGACCGCACGCGTGCGCCCGGCCCTCATGGCGCTGGCGCTTGACTGAATACACAGTATGCAGCCACTGTCGTTCACAGAACAACGGTAACAGCCCCATACTGCCTCAATGCTTATTCACCCCGTCGTCCGACGCGGCGGGTTGATGGATGGGCCCGCCACGCAGCCCCCCAACCCGACAGGTCGCCCATCGGGCGTGGGCAGGCAACGGCATGCGTCATCGGGTGGCGCCTGACTCGTTGGCCCCTGCAGGCCGGGTACAGTGACGCGGCTGCGCCGGTCGGTGCCGACGTCAGGCCAGATCGGCCAGGGGATGCGAGCCGGTGTAGCGCGGCTTGAAGTGGTCCTCGACCAGCGCGGGGCTGACTTCGTCAAGCGTGGCGGGCGACCACCGCGGCGACTTGTCCTTGTCGATGAGCAGCGCGCGCACGCCCTCGGCGAAGTCGCTGTGCACGGCGCAGCCGCAGGCGGCGTTGTATTCCAGGCGGAACACGTCGGCCAGCGACAGGTGGCGGGCGCGCCGCTGCAAGGCCAGCGACAGCGCGGCCGTGGTGGGCGAGCCCTTGACGAAGTTCTGCGCCCCCTGGGCCAGCCAGGCAGCGCTGTGCTGGGTCAAGGCCTCCAGGCGGGGCGCCAGGTCCTTGAGCTGGTCACGGCCGATGACGCGGTCGATCAGGCTGCGGTGCGTGGCCAGGTTGGAGGCGGCCATGTCCGGCGTCGCCAGGCCTTGCAGCAGGTGCGACAGCAGCGCGCCGTTGCGCGCAGGGTCCTGGCACCACTTGGCGGCCTGCAGCTTGGCCAGCAGCGCGGCCTGCGCCTCATGCGGCAACACGAAGTCGGCCATGCCGGTGTAGACGGCGTCGGCGGCGTTCATCTGGGCGCCGGTCAGCGCCAGGAAGGCGCCCAGCCCGCCGGGCAGGTGCCCCAGGAACCAGCTGCCGCCCACATCGGGGAACAGGCCGATGGTGATTTCGGGCATGGCCAGCCGCGATTGGGGTGACACCACGCGGTGGCTGGCGCCGATGATGAGGCCGATGCCGCCGCCCATCACGATGCCGTGCCCCCAGACCAGCACGGGCTTGCCGAAGGTGTGGATGAGGTGGTCCAGCCGGTACTCGTGCTCGAAAAAGGCCTGGGCCTCGGCCGCCACGGCCACCTGCCCGCCTTCGGCCTGCGCCTGCGCCTGCGCCTGGGCGGCCTGGATGGCGCGCGCCATGCGCACCACATCGCCGCCGGCGCAGAAGGCCTTGTCACCGCTGCTGCGCAGCACCACGCCCACCACACCGGGGTCTTGCTGCCAGGCCAGCAGGCGCGGGTACAGCAGCTCGATCATCTCGAGCGACAGCGCATGCAGGCTGGCCGGCGCATTGAGGGTGGCGACGCCAAAGCGCCGGTCGTCGGCGGTGTGCAGTTCGTCAAACAGCACCACGGCTTCGGCTTGAGACGGGTGGGTCACGCAGGGCTCCAGTCAGGACAATCCAATGGTGACGAGCTTAACCGCGTCGCCCGGCAATTGCGCAGCGCAGGCACATGGCCACCCAACCGGCCCAAGGCCCCGCGGCGGCTGGAACAAGGCCAGGTCCCTGGGCAGTCATCCGTGCTGCAGGGCGACGCTGGCCGGGGACGCGCACCGGATCGCCGCTGCCAGCCAGGGGACTACACACCCACCCGCGTTCAAAAACGCACGCTGCCGGCTGGTACTGACCCCTGCTTGACCGGCAAAGGCGGCCTGGCTGGGTACCATGCGGCTGACACCGACCCCACGCCGCCCCGCTCTGCTTCCTCGCCCATGCCGCATCCTCCCCTTCGCCGCCCTCGCCCACCTGCCCCCTGGCGCCGCCAGCCCTGGGGCTGGCTGGCCGGCCTGGCCTGCGTGTGGGCACTGGCTGGTGGCGCGCAGGCGGCCCCCGATGCCCGCATCCTGGAGGCGGCCCGGCAGGAACAGCCGGCCTTCCTGAACACCCTGCGCGAGCTGGTGGAGATCGAGTCCGGCAGCCGCGACATCGACGGCGTGCGGGCCATGGCCAAACGCGTGGCCGCCCGACTCAAGGCCCTGGGCGGCGAGGTGCAGACCCTCTTGCCCACGGACATCGTGCGCCTGGACGACACGCCCGAGCAGCTGGGCCCGGTGGTCAAGGCCGTGTTTCGCGGTACCGGCACCGCGCGCATCCTGCTGATCGCGCACATGGACACGGTCTACCCGCGTGGCACGCTGCAGCACCAACCTTTTCGCCTCGAGGGCGACAAGGCCTACGGCCTGGGCGCGGCCGACGACAAGCAGGGCGTGGCCCTGATCCTGCACCACGTGGCGCTGCTGCAGAAGCTGGGCGTGCGCAATTTCGGCACCCTCACCGTGCTGCTGAACAGCGACGAGGAAATCAGCTCGCCCGGCTCGCGCCAGCTCATCACCGCCACGGCGCGCGACCAGGACGCGGTGTTCTCGTTCGAGGGCAGCGGCCACAGCGGCGCCGTGTACCTGGCCACCAGCGGCATCGGTGCGGTCTACCTCAGCGTGCGCGGACAGTCGGCGCATGCCGGCGCCAATCCCGAAGCCGGTGTGAACGCCCTGTATGAGCTGTCCCACCAGGTGCTGCAGATGAAGTCGCTGTCCCAGCCCGAGCTGGGCCTCAAGCTCAACTGGACCCTGTCCCACGCCGGCACCACGCGCAACGTCATCCCGGACCTGGCCACGGCGCAGGCCGACGCCCGCGCGCTGCGCCTGGCCGACTTCGACATGCTGCGCAGCGCCCTGCAGGAAAGCGTGAACCAGAAGCTGCTGCCCGACAGCGAGGTCAACGTGCGGTTCGAGCTGCGCCGCCCCCCGCTCGAGGTGAACGACGCGAGCCGCGCCGTGGCCCGCCACGCCCAGCGCATCTACGAGCAGGAGCTGGGCCTGGCCATGCCCGTGATCGACATCGCCACGGGCGGCGGCACCGATGCGGCCTTTGCCGGCCTGCAGGCGCGCGGCGCCGTGATCGAAGGCCTGGGCCTCACGGGCTACGGCGCGCACGGCAGCGGCGCCGAGTACGTGCTGCTGGATTCGCTGGTGCCGCGGCTGTACCTGACCGTGCGCCTGGTGCAAGACCTGGCCGCCGGGCCGCTGCCGCCCTGAGCTTTCTGGCCTGGCGCGCCAGCGCAGACCCGACCCCGCGCGTCCCACGGGCGACGCAGCCACCGCACTGCGCCATCGTGCACGCAGGTATCGAGACACCGATGTTCCTGCAGGCGATGTCCATGGTCACGAGGGCTGCGGCCGCCGCTGAGGGCAACCGTGCGTAGACCCCCCCGACCCCCAGACGGCGCAGCGGAACCGACTTGGCTCGCCGGGCGCTCGCGCAGCCGCCAAGCGACCGTGCAGTACAGGCCGAGGACCTTGGTGAGGCCTGCAGCAGATGGCTGAAGGGGGCCGCCAGCCAGCTGACGGCACGCAGAACCATCACACCCGCTCGCGCGCGCGTTCGTAGGCGCGCCAGAACTCGGGCGTCTGGGTGCTGGCGAAGTTGATGCGCATGCAGGTGCTGGGCGCCCGCTCGGGGTCGAACAGGGCGCCTGCCGCCAGCAGGTAGCCATCGTCCAGCAGCACCTGGGCCAGGCGCTCGGTGTCCACGCCCGTGTCCACCCAGCCGAACAGGCCTGCGGGTTCGGCCACGAAGCGCGCCCCGGCCTGGCGCGCCAGACGCACGCTGCGGCTGCGCGCGGCATCGAGCTGCGCCTGCACCCGCAGCGCGTGGCGACGCAGCTGGCCGTGTTCGATGCAATGCGCCAGCGCGCGCTCCAGCAGGGCCGGCGCGGTCAGGCTGGCCAGCAGCTTGGTGTCCAGCAGCGGCTCCAGCCAGCGCTCGGGGGCGGCCAGGTACCCGATGCGCCAGCCCGGCGCCAGGATCTTGGAAAACCCGCTCACGTAGATGCAGCGCTGCAGGCCGTCCAGCGCCGACAGCCGCAGCATGTGTTCGGGTGCCAGGTGCTGGTAGGTGTCGTCCTCGGCGATGTAGAAATCGTGCGCATGGGCCAGCTGCAACAGACGGTGCGCGCTGGCCGGCGAGAGGCAGTAGCCCGTGGGGTTGTGCAGCACGCTGACGCTGATGAACAGGCGCGGCGCCTGGGGCGTGCCCGCGTGGGCCTCGCAGTAGCGGGCCATGACGGCGAGGTCCGGCCCCTCGGGGCCGCGCGGCACGGGCAGCATGCGCAAGCCCAGGGCCTGCAGGCGCGCGAACTCGACGGACCACCCGGGCGATTCGACCATCACGCTGTCCCCGGGCCGCAGCAGCGTGCGCGCGATGATGTCCAGCGCCTGCGTGGCGCCCGCCGTGGTGATGACCTGGTGCGCCTGCGCCGGCACCTGGGTGGCCTGCAGGCGCATGGCGAGCACCTCGCGCAGCTGCGCATCGCCGCGCGCGTCGCCATAAAAGGCCGTGACCTCGTGCAGCTGCGTGGCGGCCTTGCGCACCGCAGCCGCCAGGAAATCGGTCTGCAGCCAGGCGCTGGGCAACATGCCCATGGCCGGCTGCGGCTTGTCGCTGATGGGGTTGAACATGCCGCGCATGAGGCTGGCGGCGCTGGGCGCGTTGCGCATGGCCGCCGCCGCGGCACTGCGCTCGTCGCGCACGCCCTCGGCCGGCCCGGGCGCTGCGTCGGCCGGCGCAGCGCGGAACGGAACGGGCGCGGGATGGGCCTCGCCCTGCAGGCGGCGCGCCACCACCTCGCGCACGAAAAAGCCGCGGTGCGGCCTGGCCTCGATCAGCCCCTGGGCCTGCAGCTGGTCGTACGCCGACACCACGGTGGAGGGGCTGACGCCCTGCTGCTGCGCGCATTGGCGCACGCTGGGCAGGCGGGTGCCGGCCGGCAGCAGGTGGTCGCGGATGCGGCTGGCAAAACGCGCCGCCAGCTGTTCGGTGCGTGTGCGGCCCATGGCGTCGTCCTGTCGCATGTGCATTCACCTTTTGGTTTGCTGGGTATCACCCGTTTCACGATTATTTTTCATCGGCAGCAAGGCCATACACCACTCATTCGTATCCACTGGCATCCGATGAAGCAACGGCTGACGGTCATCTGTGTGCGCCAAACCGCCCACACACTTTCGACATTGAACCCCTCAAGTGTACTGAAGGTGTACCGATTCCATGCCGCAGCCGCGTCTTACAGTGGTCACCCGTTTCCCTGATGCCCCTGCCATGTCCAGCCCGCCTGCTTCACCCCACCCTGCCCCGTCGCCCACCGCGTCACCGGCCCCCGCCCGGCCCGATGCCGCCCAGCGCCAGCGCTGGGGCATGTGGTTGGGCCTGCTGGGCGTGGCCTGTTTCGCGCTGACCTTGCCGGCGACGCGGCTGGCCACGGGCTCGGCCGCCGCACCGCAGATGAGCGCCGAGTTCGTGACCATCGGGCGCGTGGCCGTGGCCGGCCTGCTGTCGGCCCTGTTCCTGCTGGTCACCCGTTCACCGTGGCCGCCGCGCAGCACCTGGGGGCCGCTGGCCCTGGCCATCGTGGGCAACGTGTTCGGGTTTCCGCTGCTGCTGGCGCTGGCCGTGCCGCATGTCAGCGCGGCGCACGCCGCCGTGGTGCTGGCCACGCTGCCCCTGGCCACAGCCGTGCTGTCGGCGCTGCTGCTGGGCCAGCGGGCGCGACCGGCCTTCTGGGCCTGCGCCGTGCTGGGCGCCGCGCTGGTGGCGGTGTTCATGTGGCGCGGCCTGCCTGTCGCACATGCCTCGGCCCCCGCCGCCGCTGGTGTCACCGCGTTGTGGCTGCCCAACCTGTGCCTGCTGGGCGCGGTGCTGACGGCCGCGCTGGGCTACGTCTGCGGCGCCAAGGTCACGCCGGTGCTGGGCGCCGAGCGCGTGATCTGCTGGATGTGCGCCGCCATGCTGCCGCTGGCCCTGCCGCTGACGCTGTGGCTGTGGCCCAGCCAGCCCGTGGCCGGCTCGGCCTGGGCCGGTTTCGCCTACGCCGGCACGGTCTCCATGTGGGCCGGCTTCTTCGCCTGGTACCGCGGCCTGGACTGGGGTGGCGCCCTGCGCGTGAGCCAGGTGCAGCTGCTGCAGCCCTTCCTGGCCATGCTGGCGGCCTGGCCGCTGCTGTGTGAGCCGCTGCAGGCGTCAGCCATCGGGTTCACCGCCATCGTCATCTTGACGGTGTACATGGCCAAGCGATTTGCGCAACCAACGACCAGCACCCCATACCCCTCACCCCGTCAACCCATGACCGCGATGCAGCCCGCCCACGCGTCCCCCAGGGGCGGCGCGCTCTCGGCCAAGCACTAGGATTGCTGCCCTCATGTACCGAAATCCCGACGCCTCCATGTCCTCCACCCGCCCCTCGCTTCGCCCCGATCACTGGCACCTGGCGCAACGCGCCGAGCGCATGAATCCCTCGTTCATCCGCGAAATCCTCAAGGTCACCGAGCGGCCCGGCATCATCAGCTTCGCGGGCGGCTTGCCGGCTCCCGAGACGTTCCCGGTCGAGGCCATGAAAGAAGCCTGCGCCCGCGTGCTGACGGCAGACGGCCAGGCCGCGCTGCAGTACGCCGCCAGCGAAGGCTACGGCCCGCTGCGCGAGTGGGTGGCCGCGCGCATGCAGGCCCAGGGCATGGCCGTGAGCGCCGAGCAGGTGCTGATCACCACCGGCAGCCAGCAGGGCCTGGACCTGCTGGCCAAGGTGCTGCTCGACAAGGGCTCGCGCGTGCTGGTCGAAACCCCCACCTACCTGGGCGCGCTGCAGGCCTTCACGCCCATGGAGCCGGTGTTCGAGGCCGTGCCCGGCGACGACGACGGCCCCGACCTCGACGCCATGGCGCAGATGCTGGGCGTGGGCCAGGGCCAACCCGAAAGCCCGGACCGCCGCCGCCTGCTGACCCTGGACTTGGACGGCGACCAGCCGGCGCAACAGCCGCGCTTCATGTACCTGATCCCGAACTTCCAGAACCCCACGGGCCGCGTGATGGGCGCCGCCAAGCGCCAAGCCCTGCTGGCGCTGGCCGTGCGCGCCGGCCTGCCGCTGGTCGAGGACAACCCCTATGGCGAGCTGTGGTTCGACCAGGCGCCGCCGCCGCCGCTGCTGGCCGCCCACCCCGAGGCCGGGCTGTACCTGGGCTCGTTCTCCAAGGTGCTGGCCCCCGGGCTGCGCCTGGGCTACATCATTGCCCCCAAGGACCTGTACCCCAAGCTGCTGCAGGCCAAGCAGGCGGCCGACCTGCACACCCCGACCTTCAACCAGCGCCTGGTGGCCGAGTTGATCCAAGGCGACTTCCTCGACCGCCACGTGCCCACCATCCGCGCCCGCTACAAGGCCCAGTGCGCCGCCATGCATGGCGCGCTGTCGCGCCACATGGCCGGGCTGGACGTGCAGTGGAACCAGCCCACGGGTGGCATGTTCCTGTGGGCCCGCCTGCCCGAAGGCGTGGACACCATGGCGCTGCTGCCCAAGGCGGTGGACGCCGGCGTGGCCTACGTGCCGGGCGCCGCCTTCTACGCCGACAGCGTGGACACACGCACCATGCGCCTGTCCTTCGTCACCGCCAGCGAAGCGCAGATCGACCAAGGCGTGGCCGCCCTGGCCCGCGTGCTGCGCGACTCTTTGGCTTAAGCAGTATCCAGCACATGCCGTTGTTCAAACAACGGTAACCAGCCCATACCCCCATGACAATCAAGCAACGTGCGTTTGCGCAGGTCGATGTGTTCAGCAGCCGGCTCGGCGATGGCAACCCGGTGGCCGTCGTGCTCGATGCCGATGGCATGAGCGAGGCCGACATGGCGCGGCTGGCCGTGTGGACCAACCTGTCGGAAACCACCTTCGTACTGCCGCCCACGCAGCCGGGAGCCGACTACCGCCTGCGCATCTTCACGCCTGCGGGTGAGCTGCCGTTTGCCGGCCACCCCACGCTGGGCAGCTGCTTTGCGTGGCTGGCCGCGGGCGGGCGCCCGCAGCAGGCCACGCACATCGTCCAGGAATGCGCCAAAGGCCTGATCGCGCTGCGGCCCGAGGGCGATGGCCTGGCCTTTGCCACGCCCGCGCTCGACCGCCGCGACCTGAGCGCCGCAGAGCTGGCCGAGCTGCTGGCGGCCCTGCAGCTGCCGCCCGAGGCCGTGCTGGCCAGCCAGCGCCTGGACAATGGCCCTGTGTGGTGGACCTTGCTGCTGGATTCGGCCGAGCGCCTGCTGAGCTTGCCCATCGACGCCAACGCCGTGCTGCGCCTGGGCCGGCACATCGGCCTGGCCGCACGCACCGACGAAGACGCCACACAGGACCTCTCCAGTCCGGGCCTCATCCGCCGTGCCAGCCGCGAAGCGCGCGCCTTTGCCAGCAGCCAGCCAGCGACCGCCGAGGCCGTGGACCTGGAGGTGCGCGCCCTGTTCTGCGCGCCGCATCAGTTGTTCGAAGACCCCGTCACCGGCAGCCTGAACGGCAGTCTGGCGCAGTGGTTGATCGCCGAAGGCCGCATGCCGGCGCGCTACACCGCCGCCCAGGGCACGGCCATTGGCCGCGCCGGCCGCGTGCAGCTGAGCCACACCGACGATCAGGTCTGGGTGGGCGGGCGATGCGTCGCCGCCGTCACCGGCCAGATCCTCGCCTGACCGCATCAGCCCCGCCAGAGCAGGCGCCCTGCCTCCGCGCAGGTCTCCGGCCCGCAGCTTCGGCCACATGGGCCGATCGCGGCCCGACGAGGTCAAGGCCTTCGAGGAACGCACATGGCAGGCCGAGGGCCATCCGCCTGACCCGCTGTCCGCCGTGTACGAGCTGCACACCGCACGGTCCCGCCAAGGGTCTCGCCAGGCAGCCTCGCCGAAGGACCCCACCAAGGGCTGCGCCCAACGGCCCACCGCGCGGCCAGGCCGACCCGATCGCATCACCGTTTCGCCAATCCGCCCGGCAAGGCGACCACACTGCTCCCCCTGGACTTCGCCATGTTCCCCATTGCCCGCCCGAGTTCCCCCGCCACCGAGGTGTCACTGCCCAGCCTCAGCGACATCGAAGCCGCCGCCTGTGTGGTGAACCAGACCGTGCCGCCCACGGCCCAATACCGCTGGGGCCAGCTGGAGCAGCTGCTGGGGGTGGAAACCTGGCTGAAACACGAGAACCACGGCCCCGTGGGCGCCTTCAAGCTGCGTGGCGGTCTGACCTATTTCGACGCCCTGGCGCGCCAGGGTCGCTTGCCACCCGCCGTCGTGTGCGCCACACGCGGCAACCACGGCCAAAGCGTGGCCTGGGCGGCCCGTGCGCATGGCGTGCCCTGTCACATCGTGGTGCCCCGCGACAACTCGCGCGAAAAGAACGCGGCCATGCGTGCCCTGGGCGCCCACGTCATCGAACACGGGCGGGATTTTCAGGAAGCGCGCGAACACGCCCAGCAGCTCGCGCAATCGCTGCCGGCCCACACCGTCCCCAGCTACCACGTCGAACTGGTGACCGGCGTCAGCACCTACTGGCTGGAGCTGCTGCGCGCCGCGCCGCAGCTCACGCACCTCTACGTGCCCATCGGCCTCGGTTCGGGCGCCTGCGCGGCCATCGCGGCCAAGCTGGCCTTGCAGCACCCGGCCCGGGTGATCGGCGTGACCAGCGCACGGGCGTCCACCTATGCGCGCTCGCTGGCCGCTGGCCAGGTCGTGGCCGCCGAGGTCAGCACCCAGCTGGCCGACGGCCTGGCCGTGCGCGAGGCCGACCCGGCGGCCCTGCGCGTGCTGCAAGCCCACCTGCACGACCTGGTCGAGGTCGACGACGATGCCGTGGCCAACGCCATGCGAGCACTGTTCCAGGCCACGCACAACGTGGCCGAGGGCGCCGGCGCTGCGGCACTGGCCGGTGCACTGCAACAGGCGAGCAGCCTGCGCCACGCGCACGCGGTGGTGGGCCTGGCCCTCACGGGCGGCAACGTTGACGCCGACGTGTTCGCGCGCGTGCTGCAGGCCGCCTGAGCCCCTGCCGTTTGCTCGGCTGTGCGATACCTGGAGACGCCGGCGCTGCCCGGCCTAGGCCTGTGCCACGAACCCCGCGTCCACCTGAAGGCCCGAAGCACTGCTGGCGGCCGGCCGCTGGCCGCAGGCGCTGACGACGAACAGCCTGCTCGGCACCAGACTTGGCATCGCCCTGTGTGACTTGCCTGTCGGCCTCATTTGCTGCCAACAAAAACGCCTGCACAAGGCAGGCGCGGGTGTTCAATCGACTCGCCGACTCAATGGTGGTGGCCGTGCGCACCGTGCACGTGGCGGTGCGTGATTTCTTCCGCCGTGGCGGCGCGCACGTCGATCACCTTGGCCGAGAACTTGAGGTCCTGACCGGCCAGCGGGTGGTTGCCATCCAGGTGCACCTCGGGGCCTTTGATCTTCATGACGTGGTAGATCTGCGGCTGGCCCTGGTCGTTCACGCCACGCAGCTGCCCCCCCACCTTCACGCCCGGCGGAAATTCGGCCTTGGGGATGACCCGGGTGAGCGATTCGTCGCGTGCGCCGAAGGCGTCGGCCTCGGGCAGGTCGACCTGCACGGTGTCGCCCTTGGCCTGGCCCTCCAGAGCGGCCTCAACCTTGGCAAACAGGTTGTCGTAGCCCCCATGCAGGTAGGCCACCATGCCTTTGTCCAGCACCTTGCCTTGCGTGTCCTTGATGAGGTAGTCGAGCGTGACGGCGGTGTCTTTGGCGATGTTCATGACCAGCGTGTGTAGGCGGAGAAAAGCGGCCCATTGTAGTGGCCGGTCATGCCGCAGCCCCGGCCCGCACCGTGCGCCAACCGGGGCACGGACCTTCTGCGCGAAGACCCATTGCGAATGCATCCCAACCCCATCCATGGCATCGGCTGCCCGTTGAGCGCGCGGCCCGCCGGCCTGCGCTGCGGGCCACGGGGTGCAGGCTGGTGGGGAGGTGTGCGGCTCCAGATCGCCTGACGCACCTGGGGTAAAGGTGTTCAAGGTTTCACCAAGTCGAAAGCAGAGTATCTCGATCTCGTCGTTTTCCATCAATCGGCAATCGATGCATACCCCACTGTCAATAATCCTCCTTGGCGAGGCCGAGCGCACCTTGGCGGCGTTGTAGAGCTGCAGGCTGGTCCACTGGCGGCCTTGTTCCATCTCCCACAGGGCCTCGGGTTTGAGCTGGGCCCGTTTGTCGGCGTCGTCCCTCAGGGCCTGGGGCGCCCGCGAGCTGCGCGCAGCGCAGCGTGATCCAGGCGCGCCAGGCCGCGTCGAGGTAGGACGTCCTGGTGCCGCGACGACAATCCCTCAGCGGCCGGCGTCACCCTGCGGCCCGTTGGGCCACCACGTCCCCGGCAAGCGCTCGACCCCTTGATCGGCCACGCGCAGCAAGGCCTCGGCGCTCACGCGGTCGGGCGCCAGCTCGTGCAAGGGCAACAGGGCAAAGGCGCGCTCGTGCAGACGGGGGTGCGGGAGCACCAGGGCCGGCTCGTCGCTGCGCAGCCCGCCGTGGTCCAGCAGATCCAGGTCCAGCGTCCGTGGCGCATGGCGCCAGGCGCGCGTGCGGCCTGCTGCCTGCTCGATGGCCTGCAGGCGCAGCAGCAGGTCGGCCGGCGCGCGGCGCGTGCGCAGCGCCACCACGGCATTGAGGTAGTCCGGCCCCACGGCATCGAGGGGCGCCGTGCGGTACAGGCTGGACACGCCGACCACCTGCTCGGACTGCGCCAGGGCGTGCACGGCCTGGCGCAGGGTCTGCAGGGCGTCGCCCAGGTTCGCGCCCAACCCCACGTGCGCCAGCACGGGCTGCGCCGGCGCCTGCCACAGCGGGCTGGCCGGCGGCACGTCCCGCACCGCCACCAGCGTGACGGGCTGGCGTTGCACCTGCGCGATGCGCCAGTGGTGCAGGCATTCGCGCACCAGCGTCAGCTCCACCGCGAAACGCGGCGCCAGGGCGCCCAAGTGATCGGCCAGGGTGCGCGCGCCAGCGGGGCCCACGGCCTGGTTGAACACGGCCTCGACCTCGGCCGGTGACCAGGCCTGGCCTGGCGTTGCCGATGACGCAGAGGCCGCCAGCCAGTCGGTGCCGGACGCGCCCTCGTTCGATGGGGACACGCGCGGCGAGGCCTGCTCGAAGGCCCGCAGCGCCTGATGCGCGTCCCACCCGAGCCAGCCGGGGCCACACAGGTGCAGCACGGCCGCGGGCTCCACCGCGCTGGCGCGCGGCAACACCCAGTCTTCCACCTGTTCGATGGCCTGCTCCCAGGCCAGGTCGCTCAGTCCCGTGCCAAAGCACTGGCGCGCCAGGTCGGCGAGCGACCACGCCGCCTCGGGCGGCCCGTCGGCATGCAGGCGAACCGACAAGCGGCCCGGGACATCGAGGATCAAGTCAGGCATGGGATGGCGGTGGATGGCGTTTGGACAATCGCGCACTGACTTGGCAGTATCAAGTCATTTCCGTTGACTGTCTAGTGGAGACGAGGTCATACCCCATCCACCAAGCGCAAAGATGCCTGTGCACAAGACGTGTGTGCGGATGCCCCAGCAGGGACGTCAACGCAGGCGAGCTTCGTCGCCATGATGGCATGCGCGCGGCATGCGCAGGTCGTGTCGCCTGGCATGCGCCCAATGAAAAAGCCTTGCGAAGCGAACTTCGCAAGGCTTTCCATGTTTGGTGCGGCTGGCAGGATTCGAACCCACGACCCCTTGGTTCGTAGCCAAGTACTCTAATCCAA
The DNA here is from genome assembly GCF_002158865.1 of Comamonas serinivorans. Lineage (NCBI taxonomy): Bacteria > Pseudomonadati > Pseudomonadota > Betaproteobacteria > Burkholderiales > Comamonadaceae > Comamonas > Comamonas serinivorans. The sequence goes on along the minus strand of NZ_CP021455.1, from coordinate 811,583 downwards.
CTGAGCTACAGCCGCTGAAGCTATGAAGTATAGCTGAAAAATGGCCTTGCGCGCAAATGGCGCAAAAATTTCTCGCTCATGCCGCTGCGGCAATGGCCGCCAGGTAGGCCTGCACGGCGCGGGCATACCCCATCTCCAGCGCATCGCCGATGAAGGCGTGGCCGATGGAGACCTCGGCCACCTGCGGCGCGGCGCGCAGGAAGTCGCTGAGGTTGAGCAGGCTGAGGTCATGGCCGGCATTCACCCCCAAACCGGCCGCCGCCGCCGCGCTGGCCGCCAGCGCATACCGCTGCAACTGCCCTGGCTGATCCGGCCCACCCCAGCTCGCGGCGTAAGGCTCGGTGTAGAGCTCGACGCGATGGGCGCCGACGGCGGCGGCACGCGCCATGAGCGCGGGCTCGGGGTCCATGAACAGGCTCACGCGCATGCCGAGGTCGCGGCACTCGGCAATCGCCCGCGTCAGCGTCTCGTCGACCTGACGGAGGTCGTAGCCATGGTCGCTGGTGAACTGACCCTCGCCGTCGGGCACGAACGTGACCTGGGCCGGTTGCAGGCCTTTGGCGGCCAGGGCACGGACCAGCCCCAACAGGTTGTGCGCGGGGTTGCCCTCGATGTTGAACTCGGCCTGCGGGTGCTGCAGCAGCAGCTCGGCCAGGTCCCACACATCCGACTCGCGGATGTGGCGGGCGTCGGGCCGCGGGTGCACGGTGATGCCGTGCGCACCGGCGGCCAGGCATTGCTCGGCGGCACGCGTGACGCTGGGGATGCCCAGGTGACGGGTGTTGCGCACCAGGGCGACTTTGTTGACGTTGACGGACAGCGCCGTGCGCGCAGGGGAAGTCATAGCTGCTGAAGCGTGTGGGTGATGTGGCGGGTGCGCAGATTCTGCATGCCGCAGTGGTAGTGCAACAAGGCCTTGAGTTGGCCGCGCAAGGCCGCGCGCGCGGACCCAGGCAGGGTGGACCAAGTGTGCTGCAGCGCCTCGAACGGCGCTGCAGCCTGCAGGGCGTGATCCAGGCCTTGCCATTGCTCGCCGGACAAAGCGGTCTGCTCGGGCTCCCACTCGGGCTGCAGGCCACCCTCGGCCGTCAGGCGATACGCCCCGTGGGGCTGCAGCGCACCGCCATGGGCCTGGGTCTGCAGGTCGGGCAGGTGACCCAGCGCCTGCAGCGCCAGGATCTCGAACGCGCGCAGGCCGGAGACCGCCTCCTTCGCGCCCTCGCCCTGCAGCGCATGCATGGCCAGGACATAGGCGTCGAACGCATCGGGGTGCGGGTCTTCACGCGCCATCAGGCGCATGACCAGCTCGTTCAGGTAGTAGCCCGACAGCAGGCGTTCGCCATGGGGCATGACGTGGCCGCCGCCCCATTCCGCCGACTTGAGCGTACGGACCTCTTCCTTGCCCGACCAGGACAGGCGCAAGGGCTGCATGGGCAAGAGCACGCTGCGAAAGTTGGAGCTGGGCCGCTTGGCGCCTTTGGCGATCAGGGCGATGCGGCCGTGGTGGCGCGTGAACACCTCGAGCACCAGGCTGGACTCGCTCCAGTCGTGCCGGTGCAGCACATACGAGGGTTCATGGAGTATGCGATCTTTCACGTTGATTCACCAACGAGAGATTCACCATACTGCATGCAGCCATTCTTTGATGCGAGGAATGGCAGGCACCCGTCACTCATACCCATACGAACGCAGGTGGGCCTCGTTGTCGGCCCAGCCCGAGCGCACCTTGACCCACAGCTGCAGGAACACCTTGGCCCCCATCAAGCGCTCGAGCTCGACGCGTGCCTCGGTGCCGATGCGCTTGAGGCGTTCGCCGTTCTGACCGATCACCATGGCCTTGTGGCCATCGCGCTCGACCACGATGGTGGCGGCGATGCGCACCATGCGGTCGACCTTGCGGCCTTCCTCTTCCTTGAACTCGTCGATGACCACGGTGGCGCTGTAGGGCAGCTCGTCCCCCGTGAGGCGGAACAGCTTCTCGCGCACGATCTCGGCCGCCAGAAAACGCTCGCTTTTGTCGGTCAGCTCGTCCTCGCCATACCACCAGGGCTGCTCGGGCAGGTAACCCTGGCAGATGTCGAGCAGGCGCTCCACATCCTTGGGCTGCTTGGCCGACATGGGCACGAACTCAGTGAAGGGGTGGCGCTCCTGCATGGACTTGAGCCAGGGCGCCAGCTCCTGGCGCCGGTGCATGGTGTCCAGCTTGTTGGCGATCAGCAACGTGGGCGTGCCGGGCGGCAGCAGCGACAGCACCTTGGCATCGGCCAGCGAGAAGCTGCCGGCCTCGACCACGAACAGGATCAGGTCCACATCGGAGACGGCACCCAGCACGGCCTTGTTGAGCGACTTGTTCAGGGCCTTCGAGTGCTTGGTCTGATACCCCGGGGTGTCGGCAAACACGAACTGCGCCGCCACGTCGTCCTTGACGCGTGAATGGATGCCCGTGATGCGATGGCGCGTGGTCTGCGCCTTGCGCGAGGTGATGCTGATCTTCTGCCCGACCAGGGCATTGAGCAGCGTGGACTTGCCCACGTTGGGCTTGCCCACGATGGCCACCAGGCCACAGCGCGACAAAGGCTCGTCAGCGCTGGGTTCGGAGAGGGAGGATTCGGATTGCATGGTGATGGAGGTGGCGCGTTGGCACGCTGAGTGAAAGCCGCAAGGCTTGGAAACGGACGAACGGGGCAGATCCGCTCAGGGCGGTCGTCCATGGTAGCGGCCCCGTTCGAGGGAAGAAGACCGGGGCCTCAAGGCCCCGCAGGCACATGGGGCCTGGGCGCCGGTTGGCAATGGTTTGGCCTGATTCAGGAGGATGACCAGCGCGGCGCTCACCCCGGCTGGCGTTGCGTCAACAGGGCCAGCATGGCCTGGGCCGCCGCCTGCTCGGCGTGCTTGCGCGATTCGGCATCGCCTTGGGCCTGCAGCCGAAGCGCCGGCACCTCGCAGGTCACGTGAAAGACCTGGGCATGGGCGGGTCCGCTGACACCCGACACGGTGTATTTGGGCAAGGCCATGCGCTTGCCCTGCAGGTGTTCCTGCAAGGCCGTCTTGGCATCGCGCGCCGACACGCCGCCCTGGGCCTTCAGGTCCACGTCGGCGAACAGGCGGTGTACCAGGGCGCGGGCCTCGGCAAATCCCTGATCGAGGTACACGGCGCCGATGATGGCCTCCACCGCATCCGCCAGGATGGAGGGGCGCGTCAGCCCACCGGACTTGACCTCGCCAGCGCCCAGGCGCACGTGCTTCGGCAGGTTGAGCTTGAGGGCAATGCGGTGCAAGGACTCCTGACGCACGAGGTTGGAGCGCGTGCGCGAGAGCTGGCCTTCCGAGAAATCCGGTTGCTGCCCATAGAGCAGCTCGCTGATCGCCAGACCGAGCACGGCATCGCCGAGGAACTCCAGGCGTTCGTTGTGGCTGGCGCCAAAGCTGCGGTGCGTCAGGGCCGTGACCAGCAACGCGGGATCACGGAAGCCGAGCTTCAGGGCCGCTTCAAGCGATTCAGCCACCGATGCGGCTGGGCCCGAACTTCGCTGTGGTTCCTTCATATTTCATGACGAGGTAAGCAGGACCGACGAGGTGAATCTCGCGGTCGTAGGCAAAGGAAACCACGGGCTCACCGTTCGCATCCTTGGTGATTTCGAGGTCCTTGGCCGAGATGGAGGTGATTTGGTCGATGGTGGCCGAACGGTCGAACGCCGCCCGGATCTGCTGCACGGTGCCGCCTTCGGCCGCCGCCTTCTTGGCGCCCTTGGTGATGGCCTGGTACTCGATGAGCGTGGGCAGGACCTGCGCCCCGACCAGGATCACACATGCCAGGATTGCCCCCACGAAAATCAGCCCGATCAAGGTAATGCCTTGCTGACGACGCTTCAGTTTCATACCACCCTCCTCTTCCCAAGACCGTGGCTCATCGAATGGAACCGATGCGCCCCCAATTGCCCAAGTTCATCCACACGAACACCGCCTTGCCGACGATGTTCTGCTGCGGCACGAAGCCCCAGTAGCGCGAATCCATGGAGTTGTCGCGATTGTCACCCATGACGAAGTACTGGCCAGGCGGCACTTCGCAGCTGACGCCTTCGACGCTGTACTGGCATTGCCGTTTGTCTTCCGGCGGAAACTCCGGCGTGTCGCCGATGAAGGCCGCGCGGCGGGGATCCACGATGATCGCGTGTTGACGACCATCGAGCGACTCCTGGTAATGCTCGAAATACTGCGACAGGTCCTTGTCCAGGAAATCGTCGAGTTTGTCCTGGGGCACGGGCACGCCGTTGACCGTCAGCTTTTTGTTCAGGTAGCTGATCTTGTCGCCGGGCACACCAATGACGCGTTTGATGAAATCGACGCTGGGTTTGGGCGGATAACGGAAGACGATCACGTCGCCGCGCTTCACGGGCTCGCCGTCGGTCAAGGCGGTGTTGACGATGGGCAAGCGCAAACCGTAGGTGAACTTGTTCACCACGATGTAGTCCCCGATCAGCAAGGTGGGGATCATGGAGCCCGAAGGGATCTTGAACGGCTCGAACACGAAGGACCGCAGCAGGAACACGACCACCAGCACCGGAAACAGCCCAGCCGTCCAGTCCAGCCACCAGGGCTGATCCAGCGACTTGGCGCGTTGCTGTTCCAGAGCTTGCACATCGGCAGCGATGCCGTGCTGCTGCGCCTGGGCCTGACGTTCGGCGATGGTGGCGTCCAGCTGCACCGCGGCCTGACGCCGCCGGGGCGCAAACACCAGCTTTTCCAACACCCAGTAGAGGCCGGTCACCACCACGGCCGCGAACAGCAGCACCGTGAAGTTGCCCTCCACCGCACCGCGCATCCAGGCCAAGCAATACGCCACAAAGCCCAACAGCACCACACCGGTCAGAACTGGCATCACTCCTCCACCTGCAGGATGGCCAAGAACGCTTCTTGCGGCACTTCCACCGAACCAATCTGCTTCATTCGCTTCTTACCCGCCTTTTGCTTCTCGAGGAGTTTGCGTTTGCGCGTAATGTCCCCGCCGTAGCATTTTGCCAGCACGTTTTTGCGCATCGCCTTCACGGTTTCACGGGCGATGATGTTGGCGCCAATGGCCGCCTGAATCGCCACGTCGAACATCTGGCGGCTGATGATTTCGCGCATCTTGGCCACCACGGCGCGCCCCCGATACTGGGCCTGGCTGCGGTGCACGATGATGGACAGCGCATCCACCTTCTCGCCATTGAGCAGGATGTCCACCTTCACCACATCGGATGGGCGGTATTCCTTGAACTCATAGTCCATGGACGCATAGCCGCGGGACACCGACTTGAGCTTGTCGAAGAAGTCCAGCACGATCTCGCCCAACGGCAACTCATAGGTCAGCATGACCTGGCGCCCGTGGTAGGCCATGTTGATCTGCACGCCGCGCTTCTGGTTGGCCAGCGTCATCACCGGGCCCACGTAGTCCTGGGGCATGTACAGGTGCACGGTGACGATGGGTTCGCGAATTTCGGCCAAGCGCCCGGTATCGGGCATTTTCGAGGGGTTCTCGACCTGAATGACTTCCCCATCCGCCTTGAGCACCTCGTACACCACGCTGGGTGCAGTGGTGATCAGGTCCTGGTCGAATTCACGCTCGAGCCGCTCCTGCACGATCTCCATGTGCAGCAGCCCCAAAAAGCCACAGCGGAAACCGAAGCCCAGCGCCTGGGACACTTCGGGCTCGAACTGCAGCGCGGCGTCGTTGAGCTGCAGCTTCTCCAGGCTGTCGCGCAACTGGTCGTACTGGCTGGCTTCGGTCGGGTACAGGCCTGCAAACACCTGCGGCTGCACTTCTTTGAAGCCCGGCAAAGCTTCGGTCGCGGGCCCCAGATTGTTCGGCAGCTTTTTCTCGACCGTGATGGTGTCACCCACCTTGGCCGCCTTGAGCTCCTTGATGCCCGCGATGATGTAGCCAACCTCGCCGGCGCGCAGCGCATCGCGGGGTTCGTTGGCCGGCGTGAACACGCCCAATTGGTCGGCGGCGTAGACGCTGCCCGTCGCCATCATCCGGAAACGCTCGTGGCGCTGCAGTTGACCGTCGACGATGCGCACCAGCATCACCACACCGACGTAGGCGTCAAACCAGCTGTCGATGATCATGGCCCGCAGCGGCGCATCGGGCTGGCCACGCGGTGCCGGCACCTTGGCCACGATCATTTCCAGGATCTCGTCGATGCCCATCCCGGTCTTGGCCGAGCACGGCACCGCATCGCTGGCGTCGATGCCGATCACGTCCTCGATCTCGGCCTTGGCGTTGTCGGGATCGGCCTGCGGCAAATCCATCTTGTTGAGGACCGGCAGCACCTCGACGCCCAGATCCAGCGCCGTGTAGCAGTTGGCCACGGTCTGGGCTTCAACGCCTTGCGAGGCATCGACCACGAGCAAGCCGCCCTCACAGGCCGACAGCGAGCGCGAGACCTCATAGGAGAAATCCACGTGACCCGGGGTGTCGATGAGGTTGAGGTTGTAGACCCGACCATCCCGCGCCTTGTACTGCAGCGCGGCTGTCTGGGCCTTGATGGTGATGCCACGTTCTTTCTCGATGTCCATCGAATCCAGAACCTGGGCCTCCATCTCGCGATCGCTCAAGCCCCCACAACGCTGGATCAGTCGATCGGCCAGCGTGGACTTGCCGTGATCGATGTGCGCGATGATGGAAAAATTGCGGATGTGATTCATGAACAACAGTGGGTGCGGCAGCAAAAAAAGCGCACTGCCCTCAGTGCGCTTTTTGTGTAGCAGAGCAAGTGCCGCCTGACGGCAGCACTCATTTTAGCGTTGCAGCCCCGTCAAGGCGCTGGCTTGAACACGAGATACTGGGCCAGGTCGCCTCGCCGCACCAGCAGGTTGAAGGGCTTTTTCCGCTTGGCGGCGGCTTGCATTGCGGCTTCGAACTCCGCCACCGACTGCACATCCTTGTTGTCCACGGCCAGCACCACATCGCCAGCCTTGGCACCCGCCGTGGCCGCCTGCCCCGTGGCGCGCTCGACCAGCACGCCACCGCGCACGCCCAGCTCGCGGCGTTGCGCGTCGGTCATGTTAGAAACCCCGAAGCCCAGCAGCTGGCGCGCGGGCTGCGCCTCGCTGGCCTTGCCGCCGGCCGGTTGCGCGGGCTTGTCGGGTTCCACCGCCGCGATCTGAATCGGCAGGGCCTTGGCCTGCCCCCGGCGCACGATGCTCAGGGTGGCGCTGCTGCCGGGCTTGAGCGCGCCCACCAGCCGCGGCAGGTCGTTGACGCGCTCGATGTCGGTCTGGTTGAGCTTGACGATGACGTCACCCGGCTCCAGGCCGGCCTTGGCCGCAGGCGATCCCGGCTCGATGCGGCGCACCAGCGCACCCCGAGCCTTGCCCAGGCCGATGGCCTCGGCGACATCCTCGGTGACGGCATCGATCTGCACGCCGATGCGGCCGCGCGTGACCTTGCCGGTGGTCCTCAGCTGCTCCGCCACCCGCGACGCCTCGTCAATCGGAATGGCGAACGAAATGCCCATGAAGCCACCGGAGCGCGAGTAGATCTGGCTGTTGACCCCGATCACCTCACCGCGCAGGTTGATCAGCGGGCCGCCCGAATTCCCGGGGTTGATGGCCACGTCGGTCTGGATGAACGGCAGGTAGTCGCCGGTGTCGCGCTGCCGCGCGCTGACGATGCCGGCGGTCACGCTGTTGTCGAGGCCAAACGGCGAGCCGATCGCCATCACCCATTCGCCCACCTTCACCTTGCCCACGTCGCCGATTTTCACGATGGGCAGGCCCGTGGCGTCGATCTTCAGCAGGGCGATGTCGGTGCGCTTGTCCGCGCCAACCACCTTGGCCTTGAACTCGCGTTTGTCGGTGAGGGTCACGGTCACCTCGTCCGCGCCCTCGACCACGTGGGCGTTGGTCATCACATAGCCGTCGGCACTGGTGATGAAGCCCGATCCCAGGCCGCGCACCGGCTCGCTGTCCCCCGATCGATCGGGCAGGTTGCCGCCAAAAAAGCGCCGCAACAACTCCTGCATCTGCTCGTCCTGAGGCGACAGGGCGCGGCGCTTGGCGGAGGTGCGAATGTTCACCACCGCCGGCCCCACCTGGTCGGCCAGCTCGGTGAAATCGGGCAGGCCCCGCGCTTGCGGCGCACTTTGCGCCAGCGCGGGCTGAGCGCCCCCCGCCCCCAAGGCAGCCAGGGCCAGCACAGACGCCCCCACAGAGGCACGAACACGGAACAAGGCAGTCATGGCCATTTCGTTCAACAGAAAGTGAAATCGCAAATCCAATGAACAGTATCACCCGGCTTCCGTTCATCAACAAACGGACACCAGACCATACTCCTCATCAGGGACGAGCAGGCTTATCGCCCGGCAAACGCTCCATCGCCTTCAAGACTCCGCGCAGCGTGGTGGTCGGGACTTCGCCCACCACCGTGGCCCACCACTCGGTCTTGTTGGCATCCACCGAACGCGTCACCAGGGTGTGCGTGGCGCCCATGGACATGTGCCCCTCCTGGCGGTGACGCTCAGGGTCATACCGCTCCAGGAAAATGGACACCGAGGCCATGCCATCGGAAAACACGCATTGCAGCCAACCGTGAGCCTTCGCAGGCTCCCGTTTGTAGCAGGTCACCGGCTCGAAGCCCGCCGGCAGATCCTGCACGGACCAGCCTTCGCCGGCTGGCGTGGTCACCGCAGCCTTGGAGCGGACGACCTTGTAGCCCGGGGGCACGCGTTGCATCTCCGCCAGCAAGGCATCGGCCTTGATGGCGGGATCCAGCGCCAGCTCCGAAAACTCGCTTTGTTCGATCACGCTGCCGTCGCTGCCCAGGGTCTGCAGCTTGAGCACCAACCCCGTCTTCACATCCGACCAGACGCGGTAGCCGAAACGCCAGCCATCGAGGGGGCGGAAATCGACGGTGTAGGTCTCGAATCCCGCAATGCGCCCCCGCCCGCCGGGCGCCACCCGGTAATGCGCCGACGCGGCCTTGAACCGATCGCCTGCGCCGGGAAACACCCCACCCTGTGCCCCCAGCTGCTCGTGACGCACGATCTTGGCATCCGGGAACACCGTGGTGGCCTGCGCATTGCGCCGATAGGTGATGCGCTGCTGCCCCGTCAAGGCCTCGATGCGCTCGATCACATCCCGCTTGTGGACCACATGCGTGATGCGCGAGGAGGACACGCTGGACACATTGGGCATGGAGACGATGAACACGCCCTTGAAGCTGTGCTCCTTCGGCGCCTTGCGGAACAAGGCCGTCCATGTCTCCATGGACCAATCCGGCGCCCCGGCCGGGCCGAAGCTGACGCCGCCTTTGGCCACAGCGGGCAGGCTGGCCGCGCCCAGCACCAGCGCCATGCCTTGCAAGAAAAACCGCTTGCTTGTCATGTCACCCATCAAAGCCCGTCACGGCCATAGGTGGCGTTGCGCATGAAGCCCGAGGTGTTTTCCAACGCCATGGCGCCCGCTTGCGCGCCATGAGCCCGCAAGAATTCATCCAGCGCCGGATCGCGCAGCATCACCTCGCGCTGAGCCGCATCCGCCACCGTGTCCACGGCAACGGGCGCGGCCGGCGCCTGCACGCGCGCAAACCCCTGGACCCGCGCCAACGACGGGGACCCGAAGCTGGGCGCGGCCTGCGCGAGGGTGGGTGCCACAGCAGCAGGTTGCTGCCCCAGCACCGACCAGGCCAGCACGGCCACGGTGGCGCACGATGCCAGCCCGGCCACCAGCTTCCAGCGAAACACGCTGTCGTTGGCCACCGGCTTGTCGGCCACATCGGCTGCAACCGGTTGCATGGCCGTCACCGGCTTCACCTCGGCCACGCGCGCCCGGAAGGTGTCCAGGAAGGCCTGCGACGAAGTGCCGCCGGCCGTGCCCTGCAGGAGCGCGCGCACATCCTGGTAGTCGCACCAGCGCTCCATCAATGCCTGACCATTTGCGTTCAGGCAACGCTCTGCGTCATCGGGCATCAGTTCATCATCGAACAGGGCCGACAGCTCAGACTCACGCCAATCATCGTGCGGTTTCATGCACACTCCTTGTTCACCAGCGCTTGCCACTTTGGTGCGACAACATGGGTTTGACCTTGGCCGAAATGGCCTCGCGCGCACGGAAGATGCGTGAGCGCACCGTGCCGATCGGGCAGTCCATGGCCAGCGCAATGTCTTCGTAGCTGAAGCCTTCCATCTCGCGCAGCGTGATGGCCTGCCGCAGCTCATCGGGCAAGGCCTCCAGGGCCTGGTTCACGGCTTCGGCAATTTCCTTGGCCGCCAACTCCGACTCCGGGGTTGCTTCTGCAATTTGTTCCGCTTCCAGCCAAGAAGTTTCATCGTCATCGCCCCGACTTTGAAGCGCGGTCTCGGTGATCACCGGATCGCGTTTCATGTCGAGCAGGAACTTCTTGGCCGTGTTGACCGCAATCCGGTAGAGCCAGGTGTAGAACTGCGCGTCACCCCGGAACTGATGCAATGCCCGATAGGCTCGGATGAAGGTTTCCTGCGCGATGTCTTCCACCAGATCGGTGTCGCGCACCAGGCGGGCGATCAAACGCTCGATGCGCCGCTGATACTTGACCACCAGCATTTCGAACGCGCGCTGATCACCCGCAACCGCGCGGGCCACCAGCATGGGGTCAGTTTGATCAGCGGGATGTGTCAATTTCAATCAGGTGCGGCGCCAGCATTCTAGGAGGGGCGCAAGCCGCACAAAGTTCCGGTGGATCTGCACAAAAACAAACGCCTCACCCAAGGTGGGTGAGGCGTTCAGCCTGAGAACGGAGGCGTCAGACCTTGGAAAACACCAACGTGCCGTTGGTGCCACCGAAGCCGAAGTTGTTCTTCATGGCATGGGTCAGTCGGGCATCGCGTGCGGTGTTGGCGCAGTAGTCCAGATCACACCCTTCGCCCGCTTCGTGCAGGTTGATGGTCGGAGGAATCTTCTGCTCGTGCAGCGCCAGCACGGTGAACACGGACTCCAGGCCACCGGCACCACCCAACAGGTGACCGGTCATGGACTTGGTCGAACTCACCACCAACTGCTTGGCGTGCTCACCAAAGGCGGCCTTCACGGCATTGGTCTCGTTCACATCGCCCAGCGGGGTCGAGGTGCCATGCGCATTCAGGTAGTCGATGGCATCCACATTCAACCCGGCATCCTTCAATGCCGCGAGCATGGCTCGCCGTGGGCCGTCAACGTCGGGGGCCGTGATGTGGCTGGCGTCGCCGCTCATGCCAAAACCGGTGACCTCGGCGTAGATCTTGGCACCCCGTGCCTTGGCGCGTTCGTACTCTTCCAGCACCAACACGCCCGCCCCCTCGCCCAGCACAAAACCATCCCGGTCTTTGTCCCAAGGGCGCGATGCCGTGGCGGGATCGTCGTTGCGGGTGGACAAGGCGCGCATGGCGGCAAAGCCCCCCACACCCAGTGGCGAGACCGTGGACTCGGCACCGCCGGCAACCACCACATCGGCTTCACCGTACTGGATCAAGCGAGCACCTTGCCCAATGCAATGCAGACCCGTGGTACAGGCGGTGGCGATGGTGAGGTTGGGCCCCTTGAAGCCGAACTTGATCGACACATGGCCAGCGAGCAGGTTCACGATGGAGGCCGGCACGAAGAACGGCGAAATGCGTCGCGCCCCTCGGTTGGCATACTCCTGCTGCGTGTGCTCGATCATGGGCAAACCGCCAATGCCCGAGCCAATCACACAGCCAATGCGCTCGGCCTCCTCGGCGGACAGCTGATCCAGTCTCGGCAAACCCGCATCCGCCACCGCTTCCGCGGCAGCGACCAGGCCCAGCTGGATGAAGGTGTCCATGGTCTTGGCCTCTTTGCTGGAGACCACAGTGGACACATCCAGGCCTTTGACCTCGCCTGCGATCTGTGACGCAAACGCGCTCGCATCGAATTTGGTGATGCGGGCAATGCCGGAACGGCCGGCCATGAGGCTGGCCCAAGATTCAGCCACCGTGTTGCCGACAGGACTGACACATCCCAGGCCGGTGACGACGACGCGACGGCGACCCATCAATCAGGCCTTTTTGCTGGTGGCGTAATCGATTGCGGCTTGCACCGTCGTGATCTTTTCGGCGTCCTCATCGGGAATCTCGATGCCGAACTCATCTTCCAATGCCATCACGAGTTCCACGGTGTCCAAGGAATCGGCACCCAGATCAGCCACGAAGGCCTTTTCATTGGTGACTTGAGATTCTTCCACGCCGAGCTGCTCGGCGATGATCTTCTTGACTCGTGCTTCGATGTCGCTCATGAGTTCCCTCTAAGGGTTGTAAAAAAGGGGATTCTACCCGCGTCCACTTTTTGCCCAAGCGCGTGGGCAACAAGGGCAGCGGGCGCCAATGATACCTAGACCAGGTACATGCCACCGTTGACGTTGAGCTCTTGGCCGGTGATGTAACCCGCCTGAGGGCTGGCCAAAAAGGCCACCGCACTGGCAATGTCCTCGGGTTGACCCAGCTGCCCCAGTGGAATCTGGGTCAGCAGGGCCTGTTGCTGCGCCTCGGGCAGGCCCGAGGTCATGTCGGTGGCGATGAAGCCAGGCGCCACGCAATTGACCGTGATGCTGCGGCTGGCCAGCTCACGCGCCAGAGCACGCGTCATGCCGGCCACACCCGCTTTGGCGGCGGCGTAATTGGCCTGGCCCTGGTTGCCCATCACCCCCACCACGCTCGTGATGTTGACGATGCGGCCATAGCGCTGCTTCATCATGGGCCGCATGACGGCGCGACTCATGCGGAACACGGCGCTGAGGTTGGTGTCCAGCACCGCATCCCAGTCCTCGTCCTTCATCCGCATCGCCAGCGTGTCGCGGGTGATGCCCGCGTTGTTGACCAGCACGTGCACCCCGCCTTCGGCCTTGACGATCTCCTCCACGAGCGCGTCACCGGCCTTGGCTTCGTTCACATTCAGCACGGCCCCACGCCCGCCCAGGCCTTGCAGGGCCGCGCTGATCCGGGCGGCGCCGTCCGCGGTCGTGGCCGTGCCGATGACCGTCATGCCAGCCTGGGCCAACGCCTGCGCGATCGCGGCGCCAATGCCCCGCGAAGCCCCGGTCACCAGGGCCACTTGTTTGGTTTCACTCATGTCCACTCCCTCAGGCCAGCGCCGTCTTCACCTCGGCCAAGGTGGCCGGGTCGTACAACGGCAGGCCGGTCAACCCGGCGTCGATGCGCTTGGCCATGCCGGCCAGCACCTTGCCCGGACCACACTCGACCAGCGTGCTCACGCCCATACCCTGCATCTTCAACACCGACTCCACCCAACGCACGGGCCCAAAGGCCTGGCGGTACAGCGCATCGCGGATGCGATCCGCATCGGTCTCCACCGCCACGTCGATGTTGTTGAGCACCGGGATGCCGGGCGCGGCAATGGCCGTCTCGGCGAGCCGGGCCTTGAGCTTGTCAGCCGCAGGCTTCATCAGGCTGGAATGGAACGGCGCCGACACCGGCAGCGGCAGCACGCGTTTGGCGCCCGCGGCCTTGAGCGCCACGCCGGCCTGCTCGACCGCCGCCTTGCTGCCGGCGATCACGGTCTGCCCGGGGTCGTTGAAGTTCACGGCCTCCACCGTCTCGCCGGCCTGGTTCATGGCCAGCGTGGTTTCGGCGCAGATGCGCGCGATGTCAGCGGCATTCAGCCCCAACACGGCGGACATGGCCCCTGCACCCACAGGCACCGCCTCTTGCATCGCGGCCGCGCGAAAGCGCACCAGCGGCGCGGCCTGAGCCAGCGTCAACGCGCCCGCAGCGACCAGGGCCGAGTACTCCCCCAGCGAATGGCCGGCCAGCACCGCAGGCTGGGCACCGCCTTCAGCCTGCCACACGCGCCATGCCGCCACACCCGCCACCAGCATCACCGGCTGGGTGTTGGTGGTCAACGCCAGCGCTTCCTTCGGGCCCTCGTGAATGAGGGCCCCCACGTCTTCGTTCAAGGCGTCGGAGGCTTCCTGCACCACGGCCTTCACCTCGGGGCGATCGCCCCAGGCATCCAGCATGCCCACGGCCTGGGAGCCCTGCCCCGGAAACACGAATGCAAACGTCAACACCATCTCCTCAATTAGTCAGATCAGCTTGATGGGGAGTATCACCCACTCCCGTCATTCAAACAACGGAAATGCCTCAATACTTCACCAGAACGGCACCCCACGTGAACCCACCGCCCACGCCTTCGAGCAACAGGTTCTGTCCTTTTTGGACGTCGCCCTTGCGCACCGCCACATCCAGCGCCAGCGGGATTGACGCCGCCGAAGTGTTGCCATGGTCCTGCACGGTGACCACGACCTTCTCCATGGGCAGGTGCAGCTTGCGGGCCGTGCTTTGCATGATGCGGATGTTGGCCTGATGCGGAATCAGCCAATCCACATCGCTTTCCGTCAGGCTGGCCTTGTCGAGCACCGCCCGCGCCGCCTTTTCCAGCACCCCGACGGCCAACTTGAAGACAGCCTGGCCATCCATCTTGAGCAAGGGATCGCCCAGCACCTGGCCACCCGACACGTGACCGGGCACACACAGGATGCCCACGTGCTTGCCATCGGCATGCAGGTCGCTGGCGAGGATGCCCGGCTCGTCGCTGGCCTCGAGGACCACGGCACCGGCGCCGTCGCCAAACAGCACACAGGTCGTGCGGTCATTGAAATCCAGCAGGCGGCTGAACACCTCCGCACCGATGATCAGGGCGCGCTTGGCATTGCCGGCCCGAATCATCGCGTCGCCCACCGTCAGCGCGTACACAAAGCCGCTGCAGACGGCCTGCACATCGAACGCCGGGCAGCCGGCCATGCCCAGCTTGTGCTGAACGATGGCTGCCGTGGAGGGGAACACCATGTCGGGCGTCGACGTGGCCACGATGATGAGGTCGATGTCCTCGGGCCCGGCGCCGGCGGCCTCCATGGCACGGCGCGCGGCCTCGACGCCGATGTCGCTGGCGAATTGATCGGCCGCCACGAAATGGCGCGCGTGGATGCCGGTTCGCTCGACGATCCATTCATTCGAGGTTTCGATGCCACGCTGAGCCAGCTCGGCTGCCAGCTCGTCGTTGGTGATGCGTCGTGGCGGCAGGTAGCTGCCCGTGCCCGTGATGCGTGCGTATTTCGCCATGGATGGATGCGGATTCGTCTTGTCGGTGGCCGGATGCGGCCCGTTCAGGAGGTCGCCGAGAGGCGCTCACCCTGCGCAGCAGCCAGCAAAGGGGCTGCCGTCTCCACGTGCTGCTTGAGTTGTTCAAGCAAATGATGGTGAGCGGCATCATAAGCTTTGGACAATGCGCGCTCGAAGCCAAAGGCGTCAGCCGAACCGTGGCTCTTGAACACCAGCCCGCGCAGGCCCAGCAGCGCAGCGCCGTTGTACCCCCGGTGGTCAACGCGCTTCTTCAACGCCTTGAGCACCGGGTATGAAATCGCTGCCGCCAACTTGGTGAAGATGTTGCGCGAGTACTCCTCCTTGAGGAAGCCGCCGATCATGGACGCCACGCCTTCTGTGGCCTTGAGCGCCACATTGCCGACGAAGCCGTCGCAGACGACGATGTCGGTCGTGCCCTTGAAGATGTCGTTGCCTTCCACATTGCCCCGGAAGTTCAGCAAGCCGCTCTGCCCGGCCTGGCGCAGCAGCTCGCCCGCGCGCTTGATCTCGTCGCTGCCCTTGATGGCCTCTTCGCCGATGTTGAGCAACCCCACCGTGGGCTGGGGGTCGCCGCTCAGCACCTCGACAAACGCCGAGCCCATGACCGCGAACTGCAGCAGGTGCTCGGCCGTGCAGTCCACATTGGCCCCCAGGTCGAGCACCGTGACCGCGCCGCCCTTGGCATTGGGCATCTGCGTGGCAATCGCCGGCCGGTCGATGGCATCCAGCGTCTTGAGCAGGTAACGTGCAATCGCCATCAGCGCGCCGGTGTTGCCGGCCGACACCGCCGCCTGCGCCGCGCCGGACTTGACCTGCTCGATGGCCACGCGCATGGACGAATCCTTTTTCTTGCGCATGGCCACCTCGAGGGGGTCGTCCATGGTGATCACGTCCGCGGCATGCACGTGCTTGGCCCGCGCGTGCGAAAACGACGCCAGGTCTTCCGCACGCCCCACCAGCAGCAGCTGCGCCTGCGGGTGGTTGTCGAGAAAATTGCGACACGCCGGGAGCGTGATGCCGGGCCCGTGGTCGCCCCCCATGCAGTCAACGGCCAAGGTAATCATGCGCACATCCCCGTTCGAACAAAGCCAGACGGCTCAAAAACAAGAAGGGCCCGCCGCCACAGCAAAACTGCAGCATCGGGCCCAACCTGGCGAGGGCACCCCCCAAAGGGTCAGCCCATCAAGCCTCGGACTTGCTCTTCAGCACTTGACGGCCGCGGTAGAAACCGTTGGGGCTGATGTGGTGACGCAGGTGCGTTTCACCCGTGGTGGGTTCCACGGCGATGCCGGGCACGTTCAGGGCGTTGTGCGAACGGTGCATGCCACGCTTGGACGGCGTCTTCTTGTTTTGTTGAACAGCCATGATGGCTCCTTTTGTGCGTTGATGAGGCCAGTTGCACGAACTTGCAACAAGCGCCCCAGGTTGGTCAGGATTGAGTGGTCTCGCCCCGGGCGAGGTGCCGCCTGAAACAGGGAGCCAGGCACCTTGCAGCGCCCTGCACCTCGGCTTCAGCGCCAGCGGTCACACGCCCGATTGGTCCACGCCAGGCCCTGCGTCTCAACGCTTGCCATGTGCCTGCACCACGTGCGAAGCCCGCCATTATAGCCCAGCTTGCTCGCACACGCCATGCCGGGTTTGCCCAGCACGCCACGCCAAGCGCGTGAGCGGCTTCCGGTGCTCAGTGCCGGGTGTCCGATCCCGGAGACTTGGCCTTGAGCGCGGCCAGGGCGGCAAACGGATTGGGCTTGGCCGGCTCGTCCACCACCTCGCCGACCTGCAGGGTCACGGGGCCCGGGCAGACGTCGTGCTTGGGCACGATGGGCATGGCCATGAGGACCTCGTCCTCCATGAGCGCCACCAGGTCGAACTGGCGCGAGCTCACCAGCAGGTCCACCTCGGACTCGTCGTCGAGCGCCTCGGCGGTGGCCTCGTCGTTGACGAACGCGAAATCGCGATCGACCAGCACCGCCTGCGCATAGGGCGTGAGGCAGCGCTGGCACTGCAGCGGCAACTGGGCGTCCACCTGCAGGTGCAGGGTGGGCTGATCGGCGGCACCCGTCACGCGGACTGCCAGGAACGTGGCCACCCAGTGCACCGGGCCCAGCGTCTCCAGCAGGGCCTCGCTGGCCCGGTTGTCGCGCGCCAGGTCCATGAGACGGGCAAAAAGCGTCAGCGGGGCGTGACCTTCCAGCTGCGCGCCCGCCTCGGCCAGGGCACGCACATCAATCGATTGGGGAAACGAGTCGGACATGGCCGGCAGTGTACCGGTGCCTGCGGGCCGGGCGACGACGTCATCGAGCGCAGACCAGAGCCGTGGCCGCCGCACACCCGGCACCGTGGGCGCGGCGCCTCCCCGCCGGTTCGGTCAAGCCGCAATCTGGCAGAACTCGCGGCGGAACTGGTCGGGCGGCATGCCCGCCACCCGCTGGAACATGGCGATGAACGCCGAGGCGGTGCTGTAGCCCAGGTCAAAGGCGATGTCCTGCACGCTGCGCCCCGCTTCCAGGCGATCCACGGCCTGCAGGTAGCGCAGCCGCAGCCGCCATTCGCCCAGGCTCATGCCCAGCTCGCGCTGGCAATGCCGCGCCAGCGTGCGCTCGGTCATGTGGATGCCGGCCGCCAGTTCGGCCGCCGAGCGGTGGTCGTCGGGTCGCTCCTGCAGGCCCTCCAGCAGCTGGACGAGCGCCGGGTGCTGCGCCGCCGGCAGGTAATGCGGCCGGCACGGGCTGGCGATGAGCTGATCGAGCATGACCCGGGCCATGCGTTCATCCTCGGGCGTGCGCGGCTGCTGAACCCCACGCGCGGCGAAATCGGCCAGCAGGGTCTTGATGATGGGACCGATGCGCAGCACCGCGAGCGAATGCGGCAGGCGCGCGCACAGCGGGGGCGCGACGTAAAAGGCCCGGTAAACCACCGCATGCCGCAACCGGCAGCTGTGCGGCATGTGCGGCGGCACCCAGATGCCGTACTGCGGCGGCGCCACCACGTCGTCGTCCCCGCAGTGCATGTTCAGCGTGCCGTGCGAGGCGTAGTTGAGGTGGCCCCAGCTGTGGCTGTGCGTCTGTGCGTAGGCCTCGGCGCCAAACTCCTCGTGGCGAAAGAAGTAAGTCCCGTCGAGGTGCTCGACGTCCACGATGGCCATGGCCTGCCCCGTCTTCTTCGTCACATCCACCTCCAGTATTCACCCATGATCGATGTCATTCAAAAGACGAATGGCACATACCCCATCCCCTGAATGCAGCTCATTGGCCTGGGCGCATGCAGGCCGTGCCCGGTGTCACCCGGCTCACGCCTGGCACCCCGCCGCGATGGGCGCTTCGCGCCTCGTGGCAAAACGTCCGAAACGACCTGGAGATTGTCCGCATTCAGCTATTCATTGCAAGTCGGACAGATCAATCATCGGCGTCTCGGGGCCCGAACGGCCCGCGCTTGCGTCGACACCCGCTGCGGGGTCGACCTGGAACATCGCCATGAACTACGCTTTTCCCCTGCTGGCCGTGCTGATCTGGTCGGCCAACACCGTCGTCAGCAAACTCGCTGCAGGCGCCATCGCCCCAACCGAAATCGGCTTCCTGCGCTGGGTGCTGGCCGCCGCCCTGCTCACCCCGTTTCTGCTGCCGCGCTGCCTGCGCCAGGCCGCCGTCATTCGCCCGCAGCTGGGACGCATCGTGGTGCTGGGGCTGCTGGGCATGGTGATCTACCAAACGCTGGCCTACTTTGCCGCCAGCCACACCACGGCCACGCACATGGGCATCATCCTCACGCTGTCGCCCATGATGGTGCTGGGCATGGCCGTGCTGCTGGGCCAAACGCTGACCACGGGCGCACTGCTGGGCAGCGTGCTCGCCATCGTCGGCGTGGCGCTGGTGGTGTCGGGCGGCAACCTGGCCGAGCTGGCCGCCAGCGGGCTCAACCGCGGCGACGCCATGATGCTGCTCGCCGCGCTGGCCTATGCGGCCTACAACATCCTGCTCAAGCGCTGGCCCATGGCCGGCATCAGCACCTGGCAGCTGCTGTACCTGCAGATGCTGGTGGCGGTGGTCGCGCAGTTGCCGCTGTACCTGGCCGCCCCCAAAGTCGGCCTGAACGTGCACAACCTGCCCCTGGTGGCCTTCGCCGGCACCATGGCCTCGATTGCCGCGCCGCTGCTGTGGATGATCGCCGTGCAGCGCCTGGGGGCCAGCCGCTCCAGCATGTTCTTCAACCTCACACCGTTGTTCACGGCGCTGATCGCCGCCGTCGTGCTGCACGAACAGCTGAACCTGGCCCAATGGCTGGGCGGCGCGCTGACCTTGATCGGGGTGCTGCTGGCCGAACGCTGGACGCGGCCCCTGCGCCGCCGCATCGCACCAACCGCGCAATCAGCTTGATGAGGGGTATCCAGCCATGGTCGATGATTTTTGATCGACCATTGGGTGATACCACCCATACCCCTTCAGCAACGCACAAAAAAGGCTTGCCCCTTGCGGTGCAAGCCTGTTTGCGCTCAGCGCCCCCATGAGGGCGCACCGCCTCACAGCTTGGACGGATCGGCCGCCGCCAGCCAGCGGTTGATGCCGTTGTTGAAGCCCCAGTCCAGGCGACCGAAGTAGTCGCTGCCACCCTGGTTGGAACAGCTGGCCGAGCCGGCATACAAGGTGCCGATCAGCTGGCCCGAAGAGAGTTTGAGCAGACCCGAACCGCTGCTGCCCCCTTCGGTGGTCCCATCCGACCACTTGACCTGGTAGAACGGCGCGCTGCTGGTGTTGGTGTTGCTGCACTGCGCGTTCAGGTCGCAGACGGCGTAACTGGCCATGCTGCCACCGGAGATCTTGGCCAGATCGCCCATGGGCTGGTGGATGTCGTACACGGCCTGCAGGCTCTGGGTGCTGGCATCCCAGCCCGCCAGCCAGACGCCCGAGGGCGGATCCTCGTTGAGGCGCAGCAGCGTCATGTCGTTGATGGTCTGCGACCACAGCAAGGTGGCGCCCTTGTAGCGCGAGGCGCTGCTGGCCGACAGCCGCCCGTTGTTGCAGCTCGACGTCCGGAAGAACCAGTCGGTTTGCAGGCTGGAGGCCGAGGCCTGCGTGCTGATGCAGTGGTTGGCCGTGATGAAGTAGGGCTTGCTGGACTTCACCGCGTCGTTGAGCAGGGTGCCCGTGCAGTAGTAGCCGTCGCCGCCCTTCTGGTAGAGCATGCGGGCCACCGCGTCGCGCTCGTTCTGGCCGTTGGTGTAGCAGGTCACGTCCAGCTCGCAGGCCTCGGAATCGCCCACGTCCTTGGCCGACGAAGCCTCCTGCATGGCCAGCGCGTCCACATCGGCAAAGACGTGCGACACCTGCGGGATGGACACGTCCAGCGCGGCCGGATCGGCCCCCAGCGGCAAGGCGATGCTCACCACCACGCGGTCACCGCTCAGCTTGGGCGTCCACCAGGTCTGCGCCGCAGCGCCGGTTTCACCGGCCGCCACGTTCCGCGCCAGCGCGGCGTTGATGTCGGCGCCCGAGGTCTCGAACACCACGGTGTCGCTGGTGGCCGTGGCCACCTGCACGACCGCGCCATCGGGCAGGCTGGCCACCCGCAGACCCACGCGCAAGCCGTAGGCCCCGTCGGCCTGGAAGCCGATGCTCCCCACGTATTGGCCGGTCGCGTTGCGCGACCAGGCCAGGGCGCTGCGCGTGGCCGCGGCCGTCTGCGTCTGCGTCACCTCGCGCGCCGCAGCCACCCGCACGGCCTTGCCCGGCCCGTAGTCCACGTAGGTGTCGGCCTCGGGCAAGGCACCCAGCTCGATGGTGGGGGCGCTCACGGCCTGCTGCGCCACCACGGTCTTGATGCCGGTGGCGGCGCTGCTCTTGGTGAAGCGGCGGCCGTCCACCTGGGTCACGTCCAGGATGTTGGAGCCCGGAGCGGGAGAAGGCGTCGGGGTCGGCGACGGCGCCGGTGCCGGGCTGTCGTCGTCATCCCCGCCACCACCGCAGGCCGTCAGGGCGACCACGGCAAACGCCATCAAGCTGTATTTCCACTTCTCCATGTTGACTCCTCGTCGGTGAAATCGTCAGGCCCTGTGGGCGGGCCACAGGCCGCTCGCTCATCGGGCAAACGGCCTCACTCTGCCACAAGCGTGTGGCGTCATGTCGCCAAAGTTTTCAGCGCCAGGCGAATGCCCTCGGTGACGCCCACGTCGGCCGGCAAGGCCTTGAGCGCCGCCGCCGCCTCCTTGTCCGAATAGCCCAGGGCGCACAGCGCCTGCTGGATGTCCGCGCGCGCGCCCGGCTGCACGCCGCCCGCGGGCTGCAGGGCGTCGGCCAGCTTGCCCTTGAGCTCCAGCAGCAGCCGCTCCGCGGTTTTCTTGCCAATGCCCGGCACCTTGATCAACCGGCCCACCTCCTGCGTGGCCACGGCCTCGGTCAAGTCGTCGGCGCTCATGCCCGAGAGCACCGACAATGCGGTTCGCGGCCCCACGCCCGACACCTTGACCAGCTCGCGAAACGCGTGCCGTTCGGCGGTCGTGCCAAAGCCATACAGCAACTGGGCATCCTCGCGCACCACGAACTGGGTCAGCAGCGTGACCCGTTCGCCCAGGGCGGGCAGGTGGTAGAAGGTGTTCATGCTGACCTGCACCTCGTAGCCCACGCCATTGCAATCCACCAATACCATGGGCGGTGTTTTCTCGGCCAACAGGCCTTGCAGTCGTCCAATCATGGGTCCCCGTCGCTGAGCAGCCGGGGCTGGGCCCCGCAAAGCCAAGAATTATCTGTCGTGATCGTCCGCCACACCTTCATCCCGCTCAACAACACGCGCCTGGCCAACGTCTGTGGGCCGCTGGACGCCCACCTGCGCACCCTCGAGGCCGGCCTGCAGGTCAAGATCGCCCACCGGCACGAGCAGTTCAAGGTCGATGGCAGCAAAAAGAACGCCGAGCGCGCCGTGGAGGTGCTGCAAGCCCTGTACGAACTGGCCGACCGCACGATTGCCGACGAAACCGTGCAGCTCATGCTGGTGGGCGACGAGGCCCTGGACGACGGCGACAACGCCCCTGCCCTGCAGACGCGGCGCGGCAACGTCAAGGGCCGCACGCCCAACCAGGTCGTCTACCTCGAGAACATCGCGCACCACGACATCTGCTTCGGCATCGGCCCCGCGGGCACCGGCAAGACCTACCTCGCCGTGGCCTGCGCCGTCGACGCGCTGGAGCGCGGCAGCGTGCAGCGCATCGTGCTGACGCGGCCGGCCGTCGAAGCCGGCGAGCGGCTGGGCTTCCTGCCCGGTGACCTGAACCAGAAAGTCGACCCCTACCTGCGCCCGCTGTACGACGCGCTGTACGACCTCATGGGTTTCGACAAGGTGCAAAAAGCCTTTGAACGCAACCAGCTCGAAATCGCCCCGCTGGCCTTCATGCGCGGGCGCACGCTGAACAACGCCTTCGTCATCCTCGACGAAGCGCAGAACACCACGCCCGAGCAAATGAAGATGTTCCTCACCCGCATCGGCTTTGGCGCCAAGGCCGTCATCACGGGCGATGTGAGCCAGATCGACCTGCCCAAGGGCGCCATGAGCGGCCTGATCGATGCCGAGCGCGTGCTCAAGCGCGTGCAGGGCATTTCGTTCACGCGCTTTCACAGCGGCGACGTGGTGCGCCACCCGCTGGTGGCCCGCATCGTCGACGCCTACGACAACCAGCGCTCCAGCCGCTGAGCGCGCTTCAGCGCGTCGGCCGCGTCCAGATGAAGATGGCGCCCGCCAGCATCAGGACCGGCGCCCCCAGGCGCAGCCAGCCCGGCAGCTCGCCAAACCACTGCATGCCGATGGCGCTGATGGCCATGGTCGCGGTGGTCATGCACTTCACCGGCAGCGAGATGGCGCGGTGCTCGCGCCAGTTGCGCAACTGCGGCCCGAACGTGGGGTGACGCAGCAGCCAGCGCTCCAGCTCGGGCCAGCCCTTGCCGGCCGCCCACAGCGCCACCAGAAAGAACGGCACGTGCGGCATCACGGGCAGCACCACCCCGACCATGCCCAGCCCCATGAACACGACCGCCACGGCGCGCCAGCACAGCATGCGCAAGCGCATGTGGCGCCAGACCTGGGCTTGCGCGGGCACGCCGCGCCCTGGCGCGCCGTCATCGGGCGATGGCCCTTGCCGCTGCGCGGTGTCGGGCAGGCTGTCCCGCTCGGCGTTCGGCGCCGCGTCAGCAGACGACGCGCACCGCGGCGCCTGGGCGTCTGCCGCCGGGGTCGCCCCCGGCTCGGCGGCATCGGCCGTGCCCGCGCGCGCTGCCGCGTCCTCAGGATGGTCCTGTGGCTGCGGCTGGTTCGCCGGCACGTCTTGGTTTGACTGAGTATCCATCGATTGGCGTTCAATGTTGAACGCAAACAAGCCCATACTGCCATCAGATTGGCGACTGATCGCCGCCGAGGGCAGGCGCGAAGCGTGCCACTGTACCGGCGGCAGCGCCCCCGTGGGCCGATGGGGACACAAACCCTGGTCAAAATGCCGCCATGTCCCTGCTGCCCGACTTCATCGCCCCCGCCTCGTTCCACAACGCCCAGGACGCCCTCGCCCAGGCGCAGCGCATCTACACCGAAGGCGTGGCCCACCTGCGCCAGGCCCTGGTGCAGCATGTGAACACGCCCGAGCTGCCCACGCAGCCGCTGCAGCGCGTGCGCGCCCACTACCCCTTGGTGCGCATGCTGGTGCGCCACGCGGTGCACCCCGAATCGGGCCCGGCCTTCGGCTTCGTCGCCGAGGCCGGCCACTACGAAACCACGCTGACCCGGCCCGACCTGTTCGGCCGCTACAACCTCGAGCAGTTCCAGATGCTGCTCCACAACCACGGCGGCACGCTGGAGGTGGGCACCAGCAGCCAGCCCATCCCGCTGCCCTTCATCCTGGGCGACGACGACGTGTTCGAGACCAGCATGACGGCCGAGCAGCGCCGGCGCATGGGCGAGCGCTTCGACATGCCCGACCTGGCCGCCATGGACGACGGCATCGCCAACGGCACGCTGCGCCTGGCGCCGGGTGCAGCCAAGCCGCTGTCGCTGTTCACGGCGCCGCGGGTCGACTACTCGCTGCACCGGCTGCGCCACTACACGGGCACCTCGCCCGAGCACTTTCAGAACTTCATCCTGTTCACCAACTACCAGTTCTACATCGACGAGTTCATCGCCCTGGGCGAAGCCGAGATGGCCCAGCCCGACAGCGCTTACCAGGCCTTTGTGCAGCCCGGCAACCGCGTGCTGCCGCGCGTGGACCTGGTCGACCCGACGCAGGAACCCGACACGGCCACCCCGGTGCGGCTGCCGCAGATGCCGGCCTACCACCTCAAGCGCCCCGACGGCAGCGGCATCACCATGGTGAACATCGGCGTGGGCCCGGCCAACGCCAAGACCATCACCGACCACATCGCCGTGCTGCGGCCGCACGCCTGGGTCATGCTGGGCCACTGCGCCGGCCTGCGCAGCAGCCAGCAGCTGGGCGACTACGTGCTGGCCCACGCCTACGTGCGCGAAGACCACGTGCTGGACGAAGACCTGCCGCTGTGGATCCCGCTGCCGGCGCTGTCCGAAATCCAGCTCGCGCTGGAACACGCCGTGGAGCAGGTCACGCACACCACGGGCGCCGCGCTCAAGCGCATCATGCGCACGGGCACCGTGGCCAGCACCGACAACCGCAACTGGGAGCTGCTCTCGGACAACCAGGCCGAGCGGCGCTTCTCGCAATCGCGCGCGGTGGCGCTGGACATGGAAAGCGCCACCATCGCCGCCAACGGCTTTCGCTTCCGCGTGCCTTATGGCACCTTGCTGTGCGTGTCGGACAAGCCACTGCACGGCGAAATCAAGCTGCCCGGCATGGCCAACCACTTCTACCGCGAACGCGTGAACCAGCACCTGCAGATCGGCATCCGCGCCATGGAGCTGCTGCGCGAAGGCGGCACCGCGCACCTGCACAGCCGCAAGCTGCGCAGCTTTGCCGAGGTGGCGTTCCAGTAGCTGTTGCGACAGCCGGGGATGCCTGCTGCAGGCGAGGCCCGTGCCTGAGCCGGTCGTGGGGCCGGCACGCCCGATCTCGCCAGACTGCGCACCCGCCTCACCCCAGCTCTCGGCAGATGTCACCCATCGCAGCCGCGGGTGCGTCACCGCTCACGCGGTGGGCCGCGGCTTGGCACGAAGCAGCCAGAACGAAGCTGCCGAAGTTGTACTGACCGCCCAGGGCGTCGTGGGGCTGGCCACCCTTCGCGCCAAGCCTCACGGACAGCGGTGCGCAAGCTGGGGGCGGCTGGCCACCCGCGTCGACCACACGACCCCATGCGGAAATTGGGTATGAGTCCAGACCGATTAAATTTACATCGGAAGAACACCCATACCCCATTCAATTTGACAGCCAGCCGCGTCAGGCCAGCGCCTCGGCAGGCCCGAAGAACTCGTGGTGGCTGCGCGCATCGGCCACCCCCAGCGCGCGCAGGTCGCGCTTGACCTGTGCCATGAAGGGCTTGGGGCCCAGCACGTAGGCGTGCAGCGTGTCGGTGTCGGGCAGCCAGGCCTGCAGCTGCTCGCGCGTGGGACGGCCCAGGGCATCTGGCGGGGTGGCCGGCTCGGCGCCCTCGGGCTGACCGTCTTCGTACACCACCCAGGCCTTGAGCTGGGGAAACCGCTCGCGCCACTGGCGCAGCTGCTCGCCAAACGCGTGCACCTGGGCGTTGCGCGCATAGTGGATGAAGGTCACCGGCCGCCCGGCCTGCAACGCCACCTCGGCCATGGCCAGCGTGGGCGTGATGCCGACGCCGCCGCTGACGAAGGCCACCGGGCCGTCGCCCTCGCGCAGCACGAACTCGCCGGCCGGCGGAAAGACCTCGAGCTCGTCGCCTTCGTGCACGCGTTCATGCAGGAAGCCCGAGGCCACGCCGCCGGGCTCGCGCTTGACGCTGATGCGCAGCCCCCGGCCATCGGCGGCGGCCGACAGCGAGTAGTTGCGGCGCAGGTCCTGACCGTCCACGTTCAGGCGCAGGCCGATGTATTGGCCAGGCTGGTGGCGCAGCACCGCGCCGCCATCCACGGGCACCAGGTAAAACGAGGTGATCTCGCGGCTCTCGACCTGCTTGCGCGCCACGCGGAAGGCCCGGCCGCCGCGCCAGCCGCCGGGCGCCGCGGCCAGCGCGTCGTACACCTGGGCCTCGGCACCGATGAGGATGTCGGCCAGCTGCTGGTAGGCCGCGCCCCAGGCGTCGATCACCTCGTCGGTGGCGATCTCGGCGCCCAGCACCTCGCGCATGGCGCGCAGCAGGCATTCGCCGACGATGGGGTAGTGCTCGGGCAGGATCTGCAGCGCCACATGCTTGTTGACGATCTGCGCCGCCAACGGACCCAGGTTCTCCAGCCGGTCGATGTTCCTGGCGTACATCAGCACGCTGTTGGCCAGCGCGCGCGGTTGCGTGCCGGCGGCCTGGTGGGTCTGGTTGAACAACGTTTTCACCTGCGGGTAGCGCGCGAACATGCCCTGGTAGAAGTGCGTGGTCAGGGCCTCGCCCCCCGATTCGAGCAGGGGCACGGTGGCCTTGATGAGGTCGCGTTGGCGGTCGGTCAGCATGGAAACGTCCTGGGGTGAGTTGCAATGCGTTTGACATTGCACAAGGCGTGCCAGAAAAAAGACCTTAAAAATCAAGCCTCTTGAAATCGACAGGTCCAAGCATCATGTCGATTTGACACACTCCACACCGCCGTCAAAGTCCAAGTGACCTGCCCCGTCCAAGCCCCTTCTGTCATGGAAGCCATCGCCCCGCTGGTGGCCGACCTAGCCCACGCCCTGCCCGCGGAGCTGCGCTACCAGCGGCTGCTGCAGACCCTTCGCCGCCTGGTGCCGTGCGACGCCGTCGCGCTGCTGCGCCTGGACGGCGAGGTGCTGCAACCCGTCGCCGTCCAGGGGCTGAGCCCCGACACCCTGGGCCGGCGCTTCGCCGTGTCCGAACACCCGCGCCTGCAGCAGCTGCTGGCCAGTCCCCAAGCCTGGCGCTTTCCTGCTGGCTGCGACCTGCCCGATCCCTACGACGGCCTGGTCGAAGGCGACGACGTGCAGCTGGCCGTGCACGACTGCATGGGCAGCGCCTTGCGCGTGGGCGACGCCACCTGGGGCCTGTTGACGCTCGACGCGCTGGATGCGGGCCGCTTCACCCCCGAACACGTGCGTCGGCTGGACCTGTACGCCAGCCTGGCCGCCGCCACGGTGGTGGCCGCCGAGCGCATGCAGCAACTCAGCCGCTCGGCCGAGGCCGAACGCCAGCGCGCCGACGCGTACGCCGAGGCCTACCGGCAGTCCCATGCCGCGCAGCGCGACATCGTGGGCCAGAGCCCGGCCATGCAGCACATGCTGGCCGAGATCGACCTCGTGGCGCCAAGCGAACTCACGGTGCTGGTCACGGGCGAAACCGGCGTCGGCAAGGAGCTCACCGTGCAGCGCCTGCACGCGCGCTCAGGCCGCGCCGACAAGCCGCTGGTCATCGTGAACTGCGCAGCCCTGCCCGAGCACCTGGTCGAAAGCGAGCTGTTCGGTCACGTGCGCGGCGCGTTTTCGGGCGCCGTGGGCGATCGCCAGGGCAAGTTCGCCATGGCCCACGGCGGCACGCTGTTCCTCGACGAGGTGGGCGAGCTGCCGCTGGTGGTGCAGGCCAAGCTGCTGCGCGCGCTGCAGAACGGCCAGCTGCAGCGCGTGGGCTCGGACCGCGAACACCACGTGGACGTGCGCCTGGTGGCGGCCACCAACCGCGACCTGGCGGCCGAGGTCAAGGCCGGCCGCTTTCGCGCCGACCTCTACCACCGCCTGAGCGCCTACCCCTTGCACGTGCCGCCGCTGCGCGAGCGCGAACGCGACGTGCTGTTGCTGGCCGGCCGCTTCACCGAAGACAACCGCCGCCGCATGGGCATGCGCGGGCTGCGCCTGTCGCCGCTGGCGCATGCGGCCCTGCTGGCGCACCGCTGGCCCGGCAACGTGCGCGAGCTGGAGTTCGTGATGGCGCGCGCGGCGCTCAAGGCCAGCCACCGGCAGCAACGCCAGGCCCTGGCGCCGTTGGGCAACGCGCCGGCCAGCGGCATCGTCACGCTGACCGAAGCCGACCTGGACCTGCCCACACCGTCCAGTCACCCGGCCAACCCGGCCGGCCACCCGGACGAGCCCGTGCCCCCGTCTGTGGGCCCCTCGCCCGCGCCACCGACCGACCTGCGCCGCGCCGTGGACGACTTCCAGCGCCAGCTCATCACCCGCGCGCTGGACGCGCAGGCCGGCAACGTCGCCGCCACGGCCCGCGCCCTGGGGTTGGACCGCGCCAACCTCGTTCGCCTGGCCAACCGGCTGGACCTGCCGCTGCCCAAGCGCGCGATGTGATGCATGGCCGCAACTCTGGCGACAGCCCGCTGGTGAAGGTCACAGGGCGGCAAGCTGCTCACTGGGCGAACATGCATGAATGGGGTATACCTTGATGACCGATTCATGGTCATCAGCAACACCGCCATACCCCACAAGATACAGCAACAATTCCGGATGACCTGTGCGTCGTCCCGGCGCAGGGTCCGTGAAACCGGCGTGCGATCGCATGGGATGCAAAAAGTTGCACACACACGATTAGCCGATAGACTGGCCCTCATTTGTGTAACCCTTTTGCATGCCATGAACGCTTCAGGATCTTCACTGCCGCCGCGGCTTCGCACCAGCCAACCCTTGGTGCGCTCCTTGCTTCTGGTCGGGTTGCTGAGTGCGCAAGGCGTTTGGGCCGGCACCTGGAACCTCACCTTCACCCCGCAGCAAACCCTGGACACGCCGCCTGAGCCCGTGTTCAGCTGGACGCCCCCGGCCGGCACCCGGTTTGGCGGCACCATCACCTGCTCCGGCGGCACCATTGCGGTGAATCCCGCCAACGGGGTGTTCGCTGTTCCCTTCGCCACCGATCAGGCATTCGTCGAGTTCGCCAACATCTTCACCGCACCATCGACGGTGGCGGTGACGGTGACGCCCGACACGGCGGGCGGCACCGCCAACTGCCGTTTGAACCCCAGCGTCCAAAGCTTCGATGAGACATCGGGCAATCCCCCCATGTGGAATGTGCCCAGCACCGTTCACGACGGCTACGTGCGGCTCATCGGGGCGATCTTCGATGGCACGAACTACAGCCTGGACACCACACTGCCTGCAAACGCAACGAGTGGCGGCTTCTTCCAGGAAAACCCCAATTTCCTCGATGCCAACACCATCACGACCGGCATTGCCCCCGTGGGCATCACCGACAGTGGCACGGCCACATCCAACGTGTTCGTCAACGCCAAGACCACGTCCGCCACCGTGGCCTTCGAGTTGACCAACCCGCAGCCGACCGACAGCACCATCACCTTCACCGTTCAAGAGACGCCGCAGACCTACGAAGACGATGGTGGCAACACCGTCTACGACCCCGGCGCCGATGGCTACCAACCCACGTACGGCACACCGACCACGATCACCGTCACCATCCCGGCCGGCAGCACCACCGTGAGCGTGCCCATCCCCAACATCCTGCCCGGCTCGGAGGTCACCATCACGCCCACGGACTACCCCGGTGGCATCGTGGGCACCCCCATCCTGGTCAAGACTTCGCCCCTGCCCCTTGCCACCGCCGGCCCAGACCCATTTCCCCTGACCAACGTGGTGGCCACCCCGGACACCGCCGGGCCTTTCACGACCACGGTGCCCACCAACGTGATCGACTTCCAGGTGGTGCTCGATGTGCCGCCCGTGGTGACGCCGCCCACCACCCCCAAGCCCGTGCCCACGCTGGGCGAGTGGGGCCTGGGGCTGCTGGGTACACTGCTGGCTGGGTTCGCCGCCTGGCGGCGCCCCACCCACCGTCGCTCCTGAACCCCACGCCCGGAACACCCGCAAGGTCGGCCGGGCACCGCTTGCCCTGCCTGACCATGTCCTCCAGCCTGCTGCGCGCCAAAACGCTGTTGTCCCATTGCCTGCTGATCCCGGTGGATCACATCGACGACGATGCGGACGTGGGGGACCTGCGCGATGTCGACAGCCTGATGTTCGAGGGCATCGTGATCGAGATCGAGAAGGCCATCGGCGCCGAAGCGGACGTGATGGACCTGCTGCAGCTGCGCACCGTGCGCGACGTGGCCAGGATGCTGGATGGCCAACCGCTGAACATCTCGGACTGACGGCAACGGCCGCGATGGACAGCGCGCGCCGGGTCGGAATGGAGGTGCACCACGTTGCACAGCCCCGATCGACCGATGGACTGCCCCTCGTTGGCATGCAAAAGGGAGACCCCATGAACGCTTCTGGATCTGCACTGCCGCCGCGGCTTCGCACCAGCCAACCCTTGGTGCGCGCCTTGCTGCTGACCGGGTTGCTGAGTGCGCAAGCCGCCTGGGCCGGCACCTGGACCATCACCTTCACCCCGCAGCAAACCCTGGACACGCCGCCTGAGCCGGTGTTCAGCTGGATGCCCCCCTCGCCGCCCCCCAGCGGCAACCTGTTTGGTGGCCGCATCAGCTGTTCGGGCGGCACCATCAGCATGAACCCGGCCGGCGGCGTGCACGCCCTGCCGTCTGGCAGCCCCACCGAAGCCTTCGTCGCGTTCACCCAGGTGCTCAGCAGCCCGTCGACCGTGGCGGTGACGGTGACGCCCGACACCGAGGACCCCGCCACGTGTCGGCTGGAGTACCTGGCGTACACCTACGTCCCGGGTTCAGGCATCGATCCATCCCTCAGCGTTCCCACCACCCTCCATTCGGGCTACGTGCGCTACGTCAGCGCCAACGCCGACCCCACCGATGGGTACAGCCTCACCGGCTCGCTGCCAGCCGTTTGGGACACGGGCGTCATCTTTCAGGAAGATCACGCCACCCTGGATATCACCATCGAGAGCAGCGTCACGGCCAGCAGCGCGACCGCGTCCAACGTCTTCGTCAACGCCAAGACCACGGCCGCCACGGTGGCGTTCGAGTTGACCCATCCGCAGCCCACCGACAGCACCATCACCTTCACCGTCACGGAGACGCCGCAGACCTTCCAAGATGCCGGTGGCGACACCGTCTACGCCCCCCTCAGCGAGGGCTACGAGGCCACCTACGGCACGCCGACCACGTTCACCGTCACCATCCCGGCTGGCAGCACCGCCGTGAGCGTACCCATCCCCCACATCCTGCCCGGCTCACAGGTCACCATCACGCCCACCAACCATCCAGGTGACATCGTCGGCACGCCAACCCTCATCCAGACGTCCCCCCTGGTCATCGTCGGTGCGGGTCCGACCGCCAACGTGGTCGCCACCCCGAACTCGCCCGGCCCCTTCCCCGACACCACCCCCACCAACGTGATCGACTTCCGGGTGGTGCTCGATGTGCCGCCTGTGGTGATGCCTGCCACACCCCAGCCCGTGCCCACGCTGGGTGCGTGGGGCCTGGGGCTGCTGGGGAGCTTGCTGGCCGGGTTCGCCGCCTGGCGGCGCCCCGCACGCCGTCGCGCCTGAGCCGCTGGGCCTGCCCAACTTTGTCCTCCAGCCTGCTGCGTGCCAACACGGACTCCCGCTGAACCGCTCGGACCGATCGCGACGGCCGCGACCATGGACCCGTCCGACATCTGCAACGAGCTCTACCGCCTGGCGCGCAGCGAGCCGGGCACCTCGCGCCTGCACCACTACAGCGAGCGCCGGGTCTGGATGGTGCAGAACGCGCAGGACGCGCACCGCATCCTGAAAAGCCATGCGGCCAACTGGCCCAAGCACATGGCCTGGATGCGCCAGACCCTGGGGCCCTCGCGCATGTCGGAAAACCACGCCGCGTGGGCGTTTCGCCGGCAGCTGACCCAGCCGCACTTCAACCACTACGACGTGGCCAAGACCATCCGGGCCACGCGCCGAGCACTGCGCCGCGCCCTGCCCCAGCTGGTGGCGCAGACTGCCGCCACGCCGCTGCCCGACGGGCTGCTGCGGCAGATGACGCTGGAGGTCCTGACCGAGGTCTTGTTCGACCTGGATTTCCGCGACACGGGCATCGACCCCGAGCACCTGTTCCACCTGTTGGCGTTGAGCGCGCAGTACGCCTTCGTCCCCGCCGGCGGCTTGACGGGCGATGAACGGCGACAGCACCTGAGCCAGCTCAACGCCGCCAAGGCCCAGGTCATGCAAGACCTGCGCGTGTTCCGCCGCGCCGAGTACGCCCACCACCCCGTCCTCCGCGAGATGCTCGCCGCCGAAGCGGCGAGCCGCCATCAGTCCGACCGGTTCGTGATGGAGCAGGAGATGATCACCCTGCTGGCCGCGGGCTCGGAGACCAGCGCCAGCACCTTCGGCTGGGCCTGCCACCTGCTGGCCCAGCATCCGCAGGTGCAGGCGCAGCTGCGCGAGGACGCGCGCGCCGGCAACGAGGCCTCGCCGCTGCTGGACGATTTCCTCAGCGAAACCATGCGCCTGTTCCCGGCCAACCCCATCCTCAGCCGGTATGCGCTGGCCGACGACGCCTTCAGCGCGGGCCCGGTGCTGGCCGGCGATGTGGCCTTGGTGTCGCTGGTCGGTCTGCAGACCCAGGGCCAGTCGCGCGAACGGCCATGGCAGCTCGACCTGGCCGCCGCCCGTGCCTTGCACAATCGCGCCGAGAGCGGCTTCGGCACGGCCTTCGGCGTGGGCGAGCGGGTCTGCGGCGGCCGCCTGTTCGCCCTGACCGAAATGCGCACCTTGGTGCGCGAGCTGTTGCTGCAGGCCGAGGTGCTGCCCACCGCCGCTGAACCCGTGGACCACCCGCTGGACCTGCAATGGTGCTCGCTGATGGTGCGGCGCGGCGGCCATCGCGTTCAGATCCGGCCCTTGAACACCCCTCCCGGCCGCTGATTCATCCACCCATCTGGCAAAATTGAAAAGAGTATGGCCTCATCGTCGTTGAATTCAAAACGACAGCCACCCCATACTCCACCCCATAAAACCATGACCTCGCGCCTGCAGCCCCTGTCCCCCGAACAGCACCTGGGCCTGGGCCTGCGCCCGGCCCCCAACTGGGCGTTCTGCCGCACGCTGGACGCCGTGCCCATCACCCTGCCCGAGTTCGCCGACCTGGTGGGCGCCCACCCCATCGTCTTTTCGGCCGGCCCGGCGCCCCAGCCGCTGGCCGTGCTGGGTGCGCAGCCGGGCCTGAACGACTTCCTCGACACCGACCTGCAGTGGCCCCGCCACCAGCCGCTGCCCGCCGTGCTCAAACACCACCCCTTTGCCATGGGCGTGGACCCGACCCATGCCCAGCGGGCCGTGGTGATGCTGGACACCGCCGATGCGCGCTTGGTGCCGCTGGAAGAGGATGACACGGCCCAGCCGCTGTTCACCTTCGATGGTCGGCCCTCACCCACCCTGTCCGCCATCACCCAGCAGCTGGGCGCGCACTGGGCCGCGCTGCAGGACACGGTGGCCCTGGGGCGTGCCCTGCACGACGCCGGGCTGCTGGTCGACCTGCGCGCCGAGGTCCGCCTGAGCGATGGCAGCACCCACACCACGCGCAGCTTCCGCAGCGTGAATGCGTCGGCCTTTCGTCAGCTGCAGCCGGCCCTGCTCAGCGCATGGTTTCAGCGCGGGTGGACCGACGCCATCGCCCTGCACCTGGCCAGCCTCCGGCGCTGGACCCAGCTCTTCGAGCGGCGCCAGCCCGCCGCTGCGCCGCATGCCGGGACCTGAGGCCGGCAACCCGCCCGCCAGCCTGGCCGAGGGCCTCGCCCGGGCGGCCAGCAGCCCGGCCGGGCTGCGCCTGTTCAATGGCCGGGGCCAGCTGACGGCCGAACTCAGCTACCGCGCGCTGAACCAGCAGGCCCGCGTGCGGGCCACGCAGCTTCGCGCCCTCGCGGGTGCCGGGCCGCGACCCGCGGTGGTCGGCCTGATCGCCCACACCAGCCTGTCGTTCATCACCGATTTCCTGGCCTGCCAATGGGCGGGGCTGCTGCCCTGCCCCCTGCCGCCCCCCACCGTGGCGCTGGGCGTGGGGCCGTACGTCGAGCGCACGCTGCGCATGCTGGCCGCCGTGCAGGCCAGCGCCTTGCTGCTCGATGCATCCCACACCCCGCTGCAAGCCGCGTTCGAACGCCAGGCCGAGTCGATCGCGCCCGGCCTGCGCGTGGTGCCCACAGACTCGCTGCCCGCCGCCGCCGACACCGTGGGCCTGCAACCGTTACAAGGCAGCGACGCGGCCTACATCCAGTTCTCGTCCGGCACCACCAACGCCCCCAAGGGCATCGAAATCTCGCAGCGCGCCATCTGCCACAACCTGCATGCCATCCTGCATGCCGGCCTGCGCATCCAGCCCGACGACCGCGCCTTCTCCTGGCTGCCGCTGTACCACGACATGGGGCTGGTGGGCTTTCTGCTGGCCCCCATCCTGGGCGCGGTGCCACTGGACCTGCTGCCGCCACAGGCCTTTGCGCGCCACCCGCAGCTGTGGCCCCGGCTCATGGCCGAGTTGCGGAGCACCATTTGCTTTGCCCCGTCGTTCGCCTGGGGCCTGGCCGCCGACCGCACGCCGCCAGACCAGGCCAGCGCCCTGCGCCTGAAGCTGCGCGTGGCGGGCGTGGGCGGCGATGTCGTGCGCGAGCACGACCTGCACCGCTTCGCCACGCGCTTTGACGTCAGCGGCTTCTCGGCCGGCCAGTTTCACCCCTGCTATGGCCTGGCCGAAGCCACGCTGGCCGTCAGCATGGGGCCGGCCAGCGTCGATGCACACGGGCGCAGCACCAGCGGCACGCCCTTGCCGGGGTGGGACATCCGCATCGTGGACGACGCCGGCGCGCCACTGCCGGCCATGCAAACAGGCCGCATCCACCTGCGCGGCCCGGCCCTGATGACGGGCTATTGGCAGCACGGGCGCTTGTCCCCGGTGTCGCCCCAGGACTGGTTCGCCACCGAAGACCTGGGCCACCTCACGCCGGCCGGCGAGCTGGTCGTGACCGGCCGCCTGCAATCGCTGCTGGTGATCCGTGGGCGCAACGTCCACGCCGAGGCCGTCGAGGCCGCGGTCTGCGCCCAGCTCCAGCTGGCCCACGGCACGGTGATGGCCCTTCAGGAAGCCCGAGCGCCGGGTGAGTCCATGGCGCTGGTGGTCCTGGTCGAATGCCCCGTGCAGGACCCCGACCAGCGTCGGCAGTGGGCCGACACCGCGCGACGGGCGGCCTTCAGCGCGAGCGGCGATGCGGCCGAAATCCGACTCGTCGCCCCGCGGACGGTGAAGCTGACCACCTCGGGCAAAATCGCGCGCCAGATGACCTTAGACCACCTGCGCCAGGGCCATGACTGACCTCGACCCGGCTTCCCCCTCCAACACCCAGCCACCACCCGAGCTGCATCGCCTGCCCGCCTCGCGGCTGCCCAGCGACTGGTCCTGGCTGGACGCCGAGGCCCTGGCCAGCCTGAACACCGTCGTGCCGCTGACGACGGCCAGCCAGCTGCCAGCCCTGCTCGCCCGCCCCGATGTGCAGACCTGGGCCGTGACCGTGGCCGGCGACCTGCAGGCCGTGTACGTGTGCAGCCACCACGCGCAGCACCGGGTGACGCGCATCGCCTGCGCCGCCCGGCCCGGCGCCGGCGGGCTGGCGCTGCTGCGGCACACGCTCGCCCCGCTGGCCGACGCCCTGCTGGCCGATGGCGCACAGAAGCTTTCCATCCACCTGCTGGCGCGGTCCGTCCGGCGGCTGTGGCCGCTGTTCCGGCTCAACCGGCGCTTCTTCCTCGAAGGCCGGCTGCGCCACGAGTGGCAACCTGCGCTGCAGCGCCACGACGACGTGCTCATCCTGTCGGCACTGGCACAGGCCGACCAGCGGCCCGCGCCCGGCTCGCTGTGGCTCAACGCCCGCGCCCAGGCCGCCGGCCGGCGTTTTTTCAGCGACTGGAAGACGCAACCCCCACGCGCCCCGGCGCCGGCGGCTGGTCCACGGCCCA
Source organism: Comamonas serinivorans (assembly GCF_002158865.1). Taxonomy (NCBI): domain Bacteria; kingdom Pseudomonadati; phylum Pseudomonadota; class Betaproteobacteria; order Burkholderiales; family Comamonadaceae; genus Comamonas; species Comamonas serinivorans. Next base: position 775,561 of record NZ_CP021455.1, on the reverse strand, counting down.
CCGATGGGGCCGACCTTGCTCGAAGCGGCCCTTCGCTGCAGCCGCAGCACCTGGAAGGTGCCGTTGACCTCAATGCCGGCCTGCCCGAAGCGCCAGCGCGCGGCAGCACGGCCATCGACCTGCCCGGCTACCGGCTGCGCACGCTGACGGCCAAGGACGCCAACGACACCCTGGTGCACTGGCTGAACGCCCCGCAGCTCATGGGCAGCATGAACCTGCCGCGCTTCACCTTCAGCCTGGCCAGCGTGCGGGCCCTGCTGGCCGGCTTCGACCGCAACTTCAACCAGTTCATCGGCGTGTTCAAGCAGGCCAGCGACGAGCTGATCGGCTTCTACACCGTGCTCGTCAACGAACATGCGCGCCACGCCCACCTGGCGCTGTGCATCTACCCCAGCGAGGCCGCAGCCTCGCGCATCATGGTGGACACCATCACCCCGTTGACGGACAGCTACTTCGAGCGCTTCGCCATCCAGAAGATCACCGGCAGCGTGCTGGTCTCGAACCGGCGCATGCTGCTCAGCCTGCCGCACAACTACACCTTCCTCTTCGAGGCCGTGCTGCGCCAGGAATGCCTGGGTGACCCCGACCGACTGGACGTGGTGGTGTTCTCCACCTTCCGCGACCCGGCGCTGCGCCCGCGGCTCGGTCGCTTCGTGCCCGCCAGCGCGTCACCGGGCTGACCCGCCCCCGCGGGCCAGCGCTCACGGCCCCGGCGGACTTGCAATTCGCCACACCCACGCGGCCGATGTGTGCTGCAATGCCGGTGCGCCGGCCGTCGGCGCATTGTCACGAAGCCAACCATGAAACACACCTGGGTGATCGCCGTTTTGTCCCTGACCGCCAGCCTGAGCTTTGCCAAGGGCCCGGCCCCCGCCGCCTCGGCGCCGGCCAAGACGCCCACGGCCCAGCAGCAGCTGATGAGCACCTGCAACAGCGAAGCCACCGGCAAAAAAGGCGATGAGCGCAAGGCCTTCATGCAGCAATGCCTGTCGGACGGCAAAAAGCAGCAACAGTCGCGCATGAAGGTGTGCAACGCCGAGGCCACCGGCAAGAAGGGCGACGAGCGCAAGGCCTTCATGAGCGAGTGCCTCAAGAAGTAAACCGACGCACTCTACTTGGACCAGTATGGCCTGGTTGCCGTTTCATTGGAAACGGCAACCAGGCCATACTGCCTTTCAGATCACATCACCCCCTGAACAGGGCACACCTTCGGCCCGCAGCCGTTCAAGCGGTGCGGCGAACGGCGTTGCGCTCCTGTGGCCACGCCCGCCAGGCTGACTTGCCCCCCGCCATGCGCCGCTTTCCGATCTGACGCGCCGCGAGACGCCACAGGCGCTTCGCGACCATGTGGCCTCGACCGGCCGCGCCGCGCGGCGGCTGACTGAACGGCACACCAGCCCACCGAGGCGGCGTTCCGCCACGCCGACGAGCGCCCGCCAGGACCCGACATGCGCTGACTGTCCACCGCCAAGTGGCCTCTCCGACGTCCCGACGGCCCACCCCGCTGCCTGTCCCTGCGAACCTATGGGGCCTGGTCGGGCATCGCCTATCAGCCTGGTCTGACGGCATCCGGCCGCCCCTGCGCGCAAGGTCAAGGCACGCCCCTTGTGTGGGCCTGCCCGCTGCCGACTGGCACCCCGCCGTCCCCAGCGCGCCCGACCCGCCGCCCCGCGCGCCCTGCCGCCCTGGCACCTCGCCGGACCGATGGCAGGCCCAGGGGCGGCACTGCCCAAGGACACGACGATGCACCACACCTCCTCCCCCACAACCCCCACCGCAGACCTGCCCCACGCAGCCTGCATCCAGGCCTGCCTGGCGTGTGAACTGGCCTGCAACCGCTGTTTTGCCGCCTGCCTGAACGAACCCGATGTGCAGGCCATGACCGACTGCCTGGCCCACGACGTGGACTGCGCCCAGGTCTGCCAGCTGACCGCCGCCACGCTGACCCGAGGCAGCACGCACGACCAGGCGATCTGCCAACTGTGCGCCCAGGTGTGCCAGGCCTGCGCCGAGGTCTGCCGCCACCACCCGCACGCGCATTGCCAGGCCTGTGCCCAGGCGTGCACCGACTGCGCGCGCGCCTGCGAGGCCATGCGCCACTGAACGCGGCGCCGGTCATCCCCCTTCCCTCCGGAGCTCACCATGAACACGCTTTCAGTCGACGCCAGCATGCGGGCCATGATCGGCGGTGCCTTCTACCCCACGGGCCACACCATGGTCATGTTCGCCAGCGAGCACGCGGCCCGCGAGGCCGCGCGGCAGCTGGCCGCGTCCGGCCACGACGGCGAGGTCTACCTGGCACCGCCCAGCGTGGTGCTGACGGAAATCGCCCCCACGGTGCACGACGCGGATCAACCGCTGCCCTCGATCGGCACCGATGCGGCCACGGCGCGCGAATTCATCCAGCTGGCCCACGACGGCCAGACGGGCCTGCTGGTGCAGACCCGCAACGCCGCGCAGCTCGAGACCTTGCAGGCCTTGCTGCAGCACACCCCTTACACGCTGGCCCGCCGCTACGGCCAGCTGGTCATCGAAGATTTGTGAGGACTCCCATGCCCCGCGGTGACAAAAGCGCCTACACCGACAAGCAAAAACGCCAGGCCGAACACATCGAAGACAGCTACGAGCAACGCGGCGTGAAACCCGACGAAGCCGAGCGCCGCGCCTGGGCCACCGTCAACAAGCAGTCTGGCGGCGGCAACCGCTCCGGCTCCGGCCGGGGCCAGCCCGACACGACCGAGTCGGCCCGCAAAGGCGGGCGGCTGGGCGGCAAGGCCTCGGCCGCGCGGTCGGCGGCAGAACGCTCGGCCTCGGCCAAGAAGGCCGCCGCGACCCGCAAGCGCAACGCCGCCAAGCGCGCCCGGGCGTCATCGTCTTGAGCGCGGGCCCGCAGCGGCCTCAGCCGGCGCGCGACATCGGCCGCATCAAGACGGCTGCGGGGCGGCGGCGGCCGGCGGCACGAGCGGCCGGCGCCCGCCCCAGATGAGGGCCGCCACGGCCAGCACATCGAGCGCGGCCCCCAGCAGCAAGGCCGGGGCGTAGCCGCCAAACGCCTGGCGGATGGCGCCGAACAGGCTGGGCCCCAGCGCCATCAGCACCGCCGTCAGCATGGAGGCCGTGCCAAACACCACGCCGAACGACGCCGAACCGAACTCGCGCCGCGTGATGATGGGCGGCAGCGTGGTGATGTTGCCCACCGTCAGGCCGTAGCTGATGCTGAACACCATCAGCGCCACGGGCGACGGGAACAGCGCCATGCCCACCAGCGACACGCACCCAAAAGCCAGCACGCCCGCGGCAGTCTTGCGCACGTCCACCTGGTCGGCATAGCGCGCCAGCAGCAAGCGGCCGATGAAGGCGGCCACGGCCGCCGCCGTCACGGCCGCAGCGGCGCCGGCGCTGCCCAGCCACGGCAGGGCGATGGGCACGTGGTGGCTCAGGAAACCGACTTGCACCATCAAGGCCACGCCGAACGCGAACACCTGGGTCTGGAACTGGCGCGTGCGCAGCGCACTGCCGCGGGTCCAGACTGGCGCGTTCGCAGCCCCGGCGCCACCGGCGCGCGGCGGCAGGCCATCGGGGTGCAGCCCCAGATCCTGGGGCTGGCGCCGCATGACGAACACCGCCAGCGGCACGATGACGAGCAAGGCCAGCCCCGCCGCCAGCCAGGCCGTGTGCGCAAACCCCAGGTGGCGGATGCCGGCCATGAGCAGCGGCGTGCCCACCATGCCGCCGATGCTGGCGCCCAGCATGGCCGTGGACACCGCGCGGCCCTGGTAGACGTCGAACCACGGCGCCAGCGTGGTGCCGATGGCCACGGTGGACAGGCAGGACATGGCCACGCCCAGCAACGCAAACGCCCCGTACAGCTGCCAGGCCACGCGGCACTGCGGCAGCGCGCACATGGCCAGCGCCAGCACCCCGGCCCCAAACGCCACCACGGGCCGGGTGCCGTGGCGCGCCGACACGCTGCCCACGCCCACCATCAGCGCCGCGCTGACGAGGTAGGCCAGCGTGACGGCGGTGGACACCGTGGCCACTGGAAAGCGCGCCGCGCCGCCATCGGTCTCGCTCAGCGCGAACACGTACACGCTCATGCCGAACGTGCCCAGCGACCAGCAGACGGTGGCAAACGTCATGCAGGCCAGCACGATCCACCAGCCATAGAAGGTCGGGGGTCGGGAGGAGGAAGTCATGAGCGCGGCGCCTGCAGGTGAAACCCCGCACTGTGCGCCCTGGCCCTGGGTCCATCGGTCGCGCACGCGGCTGGTGCGGCGGCCTGCGCTGCGTCGAGGGGGCGCACAGGCCGTGGTCTCCTGCGGCCACCCAGACCCACCGCCCAAGTCACCCCCCTAGAAGCACGCGGCCGGCGATGCGCTCGCGGCTCGCGGCTTGCGGCTCGCGGCTCGCGGCTTGCGGGCGACCAGGGCGCCAGGCCCTGACGCCCTGGCCAGTGCGATGCGCCGAAGGCGCACCGCGTCCAGGCATCCTGAGGCCACAACAGCCCCTGGCCGTTTTCCGCTGAACGGCCATCCGTCCAAGCGGGCGATCATGGCCGTTGACGCGGGTGGGCCGCCAGCACACACAACTTGTCCGATCCGCACAGGAGGCGGATGTGAATTCACCAGCCACGCATCAGTATTCATTCAAATTCGATGATTGACAATCGACAAACTACCCATACTGCCCCACATCAGACTTGACGTTGTGACGCGCGTTGCGGTCGACCGCTGCGGCGTTGTTCGCCTGCTCCTGGCGACGTGTGTCGATGCATGGGCGCCGGTCAGCGCGTGGCGGTCGGGTGTTCAGGCGACGGGCCCGTGCAGCGCCGGCCAGCGGTCCGGGTGGGCCAGCGGTGGAGCGCGCCGACGCCAGGCTCAGCCCACGGCGCCTTGCCGCCACGCCTGGCGCAGCGCCTGCGCCAACGCGGCCACGTCACCCTCGGGCACCAGCTGCAACCCCGCTTGCGGCGGCAGGCCGCAAGCCGGCGTGGCCACCAGCGGCACGCCGGCCGCCAGGGCCTGCAAAGCCGCGCGCGGCTGGTGCTCGACATGGGCCGGCAACACGGCGACGCGGGCCTGACGCCACCAGCCATCTCGCGGCGCGGACGTCAGACGGGACCACGGGCCGCTGCGGGCGGCGCCATCGGGCAGGCTGCCCACGACCTGCACGGTCGGCAGCGCGTCACCCTCCGCCGACCATTGCTGCAGCGCGGCCCGCAGCTCGCACCAGCCCTTGCGCGGCAAGGCACTGGCCAGCAGGACCATGGCGTCGGCGGCCTCCGCGCGCGCCGGCCGGCCATCGCTCACAGGCGGATGCTCAGGCTGCGCCCAGGGCACAAGCTGCACCTGCGCCTGCAGGTGGGCCTGCGCCCAGTCGGCCACCGCCTGGTGCGGGGTGACCAGGGTGTGCGCGGCCCGCAGGGCGGCCAGCTCGGCCGCCACCGTCTCGGGCCGTGGCCGGTGGTCACGCAGGCTGGGCTCGTCGGGCCACTGCGCCACGGCCTCGTCCAGCCGCCGCACGATCTCGGCCATGGGCAGGGCCGGCATCCACACCGTCAGGGCCCGCCCCGCCAGGGCGCCGTCCAGCCACAGCCTCGGCAGGTAGGCCTGGTCGACCCACACCTGCACATCGCCGGGACGCAACGCCCGCGCGGCCTGCTGCGCCTGCCGGTCTTGCCCGCGCAACACGCTGGCCTGCCGTTCACCGGGCCGCCGCGCATGCCAGCGCAGGTCCACGGCTCGCCAGGCGGCATGCCAATTGGCGGACCATTTGGCGGGCCACGCGGGCCCGACGGGCGACCAAGGCGGTGCCGGGTGGCGCAGCGGCAGGCCCGTCGGCCGGCGCGCGGCGCCCACGCGAGCCCGCTGCCCCGCCGTCACGGCGCCCGGCAGCACCAGGGCCGGAGCGGGTCGGCCGGCGGCGTCCGCCTGCGCCGGCGCGGCTTGCAGGTGCGCGGCCAGCTCCGGCGTCAAGCCATCGAGCAGAGCCACGGCCGTGGTCCGCTGCGGCGCCAGACCCGCCAGCTCAGGCGCGTGGCGAAAGCACTGCACCTGGTCGCAGGTGAGGCAGCCGCGCGCCACAGGCGGCGACACAGGCACCGGCTTGGCACCTGCACCCTCGCCCCGACCCGCGCTCGGCCCGGGGACGGCGTTGCGGGCGATCGCGATCACGCGCGCCGCAGGCCGGGCGATCACGCCGGGTCCGTTGGCACGGATGCGCACGCACAGCTCGGACGCATCCATCGTCACCTCCAGCCGCCAGGGCCGGTCGGCGCGGCAGCGCAGGTCGATGTGTTTCCACAGCACCGTGGCGTCCAGCCGCGGGCCGTCGGGTCCGGCGTCCAGGGCCTGCTCGATGCAGACCGTGTGGCCATGGCGCTCGGTCAGCGTCCAGCCGGCGCGCAGGGCCGCCGTGGCCAACGCGTTCGACAGCTGGCACAGCCCGCCGGCCACCGTGGGCACCACGCAGCCTTCGCGCACCTCGCGCCCCAGCACGTAGCCGCGGCGCGCCGTGGCCCGGCCCAGCTGCTGCCAGAAGCTCAACAGCGCGCCCGCCGGCAGCTCCAGCCCGTCGAAGGCGCGCCGCGCCAGCCGCAGGTTGTGCACCTTGCCGGCGGTCAGCACGAACTCATCGGCCCGGCCATCGCCCCACAGCGGCGAGCGCACCTCGGCCAGCACCGGGGCGCCGGCCAGCGCGCTGGCCTCGGCCGGCACGCGCGGCCAGGTGCGCACGGCGGGGTCGATCGCGTCGCGCCCCAGGCGCTGCAGCGTGAGCGCCCGCACGCGAAACCAGAACCAGGCCGCGCCCAGCCGCGAGGGCAGCGGGGCCTCGGGTGGGGCCAGCGTGGGCGGGCGTGACAGGGACGTGCGCATGCAGCGCATCATGCCAGCCCGCACCGCCAGCCCAGGCCTGGACGCGGGTGCGCCCCTCTGCGCTGCGCCGCCCAGCGCGGGTCGGCTGCAGCCACGACGACGGCTCTTCGACTGCGCTGCGATTCCTCGGCGGCCCTGCTGCGTCCAGGCGCGAAACACCTTGCACATCAGACGGTGGCATGCGCGCTGCGGCCGCGCCGACGGATGGGCGTGGCGCCACCGCCACGGGCATGCCCATGGCGCACGCCAGCCGCCGATCCACTGGGCGCCGGGCCGGACACGCTGCGGTGGCGCCCTCTAAAATCGGCGTTTTGCCCAGCCTCTGGATCTACACCATGAACCGCTGTCAATTCCTGCGTTGTGCCGCCCTGAGTGCCCTGGCGCTGGCGGCCGCCCTGCCGGCCCAGGCCCAGCAGGGGCGCCGCTTCTTCAACGACCGCGTGGAGCGCGGCACGCTGGAGATCGTCAGCCCGCCCGTCGTCAAGCTCAACGGCAAGACCACGCGCCTGTCGCCAGGCTCGCGCCTGTTCAACGAAGACAACCGCATCGTGATGGCGACCCAGTTCGTGGGCCGCAAGCTGAAGGTGAACTACCTGACCGACAACATGGGCCAGGTGGGTGACATCTGGATCCTCACCGCGGCCGAACAGGCCATGGTCACGCCGGGCGAGCAAAACCGCATGAAGGCCGCCAGCCAAGGCGCCGCCGTGAAGTACAACGGCCCGGTGTTCCAGCCCGGCAAGCCCTTGTCCGAACAGCACCAGTTCAAGAACGAATACTGACCGTATCACGCCGCCGCCGTTCAGGACTGAACGATAGTGGCGCCATACCCCATGATGCCGTAACGCAGGCGCACCGCACGACAGCGCCATTCCGCCGACGCCCTGCGGGGTACTTGGCCACGCCGGGGGGCGCGTCGTCCCCCACGCATCCCATCCGACCGGGCCCGGCCTGACCCGCAACGCCAGGCGTGCTGGACATCAACGGCCCGGGGGGCCAGGACCCCACGCCCGGCCTCCCCCGATCACACGGCGCTTTACGCGCCCGACACACACAGCGCCCCCCAGGCGCACCCACGAGCCCACCATGAGCAAGAAAGTCTTCATCAAAACCTTTGGCTGCCAGATGAACGAGTACGACTCGGACAAGATGGCCGACGTCATGAAAGCCGCCGAAGGCTACGAGCCCACGCAGAACGTCGACGAGGCCGACCTCATCCTGTTCAACACCTGCTCGGTGCGCGAGCGGGCGCAGGAGAAGGTGTTCTCCGACCTGGGCCGGGTCAAACACCTGAAGGACAAGGGCGTGCTGATCGGCGTGGGCGGCTGCGTCGCCAGCCAGGAAGGCGCCGAGATCATCAAGCGCGCGCCCTACGTCGACGTGGTGTTCGGCCCGCAGACCCTGCACCGCCTGCCCGAGCTGCTGAACGCGCGCACGCGCCAGGCCCAGCCCCAGGTGGACATCCGCTTCCCCGAGATCGAGAAGTTCGACCACCTGCCGCCCGCGCGCGTCGAGGGCGGCTCGGCCTTCGTCTCCATCATGGAAGGCTGCTCGAAGTACTGCAGCTACTGCGTGGTGCCCTACACGCGCGGCGAGGAGTTCAGCCGCCCGTTCGACGACGTGCTGGTCGAGGTGGCCAACCTCGTCGACCAGGGCGTGTGCGAGATCACGCTGCTGGGGCAGAACGTGAACGCCTACCGCGGCCCCATGGGCGACAGCGGTGAAATCTGCGATTTCGCCATGCTGATCGAGACCATCGCCGAGTTTCCGGGCATCGAGCGCATCCGCTACACCACCAGCCACCCCAACGAGTTCACCCAGCGCCTCATCGACGTGTACGCCAGCGTACCCAAGCTGGTCAGCCACCTGCACCTGCCGGTGCAGCACGGCTCGGACAAGGTGCTGATGGCCATGAAGCGCGGCTACACGGCCATGGAGTACAAGTCCATCATCCGCAAGCTGCGCGCCATCCGCCCCGACCTGGCGCTGTCCAGCGACTTCATCGTCGGCTTCCCCGGCGAAACCGACACCGACCACGCCAAGACCATGAAGCTGATCGAAGACTGCCAGTTCGACGCCAGCTTCAGCTTCATCTTCAGCCCGCGCCCCGGCACGCCAGCCGCCAACCTGCACGACGACACGCCGCACGGCGTCAAGCTCGCGCGCCTGCAGGCGCTGCAGGCCGCCATCGACGTGAACGTGCGCGCCACCAACCAGGCCCGCGTGGGCACGCGCCAGCGCATCCTCGTCGAAGGCCGCTCGCGCAAGAACGCGGCCGAGCTCACGGGCCGCACCTGGTGCAACCGCATCGTCAACTTCGACGGCGGCCCGCACAGCGAGCGCCTGATCGGCCGCATGGTCGATGTGGACATCACCGAGGCCTACCCGCACTCGCTGCGCGGCGCCGTGGCAACGGTCGAAACGCAGCTGGCCTGAACCGGATGACGCCGGACACAGAACCCCGGTCGGTCTCGCTGGCGCGCCTTCAGGCGCACCTGGCCGTCGCGTTCCCCAGCCCGAGCTTGACGGCTTGCCTGCACACGTTGCACGGCGTGGGCTAAGCGGCTGATCGATTCATGGTGCAGTATGGCCATCTTCTCGTTGGCTAAAAAACGGCAACCAACCCATACTGCTTATATTCAGTTTCAACAGCGTGGCGCACACCGACGCGCGGCAGAGCCTGATGCCACCCTCAGCAGGCGACCACGTTGACGGCCAGGCCGCCGAGCGAGGTCTCTTTGTAGGTGGCCTTCATGTCTTCGCCGGTCTGCTTCATGGTGCGGATCACGGTGTCGAGCGAGACGCTGTGCGTGCCGTCGCCACGCAGGGCCATGCGGGCCGCGTTGATGGCCTTGATCGCGCCCATGGCGTTGCGCTCCACGCAGGGGATCTGCACCAGCCCGCCCACGGGGTCGCAGGTCAGGCCCAGGTTGTGCTCCATGCCGATCTCGGCCGCGTTCTCGACCTGCAGCGGCGTGCCGCCCTGCACCGCCGCCAGCGCGCCGGCGGCCATGGAGCAGGCCACGCCGACCTCGCCCTGGCAGCCGACCTCGGCCCCCGAGATGGAGGCGTTGGTCTTGTACAGCACGCCAATGGCCGCTGCCGTCAGCAGGAAGTCGACCACGCCCGCCTCATCGGCGCCGGGCACGAAGCGCCAGTAGTAGTGCAGCACCGCGGGCACGATGCCGGCCGCGCCGTTGGTGGGCGCCGTGACCACGCGGCCGCCGGCGGCGTTCTCTTCGTTCACGGCCATGGCGTAGGCGTTCACCCAGTCCATGGCCGCCAGCGGGTCGGCGTTGTCCTGCATCAGCCGCCGGGCCAGCGCGGGCGCACGGCGGCGCAGGCGCAGCGCGCCCGGCAGCGGCTGCACCGCCTCGGCGTTGTCCTGCCCCAGGCCGCGCTGCACGCAGGCCTGCATGACCTGCCAGATGCGCAGCAACCCGGCGCGCACCTCGGGCTCGGGCCGCCAGGCGCACTCGTTGGCCAGCATGAGCTGGGCGATGCTGAGCCCCTGCGACTGGGCCAGCGCGATCAACTCGTCACCGCTGCGAAATGGCCACGGGGGCTGCGCCACCTGCAGGTCGTCGGTGGACGCCCGCGCGCTGCCCTCGACCACGAAGCCGCCGCCCACCGAGAAGTAATGCGCCTCGTGCAGCAGGCGCCCCTCGGCGTCATGGGCGGCCAGGTGCATGGCGTTGGGGTGCTCGGGCCGCGAACGCTCGCCCAGGAAGGCGATGTCGCGCTCGGCATCGAAGGCGATGGCGTGCGTGCCTAGCAGGCACAGGCGCTGGTCGCGCCGCACGGCGGCCAGCTGCAGCGCCGCCTGTGCCGGGTCCACGGTGTCGGGCGACTCGCCCAGCAAGCCCAGCAGCACGCCCTGGTCGGTGGCATGGCCCCGGCCGGTGGCGCCCAGCGAGCCCAGCAGCTCGGCCTGCACCCGCGCCGTGCGCGGCAACAGGCCCTGCGCGTCCAGGGCGAGCGCGAACAGCCGCGCCGCGCGCATCGGCCCCACGGTGTGCGAGCTGGACGGGCCGATGCCGACCTTGAAGATGTCGAAAGCGGACAGCATCACCGGGCCGCCGGGTCAGGCCAGCGGCAGCTGCTGTTCGACCAGGGCCACCCAGTAGGCCGCGCCCAGCGGCAGGATGTTGTCGTTGAAGTCGTAGTAGGGGTTGTGCACGGGCGGGTCGTTGGGCCCTTCGCCCGCGCCGATGCCGATGTAGGCGCCGGGGCGCTGTTGCAGCATGAAGGCGAAGTCCTCCGAGCCCATGGCGGGCTTGATGCCGGTGTGCACCTGCGCCTCGCCCACCAGGCTGGCGGCGGCGGCCACGGCCGCGGCGGTTTCGGCCGGCGTGTTGACCACGCCGGGGTAGCCGTGCATGTACTTCAGCGCAATGCGGGCGCCGTGCGTCTGCGCCACCCCGTCGCAGATCTGCTGCATGGCCGCCTGCGTGCGGGTCTGGATGGCCGCATCCAGCGTGCGCACGGTGCCGCGCAGCACCACCTCTTCGGGGATCACGTTCCAGGTGTCGCCACCGTGGATCTGCGTGACGCTGACCACGGCCGACTCGGTGGCGCCGGTGCGGCGGCTGACGATGGTCTGCAGCGCGTTGACCAGCTGCGCGGCGACCACCACGGAGTCGATGCCGGTCTCGGGCATGGCGCCGTGGCTGCCCTTGCCGGTGATGGTGATCTCGAAGGTGTCGAGGTAGGCCGTCATGGTGCCGGTGCGGATGGCGAAGTGCCCGCGTGGCATTTGCGGAAAGTTGTGCATGCCGTAGACCGCGTCGGCCGGGAACAGGTCGAACAGGCCTTCCTCGACCATCACGCGGCCGCCACCCTCGTTCTCTTCGCCCGGCTGGAACACGAAGTGCACCGTGCCGCGGAACGGCTTGTGCCGCGACAGGTGGGCCGCGGCCCCCAGCAGCATGGCGGTGTGGCCGTCGTGGCCGCAGCCGTGCATCTTGCCCACGCAGGTGGAGGCATGCGCCGGCTTGCCCAGCTCCTGCATGTTGAGCGCATCGAGGTCGGCCCGCAAAGCGATGCTGGGGCCCTCGCCGTTCTGCAGCGTGGCCACCACCCCGGTGACAGCCAGGCCACGGTGCACCGGCAGCCCCATGAGCGTGAGGGCCTGGGCCACCACGTTGGCCGTGCGGTGCTCCTCGAAGGCGGTCTCGGGGTGCGCGTGGATGTCGCGGCGCCAGGCAATCATGCTTTGGCGGATGTCGTCGGCGATCTCGGGTTCGCGATACATGGCGGTCTCTTTCGTGGCGGAAGGGGCCGCGCGCTCAGCGCCCGGCCCGGTACGGGTCAATGGAAGAACTCGGCGATCAGCGTGGCCCCGAGGAAGGTGCCGGCCGTGGCCGTGAGCGACACCACCACGATGCGCCAACCGAGGCGGCGGAACAAGGGCAGGTCCTTGGCGACGGAGAAGCCCGCCAGCGCCAGCACCGGCGTGGTGAAGGCCATGAAGTTGAGCGGCGTGGTCAGGGTCAGCACCGTGTCGCTGAACGGCAGCAGGCCCGGGATGCCCACCACCGTGGCCACGATGGACAACACCAGCACCAGCGGCATGCGCGGCAGCAGGCGCTTGGCGGCCCCCACCACGGCCACGATGGCCACCACGATCAACATGCCCTCGAGCGACACCCACAGCGGCACCCGGTGCGAGATGGCGTTGCCGATCATCACGCTGGCCACCATCAGGGCCCAGGTCAGCACGGTGTCGGGCAGCGACAGGCCATGCATGGACGGCACAGCGCCGTCCATGGCGGGCAACTCGGCCGCACCCGTTTGCGGCTGGCGGCCGCGCCGCGTCACGCGGCCCAGCACCGGCTCCAGCCGTTCGTACAGCCACGCGCACAGCGGCAGCGACAGGAACAGCGTGAAGTAAAAGCCCACCACGGCCGTCAGCAGGTTCGAGGTCGCGGCGATGGCCGTCACCTCCTTCGCCTGCTCGGGCGGCAGCTGAGCCGTGATGGCGCCCAGCGCGGCCGCCATCAGGCTGCCCGAGCCGACGCCGGCGCCCATGGCCAGCGAGCGTGGGTCGAAGACGTTCAGGCTGGTGACAAAGCCGGCCAGCACGGCGATGAACAAGGCACCCAGCACCGTGCCGGTGATGTATTCGGCCAGCACGCCCCGCCCTTCAGCGGAGGCCATGCCGTACTTCTCGCCAATGATGACGAGGTTGCCCTCGCGCCCGACCGAAAAGGTGGCGCCCACGGCCTCGCGCTTGATGCCCAGCAGCAAGGCCAGCGGCAAGCCCAGCGCCAGGGTGCCCAGCGCGTGGCCGAACTCCTGAAAAAACAGCGCCCAGCCGGCCTGGCGGATCATGGGCAGGGCGCTGCCCACCGTGAGGCTGAGCTTGACCACAAACAGCAGCAACGCCGCGTTCAGCAAGGCCCCGGCCAGCCCCTGCAGGCGCGTGGAAATGGCCAGCGCACCGGGCAGCCGGCCTTGGGCCAGGCCCCAGACCGCCGCCATCAGCAAGGCCCACAGCATCGGCAGCAGCACCACCTTGCCCGGGCCCAGGTTGAACTGCAGCGGGCCCAGGCTTTCAGCCAAGGTCACGATGACCAGCACCACCCCCAGCAGCCGCACTTTGGCCCCCAGCGACAGTGGGGCCTGGGACACGAGCGGGGGCGGAGCGAGCGAGGCAGAGGACGTCATGGCGGGGGTTTCGCGGGGGATGGGCAAGTATCCCCAGAGCCAATGCGTGCATCAATGACACGATTTATGGAGATATGGTGCAAAAAATGCAACACTTGGCGCCATGCCCCTGCTTCACGACACCCTGGATGACCGCCTGGACGCGCGCCGCACGCGTTACTTCATGCAGGTGCTCGACAGCGGCTCGGTGCGCGGCGCGGCCGACGTGCTGGGCATGGACCCGTCCGCGGTCAGCCGCGCCATCGGCCTGCTCGAGCGCGACTGCGGCATGCGGCTGCTGGAGCGGCGCGGCCGCGGCGTGGTGCCGACCGAGGCCGGCCAGCTGCTCGCCACCTACCTGCGCCGCCAGCACCGCCACCAGCAGCAGCTGATGGCGCAGTTCGAGAGCATCCAGAAGGTCGAGCTGGGCCACATCGGCATCAGCACGGGCGAGGGCTTCGTCGACTGGCTGATGCGCCACAGCCTGCGCCGCTTCATGCACGCCCACCCCGGCATCACCATCGACCTGACCGTGGGCGGCACGGACGAGATCGTGCGCGACGTGCTCGAAGAGCGGGCCTACATCGGCCTGCTGTTTCAGCCGCCGCGAGACGACCGGCTGCGCTCGCACCACAGCACGCCCATGCCGATTCAGGCGCTGGTGCACCACACGCACCCACTCACGCAGATCGGCCGGCCCCTGACGCTGAGCGACCTGCTGCCCTACCCCGGCGCGACGCTGCACCGCAGCTTTGGCGTGCGCCAGCACGTCGAGGCGGCCGAACTCAGCGAAGGGGTGCGCCTGCGCCACACGCTGGCCACCTCGTCGTTCAACGCCGTGTCGCACTTCGTGGCCGCCGGGCTGGGCTACACGCTGGGCACGCAGGTTTCGCTGTTCGCGGGGCTGGACCCCTCGCACGTGGTGGCGCTGCCCATGCAGAACCCCTTGCTGTCGCAAGGGCGCATCGAGGTCATCTCGCGCCACGGCCACGTGCTGCCCAAGGCCGCAACCACGCTGCTGCAGGCCCTGGTGGCCGACATCAGCCGGCGGCAATTTGGGTGAGCGTCCTCAACCCACGAGGCAGTATGACCCTGTTTCCGTTTTTCAATCATCGGCAGCATGACCATACTGCCCCATGATTCGTCAGCGTACCAAAGCCTTTTGGCGCGAGGCCAGCACGGCCGCCGCCAGCAGCAAGGCGGCCGACACCAGCAGCCCGCGCTGCAACCCGCCGGGACCATCGACGACCCAGCCCACCACCACGGGGCCGACGATCTGCCCCAGCGCGAACACGGTGGTGAAGGCGCTGATGCCCGCCGTCCAGGCCGCGGGCGGCAGGTTGTGCCGCACCAACGCCGTGGTGGACGCCACCACCGACAGGAACACGGCACCAAACACCAGGCCCGAGGCGAACACCACGGGCAGCGCGCGCGTCACGACCGGCAGCACGGTCACCACGGCCAGCACCGCGTTCAAGATGGCCAGCGACTCGCCCCCTTTGAAGTGATCGAGCATGCGCGCCCAGATGCGCGACGAGGCCAGCACCGCCAGGCCCAGCGCCGCGTAAAAGCCCGTGATCTGCGGGCCTGACAGGCCCTGCTCGCGCAGCAGCGCCACGATGAAGGTCATGTAGCCGATGTAGCCGGCGCCGAACAGGCCATAGCCCGCCAGGCCAAAGCAGACATCGCGCCACGCCAGCCCGGCCGGCACGCCGGCTCCGCCACCGGTCACGTCCGCCGCCAGCACCCGCGCGGGCCAGGCCAGCACACCGGCGGCGAGCAGGCAGGCCAGCCCCAGCCACCACCACGGCCATTGCCAGGTGTGCGCGGCCCCCTGGGCCTGCGCCAGGCCCATGGCCACCGGCACCAGCCAGGCCGACAGCGCAATGCCCAGACCCGTGCCGCCGTAATACAGCCCGATGAGGAAGCCGGCCTGGGCCGGCACCTGCGCCCCCAGCCGGGCGGCCAGCACGCCGCCCGTGATGAACACCCAGGCGCTGGCGGCGCCGGCCAGCACCCGCAGCCCCATCCAGGCGGCGGTCTCGGTGGTCCAGCCGGCCAGCAGCATGAACACCGCCGCCAGCACCATGCCCAGCATCAGCAGCCGCCAGACCCCCAGGCGCCGCACCAGCGCGGCGGTGGCCAGCGCGCCGACGAAGTAGCCCACGGCGTTGCCCGTGTTCATGGCGCCGGCCAGCAGGTAGGACCAGCCCAGGTCGTCGCGCATGGCCGGCAGCAGCAGCCCATAGGCAAAGCGCGTGATGCCCAGCGCCACGGCAGCCCCCAGCGAGAGCGCCAGGGCCAGGGCAAGCGGGTGACGGGGCATGTCGGACATGGGTGTCAGGGCGGTGGACAGCCAAAGCGAACCGGCGGACCACGAGGGGTGTGCGGAGGGATGCGCCGCGGGCTGCCGGCAGCGGCCAAAGTGTCGCACGCCTGCGACGGCGCAGGCGTTAGCATCTTCGCCGGGAGAACACACATGACCACCACCAACGCCGATGTCCTGCGCGACGATGCCCTGGACGCTTTCCTCGATCAGGTGATCGCCGTGGCGCGCGGCGACAACCTGAACCCGGGTGACGACGACGAACACCCCGAGCTGAACGAGGCGCAAGAGATCCAGGCCCGGGCCGATGCCTGCGCCCTGCTGAGTTCGCGAACCCTGGCCCCGGCGGACCTCTCCGTCCTCGAGCGTCTGTTCCGCATCTGGCTGTGGCTGGAGCAACCGGCCCGGGCGCAAGCGGCCATCGACGCGCACGAACCCGCGCTGCTGAGCGAGCGGCCACCGGGCGATCACCCGGACATCGTGGAAATGTGCGCCCTGTGGCGCGTGGAGGCTGCGGTGCAGCAAGCCGACACCCCGCCCGCGCAGCTGGCGGCGCTGTTCGAGGCCGCCGCGGACGGCATCGGTGCCGCCAGCCGCCAGCCGGACCGTCCCGAGCACCTCACCCGCCACCGCTGGTCCGGTCTGATGAACGACGCCCGCCTGGCCCGCCAAGCGGACATCCACGAGCGCTGTGCCCGCGAACTGCATGCCTTGCACGTGCAACTGCCGGAGCGCCAGGCCTGGCGCACCTACGACGACGCCGCGCTGCAGCTGAGCCTGGCCCTGACGGCAGAGCTGCGCGGCGAAGCGGCCCAGGCCCAGCAGCTCGCGCTCAAGGCCGCCCAGACCCTGGCCCACCCCGCTGCCGGGCAGGATGTGGACGAAGACGACTGGCTGCGGCTGGCTCCGGACCTGGTGCGGCTGGCGCCCGACACCCAGGCCCTGGTGGATGAACGGGCCCGGCAAGCCCTGGGGCCGAATCCCAACCCGGCGCGGCTGCGCGACCTGTCCGTGCGCCTGGCGCGCCTGCAGGCCACGTCGTGCTGGGCACAAGGCAATCGCGCGGGCGCCCTGGCCGCGGCGCGGCGCGGCCGGTTCCTGCTGACGAGCGACAACGACGATGCCTTCACCGTCACCCTGATGGACTGGCTCATGGCCTGCGACCAGGAGGCCGAGGCCGCCCGGCTGGCGCTGGATGCCTGCTGGAACCAGCGCGAACCGTCGGGGGCGCACGCGGTGACCCTCGCGCACCGGCAACTGGCCATCCCCAGCGACCACGCCGGCCTGTGGACCCTGGCGCTGGCCGCAGCGGCCTTCGAAGGCGATTTGAGCCCGCACGACCTGCAGACCCTGGGCCATGACGACGCCGACCAGGCCACACGCCACCTGATCAGCCATGCCAACGCGCTGCTGCCCAACCACCCGGCCCTGGCGGTGTTGGAAGGCCGCTTGCTGCGCCGCGAGGGTCAGCTCGCGCAAGCCCTGCCCAAGCTCGAACGCCTGCTCGACATCCCCGACCTGGCGAACTCGGACTGCGCCCTCGATCTCTGGTACACGCGCATGCAGGTGCTGGGCAGCGCGCAGGCGATGAACCAACGCTTCGTCGAAGCCAACAGCGGCAACTGGAGTTACGCGCTGGGCGTGACGCTGTCCGATCCCGACACAGTGATGGACCAGCTGGCGCTGACCGACGCCCAGCGCGAGGCCTTCCCCAGCGACGCGCTGGACGCCTTGAGCACGCGCTACTACGAGCGCGCGCTGATGCAGTTCGAGGCGTTCTTCGCCACCGGTGAGGGGCACGTGCGCGATGGCGACATCCACACCTACTCGATGAACTGCAACAACCTGGCCATCGCCTACCGCACGGGGACCGACCGCACCGAAGAGGCGCTGGCGCTGCACCGCAAAGGCCTGGCGGCCAGCCCCTTCGCCGAGCACAAGCTGGGCGCCATGTGGTGCCTGTACAAACTTGATCGCCATGCCGAGTTCGTCGAGGCCGCCGAGCAGCTGTGGCACTACGCGCAGGACCACGGCTTTGGCCGGCATGACCCCAACAGCTACTTCAGCAACGTGGCCTGGGCGCTGCAGCACATCAACCGCGGCCACGAGATCGAGATCTGGCTGGACCGGCTGCGGCAATGGCGCACCCAGCAGCCCGACAGCGAGCTGCAGGAGAACCGCCCCTGGCTGCTGGGCTGCGAGGCCTCCATGCTGGACTACCTGTACCGCAGCAAACCCGACGACGCCCTGGCGCGCATGCAGGCCATCCGCCCCGAGCTGATGGCCTGCGGCCGCACCTGGGGCCTGCGCCGCCTGGGCGATGGCCTGCTGGATGCCGGCCAGGCCCAGCTGGCCCTGGAAACCTACGAGCGCGCCGTCGCCGTGTTCGACCCCGAGCTCGACATGGAAGAAGCCCGCACCCATGCACTGAGCGCCATCGACAAGGCCCGGGAAGCGGTGCGCAAAGCCAAGCCCTTCTGGCGTCGCTGGCTGTGAACAGCCCGGCCTCACCGCGCCCCGCCGATGGGCCAGCCGGCGCGCAAACCTATGGCGCCCGCGACGTGGCGAACGCGCCCGACATCAAGGCGGCCATCGTGCGCCGCAGCGCCGCGCGCGGCGACAGCGCCGACGTGGCCGCGTGGCTGCGCAGCCACTTCTACCGCTTCGTCGTGGGCAACCTGCAGGCCGAGGCGCCCGCCATGCAGCGGCTGGACAGCTTGGACACGGCGCAGCGTCTTCTGGGGATCAACATCCCAGTATGGATCAAATCTCGTTTGCAAGACAACGGCAATTCGCCCATACCCCAGAGTAACATTCACTGGATCGACCCCGAATCGGCGCCGGTTCGCGAGGCGGAGCTGCGCCTGGTGGAGTTCCTGTCGACGCGCGCGGGCACGCCGCTGGCCGGCAAGCTCATGCGCGTCAACGCCCTGCAGGCGCTGGCGCAATGGGAGGCCGAGCACCAGGCCTTTGAAGCCCGGCAACTGGCGGGCTGGCGCAACCACCAGCCGCAGGCCATCCGCCTGCTCTGGCAGGCGCCCGAGGGCGGCGGCGCCTTCGTCGAGCTGCGGCCCGATTCGCCCCAGTTGCGGGAAGAGCTGGCCTACGAAAGCCAGTGCATGCGCCACTGCGTGGGCCAGTTCGGCAACCGGCGCAAACTCACCGGCGGCTATGGCGAGCACTACGCCGCCGCCTGCGAACAAGGCCGCATGCGCCTGTTCAGCTACCGCGCGGGGCCGGACCACAGCCAGCCCCGCATCACGCTCAGCGCACTGGTCAAGCCCGATGGCCGCCTCGAAGTCGAGCAGATCAAGGGCAAACAGAACCGCCCACCCGTGGCCAAGTACCACGCCGACGTGCTGGCCTTCCTGCAGTCGCTGAACACCTGCGAGGCCACGCCCCACGATGCGCTGGCCATCGACCTGGTGCGCCTGCCCAGCGGCTGGACCCGCGTCGCGGACGTCACCGGCGAGGCCGACCAACTCGCGCTGTTCGCGCGTCACCCGGACAAGCTGGCCCGCGTGATCGCGCCCAGCCCGCTGGTGCAGTGGCTGAGCGCAGCGCGCACGCCGGACCAGGTGCTGGCCCCGGCGGACGGCGCCCTGGCCCAAACCCTGCAGCTGGCGGGCGTGGTCGCGGCCCGAGCCGGAGCGCGTCCATGAAGTGGTGGATGTGGCTCTTCGTGGCCTCGGCCTGCGTGAAGCTGGGCGGTGGCGCAGGCCTGGTGGTGTTCGCGCTGCTGCTGGGGCTGGTCTACCTGCTGAAGTGGGCGCTTTCGCCCTGGCGCAAGCGCCGCGCCGCCCGGCGCAAGGCCGGCCGGACCGCCGACTACCGCCTGGCGCGCGACCGCAACCACGCCCTGGCGCTGGCCCACCCCATGGCCTTTCACGCGGTGGCGGGCGGCTTCGCCGACCGGCCGCTCATGCAGCTCGACGATGGCCTGGTGCAGTTGCTGCGCCCGCTCACGCTGCACCATTTCGGCCTGCGCACCGACCTGTCGGAGTCGGCCATCCACCAGCAGCTGCCTCGCCTCGTGAAAACGCGCTGGTTCAGCCAGGACCTGGACCAGCTCACGCCGGCGGACGCCCCGCGCGACGCCATGGCCTTTGCCTGCGCCCGCGCGGCGTTCTTCGTGCGCTGTGCCGCGCTGCTGGGCTGGATCGACGAAGCGCTGCAGTGGGAGGTGCTGGCGCTCAATGCCTCACGCGCGCGGGACTGCTTCAGCAGCTGGGACGACTTCGCGCACGCCTACGTGCGCGGCCGCAACCAATGGGTGGACGCCGGCCGCAGCGATGCGCTGGGCCACCGCATCCAGGACGCCGACCTCGCCAAGTGGCTGCAAGCAGGCTGGCACCCGTGGGGCAAATGGCGCTGGGATGAGGGCCGGTAGGCCTTGCGCGGTCCCGTCCGCCAACGCTCACCTCACCTCTTGAAGCGGTGAAGGGACGAGACCTCATCCGCCATCCGCGAACACGGTGCGCGCGCCGGTGAAGCGCTGCGCGAAATAGCGATCGGTGAGGTTTTGCAGGCGCACGGTGCCACCGGTGGATGGCGCATGCACGAATTTGCCATCGCCCACGTAGATGCCCATGTGCGAAAAGCGCGCGCCCGAGGTGTTGAAAAACACCAGGTCGCCGCGCTGGAGCGCCGCGTTGTCGATGGGCCGGCTGGCGGCCGCCCACTGCGCGGTGGTGCGGGGCAGCCGCTTGTTGCCTTCGGCGCTCATCACGTAGTGCACCAGGCCGCTGCAGTCAAAGCCGCCATCGGGGTTGTTGCCCCCATAGGTGTAGGGTGTGTTGATGACCAGCAGCGCCCGGGCCAGCGCCCCTTCCCGGCTGTTTGGGTTGAGGGCCAGCGGCGTCCCGCTGGGCGGCACCGGGCTGGCCTGGCGCAACGGCGCACTGGCCGTGCGGCCAGACCCGCTCGACGACGACGCACTGGGCGAGCGGTGAGGCGGACTGCTGCAGGCCGCCAGCAAGGTCGCGCTGGCCACGGCCGTCCAGCCCAGCAGGCGCCGGCGCGAGGGCACGGCTGCGGTCGCCGCGCTCACCGTCGACACCCCCGCTTCGCTGGCCCGGCCCAGGCTGGCCGGGCGCATGTGCCCTGGATGCGCTTCATCCACCATCCCCATGCTTCACCTCTTGCATTCAAAATATCATCTAACTCGCTGATTCAGACGATATTTTGCGTCAATTTGATGAATGAGGCCAACCTGCTGACGCGGCTGGGCCGGCGTGGCCGCCCAAATCCGTCACCTGGCCGGGGCGTCCGCCAGGCTCAGCGTGCGGCGCGGCGCGTGCGCACCGCGTCGGCCAGGCCTTCCAGCAAGCGGACCGAATCGTCCCAGCCCAGGCAGGCATCGGTGATGCTCTGGCCATAGGTGAGCTTGGCCACCTCGTCCTGCCCCGGCGTGAACTTCTGGGCGCCGGCTGCGATGTGGCTTTCGACCATGACGCCGAAGATCTGCTGCGAGCCACCGGCGATCTGGCGGCCGATGTCGGCGGCCACGTCCAGCTGCTTCTCGTGCTGCTTGCTCGAGTTGGCGTGGCTGCAGTCGATCATCAGCTTGGTCGGCAGCTTGGCGGCCTGCAGGTCGGTGCATGCGGCGGTCACGTGCTCGGCATCGTAGTTGGGCGTCTTGCCGCCGCGCAGGATGACGTGGCAATCCGGGTTGCCCTTGGTGTGGACGATGGCCACCTGACCGTTCTTCTGCACCGACAGGAAGTGGTGGCCGCGTGCGGCGGCCTGGATGGCGTCGGTCGCGATCTTGATGTTGCCATCGGTGCCGTTCTTGAAGCCGATGGGCGCCGACAGGCCAGAAGCCAGTTCGCGGTGGATCTGGCTCTCGGTGGTGCGCGCACCGATGGCGCCCCACGAGATCAGGTCGCCGATGTACTGCGGCGAGATGACGTCGAGGAACTCGCTGCCCGCGGGCAGGCCCAGGCGGTTGATGTCGATCAGCAACTGGCGTGCGATGCGCAGGCCTTCGTCGATGCGGAAGCTGCCATCCAGGTAAGGGTCGTTGATCAGGCCTTTCCAGCCCACGGTGGTGCGCGGTTTTTCGAAGTACACGCGCATGACGACCTCCAGTGTGTCGGCAAAGCGCTGGCGCAGCGGCAGCAGGCGTTTCGCGTAGTCGATGGCCGCCTCGGGGTCGTGGATGGAGCAAGGACCGATCACCACCAGCAGGCGATCGTCTTCGCCCTTCAGGATGCGGCCGATGCTGCCCCGGGTGTCGCGCACCAGGTTTTCGACGGCGGTGCCGCGAATCGGGAAGAAGCGAATCAAGTGGTCAGGAGGCGGGAGCACGGTGATGTCTTTGATGCGTTGGTCGTCGGTCTGGCTCGTTTGCAGCGGTGCGTGTTGCCAAGCATCGATATAGGGGTTGGTGCTCATCGTGCGGTCCTTGTGAAGGGAGGGAAGAGGTGGGGTTCGGAATCGGGTCGAAAAAAAACCGCCGGTCTTGCGGATCCGGCGGTTTGAGGGAATTTGGTGTTGCGTTTACGCGCGCAGCTTCCGTCCGCCGGATTCCGGGAACCAAAAGTAAAAGTAAAACGAAGCGGCGGCGCGAGACATGGCAGTCACTGTAGCACAGGCTCGGCGTCGCCATGGGGCCGGTGTCACCCAGGCGCAACGGCCCGCGGGCCGGCGCCAAATCACGCTCAGCCCAGCACGAAGCGGTTGACGCGGTAGCCGCTCAACCAGAAGCGCCCCATCCAGGACATGGCCGTCAGCAGCATTGGCCAGGGCCACGGCGCGCGCATCAGGATGTCGGGCCCACAGGCGTCCAGCGTGCGCGATTGCTGCAGGTGAAGCCCTTGCCCGGCCAGGGCGGCCGGGTCGTCGCAAGCCCATTGGAACCAGCAACCCGGCGACAGGTGCCGCATGGCATCGTGCCAGCCCTGGCTGGCCACCACCCAGGGCGCAATGCTGTCCATGACGAGGTCGGCCCCGGGCCAACGCGCCGCCAGGGTCTGCAAGGCCGCCAGGGCCTGGGCTTCGGGCAGGTAGATCAGCGACGCTTCGGCCACGAAGCAATGCGGCCCCGCGTCCAGCGCCAGGCACTCGTGCCAGTCGGCCTGGCGCAAGTCCACGGCCACCATGCGGCGGCGGTCGCTGGTTTCAAAGAAGCGCTGGCGCCAGGCGATGACCTCGGGCAGATCGGCTTCGACCCAGCGGGCGCGGCCCTGGTGCAGGCGCTCATGGCGCGTGTTCATGCCGCAGCCCAGCTCGACCACCGTGCCCTCGGGGTGGGCGGCCAGAAAGCGCCGCACCTCCTGGTCGAACATCAGCGTGCGGATGGTGCAGGCCGTGAGGCTGGACGCGTGGCGCCATTTGCCGAAGTCGTAGTCCAGCGAAGCCACGATCTCCTGCGCCTTGGGGTCGCGGATCAGGCCGTGGCGGCGCTCGCTTTCGAGCGCCCGCCCCAGCAGCGGGATCAGCATGGTTTCCTGCGCGGTGCCCAGGCGAATCGGGTCGGATGCGGTCGTCGCTGCCTGCATGCTTGTCTCCTGGCGCCTCAGAAACCGGCGGGGTGCGGCGGGGCGTGCCCCATCGTAGCCAGATCGGCTCACACGAGCACGTTGGCGTGACGTTGTGAGCCAGGCGCTTGACCCAGCGCAAACCGCCGCAGCCCTTGTCCCCGTCACCCGGCCGACCCGGACCTGGCCATGCCCCAGCTAGACGCCAAGGACAGCCCAGGCTGCACCTCACAGCACAATCGCCAACCTATTGATCAGCAGTATGCCCCACTCTCCGTTCATTTTTAAATGGCAATCAGGGCATACCCTGTATTTTTTACACCACCGGGCCGCCATGCGGCAGGCGCACGTCAGGCGGTGCCGCCCACCGTCATGCCGTCGATGCGCAGCGTGGGCTGGCCCACGCCCACGGGCACACTCTGGCCCTCTTTGCCGCAGGTGCCCACGCCGGTGTCCAGCGACATGTCGTTGCCGATCATGGTGATGCGCTTGAGCGCCTCGGGGCCATTGCCCACCAGCGTGGCGCCCTTGACGGGGTAGAGGATCTTGCCGTTTTCGACCCAGTACGCCTCGCTGGCCGAGAAGGTGAACTTGCCGCTGGTGATGTCGACCTGTCCGCCGCCAAAGTTGGTGGCGTACAGGCCCTTCTTGATGCTGGCGACGATCTCGGCCGGGTCCTTGTCGCCGCCCAGCATGTAGGTGTTGGTCATGCGCGGCATGGGCACGTGGGCGTAGCTTTCACGCCGGCCGTTGCCGGTGGGTTTCACGCCCATCAGGCGCGCGTTCATGCTGTCTTGCATGTAGCCGCGCAGGATGCCGTCTTCGATCAGCACATTGGCCTGCGTCACGTTGCCTTCGTCGTCCACGTTCAGGCTGCCGCGGCGATCGGCGAGGGTGCCGTCATCCAGCACCGTCACGCCCTTGGCGGCCACGCGCTTGCCGATCATGCCGGTGAAGGCGCTGGCGCCCTTGCGGTTGAAGTCACCTTCCAAGCCATGGCCGATGGCCTCGTGCAGCAGCACGCCCGGCCAGCCCGGGCCCAGCACCACGGTCAGCTCACCGGCCGGCGCGGGGCGCGAGTCCAGGTTGGTCAGCGCGGCGTGCACGGCGTGGTCCACGTAGTCCTGCACGAGTGCGTCGTCGAAATGATCCAGCCCGAAGCGGCCACCGCCGCCGGCCGAGCCCACCTCGCGGCGACCGTTCTGCTCGGCGATCACGGTCAGCGACAGGCGCACCAGCGGGCGCACATCGGCCGCCAGCACACCACCGCGCCGCGCCACCAGCACCACGTCGTACTCCATGGCCAGACCGGCCATGACCTGCACGATGCGCGGGTCCTTGGCGCGGGCTCGCTGCTCCACGTCTTCAAGCAGCTTGACCTTGGCCGTGCTGTCCAGCGTGGCGATGGGGTCGAGCTGCGGGTACAGCCGCCGGCTGGTGGCCAGCTTGGACGTGGCCCCGACCTTGGCGCGGCGCGACTGGCCTTGCACGCCGATGCTGCGCACGGTGCGGGCCGCGTCCATCAGCGAGTCCAGCGAAATGTCGTCGGAGTAGGCAAACGCCGTTTTCTCGCCCGACACGGCGCGCACGCCCACGCCCTGGTCGATGCTGAAGCTGCCCGTCTTGACGATGCCCTCCTCCAGGCTCCAGCCCTCGGCGCGCGTGTACTGGAAGTAGAGGTCGGCCTCGTCGACACGGTGCTCGGCAATGTGGGCCAGCACGCGGTGCAGGTGGGCCTCATCGAGGCCGAAAGGCTCGAGCAGCAGGGCACGCGCCGTGGCCAGGCGCTCGATGGTGGGTTCGCGTGAAATCATGGGCTGATTTTAGGCAGTGCACCCAAGTCCCTGGCGCGTGCGGTCAGAACAGCTTGGACAGGTTGTAGGCGCTCAGCCCCGAAATCAGCACCCCCACGATGACCAGCAGCAGCTTGGTCGGTGCATGGCGCGTCAGCAGGGCCGCGAGCGGCGCGGCGAACAGGCCACCGAACACCAGGCCCGCGATCACGGTCCAGTGCGTGAGGCCGCCCAGCAGCGTGAACGACAGCCCCGTGCTGATGGCGATGAAGAACTCCGCCGCGTTGACCGAGCCGATCGTGGTGCGCGGGTCGTGACCGCCGCCGATCAGCGAGGTAGTCACCACCGGCCCCCAGCCACCGCCACCCACGGCGTCGACGAAACCGCCGGTCAAGGCCAGCGGCGCCACGTACTTGGGCGGGTCGGTCTTCACGCGCAGCGTGCGCCAGACCTTGGACAGGATGTACAGGCCGATCAGCAGCAGGTAGACCGAGATGATGGGCTTGAGGATGCTGGCGTCGATCGAGGTGAGGATGTATGCGCCCACCAGGCCGCCGATCACACCCGGGATCACCAGGCGCTTGAACAGCGCCTTGTTCACGTTGCCCAGCTTGAAATGCGACAGCCCCGAGAAGCCCGTGGTGAAGATTTCGGCGATGTGGACCGAGGCCGAGGCCGCCGCCGGCGGCACGCCGGTCGACAGCAGGAAGGTGGTGGAGGTCACGCCATAGGCCATGCCCAGGGCGCCGTCGACGACCTGCGCGCCCAGGCCCACGGCCGCTGCCGTCCAGAAGCCCCGCGAGCTCAGGCCCTCGCCCAGGGCCTGCCAAGTGGACGCCAGCCAGGCGCTGTTCACGTGGGCCTGCGAGAGTCCCGCGGCCAGCGCCACCACCGCCAGCACGGGCAAAGCCCACAGCAGCCAGCGATGGCGGCGCGCCGCCTCTGAAGAAACCGCTGTCGCGGTCGTGATCGAAGTGTCGGTTGTCATGTGTGTGCGCTCCCTTGAATTGCGGCCGCCACCGGTTTGGTGGGTCACCGTGGAGCGCGATTCTGGGAAGGCGGGGCCCGCGCGAAAACGAATGAATTCGCTGGACGCCGAACAGTCTTCGCATAAGCCCGGGCGCCGGCGCGCCGTCTCCCACGTGGCAGGCCGCGCGCGTGACATCGCGTATTCCCCATGCGGCGCCAAGCACAAACTGCGCACCATCTGAGCCGCGTGCCGAAGCAGTCGGATCCGGCGTGCATCCGCAAACCCGGTTTCAACGAGGAGACGACGTGAACCCTTCGCCCCGCTTGTCCCGACGCACGCTGCTGGCCAGTGCGGCCTCCGCCGCCGGCCTGGCCGCGCAACCCGCCGCCGCCCAGACCTTCCCCAGCGCCCCGATCCGGCTCATCGTGCCCCGCCGGGCGGGGGCACCGACAACATCGCGCGCGTGCTGCAACAGCCCCTGGCGCAGGAGCTGGGGCAGCCCGTCATCATCGAAAACAAGCCCGGTGCGTCCGGCATCATCGGCACCGATCAGCTGGCCAAATCAGCCCCCGACGGCCACACCCTGTTGGTCGGCATCACCTCGTTTCTGCTGGTCAACAAATTCCTCTACAGCAAGATGCCGCTGGACCTGGAGAAAGACCTGGCGCGGCTGTACCGGGTGTCGGACACCGGCGTCGTGCTGACCGTGAACGCGGCCCTGCCCGTCAAGACCCTGGGCGACCTGTTCAAGTACATCGAGGCCAACCGCGGGAAACTCTCGTTCGGCTCGTATGGCCTGGGCTCTTACCCTCACCTGGCGGGCGAGCGCATCAACCAGCTCACCCAGGGCGGGCTGGCCCACGCGGCCTACAAGGGCGAGGCGCCCATGATCCAGGCCATGCTGGCGCGCGACATCGACTTCGGCTGGTCCAGCGTGCAGCCGCTGCAGCAGCACAGCGAACGCCTGCGGCCGCTGGCCGTCACGGGGCCCAAGCGGCTGGTGGCCGCCAGCCACATCCCGACCTTCGCCGAAGCGGGCGTGCCCGACGAGGCCTTCGCCATCCTGGGCTGGGTGGGCATCGTGGTGCCGGGCAAAACACCCGATGCCATCAAGCAGACGCTGTCCCAGGCCATCGCCAAGGTGTTGAGCACCCCCAGCATCAACAAGCGCATGCTGGACATGGGCTACCCCGCCGTGACGGACAGCACGCCCCAGCAGTACGAGGCGCTCTACCAGAAGGACATGGGCAAATGGGCCAAGCTGGTGCAGTCAGTGGGCGTGAAGCTCGACTGAGCTGCGCGGCCGGCCTGCAGCGAAGCCGGCCAGGTCCGCGCGGCAGGCCGGTCTGCTTGGCCGAAGCCCTGGCCTGCGGGCCATGGTGAGGACGCAAGGGGTGCAGTCGCTGGTCGTGGTCGGCCCACCAGAAAATGGTGGGCAGTATGGTGCCATTGCCGTTGTTGAGAAAACGGCAATGACCCCATACCCCCATTGATGAAGACAACCAAGGGGCCGCCACACGCACCGGCGAGGCGCGCTGCCCGGCCTACAGCGGCGAGCGCGCCTTGGGCTCGCGGTCGCGGGCGATGGACATCAGCAGCCCCAGGCCCAGGCCCAGCGTGACCATGGCCGTGCCGCCATAGCTGATGAACGGCAGCGGCACGCCCACCACGGGCAGGATGCCGCTCACCATGCCCATGTTGACGAAGGCATAGGTGAAAAACATGGTCGCCATGCCCCCCGCCAGCAAGCGCCCGAACACGGTGCTGGCCCGCGCGCCGATCACCAGGGCGCGGAACACCAGGAACAGGAAGCCGCCGATCAGGATGAGGTTGCCCACGAGGCCGAACTCCTCGGAATAGGCGGCAAAGATGAAATCGGTGGTGCGCTCGGGGATGAACTCCAGGTGCGTCTGCGTGCCCTGCATGAAGCCCTTGCCGTGCAACCCGCCCGAGCCGATCGCGATCATGCCCTGCAGGGTGTGAAAGCCTTTGTTGAGGGGGTCGCGGCGTGGGTCGAGCAAGGTGCACACGCGCTGCTGCTGGTACTCGTGCAGCACCGGCCAGCGCACGCCTTCGGCGCACAGCTGCTCCTCGCTGGAGACGACGGCCACGATGCCGACGGCTGCGATCAGCACCGGCGGGATCACCAGCCGCCAGGGCAGCCCGGCGAAGAAGATCACCGCCAGGCCGGCCCCCATCACCAGCAACGCGGTGCCCAGGTCGGGCTGCTCCATGATCAGCCCCACCGGCAGCATCAGCAGCGCAAACGCGCCCAAAAATGTGGGCCAGCGCGCCATGCCGTCGCGCCACTGGAACCACCAGGCCAGCATGAGCGGCACGGCGATCTTGGACAGCTCGCTGGGCTGCACCACCACGCCCAGGTTCACCCAGCGCTGCGCCCCCTTTTTGGTGATGCCAAACAGCGCCACGAGGATGAGCAACACCACGGCCGTCACGTAGATGGGCACCGCCAGGGCGGCCAGCCGCTGCGGCGGCACCTGCGACACCACGATCAGGATGCCGGCTGCCAGCAGCATGTTGCGGCCATGGTCGACAAAGCGCGTGCCATGGTCGAAGCCCGACGAGTACATGGCCACCAGCCCCACCGTGCACAGCAGGGCCAGGGCCAGCAGCAACACCAGGTCGTAACCGCGCACCAGCGGCCAGAGGCGCTGCCAAAGGGTGGGTTTGTCGAGCACCACAGACATAAGGCGCCGATTATCTCGCTGCGGCGCGCCCAACTTGGGGAGAATGTCCCCATGAACCCCGACCTGCCGGCCCTGGCCCCCATCACCCACCTGCTTTACCTGCACGGTTTCCGCTCGTCGCCGCAGTCGAACAAGGCGCGCCAGATGGCGGCCTGGATGCAGGCCCACCACCCGGAAGTGCACTGGTGGTGCCCGCAGCTGCCGCCCTCGCCGGCCGCAGCCGCCGCCCTGATCGACCAGGGCACGCGCGACTGGCCGGCGCCGCGCATGGCCGTCATGGGCTCGTCGCTGGGCGGCTTCTACGCCACCTGGCTGGCGCAGCGGCGTGGCTGCCGCGCCGCGCTCATCAACCCCGCCGTGCAGCCCGAGCGCGACCTCGCTCGGCACCTGGGCACCCAATCGGCCTGGCACGACCCCGCGCAACAGTTCGACTTCACGGCCGAGCACCTGCGGGAACTCGAGGCCCTGCAGGTGGGTCCCTTGGTGCAGCCCGAGCAGCTGCTGGCCATCATCGCCCAGGGCGACGAGGTACTGGACTGGCGCGAGATGACGGCGCGCTACCCCGGCAGCCCGCAGGTCGTCGTGGCGGGCGGTGACCACGCCCTGAGCGACTTCGAGCCCCACCTGCCCACCCTGGCCCGATTCTTCGGCCTGACCCCGCCCTGACAGGACCTGCCATGCCCATGACCCTGCCCCTGATTCCCGACGGTCCCCGC
The DNA here is from genome assembly GCF_002158865.1 of Comamonas serinivorans. NCBI lineage: Bacteria > Pseudomonadati > Pseudomonadota > Betaproteobacteria > Burkholderiales > Comamonadaceae > Comamonas > Comamonas serinivorans. The sequence goes on along the minus strand of NZ_CP021455.1, from coordinate 746,044 downwards.
CACTACCCCCGCGCCGCACGCTGGCTGCACTGGCTCATGGCCATCGGCCTGATCTGGATCCTCACGTCCGCCTCGGTCCACGCCCTGCTGCCCAAATCGGGCCTGGACGAGTTCATGTGGCCCACGCACAAGCACGTGGGCACCGTGCTGCTGGTGCTCGTGGTCATCCGCCTCGGCCTGGCCGTGGCGCAGCGCGCGGCGCGTCCCCGGTCCACCAGCCGCCTGGCCTCGCTGGGCCATGTCGCCCTCTATGCCCTGATGCTGGCTATCCCCACCCTGGGCCTGCTGCGACAGATCGGCTCGGGCCGGGCGTTCTCGCCCCTGGGCCTGCCGCTGATCCCCGGCTTCGACGGCCCCAAGATCGACGGGCTGGTGAACCTGGGCAACGACCTGCATGGCGAGCTGGGCTGGGTGCTGCTGGCGCTGGCCCTCGGCCATGTGCTGATGGTGATCGTGCACGTGGTCAAGGGCGAAGCCCACATCTGGCACCGCATGCGCGGTTGATCAATGGTCTTGAACAGGGTATGCATGCATTGCCGTTTCATCATCAACGGAAAACCACCCATACCCCCATTCATTCAAGATGAACCTCGCTTCGGCACCGGGCGTTGAATCGAACCGGCGGCGACGCGCGTGCCTGGCCCTCCCTCCAGCCCGCCGTGCCGGTCAGGGCTGGGCCAGCGCGGCCCGCTCGGCCTCGGGCGTCAGTGCCTCGCCCACCTCGATCTGGGCCAGCAGCGCCGCCAGCGGCCCCTCGCCCGAGGCCGGCGCAAAGCCAGTCGCCGACACGCGCGCCACGGCCTGCAGGCGCCACTGCGTGCCTTCGCGGCAGGCCATGCCTTCCAGCTGCTCGGCAGGTGTCGCGCCCCAGATGAACTCGCGACACAGCGCGCCGGCCGCGGTGCGGTAGCTGGCCACGGGCGCGAACGCTGCGCCCCCCACGTCGGCCGTGTCGCCGCTGAGCACCCCCTGCAGCGCCGCGGCCACGGCCGCCGGCAAGGGCCGCGAGGCATCCAGCCCGGCCAGCGAGGCGCTGCCCCCCTGCTGCGCGCTGCCCAGCACAAAGCCCAGGCCGGCACACAGCGCCGACGCCGCCAGCCCCATGGGCCAGGGCCGCCACAGCGCTTGCCACGCCGTCCACCAGCCCGGCCGCAGCGCCGAGGGTGATGGGCCCGGTGAGGGCCTGCTCTGCGCGGCCGAAGCCGGGCTCGCACTGGCCTGGCGCGCGCCGTTGGCAGCCTGCGGGCGGGTGTCCGACCCGCCGGCCGGGCCACTCGGCGCGCTCGTCGGCGCGGTCGCCACCAGCGTCTCATGGTTGGTCTGGGCGCGGTGCTGTGCCACCAGGGCCTGCACGGCCTGGCTCAGCGCGGCCGGCACGGGTGCGTCCAGCTCGGCGTCCCAGGCTTCGCGGCTCAGGGCGCGGGTGTCCAGCATGGCCGTGGCCCGCCGGGCCAGCGCCGCGTCGCGCGTCAGTTCGGCCTCCAGCGCCAGGCTGCGTTCGGCCGGCAGTTCACCATCGGCCCAGGCCATCAGGTCTTGATCGCTCCAGCGTTCATCCGCCATGGGGTGCTCCTTGTTGCAATGTGTCGCCCGACACGCCGGCCAGTTGCGCCAGCTTGAGGCGGGCCCGGGCCAGCCGGCTCATCACCGTGCCCATGGGCACGCCCAGCACCGTGGCGGCCTCCTTGTAGCTCAGCTCCTCGACGCACACCAACAGCAGCAGCTCGCGCTGCGCCGCCGGCAGCTGCGGCAGGGCCTGCTGCACGCGCTCCAGCCGCAGGCGGGCGTCCACGCGCAGGTCTTCACCGGGGGCGCCCGGCAAGGCCTCAGCGTGGTCATCGATGTCGCTGCTCACGCCCTGGGTCTGCAGGCGGCGCAAGCGGTCCAGCCACAGGTTGCGCAAGATGGTGAACAGCCAGGCCATGAACGGCGCCCCCGAATCGCCCGGGCCGCCGGCCGCCAGCGCCCGTTCGCAGGCCGTCTGCACCAAGTCGTTGGCCACATCGCCATCGCGGCACAGCGCCAGGGCGTAACGGCGCATGCGCGGCAGCGCCTGCACCAGCTCGTCTCCAATGTCCATGTTCATGCGGGGTCCTCACCGGCATCAACGGCGCAGGCGCCGATGTATTCCGCGCGCTGCCGAACCGCCCGCTTCCAGGCCGCGGGAATACCGCGGCCGGTGCCGCGTTGATGGGCCTGTGAAGGTCTTGGTAAGGTGTCACGCATGTCTGTCCTGTTGCATTCCATGGCCCGGCTGGGCCTGGTCATGGCCCTGTGCCTGGCGCCGTTTCTGCCCGGCGCCGAATCCTCGCTGCCCGGTGTGACAGTCTGGGCGGACGACGACGATGAGGGCGACGATGACGATGACGACGACGACGACCGGCCCGCGCAACGGCCCCGCCCTCAGCCGCGCGTCGAACTCGTGGCCAGCGGGCTGACGGCGGCGCAATTGTCCACACTGCAACGCGGCGGCTGGCGCCTGCTGGGCCAGCGCGCCAATGGCCTGCTGACGCAGCCGGTGGTGTGGCTGCTTGCGCCGGCGGGCCTGAGCGACCCGGTCGGCCGGCTGCGCCAGCTGGCCCCGGGCGCCACGGTCGACCGCAACCACCGCTACCGCAGCAACCAGGGCCGCGCCGCGCCAGCGCCGCCCGCGCATTTCTCGCAGGTGGGCTGGTCTGCCACCCGGCGCTGCACCCAGGCCGTGCCCATCGGCCTCATCGACACCCGCGTCGACCTGGCGCACCCCGCCTTGCGTGGCGCCCAGGTCCAGGCCGTCGCCCTGCCCGCTGCCAGCGGATCGGCACCATCGGCCCGCCGCCCCAGCACCGCGGCACACGGCACCGCCGTGGCCAGCCTGCTGGTGGGGCAAACGCCCGAGCTGCCCGGGCTGCTGCCGCGCAGCCGCCTGCTGGTGGTGGATGCCTTTCACCGCGATGCGCAGGGCCAGGAACGCCTGGATGCCTGGGACCTGGTGGCCGCGCTGGACACCCTGGCCCAGCGGGGCGCGCGCGTCATCAACATGAGTTTTGCCGGCGAGCACAACGCCGTCGTGGCCCAGGCGCTGGCGGCGGTGCATGCGCGCCAGATCGTCACCGTCGCGGCCGTGGGCAACCGCGGCCCAGGCGCCGCGCCGCAGTTTCCGGCCGCGTTTCCCCAGGTGATCGGCGTCACGGCCGTCGATGCCGGCAACCGCATCTACCCCCGCGCCGGCCGCGGGGCCCACGTCGACCTGGCCGCGCCCGGCGTGGGCCTGCAGACCGCCGCCAGCGGCCGGGCCCGGGCGCGCAGCGGCACCTCGTTCGCGGCCCCCGTGGTGACGGCGGCCGTGGCCACCTTGCTGACCCACACGCCGCCCGCGTCCGTGGCGCAGGCGCTGGCCACCCAGGCCAGCGACCTGGGCCCGCCCGGCCACGACCGAACCTTTGGCCACGGGCTGCTGCAGGTGCAGCGCTGGTGCGCCGTGCACTGACCATCCTGGGAAGAGGTATCCATCCACTTCCGTTTGATGATGAACGAAAAATGGTCCATACCCCCATTTCTGATGAAAACTGGCCGACCGATGGAATACATCGTGCGCTGGCCCGTCATCCCAGGCATGACGATGTTCCTGCGCCGCCCCCACGCCGGTCCCGGCTCCAGCCCTGGCACTGCCCATTCCGGCGCGGACCAAGGCGTCCGTCGGGTTGCCGGCGCCAGGGCCTGCCCGGTCAGCGGCACCCCCGCGGGCTGCGGCGCCCGCACCGCCCCCGCCGCAGCCCATGCGCTGCCCACAGGACGCCTGGCCCTGGCCGCCGCGCTCGGCCTGGCCAGCACCGCGGCCATCCTGCAGCTGCCGGGCTGGCCGTGGCCCGCCCGCCTCAGCCTGCTGGCGGCCCTGGCCTGCCTCATCGCCTGGACCGTGCTGCGCTGGGCCGACACGCCGGTCGCCGTCGCGGCCTGCCTGGCGCTTGTCGGCCTGCAGGTCGTGTCGCCGCTCACGCTGGCCGCCACCGTGGTCGACCCGCTGCTCTGGCTGATGGCGGGCGCCTTCGTGCTGTCAGCCGCGCTGCGCCTCAGCGGCGTGGCCGAGCGGCTGCTGCGCCTGGGCCTGGGCGCCGACGGCCAGCGCTTTGACAGTCTGTGTGGGCGGCTGACGCTGCTCATCGCGGCCACGGCCTTCGTCATCCCCTCGACCTCGGCCCGGGCGGCCCTGCTGCTGCCGCTGTGCCTGGGGCTGATGCCCCACCTGTCGCCCGCCCAGGCGCGTGCCCTGGCGCTGCTGTGCCCCACGGTCATCCTGCTGTCGGCCGGCGGTGTGCTGACGGGCGCCGGCGCCCACCTGGTCACGCTGGACTTCGTGCGCACCCAGGGCGGCCCCGCATGGCACTGGCTGGACTGGCTGCGGCTGGCCGGCCCGTTTGCGCTGGGCAGCTGCGCGCTGGCCACGGCCGTCATCCTGCGGGCCGTGCCACCCGCCGAGCGCCGGCAACGCGTGACCGTCGCCACACCGCTGGCCGCCCCCGCCGCACCCACGCCCTGGACGCACGCGCAGCGGCCCGTGGCCGCCATCGCCGCGCTGGCGGTGCTGGGCTGGGCCACCGGCGCCACGCTGGGGCTGCAGCCGGCCGCGGTGGCCGTGATCGCGGCGCTGGCCGTCCTCACCGGCGGCACCGGGCTGCAGCCGGGGCGCGTGTTGCGCCAGGTCGAGTGGCGGCTGTTGCTGTTCATGGCCGCCAGCCAGGTGCTGGGCGAGGCGCTGCTGACCAGCGGCGCCGCATCCGCCCTGGCCGCGCAGGCGCTGAACGGGCTGGCCTTGTCGCAGGCCGCGCCCGGCACGCTGTATGCGCTGGCGGCCGTGGTGGCCGTGCTGGCGCATGGGGTCGTGCCCTCGCGCACGGCCCGCGCCGTGGTGCTGCTGCCCACCGTGGTGCTGCCGCTCGCAGCCACCGGCCTGAACCCGGCGCTGCTGGCCATGCTGGTGGTGCAGGGCACGGGCTTTTGCCAGACCCTGAGCGCCAGCGCCAAACCGGTGGCGGTGTTCGCGCGCGTGCCGGGCGGGTTCACACCGGCCGACCTGCTGCGCCTGGCCAGCGTGCTGGCCCCGGCCCTGGTGCTGTGGCTGCTGGTGCACGCGCTATGGGTGTGGCCGGCGCTGGGGCTGCGCTGAGGGGGCGTGCCTCACCCCGGCGCGCGAAGGAACCGAGGCTGCCGGTCGCGCGCCGAACCACGCGGCGAACAGGTCGCGTATCCAGCGAACAAGCCTGCCTACAAGACAGGCAGTATTCGCCACCCTCGATCAATTGCTCATCGAAAACGGGGAATACCCCTCCAGCACCTTCCTCAAAGCCGACCTGCATTTGCAACACTTTGCATCTGCAGGAATAAAGCCGGCCCGGGGGCGTTGGTGAGGACATGGGCAGCGCGTCGCCGCCCACCTCAGGAGAACGCCATGTCCCGCCGCCCTGCCCTGACCGTGCTGGTTGCCCCGTCGGGCTTCAAGGAAAACCTGTCGGCCGAATCGGTGGCCTGCCACCTCGCCCGGGGCGTGCAGCAGGCCATGCCCGACGCCGAGGTGCTGACCGCGCCCCTGGCCGATGGCGGCGAAGGCTTCACCCAGGCGCTGGTGCAGGCCACCCAGGGGCGGCTGATCCCGGTGCGCGTGACCGGCCCACTGGGCGACAGCCTGCCGTCGTTCTTCGGCCTGCTGGGCAACCGCCACCGCACCGCCGTCATCGAAATGGCCGCCGCGGCCGGCCTGCGCCTGGTGCCGCGCGAGCGCCGCAACCCCATGCTGACCACCAGCCGCGGCGTGGGCGAGCTGATCCGTGCGGCACTCGACGCGGGTGCCGAGCGCATCCTGCTCGGCTGCGGCGACTCGGGCGTGAACGACGGCGGCGCCGGCATGGCGCAGGCCCTGGGCGCGCGGCTGCTCGACGCCCAGGGGCGCGAGCTGGGTCCCGGCGGCGGCGAGCTGGCGCGCCTGCACCGCATCGACCTGTCGGGGCTGGATCCGCGCCTGCAGCAGGTGCAGCTCGACGCCGCCGTCAACTGGCACAACGTGCTGCTGGGCCCGCGCGGCGTGGCCCGGGTCTTCGGCCCGCAAAAAGGCGCCACGCCCGCGCAGGTCGACCAGCTGGACCTGGCCATGACGCGCTGGGCCGAGGTCATCCACCGCGACCTGGGCCAAGCCATCGGCCAGGCCCCGGGCGCTGGCGCCTCGGGCGGGCTGGGCGCCGGCGTGGCGGCCCTGCTGGGCGGCCGCCTGCACCCGCGCTTTGACATCGTCATGAACGACCTGCAGCTGGACGAGCTGCTCGACCGGGCCGACCTCGTCATCACGGCCGAGGGCAGCCTGGACGCACAAACGCCCTACGGCAAGGTGCCGGCCGAGGTCGCGCGCCGCGCCAAGCTGCGCGGCCTGCCGGTGATCGCGCTGGCCGGCACCCTGGGCCCGGGCGCCGACCTCAACCTGGCGCACGGCATCGACGCCTGCGCCAGCATCGTGCCAGGCCCCTGCTCGCTGGACGAGGCCATGGCCCGCTCGCCGCACTGGCTGGAGCGCGCCGCCGCCGATGCCCTGCGCATGGTGCGCATCGGCCTGGACCTGGGACAGGCCGTGGGGGCACCGGGCCTGCGGCCGCGGTCCCGGCCATCAGTGATGGGACAATCCATCCCCTCATGAATGTTTTATTCGACGAAGCCGGCAAGTTCCTGGCCGGCCGCATCCTTTCCGAAGCCGAGGCATCCGCCCAGGTCGAGCTCGACTCGGGCAAGCGCGTCAAGGTCAAAAGCGCCAACCAACTGCTGCGCTTCGACAAGCCCGGCCCCGGCGAGCTGATCGCGCAGGCCCAGCAGCTGGTGCCCAGCATCGAGCTGGCGCTGGCCTGGGAATTTGCCCCCGACGACGAATTCGGCTTTGCCGACCTCGCGGCCGACTACTTCGGCGACGCGCCCAGCCTGGCACAGCAGGTGGCGGCGCTGTTCGCGCTGCACGAGGCCCCGCATTACTTCCGCCGCGCGGGCAAGGGCCGCTTCAAGAAGGCGCCGGCCGAGATCGTGCAGCAGGCCCTGGCGGCCATCGAGAAGAAAGCCCGCATCCAGGCCGAGATCGACACCTGGGCCCAACAGCTGGCGCAAGGGCAGTGCCCCGAACCCGTGGCCACGCAGCTCTACAAGATCCTGTTCCGGCCCGACAAGAACGCGCCCGAGTACAAGGCCGTGGTGCAGGCCGCCAAGGCCACGCAAAAGCCGCCGCTGACGCTGCTGCAGGCGGCCGGCGCCATCAGCTCGCCCTACCAGTTCCACTGGCAGCGCTTCCTGTTCGAACACTTCCCCAAGGGCACGGGCTTCCCGCCGCTCTCGGCCCCGGCCATCACCGACACGCTGCCGTTGGCCAGCGTGCAGGCCTACTCCATCGACGACTCCTCGACAACGGAAATCGACGATGCGCTCTCGGTGCAGGGCCTGGGTTCGGGCACGGTCACGGTGGGCGTGCACATCGCCGCGCCCGGCCTGGCCTTCGGGCCCGACAGCCCGCTGGACGCCGTGGCGCGCCAGCGCCTGTCCACGGTCTACATGCCGGGCTACAAGATCACCATGCTGCCCGACGAGGTCGTGGAGGCCTACACGCTGGGCGAAGGCGTGCCGCGCCCGGCCATTTCGCTCTACGTCACCTTCGACGAGGCCAGCCTGGCCATCACCGGCCAGCGCACGCTGCTCGAGCAGGTGCCCATCTACGCCAACCTGCGCCACGACAAGCTCGGCGGCGTGGTCACGCCCGAGTGGCTGGAAACCGACAGCCCCACGGTGGCCCCCCACCTGGACGAGGCGACGCTGGCGCGCCTGACCCATTTGCGTCCCGAGTTGTCGTTCCTGCACCGGCTGGCGCGCCACCTCAAGGCCCAGCGCGAACAGGTGCGTGGCAAGCCCGAGAACTTCAACCGGCCCGACTACAGCTTCAAGCTGGTCGGCCAGAACCCCGACGCCGACGACGCGGTGCCGACCGGCGACGAGACGGTGCAGATCAGCGTACGCCCGCGTGGCGAAGCGCTGGACCTGATCGTCTCCGAAGCCATGATCCTGGCCAACAGCACCTGGGGCACCTGGTTGGGTGAGCTGGGCGTGCCCGGCATCTACCGCAGCCAGGCCAGCATGGCGCCCGGCGTCAAGGTCCGCATGGGCACCAAGGCACTGCCGCATGCCGGCATCGGCGTGAAGAGCTATGCCTGGAGCACCTCGCCCCTGCGCCGCTACGTCGACCTGGTCAACCAGTGGCAGCTGATTGCCGCCGCGCGCCACGGGGCCACCGCCGCGCTGGCCGCGCCCTTCAAGCCCAAGGACGCCAGCCTGTTCTCCATCGTCAGCAGCTTCGACACCGCCTACAGCGCCTACAACGGCAACCAGGCGCAGATGGAGCGCTTCTGGACGCTGCGCCACCTGCAGCAGGCCGGCCTCACGGAGCTGACGGGCGCCGTCATCAAAGACCTGCCCGGCGGCGCCTGGCTGGTGCGTGCCGATGACCTGCCACTGGTCTTCCCCGTCATGGGCAGCCAGCTGCTGGCGCGCGGCGCGCACGTGCGCGTGGCCCTGGGCCAGGTCGACCTGATCAGCCTGGACGTGAACGGCACCGTGCTCGAACGCCTGGACGACGTCGTCACCTCGGCCGACGAGGACGAGGACGAGGACGCGCCCCAGGCCGGCCCGCTGCACATCGCCATGGACGTGAACGAGGCCGAAGGCGCGGACACCCCGGCCCCCACGCCGTCCTGAGCCATGGCCCGGCGCCGCCGTTCCGCACTGCCGGCCGGCCCGCGGCCGGGCCTGGGCGCACACCGCGGCCGGGCGGCGCGGCGCGGGCCGGCACACACGGGATAATCGTCCGCCGTGAACATCCCCTCGCTCAAGAAACTGTCGGTTTTCCAGCTCTGCCTGCTGGCGTCCCTGGCCGTGCACGCCGTGGTGCTGACCACGCGCTTTGCGCAGACCGTGGACTTCGAGCGCCTGTTCGACGAGGCGCCGCTCGACGTGATCCTGGTCAACAGCCAGTCCGACGAGGTGCCCGAGCGGGCCCAGGCGCTGGCCCAGGCCAACCTGGCCGGCGGCGGCGACGACGCCGACCCGAACAAGCGCGCCACCTCGCCCCTGCCGCCCTCGGCCGTCACGCAGATGGGCGACGTCATCAACGAGGAAACGCAGCGCCAGATCGACGAGATGCTGCAGCAGCAGAACCTGATGCTGGACCAGGTGCGCAGCCAGCTGGCCGGCATGCACGCGCCCGACCCCAGCCAGCCCGGTCAAGACGCCGAACGCCTGGCGCGCGAGGACAAGCGCCAGCAGCTGTTCAAGCTGCTGGCCGAGATCGAGCGCCGCGTGGCCGAGGAAAACGCCCGCCCCAAGAAGCGCTTCATCAGCCCCGCCACGCGCGAGGTGGTCTACGCGCAGTACTACGACGCGCTGCGCCGCAAGATCGAGACCCAGGGCACGGCCAACTTCCCCGAGGTCGGCGGCCAGAAGCTCTACGGCTCGCTCACCATGATGATGACCGTGAACCACGATGGCCGCGTGCTGGCCGTGGACGTGGCCGAGTCCAGCGGCAACCCCACGCTGGACCGCCGCGCCATGGCCATCGCGCGCAGTGCCGGCCCGTTCGAGGGCTTTGAGCCCGCCATGCGCAAGCGCGCCGACCAGATCGTCGTCGTCTCCCGCTTCACCTTCACGCGCGACCAGACGCTGCAGACGCAGCTCATGGGCGACAGCTGACGCTTGCCACCTCATTCAGCAGTATGCAGGCACTGCCGTTGACCATGAAACGGTGATCGCCAGATACCCCATCACACCGACATGACCACCGCCTCACCCGACTGCTACTGCGTGATGGGCAACCCGATTGCCCACAGCCTGTCGCCGCACATCCACACCCAGTTTGCGCAGCTCACCGGCCAGGCCATGGCCTACGACCGGCTGCTGGCCCCGCTGGACGGGTTTGCAGCCACCGCGCAGGCCTTCTTCGCCGAGGGCGGTCGGGGCTGCAACATCACGGTGCCCTTCAAGCTCGAGGCCGCCCGCCTGGCCGACGAGACCAGCGAACGCGTGCAGCTGGCCGGGGCCTGCAACACGCTGGTGCGGCGCGCCGACGGCCGGCTGTTTGGCGACAACACCGACGGCCTGGGCCTGATGGCCGACATCACCCAGGGCGCCGGCTGGGCCCTGGCCGGCCAGCGCGTGCTGCTGATCGGCGCGGGCGGCGCCGGCGCCGGCGTGCTGGGCCCGCTGCTGGCCGAGCGGCCGGCCGAGGTGGTGGTGGCCAACCGCACCGTGGCCACGGCCGAGGACCTGGTGGCCCGCCACGGCCCGCTGTCCGCGCGCCTGGGCGTGCCACTCGGCGCCTGCGGCCTGGCGGGCGCGCCGCTGGCGCAGGCCTTCGACGTGGTGCTCAACGCCTCGTCCAGCAGCCTGGCCGGCGCGGCCAGCCCGGTGGCGGCCAGCGTCATCGGCCCGCGCACCCTGGTCGTCGACCTGATGTACGGCCAGGCCGCCCGCGCGTTCCTCGACTGGGCCGCCGCCCACGGCGCGCACACCCGCGACGGGCTGGGCATGCTGGTCGAGCAGGCCGCCGAGGCCTTTGCCCTGTGGCGCGGCGTGCGCCCGCCCACGGCCCCGGTGCTGCAGGCGCTGCGTGCCCAGGCCGGCTGAGGATACGGATACGGATACGGATACGGATACGGATACGGATACGGATACGGATACGGATACGGATACGGATATCAAGCAGTATCCAACCGCTTCCAATGATCATCGAACGGCAATCGGCACATACTCCGCCCATTGCCCAACAACATGGAGTGCAGCATGAAGATTCTGGTGGTGGGGGCCGGCGCGGTCGGCGGGTATTTCGGCGGCCGGCTGCTGCAGGCCGGCCATGACATCACCTTCCTGGTGCGCGAGCAGCGCGCGCAGGAGCTGGCCACGCGTGGCCTGGTCATCGTCAGCCCGCGCGGCGACGTGACGCTGCCCCAGCCGCCCACGGTGCGCGCCGACACCCTGAACACGCCCTTCGACCTCATCTTGCTGAGCTGCAAGGCCTACGACCTGGCGAGCTGCATCGCCAGCATCCGCCCCGCCGTCGGCCCGGCCACGGTCATCGTGCCGCTGCTCAACGGCCTGCAGCACCTGGCCGTGCTGGACGCCGAATTCGGCCCAGCCCGCGTGTTCGGCGGCCTGTGCCAGATCTCGTCCACGCTGAACGCGCAGCGCGACATCGTGCAGCTGCACCCAGGCCAGGCCATGGTGGTGGGCGCGCGCGATGCCGCCGGCCAGGCCACGGCCGAGGCCTTCGTCCAGCTGCTGCGGTCGGTGGACGTCGACGCCCGCGCCTCGACCCAGGTGCTGCAGGACATGTGGGAAAAGTGGGTGTTCATCACGGCCCTGGCCGCGCCCACCACGCTGATGCGCACGGCCGTCGGCCCCATCCTGCAGGCGCCCGGCGGCGCCGACTTCATCCAGGCCCTGGTGGCCGAATGCCTGGCCGTGGCCGCGGCCCACGGGCATGCGCCCGGCCCGGGGTTCGCGTCACGCCTGGCCCTGCTGAACGACCGAGACAGCGCGCTCACGGCCTCCATGCTGCGCGACATGCAGGCCGGCCAGCGCATCGAGGCCGACGCCATCATCGGCGACATGGTGGCCCACGCCGAGCAGGCCGGCATCGCCGTGCCGCTGCTGAAGCTGGCCTACACCAACGCCAAGGCCTACGAGGCCACGCGCGCCGCAGCGGCCTGAGCCGGGGCCCCAGGCGCTTGCGCGGGTCGTCGATCCGCAACCGCCAGCGCGCCGTTCAGCGCCAGCCCGCGCGACTGGCCGCGCAGCCTGGCGCAGGGCAGCCCGGCCCACCGCGTGACACACGCCTGCGCCCGGCGGCCGAGCCGGGCAACGCCCCCGCAAGCTGGCACACTCCGGGGCTCGCCACCGCTTGCCCTCCCACCGTTTGACCATGTTGGCCTCTCCCCTGCGAACCCGGCTGCCCGGCCAGACTGGCCCCAGCCAGCCCCCCCGCGCGAGTGCGCGCCCGGCACCGGCGGTCCGCAAGCGCTGCCCCTGGTGCGAGCGGCTGCGCCAGACGGGCGGCGTGTTCAGCCTCGCCGCCACGGGCCGCGGCGCAGCGCGCGACGCGGCATCGGCGCCTTCGGGCAGCCGCCGGGCGGACGTGGGCCGCCTCCTCGTGCTGCTGGTGCTGGCCGCCATCGGCCTGCAGCTGTATTTCGCGCTGCGGGTGGGCCTGGCCACCGTCGTCGCGCCCGAATCCACGGCCTTTCAGCGCAGCGAGATCTGGCGCCTGGCCATCGGCGATCAGCCGCGCCCGTGGCGCCAGCAGTGGGTGCCGTATGGCCAGATCTCCGACCACCTCAAGCGCGCCGTGATGGCCTCGGAAGACGCGCGCTTCACCGAGCATTCGGGCGTGGAATGGGAGGCCATCGAAAAGGCCTGGGACCGCAACGCCAAGGCGATGGAGGCCGCTGAAAAGCGCGCCGAGGCCGATCAGCCCGTGGGCAACGTGAAAATCCGCGGCGGCTCGACCATCACCCAGCAGCTGGCCAAGAACCTCTGGCTGTCGAGCGAGCGCAGCTACCCGCGCAAGGCCCAGGAGCTGGTGCTGACCAAGGAGCTGGAAACCGTGCTGTCCAAGCGCCGCATCCTCGAGGTCTACCTCAACAACGTCGAGTGGGGCGAAGGCGTGTTCGGCGCCGAAGCCGCCGCGCGGCGCTACTTCAACAAGCCCGCCAGCGCGCTGACGCGCGCCGAGGCGGCCCGCCTGGCCGTGATGCTGCCGCGCCCCAAGTTCTTCGAGCAACGCCCCAACTCGGCCTATGTGCAGCGCCAGAGCGCCCGCATCGCCGCGCGCATGCAGCAGGTGACGCCGCCGTGAATCTCCTTTTGACGACACGCAGTATCCAGCCATCCTCGTTCTCATTCAAACGACCATCCATGGATACTGCATCCATTTTGCCTCAAAACCCGCATGCGCATCCTTGGCATTGACCCCGGCCTGCGCAACACCGGCTTCGGCGTCATCGACACCGACGGCCCCCGGCTCACCTACGTGGCCAGCGGCGTCATCTCCACGCTGGAGGTGGAGCTGGGCAACCTGCCCGGTCGCCTGCGCGTGTTGTACGACGGCATCCGCGAGGTGCATGCGCGCTACCAGCCCGAGGTGGCCTCGGTCGAAATCGTCTTCGTCAACGTCGACCCCCAGGCCACGCTGCTGCTGGGCCAGGCGCGTGGCGCCTGCCTCACCGCCCTCGTCAGCTGCGACCTGCCCGTGGCCGAATACACCGCGCTGCAGATGAAGCTGGCCGTGGCCGGCCACGGCCGCGCCGCCAAGGCCCAGGTGCAGGCCATGGTGCAGCGCCTGCTCAAGCTGCCCAAGGCCCCGCGCGCCGACGCCGCCGACGCCCTGGGGCTGGCCATCGCCCACGCCCACGCCAGCACCGGGCTGGCCCTGCTCAAGTCACAAGGCGCGCTGGACCGCAAAGCCAGCGGCATGTACCGCGGCGGCCGCCGGCGGGCCTGATCCGGGCCTGCCTTGCGGCGGGCACTGGGCGGCGCGGGTTGTGACACCGGCCAGGCCTGAACACAACGCAGGGCGTCCCCGGGTTGCCAAGGGCCAAGCAGGCGCGGACGGGCCCGCTGGTGTTTTCGGGGCGCCCTGCCAGATGCCGGCTTGGCGCGGCTCGGCCCCCACGACTCCGACACCCGCCTGCCCTCAGGGCGGCGCACGCGGTGCCATTCGGGGCCCCTGAACGAGCGATGGCGCCAGGCGGCCGATTGCCTCGCAACTAACACAACTTGTCACATTCACCCAATTCCGCCAAAAGGCCTTGATCTGCAGGGAATTGACAGGAAATACAAACAATTCTCATTAAAATGTAACTTTTAACCTCAACCCACCCGCTTTCCCCCATGCACCCTGCCGCCGCTTCCCGTCCGTCACGCACCCAGGCCGCCGCCCTTGCGGCCGCCCTGTCGTCTGGCTTTGCCTGTGCCCAAGAGGCTTCGAATGCCACCCTGGAAGAAGTGGTGATCACCGCGTCGGGGTTTGAGCAGGAACTCAAGCAGGCGCCGGCCTCGATCGCCGTGATCACGCGCCAGCAGCTCGAGACCACGCCCTACCGCGACCTGGCCGAAGCCCTGCAGTCGGTGGAAGGCGTGGACGTGCGCGGCAGCACCGGCAAGACCGGCGGGCTGGACATCAGCATCCGCGGCATGCCCAGCGACTACACGCTGGTGCTGATCGACGGCCGCCGCCAGAACGTGGCGGGCGATGTGACGCCCAACGGCTTTGGCGCCGCGCTGAACAGCCTGCTGCCGCCCATGTCGGCGATCGAGCGCATCGAGGTGATCCGCGGCCCGATGTCCACCCTGTATGGCTCGGACGCCATGGGCGGCGTGGTCAACATCATCACGCGCAAGGTGGCCAAGACCTGGGGCGGCTCGGCCAGCGTCCAGTTCGGCGTGCCCGAACACAGCGGCGAAAGCAGCCAGCAAAAGCTCAACTTCTACCTGAGCGGGCCCATCGTGCAGGACACCCTGGGCCTGGCCATTCGCGGCAACGTGGCCAACCGCGGCGACTCGGACCGCATCTGGGAAGGCGTGGGGCGCGACGCCCGCCCGGCCAAGAGCCGCCAGCACACGCTGGGCGCCAAGCTCTCGTTCACCCCCCACCGCGACCACCAGTTCTGGCTCGACGGCGAAAGCGGCCACACCTGGTACGACAACAGCGACTGCCGCCTGGGCAACGTCGACTACGTCAACTGCACCACGGGTGCACCCGCCACGGCGGTGCCGGGCTACCGCGACCACATGCGCTTCAACCGCGAGCAGTTCTCGCTCGGCCACAACAGCCGCTTCGCCTTCGGCCGCTTGGAGTCCAGCGTCATGCGCAGCACCACCGAAACGCTGGGCCGCACCATCCCGTCGGCGGCTGTGCCCGTGGGTGACCCCTCGGTCGGCCAGCACCGCCAGCTCAAGACCGTGAACACCGTGGTCGACACCAAGCTGGTGAGCCCGATTGGCGATGCCCACGTGCTGACCACGGGCGCGCAATGGTGGGATGCCTCGTTCAAGGACGGTCTGCTGCCTGGCAAATACGGCCAGAAGATGTGGGCCGTGTTCGCCGAAGACGAATGGCGCCTGGCCGAGAGCGTGACCGCCACCTTTGGCGCGCGCTACAACCGCCACGAAACCTTTGGCGGCGAATTCAGCCCGCGCGCCTATGCCGTCTGGAACGCCAGCCCCACCCTCACGGTCAAGGGCGGCGTGAGCCGCGGCTTCCGCGCCCCGCGCCTGAACCAGCTCATCGACGGCGCCAGCGGGGTCACGGGCCAGGGCACGGTCATCAGCATCGGCAACCCCACGCTCAAGCCCGAGACCAGCACCAGCACCGAGCTGGGCGTGCTCTACGACAACCAGGCCGGCTGGACCAGCTCGGCCACGCTGTTCCACAACAAGATCAAGAACCGCATCAGCAGCGGCGGCAACTGCGGCACGGTGTGGATCTCCAGCTGCGCGGCCAACCCCACGGCCGACTACGCCGTCAACATCGACGAGGGCAAGACCTGGGGCCTGGAGCTGGGCACGCGCGTGCCGCTGTCCAAGGACCTGACGCTCAACCTGAACTACACCTGGACCGACAGCGAGGCCGTGGTCGATGGCATCAAGAGCGGCAAGCTCAGCGACACCGCCAAGCACGTGGCCAACCTGCAGCTGAACTGGGCCGTGAACGAGCGCGCCAACGTCTGGCTGCGCGGCGAGTACCGCGGCAAGAGCCGCCGCTTCGACGGCGACCCGGGCGCGCTGACCGGCAACAGCCGCCTCGAGCAGCAGGCGCTGGGCGACCTCAAGGGCTACGCGCTGTTCCACCTGGGCGGCGGCTACAAGGTGTCGCGCAACGCGACGATCAACGCCAGCATCTACAACCTGTTCGACAAGGACTTCAGCGGCTACCGCACCTGGATCAACACCGCGGGCGAAACCGTGGTGGGCAGCCCCTACTACCGCACGGCGCAGTCGGTCAAGGGCACGGCGCCGTCGGGCCGCACGCTCTGGGTCTCGGCCAACTTCGAGTTCTGAGCCCGGGCTCAGCGGTGCCAGACGCTGTCAATTTTCATGGAGTATGAGGACATTGCCGTTTTCAAATAAACGGCAATCAACCGATACTCCATGATATTTTGAATGGGTCGAATTTAACCCTTCCCACTGGCGGCAAAAAAAGGGCAGGCCCACCGGGCCTGCCCCTTTGCACATCTGGCGCAACGTGCGCCCAGCGCTCAATGCGCCACGGCGGCGTCGCCTTCGCGCAGCGCCGCCACCACGCGGTCGGGCGCCACCTGGTAGCCGTCCAGCTGCATGGTGTAGCTGGCCCGGCCCGAACTGAGCGCGCGCAGCTGACCGATGTAGCCGAACATCTCCGCCAGCGGCACCTGCGCGTTCACCACGCTGGCCGCCCCGCGCTGCGCCTGCCCGGTGACGAGGCCGCGGCGCCGGTTCAGGTCACCGATGACCGCGCCCAGGTACTCGGGCGGCGACACCACCTCGACCGCCATCACGGGCTCCAGCAGCCGCGGCTCGGCTTTGGTCAGCAAGGCCCGGGTCGCGCTGGCCGCCGCCAGCTCGAACACCATGGCCGACGAGTCGCGTTCGTGGAACGCGCCATCGCTCAGCACGACCTCGAAGTCCACCACCGGGTAGCCCGCGAGCACGCCGGCCTGCGCAGCGCGGCGCACCCCGGCCTCCACGGCCGGGATGAACTCGCGCGGCACCGCACCACCCGTGATGCGGCTCTCGAACCGCACCCCGTCGCCGCGCGACAGCGGCCGCACCGCCAGCGTGAGCTGCGCGAACTGGCCCGGGCCGCCGCTCTGCTTTTTGTGCACATGCGTCAGCTCGGCCGTGCCGGCCACCGTCTCGCGGTAGGCCACCTGCGGGCGCCCCACGTTCAGCGACACGCCGTGCTCGGCGCGCAGCGCTTCGATGGCCACCTCCAGCTGCAGCTCGCCCATGCCGGACAGCAGCGTCTGGCCCGATTCCGGGTCCTGCCGCACGCGCAGGCTGGGGTCTTGCCGCTGCATGAGCTGCAAGGCCTTGGCCAGCGCGGCCTGGTCGGCGCGCGCCTTGGGCTCGATGGCCAGGTCGATCACCGGCAGCGGCACCTCGATGGTTTCGAGCAGCAGCACATGGCGCGGGTCACACAAGGTGTGGCCCGTCAGGCTGTCCTTGAGCCCGGCGATGGCGACGATGTCGCCGGCCTGGGCCTGCGTCACCGCCACACGCCGATCGGCATGCACCTCGTACAGGCGCGCCACACGCTCGCGCTGGCCGGTCACGGCGTTCAGCACCACGTCACCCGCCTGCAGGCGGCCCGCGTACACACGCACGAATGCGCTGCTGCCGTGGCCATCGGCCACCAGCTTGAACACCAGCCCGGCGAACGGCGCGTCGGCGGCATCGCCTTCGGCCGGCACGCCCTCGGGCAGCGGCAGGTCCTCGGGCGCCGGCAGCCAGTCGGCCACGGCGTCCAGCAGCGGCTCGATGCCGCGGTTGCGGAACGCCGAGGCGGCGAGCACGGGCACCAGCGCCCGTTCACGCACCGCCACGCGGATGGCCGCGCGCAGGCGCTCTGCCGCCACGGCCTCGCCCGCGAGCCAGGCCGCCAGGATGGCGTCGTCGTGTTCGGCCACGGCTTCGACCAGGCGCGCACGCGCGGCCTCGGCGGCCGCCTGCAGCGCCGGCGGAATCGCCGTCACGCGGGCGGGCGCCGACGCGTCGTCGGCGTCCCACACCCGGGCCTGCATCTGCAGCAGGTCGACCACGCCGACGAAGCCGGCTTCGGCCCCGATGGGCAGCTGCACCGGCCAGGCCGGCGCCTGCAAGCGCGTTTGCAGCATGTCGACCACACGGCCGAAGTCGGCCCCGACGCGGTCGAGCTTGTTGACCAGCGCCAGGCGCGGCACGCCGTGGCGGTCGGCCAGGCGCCAGTTGGTCTCGGTCTGCGGCTCGACGCCGGCCACGCCATCGAGCACGACCACGGCGCCGTCGAGCACGCGCAGGGCACGGCCCACCTCGAGGTTGAAATCGATGTGGCCGGGGGTGTCGATGAGGTTGATCTGCACATCGCGCCAGTGCACGGTCGTGGCCGCGCTCTGGATGGTGATGCCACGCGCGCGCTCCTGCGGGTCGAAGTCGAGGTGGCTGGTGCCGGCATGGGTCTCACCCATGCGGTGGCTTTCGCCCGTGTAGAACAGGATGCGTTCGGACAGCGTGGTCTTGCCCGCGTCGACGTGGGCGATGATGCCGATGTTGCGAAGGGAATGGCGACGGTTGGTCATGATGAATCTTTCTCTGGGCGGGCCACCGCGGCGTGCGACGCGCTCGCTCGAGCGCAGACGCGGTGGACAGGCCGGGAAACCGGGGGCGGTCACCCGCCCCGACTCATCGAACCGGGACGGCTACCGCCGCAACGACAGGTGCTGGCCGAAGCACGGGCGCACGCAAGCCACGCTCCGGCGAGCGGAAATCGTGGCGATCAACTTGTCGTACGTGCGCATGAGAGAAGTCCTGACAACGGGAAGCCGGCCTTCAGGCCAGCGGGCAAGGCCCACAACGAAAAACCCCGGGAGGAGCGAGCCTGCCGGGGTCTGGGGGCACCGGAAGGCCAGCGCCTTCCGATCACAATCGAACAGGCGCAACTAGCCGAAGGTCGACACCTTCAGCACGCGACGGGGGGTTTGGATTGCGAACATGGGGCGCTATTCTGGGCCGTTGGCGCGCCATTGCAAGGGGCGGCTGCATGCCCCTGCCGGCAACGTGGTGCACGGGCAACAGCCCGCGGCGCTCAAATGGTTGCTTTTCAGGCGTCCCTGACCGCAAGGGGTACACCGAAACACCCGTTGAATTTTCCTGGTAACCCCGGCGATACAGCATTTCAAAACCCAAGCACCGCGCACCTCGTGCTCATGCCAACTGGCCGGACCTTGGCGGCACCGACTAACCACCCAGCCTGCCTGGGTTCGCGCAGGCCGGCGCCTGGAAGCGGGCATGGCCGGTCGACACACACACAAGCCGCCTGAAACATCAGGCGGCTTGCCATCACCGCAGCGGCCGCGCGTCAGTCCGTGGACGGCATCGGCCAACCCGGCGAGCAGCAGGCCGGGAAGGTGGCACGCGTCGCGTCAGTCGTCGCTGGGCGGCTGGCCGGCCAGCTCGGGGAACAGCACCTCGGTGAACCCGAACTGCGTGAAATCGGTGATGCGCATGGGGTAGAGCTTGCCCCAGAGGTGATCGCATTCGTGCTGCACCACGCGCGCGTGAAAGGCGCTCACCTCGCGGTCCAGGGGCTGGCCCAGGACATCCACACCCTGGTAGCGCACGCGCTCGAAACGCGGCACCTGGCCGCGCAGGCCGGGCACCGACAGACAGCCTTCCCAATCGCTGGCCATGGCCTCGCTCAGCGGCGTGATGGTGGGGTTGATGAGCACGGTGAACGGCACCGGCGGCGCGTCGGGGTAGCGGGGGTTCACGCGGCCGCTGCCAAAGATGACCACCTGCAGGTCGACGCCGATCTGTGGTGCCGCGATGCCGGCGCCGTTGGCCGCCGCCATGGTGTCCTGCAGGTCGGCGACCAAGGCGTGCAGCTCGGGCGTGTCGAACGCCTGCACGGGCTGGGCCACGCGCAGCAGGCGGGCATCGCCCATCTTCAGGATCTCACGCACGGCCATGGCGCCCTCTCTTTGCTTTCATGCGTTTCACAGTATGTAGCCTTTACTGTTGCCTATACAACGGCAAGCATGTCATACCCCATTCATTTTTTCTTCTTGCCGACCTTGGATTCCTGGCCCGCGATCAGCCGGTTGATGTTCTCGTGGTGACGCCAGATCAGCAGCAGGCTCATGGCGCCCACGGCGCCCAGCACCGGGCGGTGCATGTCCCACAGGTGGCCGTCGCCCAGGATGTAGAGCAGCGGCGCCGCCAGCGCGGCCAGCAACGCACCCAGCGACGAGTAGCGCGAGATCAGCACCGTGGCGATCCACACGGCCAGCACCAGCGCCCCCAGCCAGCCGCTGATGCCCAGCAGCACGCCGGCTGCCGTGGCCACGCCCTTGCCGCCCTTGAAGCGGAAGAACACCGGGTACAGGTGACCGATGAACGCCGCCAGGCCCACCAGCGCCAGCGTGCCCTCGCCCAGGCCGTAGGCGGGGCCGAACGCCTTCACCAGCACCACCGGCAGCCAGCCTTTGACGGCGTCGAGCAGCAGCGTGACGGCCGCCGCCTTCTTGTTGCCCGAGCGCAGCACGTTGGTCGCGCCGGGGTTGCCGCTGCCAAAGGTACGCGGATCGGCAACGCCGAAGGCGCGGCTGACGATCACGGCAAAGCTCAGCGAGCCCATCAGGTAGGCCGCCACGATGGCCAGCAGGGACAGCAGGGTTGGGTTCACGCGAATCT
The DNA here is from genome assembly GCF_002158865.1 of Comamonas serinivorans. Taxonomy (NCBI): domain Bacteria; kingdom Pseudomonadati; phylum Pseudomonadota; class Betaproteobacteria; order Burkholderiales; family Comamonadaceae; genus Comamonas; species Comamonas serinivorans. The sequence goes on along the minus strand of NZ_CP021455.1, from coordinate 725,575 downwards.
CCGGAAAACTGATCGGCTGCGATTGTGCGTCACGGCCCCCGCACACCGCGCACCCGGATGACCGCCTGCGCGATGAAGCCCGTCAGGCCCACCACCCCAGCGGTTGTGCACGGCACGGCAGTCCGTGCTCTGACCCTCGGCGCAATAGCTCCGTCGGGCGAGGCCGCCCCTTCACAGCGGCAGCGCGCACTCGACGGGCTGGGCGGCCAGCACCTGCACGCAGGCCTGCGGATCGATCTCGATGAGGTAGCCACGCCGGCCGCCGTTGATGAGGATGCGCGGCAGCGCCAGGATGCCGGCTTCGACGTAGACCGGCATGTCGCGCTTGGTGCCGAACGGCGAGGTGCCGCCCACCATGTAGCCGCTGTGGCGCTGCGCCACCTCGGGCTTGCAGGGCTCGACGTGCTTGGCCCCGATCTGGCGGGCCAGGTTCTTGGTCGACACGCTGCGGTCGCCGTGCATGAGGACGATGAGCGGCTTGGCCGCCTCGTCCTGCATGACCAGCGTCTTGACCACGTGGTGCGGGTCCCAGCCCAGCACGGCCGCGCTGTGCTGGGCGCCGCCATGCTCAACGTAGTCGTAGGTGTGTTCGGTGAAGGCCACGGCCCTGGCCTTGAGCAAGGCCGTGGCGGGGGTTTCGGAAACGTGTTTCTTGCCCATGGAAGCGGTCCAGGCCGGTGAAGAAAGCGTCGATTGTCAGGGCTTGGCAGCCGGCCGATGCGCCGCGCCGAGACGCAGGCCCATGCGCCAGCCAGCGCCTGCCAAGGCCGCCGCAAACGCCTGGCTTGCGTGCCGGCATTCCCGCGCCTGCAGAATCGACGGTTTTTTGCGCGCCGCGCGCGCCGCTTCCTGAAAGGAGTTCTGGCCCATGGACATGGCCTGGTTTGACGCCCTGGATCCCCACTGGCAAACCCTGTTGCAACTGAGCTCGCTGGTGCTGGCCAGCGGTGCGCTGGGCGGGCTGCTGGCCTGGATGGCCCGGCGCATGGCCGCCCTGCTGCGCCAGCGGCTGAGCGGCTGGGCCGCCCACCTGCTGCACGTGGACGTGGTGAAGCGCTTCACCCAGGCCCTGCCCTCGCTGCTGGTGCAGGCTGGCCTGCCGCTGTTCGCGGGCCCCACCAGCCAGATGAACACCGTGGTGCGCAACGTGGCCCTGGCGCTGACGGTGCTGCACCTCACGCGCGGCGTCATCAAGCTGCTGGACGTGTACCTGCACAGCACCCTGTCCCATGCCGGCGTCACGGGCCAGCAGCAGCGCTCCATCAAAAGCTACATCCAGCTGGCGCAGCTGCTGCTGGCGGCCATCGGGCTGGTGGTCATCGTCGCCAGCCTGATCGACCGCTCACCGCTCATCGTGCTCTCGGGCATGGGCGCGATGTCGGCCGTGCTGATGCTGGTGTTCAAGGACACGCTGCTGTCCTTCACGGCCGGGGTGCAGATCACCTCGAACGACCTGGTGCGCCTGGGCGACTGGATCGAGATGCCCCAGGCCGGCGCCGACGGCGCGGTGATCGACATCGCCCTCAACACCATCCGCGTGCAGAACTGGGACTTGACCATCACCACCATCCCCACCTGGCGCTTCATGTCTGAGAGTTTCAAGAACTGGCGCGGCATGCAGGAGGGCGGCGGGCGCCGCATCAAGCGCAGCCTGTTCATCGACGCGGCCAGCGTGCGCTTCCTCGATGCACAAGAGATCACCCGCCTGAGCCAGGTGCAGCTGATCAGCGACTACCTGGGCGACAAGCGCGAGGCCGTGCAGGCCACCAACGCCGAACGCCGCGCCCGCCTGGGCGAGCTGGCCGAGGTGGCCACCAACCAGCGCCGCCTGACCAACCTGGGCACCTTCCGCGCCTACGTGTTGGCGCACCTGCGCGCCAACCCCGACATCCACAGCGACAAAACGCTGATGGTGCGCCAGCTGGCCATGGCGGCCGAGGGCATCCCCATGGAGATCTACTGCTTCACCCGGTCCGTGGCCTGGGTGGAGTACGAGCGCGTGCAAAGCGATCTGTTCGACCACCTCATCGCCATCCTCCCCGAATTCGGGCTGCGCCTGTACCAGTCGCCCAGCGGGGTGGATATGCGGCAGTGGCGTGGCTTGGATGCGGGATGAGCGCGATTTTGGAGCGGACTAACAGTTTGAATTCAGCGGCTGCCGAGGGCAGTCCGCTGGAATGATGGGTTAGGCCTCAGTTCAGCTTACCGCAACATTGCTTGTACTTTTTCCCACTACCGCATGAGCAAGGCGCGTTGCGATCTCGCCCCTTCTGCTGCGGAGCTTTGATAACCGGCGAGTTAGTAGATACGACCTTCGCTTGTCGCATGAACAGGCGTGGGCTCGTGCCAGGAAACCACTTGCTCAGAAGGAACGAGTCCGCTCCAGCAACTGCAGCTCCAGAAATCGGCTCCAGAGCCCCCCAGGTAGTTGTAGTAGTGAAGCGAAGAAGCTTTGCGGGGAGCGACTCAAAGAAACTGGGCTTTCCGACGCTCTCGACGTAACGTCGCAGGGTTTCTTGGGCGCTTGCCGATGGGCTCCCCGCTGCAAGCCAGTCTCGGAAGGCCTGACCATGCTTCGACTGCCGTAAGTTCATGACTTGGCGAGCCGTCAACTGTTTGCTGCCAAAGGCCAGCCCAATGTCAGGTACGCCTGAGACTTGCTGAATTTGGGCGAAGGCTTCACGACCATGCGGTGAGAAGCCAAGCCTCTGCCCCTTTGCTTGCAGAACAGAAAGAGATGACGAGTCACCTGTGAGTTCGTTCACCTCCGTCTTGCCGCCTATACCAAGAAGGAAGTTTTCAAACACGACACGGAGGACTGCTCTGATTTCAGGCGGATCATTCTTCTCGGCTGGGACGTGAGGGTTGAAGACGGTAACCGTATCTGCCTTGCTTCCTTTCAAGTTCTCAATGGCACGACCGCCATTACGCACAGACAACAACGCCTGCAGGTACGGACTGTCCCTGATATCGCGATAGGCCTCAGCGCGAACTCCCTCTAGAAGTGATTCCGTTGCAAGCTGCGCCGTGCGGTCCAGCAGGAGTGTCTTGTACCTCTGCCTAGTTTCGGTCGTCGATGGCGGGTTCATGGCTAAGAACACGGCATCGACTGCCTTATCGAGTGGCAAGAAGTGGCCCGTAGCCAAATTGGGAGTCGATCGTTGATTCTCGGGTCCGTCTCCGACCTTGAAGAAGATGACGCCGGCAGTACCGACGTATCCGAACCACTGATCGAATCGGGCGAAGACGATTGTTCTTGTCTCTAGAAGTTCGAGAAGGACATCGTCGCCCAGCATAAACCTGAGCACAGACAGGATCTGCAGATTCCCGGTCGGGATTACGATCTGGTCGTACATGAGAAGGTAGTCGGCCAGTCGCGCCCAATAAGCCGAACTGTTCACCATCATGTCCGAGGCGCGCTCTTGACTTTGGATCATCGGCCAGATGCCAAGGTCGGTTGCAAGTAGTCTTCGCATGCGGGAGTAGTGGGTTCTGAGGCCTAACGAAGTAGCTAAGCGAGCCGGCCGAAGGCCGGTCCGCTTGAGCGCTATGTTAGCCAGAAACTTTGACAATGTCTGTGGAAAGAAAAGCAAGTGCGAGCAACTGAACAAATAAAATACTCAAATAAAAAATGTTCAACTTTTTTGCGGCATTCATTTTTAGAGATTTATGACTTTGCTCTCTGATGGAATTTGCAAGCTCAATTTCAGGAGTAAATTGCTTTAGTGATTCTTCAATTTTCTGCGCATGGTGAACAGCGCCTTTAAGCAATTCATGATACCAAAATCTATCCATGAGATAAAAAGCAAGCCAAACAACTACTGAAATAGCAATAAATATTGATGCGGTAGGTATTTTATAATCAAAGATGCTGACATGGCCGGCAAATCTGTAGGCGATTGCTGCGGCTCCAAGCAATACGCCAAGTATCGATATTGAGAAACTTCTAATTCTCAAACATAAATCATTGAAATGCATTTGTACATCAACAACTTTCTCCCATATGGAGATTCGAATTTTAAGAAGCTCTAAGTTTTTTTCTTCTGACATGCGTTGTGTTGTGGCTAACGGCGGAAGTAAGCCGGCCGCCGAAGGCGGATCGGCTTGACCGAATGGTTAGGCCAGAAGGCAAAGAGGGAGCGCCGCGATGTGCAGACGTGCGCAGCCCACGGAAAAGCGCTGGGCCACGGAAGCGGAGCAGCGCTGCAAGAAAGATAGCAGGCGGCGCTGGATAAACGGGCGCCAGCGGCCAAAAAGACTTGAAATCGATCCAACCAACGCAAGCGAAGCCCAGCGCAGCGCCAAAACCCGCGAGAAGAAACCTGGGAGAAAGGCGAAGCGCTGGAATGAATGCGTGCCTGCATGACGCGGGATACGAGACGGCTAACGTTTGACATGAGAGGCGCTGGCCGGCTTGCCGGACAGCGTCCTCTCGATGGAATGGTTAGCCGCCTGCTTTAGCAACAGAGATCTGACCTCTGTCCTTTAGCTTCTTCTCGACCTGAAAACAGACAAGGAGCGGTACCGCTGGCGACACCCTCACGCCGCCGGGTCGCGGTGCACCTGGCGAATGGCGTCGATGGCCTTCATCAGCTCGGGCGACAGGGGCAGCTCGAACGCCTTGACGTCTTCTTCGAGTTGCGCCAGCGAGGTGACGCCGATGATGGTGCTGGCCACCTGCCACTTGTGGGCACAGAACGCCAGGGCCAACTGCGTGGGCGTCAGGCCGTGGTCGCGCGCGAGCTGGTTGTACAGCCGCGCGGCATCCAGCGCGGGCTGGCGGCCCCAGCGCTGCTTGCGCACGCTGGCAAAGCGGGCGATGCGGCCCAGCGCCGGGTCCAGGCCATCGCCGGTGCCGGTTTCGTCGTACTTGCCGGTCAGCAGGCCAAAGGCCAGCGGCGAATAGGCCAGCAGGCTCACGCCCAGGCGGTGGTTGGTCTCGTCCAGTGCGTTTTCGTACTGGCGGTTGACCAGGCAGTAGGCGTTCTGGGTGCTGACCACGCGCGGCAGGCCATGCTGCTCGGCCAGCCGCACGAACTCGTGCACGCCGTAGGGCGTTTCGTTCGACAGGCCGATGTGGCGGACCTTGCCGGCCTTCACCAGTTTGCCCAGCGCTTCCAGCTGGTCGTGGATGGGCGTCTGGCTGGTTTCCTTCTCGGGCTGGTAGGCGATGGCGCCGAAGGCCGGCACATGGCGCTCGGGCCAGTGGATCTGGTAGAGGTCGATGACGTCGGTCTGCAGGCGGCGCAGGCTGCCCTCGCACGAGCGGGCGATGTCTTGCGGCGTCATCCCCAGGCCGTCGCGGATCCACGGCATGCCGCGCGAGGGGCCGGCCACCTTGGTGGCCAGCACCACCTGCTGGCGCTTGCCGGGGTTGGCGGCGAACCAGTTGCCGAGGATGGTCTCGGTCGCGCCATAGGTTTCGGCGCGCGCGGGCACGGCATACATCTCGGCCGTGTCGAAGAAGTTCACGCCCAGTTCGAGCGAGCGGCTGAGGATGGCGTGAGCCTCGGCCTGCGGCACCTGTTCGCCGAAGGTCATGGTGCCCAGGCAGATGTGGGGCACGCGCAGGTCGCTCTGGCCCAGGGTGACGACTTTCATGCAGGGACTCCTTTGTGAAGCGGTCGATTGTGCCGCCGCCAGGATGCCTGCCCTGTCACCCGCGCCGGCCCGGGTGGCCACGCCGGGTCAGCGCGCGGCGATCCAGCCGATCTGGCCGGCGCTGATCGAGGTCGGCAGCACCCGGCCACCTGCCGCCACACGCCATGGCGCACAGGTGGCCGCGCCAATCATGCGTAGTATGCAAGCATATCCGTTGATTGACAAACGGAAGATCATCCATACTGCCCAACATTGGTGTAAGCACCGTGTCGCCGACACAACGGCCACGGGCCGGTCCCGTTGCTAGAGTGGTTCCGTTTCGTGCTGGTCCGCGCCGGACCCGGGCGGCCCGCGAACGCCACCGCCCCAACCGGGCACCAGCGTCCTCTGCCACCCGCGTGGCCGGCCCCATCGCCTGAGGGGGCCGCGCCTCGCGCGCCTCAACCCGGACCCTGCATGACCCCCTCTGAATTGGCCGAAGCCCGCGACGCCCTCGTCACCGCGGCCCAGCGCTTTGCACGCACCGAAATCGCGCCCCATGCCTCGGCCTGGGATGCGGCCGGCGAGTTTCCGCGCGCGCTGTACAAGCGTGCGGCCGAGCTGGGCTTTCTCGGCCTGGGCTACCCCGAGGCGTACGGCGGCACCCCCGCGCCGCGCGCCCTGCGCGTGGCCTTGTCGCGCACGCTGGCGCGCCACGCCGCCGCGGGCGGCACCTTGTCCAGCCTGATGTCGCACGGCATCGGCCTGCCGCCGGTCATCGCGCTGGGCAGCGAGGCCCTCAAGCGCGAGGTGGTGCCCGAAGTGCTGGCGGGCGAACGCATCTCGGCGCTCGCCATCACCGAACCGGGCGGCGGCTCGGACGTGGCCGCACTCAAGACCCACGCCCGCCGCGAGGGCGACGACTACGTGGTCAACGGCGAGAAAATCTTCATCACCTCGGGCATGCGGGCCGACTGGATCACGCTGGCGGTGCGCACCGACCCCGCCAGCAAGGGCGCCGGCGGCATCAGCCTGCTGCTGGTGCCAGGCGACAGCCGCGGCCTGTCGCGCACCCGGCTCGACAAAATGGGCTGGCTGGCGTCGGACACGGCACACCTGCGCTTTGACGAGGTGCGCGTGCCCGCGCGCTACCTGCTGGGCGAAGAGCACAAGGGCTTCCGCGCCATCATGGGCAACTTCAACAGCGAGCGTTACGGCATCGCCAGCTCGGCCCTGGGGTATGCCGAAGCCTGCTACGATGAGGCGCTGGCCTGGGCGCAACAGCGCCAGGCCTTCGGCAGTGCGCTGGTCGAGCACCAGGTGATCCGCCACAAGCTGGTCGACATGCAGCAGCGCATCCAGGCCACCGGCGCCTGGCTGGACCACGTGGTCGCGCAGGCCGATGCCGGGATCAACGACGCCGCCTGGGTGGCGTCCGTCTGCATGCTGAAAAACCAGGCCACGCAAACCTTCCAGTTCTGCGCCGACGCCGGTGTGCAGATCCTGGGCGGCATGGGCTTCATGCGCGGCACCGTGGTCGAGCGGCTCTATCGCGAGGTCAAGGTGCTCACCATCGGCGGCGGCACCGAGGAAATCATGAAAGAGCTGGCCGCGCGGCAGCTGGGGGTGGTGTGAGGCTTGGGCTGCCTTGGGGTGCCCAATGGGATTAGGGTATGCACTTGCAGGCGATATAAAAATGGAAAATGCAGGCCAATACCACCCAATTTGAATCACATCGCCACGGCCATGAGGTGAGATGACGCCCACCGGCTGGCGATGCGTGACCCGTCACATTCAGGGTGTGCAGCCTGAGCGGGCCGCACGCGGCAGGTGGCAATGGCCTCGCCAGTGTCGGCACAGGCCGCCTTTCGCTTGGTCACAAGGTATCCAGCGGGCTGAGGATGCCGCGCCCGCCCTTGTTCATCACGTGGGTGTAGATCATGGTGGTGCTCACATCCGCATGACCCAGCAGCTCCTGCACGGTGCGGATGTCGTAGCCCGCCTGCAGCAGGTGCGTGGCAAACGAGTGCCGCAGCACATGGGGCGACACCGGCTTGCTCAGCTGCGCACGCCTGGCGGCTTCGCGCACACCGCGCTGTACCGACTCGGGGTAGACGTGGTGCCGCCGCTCCAGCAGCTCACCCGTGCGTGCATCGGGCCGAGGGTCGGTCGAGCGCACCGGCGAAGGAAACACCCACTGCCACGCCCAACTGCGATCGGCATCGGGGTATTTCACGGCCAGCGCATGGGGCAAGTGCACACGGCCAAGGCCGGCCAGCACATCCTTGTCGTGCAGGGCCCGCGCTTTGTTCAACTGGGCCTGCAGTGGCGCGATCAGGTTCTCGGGCAGCACGGTCACCCGGTCCTTGTTGCCCTTGCCCTCGCGCACCACGATTTCGCGCCGCTCGAACTCGATGTCCTTCACGCGCAGGCGCAAGGCTTCCAGCAGGCGCATGCCTGTGCCATAGAGCAACTGGGCCACCAGCGCGGGGGTTCCCTCCATGTGCAGCAGCAACTCGCGCACCTCGGTGGGCGTCAGTACCACGGGCAACCGCCGGGGCTGTTTGGCCTGCACCACCTCGTCCAGCCAGGGCAACTCAATCTGCAACACCTGCTTGTACAGGTACAGGATGGCCGCCTTGGCCTGGTTCTGCGTCGAAGCCGACACCTGCCGCGCCACCGCCAAATGGGTGAGGAACGCTTCGACCTCGACTGCCCCCATCTCCTGCGGGTGCCGTTTGCCATGAAAGAGGATGAAGCGGCGCACCCAGTCCACATAGGCCGCCTCGGTGCGGATGCTGTAATGCCGCGCCCGCAAATGCTCGCGCAAGCGTGTGAGCAGGCGAGGCGGTTGAGGAGCGGCGTCCATCCGCGAATTTTTAGGTTTGCCTAAAAGCACGCCAACGGCGTTTTCCCTCATGAGTGATCAACCGCGCTTGCCTTGGCGGACGCGTCACCGTAGCATCGGGTCGTCTAAATCTAGTTAGGCAGGCCATGGAGAAGGAGCCTCTTTATCGCAAGGTGAACACGACCGCCCGCGGCGTGTTTCATCGGTTCGGAGCCGACTTCAGCACCACGCGTAGGAGCGTCAACGCTGGAGAAATGGAGCTTGATGCCATTTCTATGAAGAAGGGAGTGCGCCGAGGGCTGGACTACACCCCTCTATTCAGGTTCTTGCTCTCCCGAGTTGGAAAAAATTGGGATGAAGTCTATTCGGAGGCGGTTGCCCGATTGGATCGGAATGATCCAATCTTCTGGATGGTCGCGCTACGAGAGGCGGACGCACAGGAGTACTTCCGGTCTGGTGAAGCAAGCTACTTCAGCGGTTTGAAAGTAGACGAAGCTGGTGTTCTTCGCGTTGTAAACCCTTCAGTTGGCCCGGGAAGTCTCGTACCGCAGTGCCCGTGCTGTACCCACACGTTCAACGGAATCAAGTTCACACGACCATATGACGAATCACTTCGCCCACAGCGGTCCGCGACGAGGCTTGCCTAACCATTCGCTCCAGCGGACGGCTACGCCGCCCGCTGAGCTCAAACGTTAGGCGGCAGCGTGAAGTACGCGGATGGCACAGACATAAAGCCCGGCGACGTCATCCAGATTGATGGCGACTACCGTGGTCGTGTCATTGCATCAATGGACACAAGCGAGTACCTGCCAGGCGAGGATTGTTGGGCGTACCTTGGCTCGGGCATCATGGTCAACACAGACTTTGCAGGACTTGTGCATTACACGACGGAGACGGCTGAGGATTTCGTGCTCATAGAGCGTGGGGCAGCCGCCTAACAATTCATTCAAGCCGACCGCCACAAGTGGCGGCGGCTTAATTCAGGCGTTGGGCAGACACACTATGACCCTGAGTGAGTTCGGCGTCAGAGATTCTTTCGCGCTCGGCCGTGATGGCGAGACGCTGAGCCTCTATGTGGCGGGCATTCATCTGACCGAGTTCGATGACAGGCCGTATTGGCCAGCCTTTTTGACTGCACTGCGCGGAACGCATCGGCGCCTCGCGAGTGGCCTGAACGTTGGTAAGCATGAACAGTTGCTTTCGGGGCTCTCCGTTGAGGATGCTCATTGGTCGCTTCTAGATCCGAATTCGACGTTCGACGATCTCCACAGTGAACTAAGGTTCGCCAACTGGGGACCAACCACAGATGGTCATGTCTGCTTTCTACTTCCAATCAACGGTTCTCTATTTGTCTCGTGTAGCGAGGTCGGCAGCCTCTCTGTATCGACTGCACCGTTCCAACCACATGACTCCGCCGTTGCAATCAGCCAATTCCTCGCCGAAGCGGCCCAACCTTTCGCTCCAGCGGACGGCTTCGCCGCCCGCTGAGCTTGCACGTTGAACAGCAAGCGCACGAAGGTCGCGGGAATGGTCAAGTTGCAGAACCGTTGTGCTGGAAATTCCGTCGCCGCAATTGCGTACTGCGGGGCGGCAGTCGGGAGGCAAATGTCAGTGGCTATTGATCTGAGGTGCGGAACCGTCGCAACAGGACTTGCCTCGGTTGGTTTTGCCAGCGGGCTGCTGCCACAAGCCTTGCGCCGAGATCCGCGGCACGTGTCTAAATGCGGGCAAGCGTTGCGCGGGAAATACGGCGTGCTGTCCAACCCTTCGCTCCAGCGGACGGCTTCGCCGCCCGCTGAGCTTGAACGTTAGTCCCATCACCCGCTCTATGCGCGCAGCCACTTATTTCAGCGCTCGGCCCTGTTCCAAAGACTTTCTAGCATTTTTGGCCTCCAGCGCTTGTGCAGCAAGCGCCACCAGCTATCATTCTTGGAGCGCTGCGCCGCTTTCGTGGCCCAGCGCTTTTTGGTGGGCTGCGCCCTTGTCCAAGTCCGGGCGCTTCATTTTGGCCTTCGGGTCTAACCCGGCGCTCAAGCCGACCCGCCTACGGCGGGCGTCTTACCTTGGCCGTTAGGAGAAAGAATTTTCCATGTCAATATCCTTCGAAGATATAAAGATATTTATGGCAGTTCCCGCTTTAATAATATCTTTGGTATCTCTTTACTTTACGAGGGTGAACTGGATTCAATCTAACCGGCCAATAGTTACGGCATTCGTTACGGAACATAGCTCCGGAAATATGGCTGCCACATTTAACTTGGTCATTGCAAACACAGGAAATAGGCCTGCCGTTCGAGTTCAAATGCATGCAAAACCGGAAGAAATAAAAAAACTTCTTGAACCGAATGCCTCCAGGGAAAAAGCTCAAATGATTGAGTCAAATTTTCTTAAGTCAAGCGAAATTCCTTTGCTTAGAAATGGGGAAGAGTTAGTAACATCGTTTGGTGCCTTCAGCAAAAATTCCAACGACGATGCATGGCTCAGATATGGATCTGAGATAGAAATTAAAATTAAATACCGGGATTTGCAAGGAAGAAAATTTGAAGAAATACAGCCAATTAAGGTGTATGCCCGAAAGGGGTTTGGAGGTGGAGTCTGGAATGACGCGAAATCCTAACCCGGCGCCCAAGCCGACCCGCCTTCGGCGGTCGGCTTAGCTTTTTCGTTAGTCAAGATGGAAACAAAATACTGGCGCCTTTTCGGGGTGGCCGTTTTGCTTGCTGCCGTTTTGGCATCCGTCCTGTTTGTATCTCGGTTCTTTGCTATCGACAGTTGCCTTGATCGCGGAGGCCGCTGGGATTACGAAAAGAGGGAATGTGAACTATGAGAGGTCGCTTGTCTAACCCAGCGCTCAAGCCGACCCGCCTGCGGCGGTCGGCTTAGCTTGTTTGTTATGCCCCATCCATCAGACCGCCTCAAGCTGCTGATTCAATCAAATGCCGAGGAGGTCGCGCGGTTGCGTGCGCGCGTGCACGAGACATTCGCGCATCGCGATCGAAGCCCTGACAAGCGCTACGAGTGGGAGCGCGCCTGCGAGATCTTCCACTCTAGATACAACGAACTGGCATTTCCCGGTGGCTTTGAGGGGGCACTGGACCGCATCGTGGCTGGTGACCCCGAATCTATGGAGGCTGCCATCTGCTTCCTCGAGGTTCGCCCCTATTTCTTTCGGTCTGGCTACATGTTTGAGTCCATACTCCGCAGGGCCAAGCGTGCGCCCCTCTCCCAGGAGCAGGTCGCTAGGCTGCAGCACGTCATTCAAGCCTTGGCTGCATGGCGCTCAGAAAGGTCCGCCGCAAATGGGGCATAACAATTCATTCAAGCCGAACCCGCTTCGCGGGTCGGCTTAATTCAGGCGTTAGGCATCAGGAAAGTGAAATTGGCACTGGAAATTCGAAGATCGGCTCGCTTAATTATCGTCGACAGTGATGACAACCTACTTTTGTTCAAGTATCACGATGAACACCGCGATCCATTCTGGGCTACTGTCGGAGGAGAACTAAAGCCCGGGGAGACCTATCTGGATACAGCCCGAAGAGAGCTTTCGGAAGAAACTGGGATTGACGCAAAAATAGGCCCTCTCGTGCGGGAAAGAGACGAAATATATGCGGTTGCTAGATCCACGCCTGCGCGTTGGCTTGAGAGGTACTTTCTTGTCCGCTGCAAGTCATATCTACCCATAAATCAAGATGGATGGACTGATGAAGAGAGGGGCACAATTCGAGATTGGAAATGGTGGAGCCTGGAAGACATGAAGATCCAAGATGACGCAGTATTCAAGCCAGAGTGGCTCCCTGCAGCTCTTGAGTCACTTATACATGGGAATACTGATGCCTAACAATTCATTCAAGCCGACGCCGCTTCGCGGCGCGGCTTAATTCAGGCGTTGGGCAGCAAGAAATGCTTGAGTTCAGCAGGCCACCACGAGAGCCCGATCTTGAAGTTGAGTTGCATCTACTTCCGACGGAAAGCGGAGGACGTGCGGAGGCTCCTCTGCAGGGGTATCGTGTGCCGCATGACTTTGGCCTTCCAGGCGAAATGAATGATGGCCTTTACGAGTTCACTGGCGAACCCCCAGCGCCCGGTGCATCACAGCGGGCATTTGTGTGGTTGCTTGCTCCAGACAGAAATTACGGGCGCTTCGAGCCGGGGTTCGAATTCAGTATTTGGGAGGGCCGTAATATTGGTACTGGGCGCATTATTTGTGTGCTCAATGCAGCGCTGGCAATTGCTGCCCAACAGGTCGCTCCAGCGGACGGCTTCGCCGCCCGCTGAGCTTATTCGTTGGACGACATGAAACAAGCCCTCAACCTCCGACTGATCGTCACCGACCCGCTTCCTGGCGTTCAATGCGCCATGCAACGGGGACAGTCAGGTCTACACCCGCCAGTCGCTTCATCGGACGCCCTGGTGTTCGAGTTTGCCGTCCAAGTGGACCTGTCCAAGGACCCCATAAGCCTCACCGGCGAGTTCACACAAGGCCCGCCGGCCAAGCGGTTTGTGTACGTCAACTCAGGCACCTATGCCGGCGAGTCGGGCACCTCGTGGTCACGTCGCGCCAAGGTGCCCATCACGGGCATCCCCGCTGCATTGGCCAAGAGGCCATCGCTTCTGGCCAAGTGCTGCAGGCACGCGTGCATGGCCGTGCCAAGGATGGCGGGCCGTTCTGCGCGTCCGTTCCTCTGCTGTCGGATTGGGCTGTTGCGGGCGCCACCTGACAATTCGTTCAGGCCGAGCCAGGATGTGGCACCTTGGGTGCCGAAGCCAGCATCCTGACACGCTGAGCAACCTGCGCTGCTGCGGACCCGTGCGGGCGTGTCGGCATCGACCATTTGGCGGCCATCACGGCCTTTGACGACTTTCAGGGAGACCTCATGACGCTGAACAACGCCACCATGGCGAACTACGCCTTTCTCAAGGACATGTACCGCGATCCGTACTTCCCCAACGACCTGGTGAAACAGGGCGAGGCCATCCTGGTCGATGTGTGCCTGGCCCTAGAACGCAACCCACCCGCTGACCTGGCTGGGCTGTATGCGCTGACGCACGCTGCCACCGAGCGCTTCAACGACCTGCAGGAAGCCTTCGAGGAGCGGGGCAGCGAGATCGAAACCGCCGCCCGCGAGGCGATTGCCCAAGACTTCGACGCCATCGCCAAGGCCTACGGGTTTGCCGAGGCCGACGTGGAAGAACTCATGGCGCCGCGAGATTGGTGAGCCTGGATGCCTGCCAGGCCGTCGGCCTGGGGCCATGCCGCAATGCCGAGGGCTGGCACCCGTGCGCATGCTGTCGATTTGGCGCGCATCCGCATGCCTTACCCTCTGATACCCGTTCAAGCCATCATGCCGATGGGGCGAACATCCATCCGACATCACCCCATTTCCCCCATGATCACCTGCTACCTGCGCTACATCATCGACCCATACAAGGTCAAAGAATTCGAGCATTACGGCAAAGTCTGGATACCCCTGGTGGAGAAGTTCGGCGGCACGCACCACGGTTATTTCCTGCCGTCTGAGGGCGCCAACAACGTGGCGCTGGCCCTGTTCACCTTTCCCAGTCTGGCGCTCTACGAGGCCTACCGCACCCAGTCGCTCGATGACCCCGAATGCCAGGCCGCCTTCAAGTACGCCGAAGACACGCGCTGCATCGTGAGTTATGAGCGCAGCTTCTTTCGCCCGGTTTTTGGCCAGTGACGGCCTGCCCGCACGACCATGGCGCCCCAGCCCTACCTCGTCATCGAGGGCCACGTCAGCGAGTACCCCGAGCCCATCACCTTTGAAGCAGGCGCACTGCTGACCGTGGGCGAGACCTACCAAGGTCCAGAGGGCTGGGACAACTGGTTGTTTTGCGAAACACCCGGCCAGCCAGGTGGCTGGGTGCCACGGCAGATCCTGGAAATGTCCCAGGACACCCTGGCGCGCGCCCGAGAAAGCTACACCGCCAGAGAGTTGGAGGTGCAACAAGGCGATGTGCTTTGGGGCTCCCGCGTCTTGAATGGCTGGGTTTGGTGCGACAGCGCCCGCACACCGACGTCGGGTTGGGTGCCGCTGGCCAAGCTTCAAGCCCTGCACGCGTCAAACCCGCATAACGCCGGCGGCGAATCCTGATCGTTCACCGGCGCCCTGTCTGGAGGCCAAGCGCCATGCGGGGACAGGTTTTGATGTGACTCGATGGTACCAGGCAGTATCAACGCATCACCGATGTCATTGAATCGACATCACCGCCATACTGCCTTGCCTGAATGATCTCAAACAATGCTCACCTTGACTCGCAGAGGCACACGCTTTCGCACGGGGTTGATGCCGGTTGGCAGGCGCCATCCCACGCCCCGCGGTAAAGGGATGGCCCGAATGCGATGCCCAGGCCGCCGATGTACTGACGTGGTGCGCCTGGCAGCGATCGGCCCTGAGGACCGAGGATGCGCCGTGAGCCCGGACACACCGGCTGAACCGGAGCGACACCCCGGCATGGCAATGGCCTGCGCCGCAGGCCGGCGCGGCATCAACTCGCCGAGCGCAAGCGCCGGTACACCGTCTGCCGGCTGATGCCCAGGCGGCGCGCGGCTTCGCTGACGTTGCCATTCACCGTCTGCAGCGTGCGTTGCAGGACCTGGTGCGACAGCTGCTTGAGGCTGCCCGTGTCCGGTCCTGGTTGCCACGCACCGGCAGCAGCACGCTCCTTGGCCACGGGGTGAGTCGTCGCCGCGGCCGCGGTGTCGTACCCCACGCCCTCGACGCCAGCACCGGCCAGGCCGGGTTCGTGGCGGCGCAAGGCCTCGCGCACGTCGTCGGCCAGGTGCTGCCACCCGATGAACGCCTCGTGGGGCTCGCGCAGCGCACAGGCCGTTTGCAGCACGCTGCTCAGCTGGCGCACATTGCCCGGCCAGTCGTAGCGGCGCAGGGCCGCCAGCAGGTCGGGCGCCACCGGCAAGGCGCCAGCGCCCTCGCACGCCTTGCCGGCGCCGGGGGCATCGGCCGGCCCCTGCGCTTCATCCGCCTCGCCCGGCCCCATGAAGCCGCGCAGGATGCGCAGCGCCAGCGCGTCGAAGTCGCTGCGCTCGCGCAGGGCCGGCAGGCGCAGCGCAAAGCCGTTGATGCGGTAGTAGAGGTCGCGGCGAAAGCGGCCGTCGGCCACGGCCTCGTCCAGCGCCG
The DNA here is from genome assembly GCF_002158865.1 of Comamonas serinivorans. Lineage (NCBI taxonomy): Bacteria > Pseudomonadati > Pseudomonadota > Betaproteobacteria > Burkholderiales > Comamonadaceae > Comamonas > Comamonas serinivorans. The sequence continues at coordinate 709,993 of NZ_CP021455.1, read as the reverse complement.
CGTGGGTGGCGCTCATCAAGGCGAAGTCCACGCCTGCGGGGGGGCCGCCGCCCAGTGGCGTGACCTGCCGCTCCTGCAGCACGCGCAGCAGCCGGGTTTGCAGCAGCACCGGCATGTGGCCGATCTCGTCGAGGAACAGGGTGCCGCCGTCCGCCTCGCGAATGCGGCCGGGGCTGCCGCTGCGCTGCGCGCCCGTGTAGGCGCCCGGCGCGTAGCCAAACAGCTCGGCCTCGATCAGGGACTCGGGGATCGCTGCGCAGTTGATGGCGACGAAGGGCTGGCCGGCCCGCGGGCCGCTGTCGTGGCAAGCGCGTGCAAACACCTCCTTGCCCACGCCCGATTCGCCGAGGATGAGCAGCGGCACCGGGGTGTGCAACAGTCGCCTGGCCTGTCGCGCCGCGCGCTGCCACAGCGAATCTCCCGTGTCGCAGCGGGCCAGGGCGTCAGGGCCCTCAGGGGCCGCAACCGGTGACGCACCCGTTGCCGGCCTGGACGGTGCCGACGCAGGCTGGTTCGGCCGCGCGCGCGGGGCCGGGCGCAGCACCCGGGGCTCGGGCCGGTGCACGCGCATGTGCAGGCGCTCGCCGTCGGGCAGGTACAGCGCCTGGGGCAGCTTGCCGGCCTGCGCCAGCAGCTTGGCCAAGCGGTGCTGCAGGCGATCCTCCAGCCGCAGCGAAAAGCAATCGCCGGTCGACAGCCCCAGCATGCGCATGCCTTCGGGGTTGCCACCGACCAGGACGCCCTCTGTCGTCAACACCACGATGCCTTCAGCCGGTGTATCCAGGCCCTCCGCTTGCGGATGAAGGTGGATACGCACATGCTCCGGGTAGCGCGACTTGAGCCAGCTGTTTTCGACCATGCGCGCCGCGCTGTTGGCCAGCACCAGCGCATGCGGCTGCGAGGCAAAGGCGTCACCCGAGATGTCGATCACGCCCGCCACCTCGCCCTGGGCCGTGAACACGGGCGCCGCCGAGCAATGCAGAAAGCCGTTCTGCGCCAGGTAGTGCTCGCCGGCCCGCACCTGCAGCGCCGTGCGCTCGGCCACCGCGGTGCCGATGGCGTTGGTGCCGCGCTCGCGCTCGTGCCAGGACTCGCCGCAGCGCAAGGCCACGCGTTGCGCCTGGTCCAGAAAGCCGTCGTCGCCCACGGTGTGCATCAGCGTGCTGTGCGCGTCGGCCAGCACCAGCATGCTGTGGTGGCCGCGCACCTGGCGGTAGATGAAGTCCATCACGGGCCGGGCAAAGGCCAGCAGCTGGGCGTTGCGCTGCAGCAGGCGCGCGAACGACGGGCCGGTGACCGGCCCCTGGCCTTCGCCGCGCGAGTCGGGGGCCAGGCCGGCATTCCAGCTTCGCTGCCAGGACCGCGCCAGGCGGTCATCCAGCGCGCTGGGCAGCACCACGCCTTGTTCCAGCAGGTGACGCCTGGCCTGCTGCAGGCCGTCTTCGTTGCGCATGCTTGTCTCCTGAGCGCGCGGCCCGGGCGGCCGGGCCGGGTGTGTCCGTGTGCGGACATCGGGGTGTGCGGGCCACTATAGCCAAAGGCCGCCACGGCGGGTGTGACAGATCACGACATGGCCTGCGTCCGGGCTGTGACAGGTCCTGTTCCAGTTTGGAACAGAACCTGTCACAGGCGGCCAGCTCGGCCCGGCCCACTCGATGCCTGCAGACACGCAGCCTGGCGGCCTGTGCGCCGGCAGCCCCGAGCTGGCATGAAGCTTGTATGTGACCGGGCGCCAGCCACCGGCTGAGCCCAAACCCAACAGGAGACAAACGCCATGAACATGTTCGACCTCAAGCAATTCCAGATCGACGTCGCCTACCCCTACAAGCAGCAGTACGACAACTTCATTGGCGGCAAATGGGTCAAGCCCTCGGCCGGGCGCTACTTCGAGAACGTGTCGCCGATCACGGGCAAGGTGTTCTGCACCGTGGCGCAGTCCGATGCCGAGGACGTGAACCGCGCGCTGGACGCCGCCCATGCCGCGCAGGACGCCTGGGGCCGCACCTCGGTGACCGAGCGCTCCAACCTGCTGCTGAAGATCGCCGACCGCATCGAGCAGAACCTGCACACCCTGGCCGTGGCCGAAACCATCGACAACGGCAAGCCGCTGCGCGAAACCATGGCGGCCGACCTGCCGCTGGCGGTAGACCACTTCCGCTACTTCGCGGGCTGCCTGCGGGCCGAGGAAGGCGCCATCTCCGAGATCGACGAGCACACCGTGGCCTACCACTTCCGGGAGCCCATCGGCGTGGTCGGCCAGATCATCCCCTGGAACTTCCCGCTGCTGATGGCGGCCTGGAAGCTGGCCCCCGCGCTGGCCGCCGGCTGTTCGGTGGTCATGAAGCCGGCCGAACAGACGCCCGCCTCCATCCTGGTGCTGATGGAGCTGATCGGCGACCTGATCCCGCCGGGCGTGGTCAACATCGTGAACGGCTTCGGCAAAGAGGCCGGCGAGGCCCTGGCCACCAGCAAGCGCATCGCCAAGATCGCCTTCACAGGCTCGACCCCCGTGGGCCAGCGCATCCTGCACGCCGCGGCCGACAACCTCATCCCCTCGACCGTGGAGCTGGGCGGCAAGAGCCCCAACATCTTCTTCGCCGACGTGATGGACCAGGACGACGCCTTCTTCGACAAGGCGATGGAAGGGCTGGCCATGTTCGCGCTGAACCAGGGCGAGGTCTGCACCTGCCCCTCGCGCATCCTGGTGCAGGAGTCGATCGCCGAGCGCTTCATCGAGCGTGCCCGCGAGCGCGTGGCCAAGATCAAGACCGGCCACCCGCTGGATGTCTCGACCATGGTGGGTGCCCAGGTGTCCAAGGTGCAGATGGACAAGATCCTGAACTACATCCAGATCGGGCAGCAGGAAGGGGCGCGCGCCATCATCGGCGGCGAACGCAACCTCATGGGCCAGGACCTGGACACCGGCTTTTTCATCCAGCCCACCATCCTGCAGGGCCGCAACGACATGCGCGTGTTCCAGGAGGAGATCTTCGGCCCCGTGGCGGCGCTGACCACCTTCAAGGACATGGACGAGGCCATCGCCATCGCCAACGACACCATCTACGGCCTGGGCGCCGGCGTGTGGAGCCGCGACGGCAGCACGGCCTACAAGATGGGCCGGGCCATCAAGGCCGGCCGCATCTGGACCAATTGCTACCACGCCTACCCGGCCCACGCCACCTTCGGCGGCTACAAGGCCTCGGGCATCGGCCGTGAAACGCACAAGGTGGCACTGGGCAACTACCAGCAGACCAAGTGCCTGCTCGTCAGCTACAGCCCGAACAAGCTGGGCTTCTTCTGACGCGCGCTCGCGCTGACCAGACCCTGGCCCGCTTCACGCGGGCTAGGGTCAGGGTCATGGGCAGGCATCAAGACATCCGCATAGGGTATCAACTTTTTTCCGATGCAGCACAAACGGCAATAACGCCATACTGCATCGTTCAATAGAATTCCAATCGAGCAGCGGCACGCATCCACCGCGTTGCACCGAGAGGCCCCACGCCCCCTCGCCCATCTGGAAGCTCCGGCTCACCAGCACCGCCGTGTGGCCCATGTCGGCGACGATCTGGGCGCCAGCCGAACTGACCCGTGCGCCGCCGCCTGTGCCGTCTGCAACTGCCCGGCCACCTCGATTCAGCGTGAGGCCAGCGCCTTTCGCAACGGTGCCTGATCACTCAGCGCGTGAAGCTCGCACCGCCTGGCCATGCGCCTCCGCACACCTCCACCCGTTCCAGCACGCGCCCTGCATCGGCCCCCCATGCACAGGCCACACCAGCCCACGGTGCTGACCCCGCCCGGGGCGCACGGGAAGCGCTGGGCAGGACAAGCGGCAGGCGCTCGCAGCCGAACGACCCGGACGCGCCAGGCCCCGCACGCCGCATTCCCGCATGGGGCCACGGTACGCGGGTAAACGCGCATGTGCGGACGGCCGCAGTCTCCTACGCTGAGCCCCGCCTGCTCCGCCAGCACCGCTGTGGGGTGCTGCACGCCGTGACCAGGCGGACGACAACAACACTCGGAGACACTTGCATGCATGGTTTTGACCTTGGCGCGCGCCGCGCGCGTCCTCCCAGCGCCAGCCACCCTCTGCGCTGGGGCCTGTCGCTGGTTGCCATCGCGGCCTTGACCGCCTGTGGCGGCTCGGGCGATGACGACGACCCCACCCCGCCGACGGGCAAGGACTTCAGCGCCGAAATCCGCCGCACGGCCATGGGCATCCCGCACATCAAGGCCAGCAACTGGGCCGGCCTGGGCTATGGCGTGGGCTATGCGCAGGCGCAGGACAATCTCTGCACGCTGGCCGACAGCTTCCTGACCTACCGCGGCGAGCGTTCGCGCTACCTGGGCGCTGAGGCCAACGCGGTGTACGCCACCACCATCGACCAGCCGCGCAACCTCGATTCGGACTTCTTCTTCAAGCACGTGGTGAACGACGACGCCGTGCAGGCCATGATGGACGCGCAGCCCGAGGACGCGCTGAAGGTGATGGCTGGCTTTGCCGCCGGCTACAACCGCTACGTGAAGGAAGCCCGCGGCGGCCAGGCCACGGGCAACGCCGCCTGCCGCAGCGCGGAGTGGGTGCAGCCCATCACCGCCAAGGACCTGTGGCGCCGCGCCCTGGCCGCCAACCTGGCCGGCGGACACAGCAACTTCGTGGCCATGATCGCCAACGCCCAGCCCCCGGCCAAGGCAGCCGATGCCGGCGACGCCAAGAGCGGCCAGACCGGCGCCGGCGGCCTGCCCACGCTGGCGCCGGGCAGCATGAAGGCGCCCAAGCTGCAGGTGGGCGGCGAAGCCGGCGTGGGCAGCAACATGTACGGCTTTGGCCAGCAGGCCACGGGCGGCAGCGCGCTGCTGTTCGGCAACCCGCACTGGTACTGGAAGGGCGCCGACCGCTTCTACCAGATGCAACTCACCATCGACGGTCAGGTCAACGTCAGCGGCGTGTCGTTCCTGGGCTTCCCGGTGCCGCAGATCGGCTTCAACCAGAACGTGGCCTGGAGCCACACCGTGTCGACCGCGCGGCGCTTCGGCTTCTTCGTGATGACGCTGGACCCCGCCAACCCCACGCGCTACCTGCGCGACGGCCAGTCCACGGCCTTCAAGGCACGCGAGATCAGCGTCAGCGTGCGCAACGGCTCGGGCCAGGAAACCGTCACCCGCACGATGTACGCCACCGACCAGGGCCCGGTCATCAACCTCAGCGGCCTGCACCCCGCGCTGGGCTGGACGGCCCAGAGCGCCGTGGTCATCCGCGACGTGAACGCACTGAACTACCGCACGGTGCGCAACTGGATGCGCTGGAGCCGCGCCGGCTCGCTCGACGAGTTCGCCCGCATCCAGCGCGAAGAGGCAGCCATCCCCTGGGTCAACACCATCGCCGCCGGCCGAAATTCGGCCGAGGTCTGGTACGCCGACATCGGCACCGTGCCCAACGTGCCCGATGCGCAGCTGGTCAGTTGCGCCACGCCCTTCTCGGCCGCGGCCGCCGTGGCCCTGCCGCGTGTGCCCGTGCTCGACGGTTCGCGCAGCGCGTGTGACTGGCAGAGCGACGCCGATTCCGTGCAGCCCGGCACCGTGGGCGTCAGCCGCATGCCCAGCCAGCGCCGCACCGACTACGTGGGCAACATGAACGACAGCTACTGGCTGACCAACGTGAACGCCCCGCTGACCGGTTACCCGGCCATCTTCGGCCCCGCGGGCACCCAGGCCCAAAGCCTGCGCACCCGCCTGGGCCACCGCATGGCCGTGCAGCGCCTGGCCGGCACCGATGGCTACGCCGGCAAGCTCGCCACCAGCGAGATCGTGCGCCAGATGGTGCTGGACAGCCGCATCGAATCGGCCCGCTTCAAGGACGAGGTGCTGGCCCTGCTGTGCCAGGGCGACGGCGCCGATGCGCGCCAGACGGCCTGCGCCACCCTGCAGGCCTGGGACGGACGCGGCACCGCCAGCTCGCGCGGATCGCACCTCTGGGATGAGTTCTGGATGAACCTCTCGGCCAGCAGCCTCACCGAGTCGGCGCTGTACCTCACCGCCTTTGACCCGGCCGATCCGCTGAACACGCCGCGCGACATCAACCCCGCCGCGCGCAGCACGCTGGCCACCGCCTTCGACCAGGCGGTGCAAGCCGTGCAGCGCTCGGGCATCGCCTTCGATGCCGCCCGGGGCAGCGTGGTCTACCTGACCCGCGACGGCTCGCGGCTGCCGCTGTACGGCGGCTGCGGTGGCGTGGGCTACTTCACCATCAACTGCTCGGAGTACCGCCTGACCAGCCAGGGCTACCCCATGGACGACCAGCCGCACGGCAACTCGTACATGCAGGTCGTCAGCTTCCCGAGCGGCGGCGTCGAGGCGTACAGCTTCCTCACCTTCTCGCTGTCCGACGACCCGGCCTCGCCCCACTACGGCGACTACAGCGCGCGCTACAGCAAGCAGCAGTGGCTGAAGGTGCCGTTCAGCGAGGGTGAGATCGCCGCAGGCGCCGTCGGCCAACCCACGCGCATCTCGGAGTGAGGCGCGTCGGACTCTGATCGATTGCCGCAGTATGGCGTGCCTTCCGATTCATATGAATCGACCACACCACCATACTACCTCCTCATCGATCACCGCCTGAGGTCAAGCATGGGTCCGGTCCCGCGGTCGCCTTTCGGCCGCCGGACCGGGCCTTTTTTTGCTGGATCGGCGCTCGGTGCCAGCCGGGGAGGACGCGTCGGTCGATGCGGTGGGCCATGACGGACCCGGCACTGGCTGATGGTCGAACCCGTACGGCAACGCGGCCCTGAGCCGTGGGGACCGAACCTGGCCCGCCCAGCGGCAAAGTCGAGTCGAGTCGAGTCGAGTCGAGTCGAGCCGAGCCGAGCCGGGCCGGGCCGGGCCAAGCCGTGTCAGGCTGTGGTGCAGCGCCCAAGCCGCTGCAACGGCCAGGCCGCCCCGCCACCGCGGGCCCTCCGCCGTCAGCGTGCTTCACCTGGGCGGTGCGCCGCCCCCCAATCCGCCCCGCTCCCCGGCACGCGCGCGTCTTTCGGACCCCATGGACCCGCTCGCGGCATCCCCTATGCTCTGCGCTCGCCCCACCACCGGAGAGCCCCATGACCCGCCCCTTTGCCCCCAGCAACCCCGAGATGTTCGAACGTGGCCTGGCCACGCGCCGCGAGGTGCTGGGCGATGCGTACGTCGACGCCGCGCTGAGCAACGTCACCGACTTCACCGTCGACCTGCAGGAGTGGGTCACCCAGTGCGCCTGGGGCGAGGTCTGGACCCGGCCCGGCCTGGACCGCAAAACCCGCTCCATGCTGAACCTGGCCATGCTCACCGCGCTGAACCGCCCGCACGAGTTGAAAACCCATGTGCAGGGCGCGCTGAACAACGGCGTCACGGTTGACGAGATCAAGGAGGTGCTGCTGCAGACCGCGGTGTACTGTGGCGCGCCAGCCGCCATCGACGCCTTCCGCGTCGCCGCCCAGGTGGTGGCCGAGCAACCTGCTGCGACCTGATTTTTCGTGGGGTATACGCAGATTCTCGATTTATTTACATCGAGAATTGACGCATACCCCAAACACCCTCACTCACCCGCCACCGCCATCGCCTCGGGCCACCCCGCGCGCAACCACCCACGCCGCGGCACGCTGTCGATCAGGCGTCGCCCGGTGACGCGCGGCGTGCGCACAATGGCGCGCATCTGCACTCCTCGACGGCGCCTGCGCCACCGGACCCCATGTTCGACCAAGACACCGACACCTTCCCGCTGGCCGATGTGGCCGCTTACCAGCCGCGCCGCATCCCCGAGGTGATGACCGCGCCGGTGCGCAACCTCGAGTACCGCATCCGCGTGTGGCAGCCCACGCAGATGGCTCCGGAAGACGCCGTGCCGCCGCCGCTGGTGCTGTGCCACGGCTGGATGGACGTGGGCGCGTCGTTCCAGTTCATGGTCGACGCCTTCAGCGACGAGTTCCTGGTGGGCCGCCCCGTCATCGCGCTCGACTGGCGCGGCTTTGGCGAAACGCGCGCCGACGAGCAGGACAACTTTTGGTTCCCCGACTACCTGGCCGATCTGGACGGCCTGCTCGACGTGCTGGAGATGCCCGAACCCATCGACCTGCTGGGCCACAGCATGGGCGGCAACGTGGTGATGCAGTACGCCGGCCTGCGGCCCGAGCGCATCCGCCGCCTCATCAACGTCGAAGGCTTTGGCCAGCCGGCGGCCGAGCCCGAAGAGGTCATCACCCGCCTGCGCCGCTGGATGGACGAGATGGCCCGCTACCACGACGGCCGCATGGGCCTGCGCGACTACGACCACCTGAGTCTGGTGGCCAAGCGCCTGCAAAAGACCAACCCGCGCCTGACGGCCGACAAGGCCTTGTGGCTGGCCAGCCAGTGGGCCGAACCCGTCATGCACGAGGACGGCGTGCAGCGCTGGCGCTTGCTGGGCAACCCGGCCAACAAGATCACCAGCGCCACGCAGTACCGCGTGGATGAGATCCTGGCGCTGTGGCGCTGCATCGAGGCGCCCACGCTGATGATCAAGGCGTCCGACCAGAGCTTCGAGCGCTGGTGGCAGCGCCGCTACACCATGGAAGAGTTCGACCAGCGCCTGGGCGTGGTGCCCCAGCTGCGCAGCCTCACCATCCCGGAATGCGGCCACATGCTGCACCACGACCAGCCCGAGCTGCTGGCGCGCGAGATCGAAGCCTTCCTGCGCTGACCGGCCCGGTCTGGCACCTGGCCGACCCCAGGCGCTCTCAAGCACGTACCCAGCCAGCGATCACCTGGACGGTTGCCAACAGCGTGCCATGGGTGCGTTGTCTGCCGTCGCGATCCGCCGAAGCAGCCAAGCGCCAGCCGTCATGGGTATGCCGCCACCTGCGGCTCCTGAAGAACGCAGGTGGACAGATGCTCATGCGTGGATCGGCCGCCTTCTGGCGCCCCAGGCGGCCAGCACCGCACCCAGCAGCCCCAGGGCCCAGCCCGCGTTCACGGGCACGGGGGCCGGCGCCGCGATCGCCAGCACCCTGAATTGCCCGGTCGCCGGCACCACGCCTGCCATGCCCTGCAGGCTGACCTGCACGTCCACAGGCCCGACCGGCAGGTCGGTCGGCCCCACCAGCGACCACACGCCGCCCTGCAAGGGCACAGACACGGTCCTCGTCTGGCCGCGCGCATCGGTCAGCTGCACGTCCACCGTGCCGCTGAGCACCTCGGTGCTGCTGCCGGACAGCTGGGGCGCCACCCCGGCATCCACATCGGCCACGGGGTTCAGGCTCAGCATGGGCACCCGCACCTCAAAGCTGCCCTGGGCCGCCGGGACAGCCGCCATGCCTTGCACGGTGGCGCGCACGCTCACTGGACCGCCCGGCAGCTGAGCCGGACCGCTGGCCTGCCATGCGCCGTTGCTCAGGGGCGTGGTCAAGGTATGCGTCTGGCCCGCGCTGTCGGTGAAGGTCAGCACCATCGTGCCGTCGAATGCCGGGGTGACTGTGCCGTGCAGCGCCACCGCCGAGCCCAGCACCACATCGGCGATGGGGTCCATCTGGATGGCGGGCACCAACACCTCGAACTGGGTGGACGCCGGCAGGACGTTGAAATGCCGCAGGCGGACCTGGACCGTCACCACGCCAGGCGCGAGCGTACCGGGCGCCGTCACCTGCCAGCGGCCATCGGCCTGGACCAGGGCTGAGAGCGGCACCACCTGGCCCTGGCTGTCGGTCAAGGTGAGGTCGACGGGCTGATTCGCCGCCACGTTGCCAGCCTGGCCCTGGATGACGGTGCTGCGGCCGATGAGCACATCGGCGACCGGCTGCACGGACACGTCGGGGTTGCGCGTGTCCACGTTGATCACGTAGTTGCAATAGCCCTCGATGTTGGTGGCGTCGCGGAACACGGCCTGGAAGATGAAGTTGTTGCCGGCATCGGCCGTGGTGGGGGTCCAGCCGAAATCCACCGCCATGGGGCTGCTGCCCGTGCTGCCCACCGCGGGGCTGAAGCTGCCGCTCGCCGGCGCACCGATGGTGGAGAACACGAGGTCGGAGTTGCCGCTCGCCTCAAAACGGGTGGCGAACACCTGATTCGGTTGCAGGGCGATCTGCCCGCCGCCTGTGCAGATCGGGAAGTGGCGATCGGTCACGATGACGTAGCGGTCCACAGCGGCAGCGCTGACCTGGCCGTTGTGCGTGGACTCGAGCACCAGCGGCAAGGCATGAAAGCTGTTGCCCACCACGCCACGCAAGTCCCAGGTCAAGGTGCAGGTGTTGTCGCTGTTGGTCAGGGTCATCCACTGGCTGCCCAGGCGGGGCTGCGTCACGATGCTTCCATCACCGGCCTCCTGCGGGGTGGCGAAGCGGCACTGCGTGGCATCCCCATCGGGGTCCAGCATCGGAAAGCTCAGGGTGTTGAGCGCCCCCGCGGTCAGGTTGATGACGGGCGGCACCGCCATCAGCGGGCCGCTGCGCTGCGCGTTGTCCAGCACGACACGGGCGATCACCTGCTGGTCCTTGTCGTTGTTGCCATTGGCCAGGTTGCTGGGACGGCAGCAGTGCGAGAACCGTGCCGTGTAGATGCCCATGGCCGAAAACCGGTACGTGACCGTCCCCCGGTACACCAGGTAACGGCCATCGGCGCCTGTCGCATCCATGCCCTGCCCCACCCGGCGCACGGTGATGGGCCGTGAACCCAGGCCGGCTCCCGCGTCGGTCGCGAAGGCCAGGCTGTGGGTCAACGTGGCGGGCGGATTGGGACCGTAAAAACTCGCACGCACCACGTACGACAGCTCGAACTGCACAGTCAGCGGATCAGCCGCATCCGGCACGCTCCAGTGCAGGTCCATCGACCGGCCATGGGTCGCCCAGGCCATGTTGCATGCGCACGCCCACACCAACAGATGCGCCAAGCAGCGCAGGATGATTGTCATGACGACCCCCTGATTTATTCCATTTTTAGACTTTTTATTTTATTGAGACCTGAATTGGAATATTTAGGTGTTTTACCCAATCCCTCGCCCAACGGATGAGAACGGCGCCTGACCCGCAGGCCATGTCGTGCGCCACCGTTCGCAGGCCACGCCTGGCATGAGGCATGGCGCGCGAAGGCTCAGGCGTCTGCCATCAAACGCGCAGATTCGCGGGGCTGGGTGAATGCTGCCGGCCCTCACGCGGCGCGGCTCGTGTGGCGCAATCGCGTCGCCCCGGCGTCCATGGACACCTCCACGGCACCGGTTCGAGTGGGCGCATGCGCGCGTGGTGGGGCTGTGGTTCAACGCTTCGGCCCAGGCACGCGCGCCAAGCCGGTTCAGCGGGACGGCGCGGGCCCGCATTGCGAGGGAACACGGAGCACCGGCGAGGCCTGTTGCGCCGTTGGGTGCGTTCACGCCCCCGGCCCGCGGCTGGGACAGACGGTGCGTTCCCGTGAAGCGGGCGCCCGTCTGCCCCGGAAGCAGAGGCGTTCTGCCGTCGACAGCCCAAGCAAATGATCTGACAGTATGCAAACAACCCCGTTCACCAATGAACGGCGATCACCTCATACTGCCTGCCACCACTCCATCAACCCCGAGCCGGCGATTCGGCCCCTTGCGCCGGGTGGCGCCAGCGCCGCCAGCGGCGCAGCAGCCACTGCGCGAAATCGTCCACGTAGGTGAACACGGCGGGCACGACCAGCAGGCTCAGCACGGTGGAGGTGATGAGGCCGCCGATGACGGCCGTGGCCATGGGCGAGCGGAAGCTCGCATCGGCCGCCCCCCAGCCCACGGCGATGGGCAGCATGCCCGCGCCCATGGCCAGCGTGGTCATGATGATGGGCCGCGCGCGCTTGTGGCAGGCGTCCATCAGCGCGTCCCAGCGGCTCAGGCCCGCCACGGCGGGCTGGCCATCGTGGCCGTCGTGGCCGCGGCGCGCGACGATGGCGTACTCCACCAGCAGGATGGAGTTCTTGGTCGCGATGCCCATCAGCATGATGAGGCCGATCAGCGAGGGCATGGAGAAGCTCTTGCCCGCGATCAGCAAGGCGACGAAGGCCCCGCCCAGCGACAGTGGCAGCGCCGCCAGGATGGTGACCGGCTGCAGGAAGTCCTTGAACAGCAGCACCAGCACGATGAAGATGCAGACGATGCCCGTGAGCATGGCCAGGCCAAAGCCCGTGAACAGCTCGCCCATGGCCTCGGCATCGCCGATGTCGATGATGCGCACGCTGGGCGGCAGGTGCTTCACCGCCGGCAACTGGCGCACGGCCTCGGTCAGATCGCTGAGCCCGCGTGCGCCCAGCTCGATCTCGAAGTTGACGTTGCGCGCACGGTCGTAGCGGCTGATGACGGCCGGCCCGCCGGCCAGCGCCAGGTCGGCCACTTCGCCCAGGCGCACCGGCCCTTGCGCGCCCGGCACCGCCAAGCTGGCGAGCAGGTCCAAGTCCTCGCGCGCGCTGTCCTTCAGGCGCACGAGGATGGGCACCTGGCGCTCGGCCAGGTTCAGCTTGGCGATCTGGTTGTCGTAGTCGCCCATGGTGGCCACGCGCAGCGTGTCGGCGATGGCCGCGCTGGTGATGCCGAGGTCGGCGGCGCGCGCGAAGTCGGGCCGCACCACGATCTCGGGCCGCACCAGGCTGGCCAGCGAGGTCACGTTGCCGATGCCCGGCAGCGTGCGCAGCTCGCGCTCGACCGCCGTGGCCGCCTCGCTCAGCGCGTGCGGGTCCTGGCTGGACAGCGCCAGCACGTACTTGTCGTTCGAGCCGCCCAGGCCGACGCCGAACCGCGCGCCCGGCAGGTCGGCCAGCGCCGCCCGAATCTGCGCCTCGATCACCTGCTTCTTGGGCCGCTCACCGCGCGGCGCCAGCTGCAGCGTGAGCGTGGCCTTGCGCGCTTCGACGAAGTTGCCCGAGAACGGATCGGCGCCCGCGCTGCCGGCACCCACCGCGGTGTAGATGTCGCCGATGTGGTCGATCTGCGTGAGGCGCTGGCGCACGGTCTCGGCCATCTGCAGGGTCTGCGCCAGCTTGGTGCCGGGCGGCAGTTCCACGCGCACCTGGGTCTGCACGTTGTCGTCGGGCGGGATGAAGCCCGAGGGCAGCAGCGGGATCATGGCGATGGAGGCGACGAAGAAGATCGTCGCGCCCACCATGGTCAGCAGGCGGTGGCGCAGGCAGGCCTGCACCCAGCGCATGTAGGTCGCCAGCCAGCGTGGGTCTTTCTCCTCGGTGGCCACCAGCGGCTTGAGGATGTAGGCCGCCATCATGGGCGTGAGCACGCGGGCCACCACCAGGCTGGCGAACACCGCCAGCGAGGCCGTCCAGCCGAACTGCTTGAAGAACTTGCCGACCACGCCGCTCATGAAGGCCGTGGGCAGGAACACCGCGATCAGCGTGAAGGTGGTGGCGATCACAGCCAGGCCGATTTCGTCGGCCGCCTCCATCGCCGCCTGGTACGGGCTTTTGCCCATGCGCAGGTGGCGCACGATGTTCTCGACCTCGACGATGGCGTCGTCGACCAGGATGCCCACCACCAGCGACAGCGCCAGCAGCGTGATGATGTTGATCGAGAAGCCCAGCAGGTACATGCCGATGAAGGCCGGGATCACCGACAGCGGCAGCGCCACGGCCGAGACGATGGTGGCGCGCCAGTCGCGCAAAAACAGCCACACCACCAGCACCGCGAGGAAGGCGCCCTCCACCAGCAGCTTCATCGAGGCGTCGTACTCCTCCGAGGCGATCTTCACGAAGTCCAGCGTGCGCGTCAGGTGGATGTGCGGGTAATCCTGCTGCAGTTGGGCCAGCGCTTGCTCGACCCCACCGCCCACCTCGACCTCGCTGGCGCCGCGGCTGCGCGCCACCTCGAAGCCCACGACCTGCTGGCCATTGAGCACGGCGGCCGCGCGCGGCTCGGCCACGGTGTCCTCGATGGTGGCCACGTCGGACAGCACGATGCGGCGGCCGTCGGCCAGCGGAATCTGCAGGCGGCGCAGCTCGTCGGCCGAGGCCACGGTGGCGATCAGGCGCACGGGCTGCTCGCTGCCGCCCAGGTCGGCACGGCCCCCGGCACTCTCCTGCTGCACCTGGCGCAGCTGGCGCGAGACATCGGCCGCCGTGGCGCCCAAGGCCAACAGCCGCGCGGGGTCGAGCGCCACGCGCACCTCGCGCGTCACCCCGCCCACGCGGTTGACCGCACCCACACCGGGCACGGCCATCAGCCGCCGCGCCACCGTGTCGTCCACGAACCAGGACAGGCCTTCGTCGTCCAGCCGGTCCGAGGCGATCGCGAACGCGAGGATGGGCTGCGAGGCCAGGTCCAGCTTGGTGACGATGGGGTCGCGCAGGTCTTGCGGCATGTCCGAGCGCACGCGGCTCACGGCTGAGCGCACGTCGTCCACGGCCTCCTGAATCGGCTTCTCCAGGATGAATTCGGCCGCGATGGTGGCCGAGCCATCGGTCAGCGTGGTGGTGACGTGCTTGAGCCCCTGCAGCGTGGCGATGGCGTTCTCGATCTTGCGCGCGACATCGCTCTCCAGCTGCGAGGGCGAGGCACCGGGCAGGGCCGCCGTGACCAGGACCACGGGCAGGTCCATGTCCGGAAAGTTCTGCACCTTCATCTGCTTGAACGCCACCAAGCCCGCGAGGGTCAGCAGCACGAACAGCATCACCGCAGGGATGGGGTTGCGGATGGACCAGGCGGACACGTTCATGCGAGTCCTCCTTTCGCGACTTGGCCCTGCAAGGCAGTACACCCGCATGCCCGTTTCATGTCAAACGGCAACAGCACCATACCCATCATGGCGTGCTGAAATGCCGTGTTCGATTGGATCAAGACAGAGGGGCTCCATGACGCACGGTGCGCGGCAGCACGGGCCACCGCAACCGGGCGCGGCGTGACCGTGTGGCCGCACGGTCTGGGGACCGCTGGCTGGAACGCCACAGGCGCCGGCCCAGCCGACTCGGCCGGGTGGCCGGCTGGCCGGCACGGCCACGGATGCCGCCGTGCCGGGCCGCGGGGGTACATGCAGTGAAGGGTGTGCATGGCCACCTCAGTTCGATGACGCCGACGCCGGCGTGGACGCCGCCGTCGCCGGTGGCGCCGAGGCGGAGGCAGCCGGCGCCATGCCTGAGGAGGCTGCCGCAGGCGCGGATGCGGCGGACGCCGAGGTCGGAGCCGGCCCGGAAGCCGGCGCCGAGGCCGCAGCGGCGGGCAGCGGCGGCACCACATGCACCAGGTCGCCGTCGTTCAGGAAGCCCGCGCCGTCGACCACCAGCCGCGCGTCGGCAGGCAGCGCCTCCAGCAGCTCGACGCGCTCGCCCAGGCGGCGCCCCAGCTGCACCTTGTGCAGGCGCACGCGGTTGTCGGCCGCCACGACGAGCACGTGGTTGAAGCCGTCGCGCGGCACCACGGCCACCTGCGGCACCGTGAGCGCGGCCTGGCGGCCCAGCTCGAACCGGCCGCGCGCGAACATGCCGGCCTTCACGCCCGCGTGGGGCGCCAGGTCGACGTAGACCAGGGCGTTGCGCGTCTTGTCGTCCAGCGAGGGTGCGACCGCGCGCACCGTGCCCTGCACGCTCGATCCGCTGGGCAGCACCAGCTCGGCACGCTGGCCGGGCTGGATCTTCTCGAGCTCATGCGCCGGCACCTCGGCGCGCCACTCGAGCCGGCCCTGCCGGATCAGGCGGAACAGCTCGGTGCCCGCGCTCAGCACGCTGCCCACGGTGGCGCTGCGCGCCGAGATGATGCCGTCGTCGGGCGCCAGCACCTGCACGTTGCGGCCGCGCACCTGCTGCGCGGCCAGCACGGCGCGGGCCGCCTCGACGCGCGCCTGCGCGGTCTTGGCCGCCGTCTGGTACTGGTTGATCTGCTGCTGGCTCAACGCACCGGTTTCGGCCAGCGCGCGGGCGCGCTCGGCGTTGCCCTGGGCATCGGCGGCATTGGCCTGCGCCTCGACCAGGCTGGCCTGGGCCTGGGCCACATCGGCGCGCACGGTGTCGCCCGAGAACACGGCCAGCACCTGTCCCCGCTTCACCACGTCGCCCACGTTGACGCGCACCTCGGCCAGGCGCAAGCCGTTGCTTTCCGAGCCCACGCTGGCCTCTTGCCAGGCGGCCACGTTGCCGTTGGCGTCCAGCGTCACGGGCCACTCCTGCCGCTCGGGCGCGGCGACGCTGACCGTGAGCGCCGGCCGGGTCGCCTCGGCCGCCGAGGCCCCCGCCGCGGGTGCGCTGGCGGCTTCGTCAGGCCGCGCCTGGCCGGGCCCGTCGGACGAGCGGCCGCAGCCCGCCAGCGTCAGCGCCAGCACCAGGGCGCCGGCCGCCCAGGCGGGCGTCGAACGGCGGGCCGCAAGGCGACCAGGCGGGGTCGATGCGGCGCGGCGCGAGGCCGGCAGCGCCGCAGGCGCAGGCCCCGAAGGGGTGGAAACAAACCAGGGAATCAGGCGTGGTGTCATGAACGGGCCCCAACGCTTTCCATCAAGAACAGGTGAATGGGTATGCCACGGCAGACGTTTGCAAACAAACGGCTGCCCGGTGATACAGCAAGGAAATCAACACCGTCACGGCGACGCCGTGGTCGGTGAGGCCGGTGACGCCGGCGTGGCGGATGCGGCGTCGGCCAGCGCCTGACCGTCCCGCTGCCAGCCGCCGCCCAGCGCGCGGTACAGGCTGACCCAGGCCAGGGCCTCGTCGCGCTGCACGCCCACCAGCGACAGGCGCGCCGCCAGCCAGGTGCGGCGCGCGTCCTCCAGCTCGAACTGGCTGGCCAAACCGTTGTCGTGCCGCGCCTGCGTGGCGCGCAGGTAACGCTGGTAGTCGGCCACGGCGGTCTGCAGCTGCGTCTTGCGCGCCTGGCTGGCGGCCAGCTGCGTCAAGGCCACCTCGACTTCACGCACGGCGTCGCGCACGGTGGCGCGCAGGCCGACCACGGCCTCGTCGTAGCGGGCCTGGCTGGTGGCCACGTTGGCGCGGCGCACGCCGCCGTCGAACAGCGGCACCGACAGCGCCAGCGGCCCCAGGCTCCAGGTGTCGGCGCTGGCATGCACGCCCAGGGCGCGCGTCTGCATGCGGCCAATGCTGCCCGTCAACGTGAGGCGCGGGTAGCGCTGGGCCTGGGCCTCGCCCACGTCGGCGCTGGCGGCGGCCACGGCCTGCTCGGCCGCGAAGACGTCGGGGCGCTGCAGCAGCAGGGGCGCCGGCACGCTGGGCACCGCAGCCATGACCGGCCACGCTTCGCGCAGCCGCACGTCCTGCAACTGCTGGGCCAGCGCAGCCTCGTCGCTGGCGGTGAGCGCCACCAGGGCCTTGCGCGCCACGGCGCACTGGGTCTGCGTGTCGCGCGTGCGGGCGGCGGCATCGGCCGCGGCGGCACGCGCCAGGGCCGCATCGGCCGGGGCGGTGAAGCCGGCCTGGGCCGACAACGCGGTCAATTGCGCGCTGTGGGCGCGCGACTCGGCATCGGCGCGCGCCACGTCCCACTGTTGGCTGCAGGCGCGTTCGTTGAAATAGGCGTTGGCCACTTCGGCCGCGAGCGCCACGTGGGCTGCGGCCTGTTGCGCCAGCGCGGCCTCGGCGCGGCGGCTGGCGGCCTCGTGGGCGGCGCCCCGGCCCCCGAACAGGTCGATCTCCCACTGCGACTGCAGGCCGGCCTGCAACACCGTGGCCGGCACGGTGCCGCCCTGGGCCGTGGTCGTGCCGGCGTTGCTGCGCGTGGCCGAGAGCTGGCCATCGAGCGTGGGCAGGCGCGCAGCGCCCGCGGCAATCAGGCCGGCGCGCGCCTCGCTCACCCGGGTGCGGGCGCTGGCCACGTCGGGGCTGACGGCCAGCGCCTGCGCGATGAGCTGCAGCAGCACCGGGTCGTTCAGCTGCTGCCAGGCGTCATGCAACGAAGCCACGGGCGCGGCAGCGGGCTGGCCCGGTGCGGCGGGCGATGGGGGTGTCGCGTCGTCCAGGTGCCAGCGTGCGGGCACCGCGGTGGCCACCTGCGCCGGTGGCGGCGTGAGGCTGCACGCGCACAGCCCGGCCAGCAACAGGACCGGGGCCGCCCAGCGTGCGCCCCGGATGAAGAGGGGGTCAGGCAAACAGTGCTCCAGAGGATCAGGCGCGACATTGCACCACAGATGACGCGCCGGGTTGCGCAGCGCCCCTGCCGCCGTCCCGCCTTCTCGCGGGCTGCGGGCTGACCGGGCGCGACGGCCAGAAACGCGGACGGGCGGGCGGCCCTGGCGGCCGGCCGCCATGCGGTCAGGCGCCGTGCGGCAGCACCAGCCACACCGCCAGGTTGAAGCTCAGCACCGCGCACAGCGTGGTCCAGAGGATGACGCGTGCCACGCGGCCGTTGTCGGCGCCAAAGCGCTCGGCCAGCAGCGAAACGTTGCCGGCGCTGGGCAGGGCCGCGATCAGCAGCAGCGTGACCTGCACCTCGCGCGGCATGGCCAGGCCCAGCCGCATGGCCAGGTACAGCACCAGCGCCACCAGCAGCGGGTGCAGCACCAGCTTGAGCAGCACCAGCCCCCACAGGTCCAGGTGCGCACGCGCGCCGGCAGCCGGTGGGCCATCCGGCCACTGCGTGGCCTGGCGCGCCCGCCACAGCACGGCGCCGATGCTGAACAAGGCCACCGGCGTGGCCGCGGCGGCCAGCAGCCCCACCACGCTGGCCACGGGTGGGGGCGGCGCCCACTGCAGCGCACTGGCCAGGGCCCCCGCCAGCACCGCCCAGGGCATGGGGTTGCGCGCGACGCCTCGCAAGGCCTGCCGCACGGCCTGCGCGCCGCCGCCGCCACCCACATGGGCCAGGGCCACGCACACCGAGCTGGTGACCACCATGTCCAGCATCACCGCCGCCATGGTGGGCCCGGCGGCCGATGCGCCCAGCAGGCCCAGCAGCAGCGGCACGCCCATGAAGCCGGTGTTGGGAAAGGTGGCCACCAGGGCGCCGAAGGCCGCATCGCGCCCGCTGCGGCCGGCCCAGGCCCCGAGCAGGCAACCCAGGCCCACCAGGATGGCCGCCACCGACAGCCAGACCGCCATCACCTGCGGATCGAACAGCTGGGCCACCGGCGTCTGCGCGCCAAACTGGAACAGCATGCAGGGCAGCGCGAAATACAGCACGAAGGCGTTCAGGCCGGGCACCGCCTCCAGCGGCAGCAGGCGCCCGCGCGCGGCCACATAGCCCAGGCCCACCAGCACGAAAAACGGCAGCGTGACCGCCAGCACCGCCCCCATCGGCTCAGTGCCCCACGGTTTTGGACAGCAGGTTGATGACCAGCACGCCCGCGATGATCAGCCCCAGGCCCACCAAGGCCGGGCCATCCAGCTTCTGCCCCATCCACCAGCCGACGATGGAAATCAGCACGATGCCCACACCCGACCAGATGGCGTAGACCACGCCCATGGTCATGCTGCGCAGGGTTTGCGACAGGCAATAGAACGACACCCCGTAGCCCACGACGGTGACGAGGCTGGGCAGCAGCCGGGTGAAGCCGGCCGACAGCTTGAGGCAGGAGGTGGCGATGACCTCGGCCACGATGGCCACGAGCAGCCACAGGTAAGCGGTGTGCATGGGGCGCCACTGTAGCGCAGGACGAAGCAACCTCGTCGACCGGCGGCGCACCAGCTGCAGGTGTATACGCGGCTTCTCGATGGCCTGACATCGGCCAAGACACCATACCCATTGAACACCGTTTGAAAAATCGCGTGTTGCTCCAGCTGTTCCGGCTGCAGGCAGCTGGAAGGCCGCACAGGCCCTCGGGGTGGGCCGAGTAGGCGTGGCCGAGCTGACACCACTTCGCGCAAGCGGTGCACAGCCTCAGGGACGCCCGGCACGTGGTCGACATCCGCCACCACGGCCCGACCGCCGGGCTGACCATCATCCGTCTCCGTGTTGCGATCCGCCGTCAGCCGGGCCGCCGATCAGCCCACCGATTGCCCCTGTCTCCTGCCCCCGGCTGCCGGCCTCCGACGCAGCCTGTTGGACGCACCGACGGTCAAGCGGCCTCGTCGCCGCCTGGGCGCGGTGGGCCTTGGGGCAGCCGGCGGTCCAAGCAGGTCGGGCCCGCTCGGCAGGCCCGCGCCACACGCCTGCCGCACCGCCACACCGCCTGCAGGCGCACAGCAGGATCGGACTGAACCGACACCCGGGCACCGCCGCGCTGGCCAGAATGGCCGCATCCCCGTGCCTGTTTCGCCTGCCCATGACCGCCTTGCACGTCCTCGTTCCCCTCACCGCGCTGCTGGCCAGCCTGCCCGCGCGCGCCGCCTGGTGGCCGCAGGTTCAAGCGGCCGTCGCGCAAGAGTTCTCCGACCTCAACGACGTCGGCCAGATCACGCGCACCGTGCTGCGCCTGCTGCTGGCGGCGCTGCTCGGCGGCCTGCTGGGCTGGGAGCGCGAATCCGAGGGCAAGGCCGCGGGCCTGCGCACCCACATGCTGACGGCCATGGGCGCGGCGCTGACGGTGAGCGTGGTGCAGCAGCTGGGTGCCAACCTGAACGAGGCCTCGCGCGTGATCCAGGGCGTGATCGCCGGCATCGGGTTCCTCGGCGCGGGCGCCATCCTCAAACGCCAGGCCGGGGGCCGCGAGGCCGTGCAAGGCCTGACCACGGCGGCCGGCATCTGGTTCACGGCCGCGGTGGGCATCGCCATCGGGCTGGGCGAAGAGTCCACGGCCATCCTCAGTGCCGTGCTCGCCTTCTGCGTGCTGACCCTGGTACCCTACCTGGCGCCCACGCCGAAGCGGCGCCCGCCCACGCCGGCGTCCACCGCCGAGCCCGAACCCGATCCCCAGCCGCCCCCACCGCCATGAACTGCCGCCCCGGCTGCGCCGCCTGCTGCATCGCGCCGTCCATCAGCTCGCCGATTCCCGGCATGCCCCAGGGCAAGCCCGCGGGCGTGCCCTGCGTGCAGCTCGATGCAGCCGGGGGTTGCCGCCTGTTCGGCCGCCCCGAGCGGCCCCGTGTGTGCGGCGGCCTGCAGCCCAGCGCCGAGATGTGCGGCGCCGAGGACGATGGCGGACGCCACGCGCGCCGCTACCTGCTGCAGCTGGAAGCAGCCACCGCGCCGCCCTGAGCGGGCCTCGCACCGCCCTGCGCGGCGAGGGCCAATGGGGTGCGCCCCCTCGTCACCGGGTCATGGGCAGCCCCGGCCAAGGGCAGTCGGATGAGCACCGCAGGGCCACCGCCCAGGATCGAGGGCAACATCGCCTGTTGATGTCGCGAATGGATCTCAACGGCAGTATGCAATCAAACCCGTTTGATGTTGAACGGGGACAGCCCCATACCCATCAAGCTGGCTTCAGCAGCGGCCCCGAAGCGCCCGATGATGGCCGCAACAGGCCGGTGAGGATCTGCACGACCCCGGCGATGGCGCCCACGAGCACGGCCAGCTGCCACGCCAGGTTGTAGTTGCCCAGCGCGTCGTAGATCAGGCCACCGCCAAAGGCGCCGGCAAAGCTGCCGATCTGGTGGCAGAAGAAGGCCACGCCCTGGATCATGGGCTGCCAGCGCAGGCCGAACATCTCGGCCACGGCCCCGGCGATCAGCGGGCTCACGCCCAGCCAGAGGAAACCCATGAGGGCGGCAAAAACCAGGGTGCTGCTGGCTGTGGGGTCGTGCATGAAGTACCAGGCCACCACGATGGAGCGCAGCACGTAGATCAGGCCCAGCAGGGCCAGCTTGTTCCAGCGCCCGCCGGCCCAGCCGAAGAACAGGCTGCCCAGCACGTTGAAGCCGCCGATCACGCCCAGCGCCTGCGCGCTCAGCATGGGGTCCATGCCGCACAGCTCGAGGTAAGCCGGCAGGTGGGTGCTGAGGAACAGCAGCTGCATGCCGCAGACGAAGAAGGCGCAGGCGGTGATGAGGAAGGGCACGTTGCGGAAAGCCTGCGCCAGCGCCTGGCGCGCTGTGCTGTCGTCGCCCAGCGCGGCCGGCCGCGGGTTGTCCGCGGCGTAGCGGTCCACGCCGCCGGCCTTCCAGGCGGCGGGCAGCATCAGCAGGCCCAGCACGATGAAGCCCAGCATGCCCATGCGCCAGCCATGGCCCTGCAGCAGCCACTGCCCCAGGGGCGCCGCCACCAGCGAACCCAGCGAGCCCGCGGCCGACACCACGCCCAGCGCCATGGAGCGCGCCTGCGGCGACACCACGCGGGTGGACACCGACAGCGTGATGGCCGTGCCCGTGCAAGCCATGGCCGCACCGATCAGCACGCCCGCGCCGAGCACGATGGGCAGCATGCCCTGGGCCGTGGCCATGAGCACCAGGCCCACCATGTACAGGATGGCCCCCGTCAGCATGAGGCTACGGTAGCCCACCTTGACCACCAGCGCCCCAGCCAGCGGCTGCAGGATGCCCCACATCAGGTTCTGCACCGCGATGGCCAGCGTGAACTGGGCCACGGTCACGTGCAGGTCCTGCGTGATGGGCGGCATGAAGATGCCGAAGCTCTGCCGCAGCCCCATGCTGACGGACAGCAGCACGGACGCACCCAGCAGGATGGGCAGCACGGGACGAAGGCTTGCAAATCTGGACATAGGGTCCGCATGCTATGCCTGCCCGCGGGTTTGTGCTGAGCGCTGCGTCGCTGCGGCGACCCGGCCCACGCCACAGGCTGAGGTGTGCCTCGCGCGGGGCCGGGGCGACGGCCTTCGCCCAGCCGCCGCGCAGGCTGCCACGCTCAGGCCCTTCGGTCACAGACGACCTGTCACAAGCGGCCGCGCCGGACGCACAGGCCGCTGCTAAGCTGGCCGCCATGCAACGCGACGACCAGCTCCACACCCTGATGGCCACGCACCTGGCTGGCTTTGAGGTGCACCATGCCCAGGACACCCACACCCTGCGGCAAGGCGCGGCGGCCGTGGTGCTGGCCGTGATCGACGAAGGCACGGGGGGCGATCTGGAGGGCCTGGCGGCGCCGGCGGACTGGAGCACCCAGGCGGCCCTGCTGCTCACCCGCCGCGCGCGCCACCTGAAGAACCACGCGGGCCAGTGGGCGCTGCCGGGCGGGCGCATCGAGCCCGGCGAAACGCCCGAGCAGGCGGCCCTGCGCGAGCTGCACGAGGAAGTCGGCTTGGCCCTGCCCCCGGACGCCGTGCTGGGCCGGCTGGATGACTTCGTCACCCGTTCGGGCTTCGTCATCACGCCGGTCGTGGTCTGGGCCGGCGAGGCGCGGGCGCTGGCGCCCAACGCCGACGAGGTCGCCAGCGTGCACCGCATCCCGGTGCACGAGTTCCTGCGGGCCGACGCGCCCATGCTGGAAGCCACCGAACACTCGCCCCACCCCGTGCTGCGCATGCCGGTGGGCACCAGCTGGATCGCCGCCCCCACGGCCGCCTTCCTGTACCAGTTCCGCGAACTCTGCCTGAACGGACGCGCCACGCGCGTGGCACATTTCGACCAGCCCCAGTTCGCCTGGAAGTAGTTCGCCCGCCAGGGAGTCCCCCGCCATGCCCGTCAGCCCCAACGCCAAGTCCGACCGCCACTTCGTCACCGCACTGGCCCGCGGGCTGTCGGTGCTGCGCGCCTTCCGCTCGGGCGAAGAGCGCCTGTCCAACCGCGAACTGGCCGAGCGCACCCAGCTGCCCAAGTCCACCGTCACGCGGCTGACCTACACGCTGACGCAGCTGGGCTACCTGCACGCCGTGACCGAAACCGGCCGCTACCGCCTGGGCCTGCAGACCATCGCCCTGGGCGGCACGACGCTGACCCACCTGGACGTGAAAGCCGCCAGCACCGACCTGCTGCAGCAACTGGCCAACGACACCGGGACCATGGTGGCGCTCGCCATCCGCGACGACCTGTCCATGCTCTACATCGAAAACTGCCGCAGCGAGGATGCGGTGCTCACGCTGCGGCTGGGCATCGGCTCGCGCCTGCCGCTGGCCAACTCGGCCGCCGGCCGCGGCTACCTGGCCGGCGCCCCCGAAGCCGCGCGGCGCAAGCTCGAGGCGCGCCTGGCCGCACTCGACCCCGTCGGCTGGCGCCTGCACGAAGTCGGTCTGCGCCAGGCCGAGGCCGACCTCGCGGCCCATGGCTGCGTCACCTCGTTCGGCGACTGGCGCCCCGACGTCAACGGCATCGCCGTGCCCATGCGCGTGAGCGACAACCTGCCGCTCATGGTGGTGAACGCCGCGGCCGCCGCCGTGGTGATCTCGCCCGAGCAGTTCATGCGCGAGGTGCGCCCGCAGTTGCTGGCCACGGTGCAACGCATCGAGTCGCGCTACCAGGCGCGCGCCTGAGGCCAGGCGCCGGCCGGCTGCAGGCCCGTCTCGTGAGCGTGCGGCCACCATCGGCAAATGCCATGCGACGGATCTGGCGCCCGCACGCGTGCTCGACCAGCCGACTCTTGCAAGGCGCAGGACGCAGGTGCACGCCGAGACAGACCCCATTGGCCGTTGAACCCATGGTGCTTGCCTGTGGCAACAGGACCATCACCCCATCGCTCCCAGGCGTCAGCCCCCAACGGCCACGCACAGTCCGTTACGCGATGACGCCCCGATTCATTGACATGAAATGTCGCACAACGACATAATGTGTCAAAACCCGGGACACACCGTCCCCTCAACACCCTGGAGGACTCGATGACCGAACTGCATCAACAACTGGGCAACCTCGATGTGCTGACCTCGGCCGTCATGGGCGGCGTGGCCGTCCAGCTCCAGCCCATCTCGGGCGAGGTCCCCGTGATCCAGGTCAGCATCGAGGGCCGCGACGAGCTGCCCATCTTCGTCACCAGCTCGGGCACCCAGCTGATCTGCCTGTGCTACCTGTGGACCGAAGACGAGGTCAAGCCCGACCAGCGGGTGCAGCTGCACGAGGCCCTGCTCGACCTCAACCCCGCCGTGCCGCTGTCGTCCTTCGGCCGCGTCGGCAACCGCTACGTGCTGACCGGCGCACTGGCCCGAACCGCCCGCGCCGAAGACGTGGCGCACGAGGTGGCCGTGCTCAGCGACAACGCGCTCGACGCCCTCGACGCGCTCAAAGACTTCCTGCGTTGACCCCCACGATTCCGTTAGGAGCACCCCCATGACCATCATCAAGAAACTCGTGACCCTGCTGCGCGGCAGCGCCCGCGAACTCGGCCAAAGCGTGGTCGACGGCAACGCCACGCGCATCTACGAACAGGAAATCGTCGACGCCAAGCACAGCATCACCGAAGCCAAGTCCGAGCTGGCCACCGTCATGGCCAAGGAGATGCAGACCGCCCGCGACATGGAGCGCCTGCGCGGCGAGATCCGCCGCCACGAAGACCTGGCCGTGCAGGCCCTGGACAAGGCCAACGAGGGCTTGGCCCTCGAAGTGGCCGAACGCGTGGCCGGCCTCGAATCCGAGCTGCAGGCACAGACCGAAGCCCACGCCAACTTCGCCATGCAGGTGGCGCGCCTGAAGGACCTGATCCGCGCGGCCGAGGCCAAGGTGCGCGAGCACGAGCGCGAAATCGGCATCGCGCGCACCACCGAAAGCGTCTACCGCGCCACGCAGAGCATTTCGGACAGCATCGGCGCCACCGGCTCCAACCTGGTGTCGGCCCGCGAATCGCTGGAGCGCATCAAAAAGCGGCACGAAGACCTGGCCGACCGCATGGCCGCCGCCGAGCAGCTCGACCAGGAGTTCGGCCACAAGGCGCTCGAGCGCAAGCTGGCCGAGGCCGGCATCGGCCCCAGCGACAAGGCGCGCGCCGCCGACGTCATGGCGCGCCTCAAGGCCAGGCGCGAGGGCGGCCAGGCCGCGTCGCCGGCAGCCCCCGCGGCCGCGCCCACGCCCAACGGCCAGGGCAGCTCGGCATCATGAGCCCGGCACCGCGTCGGCCCGAGCGCTGGCAGGGCTCGGACACGGCCTTGCGCGCGGTGCAGGTGGCGTTTGACGTGTCCGAGGCCGTCATGGAGGCCGTGCGCGTCGCGGCCTTTCACGACAACGTCTCGACCTCGACCGAAATCCGCAAGGTGCTGGGCCTGCCCGTTGGTGAAAAGCCCAAGCGCCCGCGTCTGACGGTGACGCTGAGCGCCGAGGACTACGCGCTGCTGGCCAGCCGCTACGGCCTGAATGCCGAAGACCGGCTGGCCATCAAGGAGGCGGCCACGCAGGAGCTGGTGGCCTTCCATGGCTCGGCCGTGCGCTCGCGCAAGAAGGCGCGCTGAGCGGGCGGTGCGTGCCTGGCAGCGGGCGCGTCAACGTCCCATGTCATGATTGACCATCGAAAGCGTCCTGGAGGAGGGCCGCCAAGGCGCCGCCCATAACAACAACACGGGGTTGTCATGTCCGAATTCCTGTCTGTCATCTTCGGCTTCCCGACTGCGGTGTTCACGGTCTTGTTGATCGTGGTGCTGTTCTATTGGGTGCTGGCCACGTTCGGCCTCGTCGACCTGGGCGAGTCGGGCGACGCGGGCGATGTCGGTGACGTGGGCCACGGCCACCTGCACGCCGACGGCCACACCGACGACCTCGGCACGCTCGCGGGCTACCTCGTGGCGTTCGGCCTCAACGGCGTGCCGATCTCGGTCGTCGCCTCGCTGCTGGTGCTGGTGGCTTGGACGATTTCCGCGCTGTCGGGCATTTGGTTCGTGCGCTGGGTGCCGACCGAGCTGCTGCGCTGGGTGGCCGGCGCCGGCGTGCTCGTCGCCGCCAGCGGGCTGTCGCTGGTCATCACCGCCCGCCTGGTGCGGCCGCTGCGCGGCGTATTCCGCACCCGCTACGCCACCACGCACGCCTCGCTCGTGGGCCAAGAATGCGTGATCTGGACCTCCGAGGTGACCCCCACTGTCGGCCGCGCCGAGGTGTCCCAGCACGGTGCGCCGCTGAACATCCGCATCTGGGCCGACACGCCCAACCCCCTCAAGCGGGGCGACAAGGCCTTGATCGTCGAGTACGACGCGGCCGCCAAGCGCTACCGCGTGGAAGCGCTGGACGCATGAGCCGGCGCCGCCACGCCTTCAACACCTGCAGTATGCGCCTGCTGCCGTTCATTTTTGAACGGCAACCAACCCATACTCCGTTCTTCACCTTTTCAACCTTTCACTGAACGACCGCCATGTCCAGCTCCATTTACGTCGTCCTCGCCGTTGCGGCCTGCATCATCGTCGTGCTCATGGGCACGATGTGGGCCATCTCGCGCTTCTTCCGCAAGGTCGAGCAAGGCCAGGCCCTGATCATCAACAAGTTCAGCGGCGCCACCAAGGTCACCTTCTCGGGTGGCATCGTCTGGCCCATCATCGACAAGGCCGAGTACATGGACGTCTCGGTCAAGACCATCGAGATCGACCGCTCGGGCGACCAGGGCCTGATCTGCGCCGACAACATCCGCGCCGACATCAAGGTGAAGTTCTTCGTGCGCGTGAACAACACCGAGGAAGACGTGCTGATGGTGGCGCAGAACATCGGCTGCGCGCGTGCCTCGGACCACGACACGCTCGAAGAGCTGTTCTCGGCCAAGTTCTCCGAAGCCCTCAAAACGGTGGGCAAGTCGCTCAACTTTGAGGAGCTGTACCAGGCGCGCGACCGCTTCCGCGAAATGATCGTGAACCAGATCGGCGACAACCTGCTGGGCTATGCGCTCGAAGACGCCGCCATCGACTACCTGGAGCAGACGCCGCTGCAGCGCCTGGATGCGAACAACATCCTCGACTCGCAAGGCATCCGCAAGATCACCGAGCTGACCGCCCAGCAGAACGTGGTCACCAACGAGCTGCGTCGCAACGAAGAGATGCAGATCAAGAAGAAGAACGTGGAAACGCAGGAAGCCCTGCTGGAGCTGGAGCGTCAACAGGCCGACGCCACGGCCAAGCAAAAGCGCGAGGTCGAGTCCACGGTGGCCCGCGAAGAGGCCGAAACCGCCAAGATCAAGGCCGAAGAACACACGCGCGCCGAACTGGCGCGCCTGCAGTCCGAGCAGCAGCTGGCCGTGCAGCAGGAGAACGTGCTGCGCGAAAAGGAAGTGGCCGAGAACAACCGCAAGCGCGCCGTGGCCATCGAGGAAGAGCGCGTGACGCGCGCCCGCGACCTGGAGGTGGTGGCCCGTGAGAAGGAAGTGACGCTGCAGCGGATCGACAAGGACAAGGCTGTCGAAGTGCAGAAGAAGGCCATTGCCGACGTCATCCGGGAGCGCATCGTGGTCGAGCGCACCGTCGCCGAGCAGGAAGAGGCCATCAAGGAAGTGCGCACCGTCGCCGAAGCCGACCGCACCGGCAAGGCCGTGGTGATCGCCGCCAACGCCGAGGCCGAGGAAAAGGCTGCCATGGAAATCAAGGCCGCCGAGACGCAGGAGCGCAAGGCCCGCCACAAGGCCGCCGAAGAGCAGCTGCTGGCCGATGCCCGCCTGAAGGTGGCCGAGCGCGACGCCGAGGCCAAGAAGCGCGAAGCCGAAGGCCTGGAAGCCATCACCGCCGCACCGGGCCTGGCCCAGGCCAAGATCGACATGGCCGCCGCCAGCGCCAAGCTGGCCACGCTGGAAGCCGAAGCCACGGGCAAGGAGAAGGTCGGCCGCGCCGAAGCCCAGGTCATCGAGGCCCAGGCCGTGGCCGAAGCCACCGGCCTGCGCGCCCGCATGGACGCCGAAGCCGAGGGCAAGGAAAAGGTCGGCAACGCCGAAGCGAACGTGCGCACGGCCGAAGCCATGGCGCTGAGCAAGACCGGCGAAGCCGAGGCGCAGAACATCGAAGCCAAGTTCAGCGCCGAAGCGCGTGGCCTGAAGGAGAAGTTCGAGGCCATGGCCGCCATGAGCGCTGACACGCGCGAGCACGAGGAATACCGCATGCGCCTGGAGTACGCGCACCTGGAAACCCTCAAGCAGATCGACGCACAGACCCACATCGCCAAGGAACAGGCCGAGGTGCTGGGCACCGCGCTCAAGAACGCCAAGATCGACATCGTGGGCGGCCAGGGCGACTACTTCGACTCCTTCGTGCGTGCGCTGTCGGTCGGCAAGGGCATCGACGGCGCCGTGGCCAAGAGCAACACGCTGCAGGTGGCCTTCAAGGACCAGCTGGAAGGCAAGCGCGACGTGGTCGAAGACCTGTCGCAGCTGCTGGGCGCCGCGGGCCAGTCGGCTGGCGAGTTCCAAAACCTGGGCGTGACGGCGCTTGCGGCCAAGCTGATGCGCGAAGGCACGCCGCAGCAGAAGCAGGCCTTGAGCAGCCTGCTGGACTCGCTGCGCAAGCCCGGCTGACGCCACCCGATGGGGCCGCGTGAACGCCAACGGCCTGGTCTGCAGGCCCTGCACCTGGATGACCCCTGCGCCCCTGCACCGGTCCAGCCTGTGCATGGCCTGCCCCCCAGGTGATCCGAGCCCGCCCCCGCGCCGCCAGTCCAACAGGCAGCGCACTGGGGCGCCAACCCGGTGCAGGCCCTGTGGCCTGCACCGGCAGGCGCTGGGACAGGCCACTGTCGCCGATCTCGTGCCACCGGTTTCGTTGGCCGCAGTAACCCCTCCTTGCCAGCAGTATCCACTCATGGTCGTTTCAGAGAAAACGGCAACACCACCATACTGCCCACATTTGATCCGCGTGCCCGCACGCCACAGGAACGTCTTCCACCATGACCGATGCCGTCACCCCGCCCGCCGACGCCATTGACGCCAGCGTGGCCGATTCCAGCAGCTACGACCTGCTGAAAAAGCGCCTCATGGCACAAGGCGACCAGCTGCTGGCCAAGACCCAGCAGCTCAACGCCGCCCGCATCGAGCAGTTTGGCCAGCGCGAGCAGCACCTGCTCACGCGCCTGCGCGCCCGCACCGAGCACAACTGCGTGCCGCGCGACCTGGTCTACCTCAAGGGCAACCGCCTGCTCTTCGGCTACAACGTGTTCATGGGGCTGCGGCGCGAGACCAGCGTGGACGACGTGTTCGCGGTCTACGAGCTGAACCACCACAGCGACAGCGCCGATGGCAGCGAGACCGACGAGCTGGTCCGCGTGCCCATGGAGCAGACCTTCCTCAACGACGCGCGCTTCCTGTCGGACTTCAACGAGCTCTACACCTACTACAAGCAGGCGACGCTGCAGCTGCTGCGCCCCACCAACGAGTTCGTGCTGGCGGCCTTCCAGATCGGCCAGACGGCCAGCGACATCCGCGTCTTCCGCTGGCGCCGCGAGTCGGACGGCTCGCTCAAGTATGTGGACAACCGCGGCGAGCGCGACATCGTGCCGCCGCCCAGCCACGACTTCACCTGGACCACCGTCACGCGCGAGCAGCACGTGGGCGGTGCCCACCCGCACATCAACATCCTCGACACGGTCTTCGTCGAAACCACGGGCGGCACGCTGACCGTCAAGGTCGAGAACAACACCGAGCTGGGCGAAGGCATCTACGAGGAGCCTGTGGATGACCCCAACCAGGCCCTGGGCGACGCCGAGGTCGCCTACGCCCGGCTGGGCCGACTCATCCTGCTGCAGATTCGCCCCTACCGCGAGCCCGAGTCGCGCTACCTGGTCTACAACGAGCGCACGCGCCAGGTCGTGCGCATCGACGCCATCGGCGCCTCGTGCATGCAGCTGCCCGAGGACCACGGCATCATCTTTCCGGGCGGCTACTACCTGCAGTCGGGCGAGTTCAAGCGCTTTGACCTGCCCGAGGACCTGACCGACCAGCTGCGCTTCACCCGCATGCTGCGCTCGCCCAATGGCGAAGACGTGGCCTACATCTTCTACGGCACCGTGCCGGCGCCGCAGGGCAGCCCCTCCACGCTCGATGCCGGTTGCTACGCCATCTTCACCTACAACCTGATCGACAAGACCCTGGCCACACCCATCCTGGCCGACGGCTACAGCCGCTTTCCCGATGGGCGCCTGCTGGTGTTTCAGGCCACGCGCGGCGAGGCCACGCGCGTGCACCCCATGCAGCTGTGGCAAACGCCGTTTGCCACCGAGGAGTACGCCGCCAGGCAGCCCACCGGCACCGGCTTCTTCGGCCGCGTGGGCAATGCCGACCTGGTGCGCGGCGTGTCCGACCTCATGGCCATCGCACGCGCCGTGCGCGAGCAGACCCCCACCCGCACGGCCTACGAAGACCTGATCCGCCAGAGCCAGCGCGCACGCGACGCCTACTTCTGGCTCGACGCCGACGAAGCCCAGCGCGTGGCCGCCGACCTGCAGGCCATCGAACAGGCCGCGCAGGCCACGCTGGCCGAGTTCGAGAAGGTCGAGACCATCCGTGAGGAGACCGCGCGCGCGCTGCAAAAGGCCGAGGGCCAGCAGCGCCAGCTGATGACGGAGATCGCCAGCCAGATGTGGCGCTCGCCGAGCGACTTCGTCGTGGCGCTGGACAAGCTGCGCCAGCGCCAGGGCGAGCTGCACCTGCTGCGCGAGCTGCGCTACGTGGACCTCGCCCGCCTGGACGAGATGGCGGCCCAGATCGCCACCGAGCAGCAGCGGGTGGGCGAACGCGCCATGGTCTTCCTGGCCGACGACAAGGCGTTCGACGGCCAGAAGAAAGCCCTGGCCGACGTGGCCGCGGCCTTGCCGAACGCGCAGACCGCCACGCTGATCGGCGAGCAGCTCGACGCGCTGGACCGCGAGGCGGCCGGCCTGGACCTGCTCAGCGAGCAGCTGGGCGGCCTGCCCGGCGGCGACGCCGTGCAGCGCACGGCCATCCTCGACCGCATCGCCCTGCTCTATGCCGACATCAACCGCCTGCGCGCCGACGCGCGCCAGCGCCGGCGCAGCCTGGGCGCGGCCGAACAACGCGCCGAGTTCGGCGCCCAGTTCAAGCTGTTTGCCCAGGCGGTGGAAAACGCCCTCGAGCTGGCCGACACGCCCGAAAAGTGCGACGACGCGCTGACGCGCCTGCTGGCCCAGCTCGAGGAAATCGAGGCGCGCTTTTCCGAGCAGGAAGACTTCTTGGCCGACATCGCGACGCAACGCGAAACCGTCTACGAAGCCCTGTCGGCACGCCGCCAGAGCCTGGTGGAAGCCCAGCAACGCCGCGCCAAGGCGCTGGGCGATGCCGCCGCGCGCGTGCTCGACGGCATCCCGCGCCGCATCGCCAGTTTCACCGACCTGGCGCAGGTGCACAGCTACTTCGCCTCCGACCCCATGCTGGGCAAGCTGCGCGAGCAGCTGGTGGAGCTGCGCAAGCTCGGCGCCGACGTGGCCGCCGACGACATCGACACGCGGCTGAAAACCGCCCGCGACCAGGCCGTGCGCGCGGTGCGCGACCAGCGCGAGCTGTCGGCCGGCGGCGAAGGCATCAAACTCGGCACACACACCTTCACGGTCAACCGGCAGCCGCTGGACCTCACGCTGGTGGGCCATGGCGATGGCCTGGCCTGGCAGATCACCGGCACCGACTACCTGGCCCCCGTCAGCGACACCCGCCTGGAGGCGCTGCGCCCCTTCTGGCAGCAGGCGCTGGTGTCTGAAAACGCGCAGCTCGCGCGCGCCGAATACCTGGCCAGCGAGTGGTTCACCGCCGTGCAGCGCGGCGACCTCGAGCTGAGGTGGGACGCCTTGCAGCTGCAGCTGCAACAGGCCGCCACGGCCACCGGATCGACGCAGCTCGAGCTGCCCGAAGCCGCCGTCGAATCGCTGCGCCGGTTTGCCGCCAGCCGCTACCAGGAGGGCTACCAGCGCGGCATCCACGACGACGACGCGCTCACCCTGGTGCGCCTGATCGCCCCCATGCAAGGCGCCGCCGGCCTGCTGGTGCATGGCGCGGCCGAGCGCGCCTTCGCCCTGCTCTACTGGCTGGAAGGCATGCGCGAGGAAAACCGCCAGTCGCTGCTGCGGCGTGCGCGCAGCGCGGTGCAGATCGGCAAGGCCTTTGGCCAGCCCGGCCCGCTGCAGGCCCTGGAGGACGAGCTCGCGCAGCAGCTGATCCAGTTTGCCGGCCAGCGGCCCGAAATCAGCCAGACCCTGCTGCCCGACCTCGCCGCGTCGCTCGCCATCGAGCTGCCGCGCAGCGCGTCGGACAGCGACGCCGGCCGCGTCGGCCAGCGCAGCGCGCTGGTCGCCACCCTGTGCCACGAAGCCGCGGGCTACCTGGTGCGCGAGCTGGCACAGCCCGAGCAAGCCGACGGCGTGCACTGGCGCATCAGCGCGCCGGGCCAGGACCTGGCCCAGGCCCTGCACCGGCAATTGGATGTGGGCGGCCTGGCCCAGTCCTGGCAGCGCGACCTGGCGGCCGCCGCCCCCATCGAGCGCTGGCGCCTCGCCCGCCACTGGGTGGCCGCGTATGCCGAGAAACAGCAGGCAGCCTCAACGGCCGGCGACGGCACCCCCGCAAACCATGCGGCGTGGATCGACGACGCCGCCACCGCCATCGCCTTTGACCTGCCGCGCGACCGCGTGGCCGCCGAGCTGGACGGCCTCGCCACGGGCCTGCGCAGCGAACACCCGCGCATCCACGAGGGCCAGCTGGCGGTCAACCTCAACGACTTCTGGCGCCGCGTGCGCCAGCACCGCAGCTGGGCCGTGGCCGGGTTCAACGCCCTGCAGGCGCTGCGCCACGACCTGCTGGCCGACGAAAAAAAGCGCCTGCACCTGGCGCAGTTCCAGGCCAAGCCGCTCTCCACCTTCGTGCGCAACCGGCTCATCGACGAGGTCTACCTGCCCCTCATTGGCCACAACCTGGCCAAGCAGATTGGCGCCTCGGGCGAGCAGGCCCGCACCGACCGCATGGGCATGCTGCTGCTGATCTCGCCCCCGGGCTACGGCAAGACCACCCTCATGGAGTACGTGGCCGACCGCCTCGGGCTGGTGTTCGTGCGCATCAACTGCCCCGCGCTGGGCCACAGCGTCACCAGCATCGACCCCAGCACCGCGCCCAACAGCGCGGCGCGGCAGGAGCTGGAGAAGCTCAACCTGGGCCTGGCCATGGGCTCGAACGTGATGCTGTACCTGGACGACATCCAGCACACCCACCCCGAGTTCCTGCAGAAGTTCATCGCCCTGGCCGACGGCACACGCCGCATCGAAGGCGTGTGGAACGGCCAGCCGCGTACCTGGGACATGCGCGGCAAGCGCTTCGCGGTGGTCATGGCGGGCAACCCCTACACCGAATCGGGCGACGTGTTCCGCATTCCGGACATGCTGGCCAACCGCGCCGACATCTACAACCTGGGCGACGTGCTCTCGGGCCGCGAGGCCGTGTTCGCGCTCTCGTACATCGAGAACGCGCTGACGGCCAACCCGGTGACGCTGCCGCTGGCCTCGCGCGAGCCCAAGGACGTGCACCTGCTGGTGCGCCTGGCGCAGGGCGAGGTGATCGAGCCCGGCGCGTTCTCGCACCCCTACAGCGCGGCCGAGCTCGACGAGCTCAAGGCACTGCTGCAGCGCCTGTTCAAGGTGCGCGACGTGCTGCTCAAGGTCAACCTGGGCTACATCGAATCGGCCGCCCAGGACGATGCCTACCGCACCAAGCCGCCGTTCCGCCTGCAGGGCAGCTACCGCAACATGACGCGCCTGGCGCCGCAGGTGACGGCATTGATGCGCGACGACGAGCTCGACAACCTCGTGCGCGACCACTACCGCGGCGAAGCGCAAACGCTGACCACGGGCGCCGAGGAAAACCTGCTGCAGCTGGCCCACCTGCTGGGCCGCCCCAGCGAGGACGAGCAGGCCCGCTGGCAGGCCATCGTGGCCGACTACCAGCGCCACAAGAAGATCGGCGGCGCCAGCGACGACCCCAGCATCCGCGTCACCAACGGCCTCATCGACATCGCGCGCAGCGTGGCCGAGCTGCAGCCCAAGCAGCCCCTGGCCGACACCGTGCAGGCGCTGGGTGGTGAGTTGAGTGGCCAATTCGGTGAACGCCTGGGTGAGCAATTGGGCCAGCACCTGGGCCAACAACTCTCGACGCAATTGGCCGCGCAGATGACGCGCCTCATCGAGCAACAGACGCGCCAGCTGCAGCCGCTGCAGCAGAGCCAGCACGCGCTGACCGAGCAACTGGCGACGCCGCTGGCCGCCATTGCCCAGCTGGCCACCCAGCTGGAAAGCGGCCAGGCCCAGTCGCAGCAGCAGCTGCGCGCCAGCCTGGACGCCACGGCGCGCGCCGTGCACACGCTGGAGGCCAGCACCCAGACGCTGGCCGCCAACAGCCAGGCGGCCGAAAGCCAACGCATGATCGACGCGCTGCTGTCGCTCTCCGTCACCTACCGGCAGCTCATCATGCCGCTGGTCACGGCCGTGGAACGCCTGGGCGTGGGCCAGGTCAACCACGCCGAAATGACCCGCGTGCAGCAGCAGATCGACCAGCTGGGCGAGGCCGATGCGGCCAAGCCAGGCGACGATTGATGAGGAGTATGCACAGCCTTCCGATGAATTGACATCGAATATCCATGCATACTGCCCATTCAATTTCCTGACCACCATGAAACGCCTGGACACCCGGCAGACCGACGCGGCCCTGGCGGCCACCTGCATGCAGCTGGCCGCACGCGATCCCGCCCGCCAGGCGCTGGCCGTGTCGCTGCTCGTGGCGCAGCGGCGTTGGCCCGCCTTGGAGGCCTACCTGCAGACCGTGGCGGCGGATTCGGGCCCGGCGACGGCGCGGGCGTTGGCCTTGCCCACGGGTCGGCCCGCGCTGCTGCACCTGGCCAGCAGCGACCCGGCCGCCACCGCGCGCACGCTGGATGCGCTGAAAACCTGGGGCTGGCTGGCCAGCGATGCCCAGGCTCGTGCCGTGGCGCGCACGCCAGCGCCTTGGGAGCAGAACACCTTCCCGGTCACCCCGCCCAGTGCGCAGCAGTGGCTGAACGCGGGCCTGCGCGCTGCCGTGCACAGCGACGACCTGGCCCGCGTGCGCTGGTGGCAGGACCAGGGGGCCGATGTGCGGCATCAGGACGACGACGGTTGCAACGCCGTTCAGGCGGCGAAATCGGTCGCCATGCTCGACGCGCTGCTGACGCAAGGCGCGCCCACCGACGGCTGCCGGCGCTGGGATGGGCGTGCCATCGACCGCATGGCCCGCGACGGCCGCGCCGACCTGCTGGCCCGCATGGCCGCGCACGGCGCCGACTTCGCCTCGCTGGGCTGGTCGCCCCTGCACCGCCTGGTGGTGATGGGCAGCGCGTCAGACCTGGAGGCGGCGCTGGCCGACCCCGCCCAGGCCGCGCTGCGCACCCAGCTCGAAGCCCGCCAGAGCTGGGGGCGAACGCCCATTTCATATGCGGCCCAGCAAGGCGATGTGCGCAAGCTCGAGGCCCTCCGGCGCGCGGGCGCCGACGTGCAGGTGGTGTGGCGCGACCACACGCTGGGGTACTGGGTGGGCGAGTCGCGCGAGCCGGACGCCATGCGCTGGTGGCTGGCGCAGCCCGGTGTGCACGTCGACGCCGTCGTGGGCGGCCTGGGCAGCACGCTGCTGATCGAGGCGGTGGAGAGAGACGACCTGCGCCTGGCCGTGCTGCTGCTGGCGGCCGGCGCCAGTGTGCACATTCGCGGTGAACTGACCAGTCCCCTGGAGGCCGCCATCAGCCC
The DNA here is from genome assembly GCF_002158865.1 of Comamonas serinivorans. Classification (NCBI taxonomy): domain Bacteria; kingdom Pseudomonadati; phylum Pseudomonadota; class Betaproteobacteria; order Burkholderiales; family Comamonadaceae; genus Comamonas; species Comamonas serinivorans. The sequence goes on along the minus strand of NZ_CP021455.1, from coordinate 673,657 downwards.
CGCCATGCAGCGCCTGCTGATGCAGCATGGCGCACCGCCCGATGCGCTGGACCGCCATGGCGCGCGTGTGTGGCTGGGCCTGCCGCATGGCGACCCCTTTGACCACGCGCGCCAGGCTGAGTGGCTGCTGGGCTGCACGCCCACCGAGTTCGCCGCGCAGCACACGCCGCGCCTGGACACGCACAACGGCGAAGACATCACCAGCGCCTTTCACGTGGCCATGATCGAGTCCAACGAATCGGCCTATGGCGCGGCCCAAGCCTTCGGTCTAGAACAGAGCTTTGCCGATGAAGCCTGGGCCCACGTGTGGAACACCGACCGCTTTGGCCAGAGCCTGACGGTGCTGCCCGATGGCCGCTGCATCCAGATCGGCGGCGAGCACGAAGACGGCTACGACCCCGACTTCTTCATCTACAACGACGTCATCGTGCACACACCGCCCGCCGCCGGCAGCGATGACCCGCGCTGGGACCGGCGCGTGTTCGCCTACCCGGCGGACGTGTTCCCGCCCACCGACCACCACAGCGCCACCCTGTGCGGCGACGAGGTCATCGTCATCGGCTGCCTGGGCCACGACCACCAGCGCCAGCCCGGCCACACGCCGGTCTACGCCCTGCACATCCACAGCCTGCAGATGCGCCGCATCGTGTGCGAGGGGGATGGCCAGGAAGGGCCCAGCCAGGAGGGGGCCAACCAGGCCAGGCCCATGCCCGGCTGGATCCACGGCCACCAGGCCAGGCTCACGGCGCCGGGCGTCATCGAGGTCTGGGGCGGCAAGCACATCCCCGGACCCTCAGGCCTCATCGAGGACTGGCCCGAGCGCTGGCAGCTCGACGTGCCCACCGGGCGCTGGACCCGGCTGGCCTGAGGCGAGTCCGGGTCCGGGCGGCCGGCCCAGGCGACGAAGATGCAAGCCAAAGGGCCGTGCCACCGTGACAGCTCGCGTCACCTCGTCATCACCCGGTCATGACGGCGCCAAGGGCAGCCGCGTGCCCCGATCGAGTGGCACAACCCCGCCACCGAGGCCTGGGCGCCGCTGTCGGTGGCGCGCCAGTGGTAGACAGCGCGGCAAACGATGCCCGGCCAACCACGCAGGGCGTGCGCAGCGGGAGACCGGTGCTGAGGTGGCAGGCAATGCCACCCGCTTCAGCGAAGAGGCCCCGCGGGCCCGGATCACCGGCGGTTGCCACCCCGACCAGCGCGGGCGACGCGATCGCCCGTCAGCGCGCCAGGTGCACGCCTCAGCGGTCGAGCGAGATGTTGGCCTGCTTGGCGATGGCGGCGTAGTTCTGGGTGTCGCGCTCGATCAAGGCCTGGAACTGCGCCGGCGTGCTGCCCTGTGCGCTCATGCCCATGTCGGCCAGCTTCTTGATCAGCTCGGGGTTCTTCAGCGCCTTGCCGATTTCGGTGGACAGGCGATCGACGATGGCCTTGGGCGTGCCCGCAGGCGCCATCAGGCCGATCCAGGAGCTTTGCACAAAGCCCGGCACGCCGGCCTCTTCCAGGGTGGGGACGTCGGGCGTGCAGGGGCAGCGCTTGGGCAGGCTCACGGCCAGCACCTTGAGCGTGCCGGCCTTCACGTGCGGCATGGGCACCATGGCCGGGTCGAACAGGAAATCGATCTGGCCCGAGGTCAGGTCGGCCAGGATGGGGGCGCTGCCGTTGTAGGGCACGTGCGTGCCGTCGATGCCCTCTTTCAGGGTGAAGGCCGCGCCCAGGAAATGGCCGGTCGACCCGGGGCCGGTCGAGGCATAGCTGACCGGCTTGGTCTTGGCCCAGGCGACCAGCTCCTTCACGTTTTTGGCCGGGGTCTGCGCCCGCGTGAACAGGTACATGGGGATGTCCACCAGGTGCGACACGGGGGCGAGGTCGCTGTGCTTGTACGGCAGGTTCTTGAACAGGGTGTAGTTGGCCGCGTACGAGGCCGGCACGATGCCGAAGGTGTAGCCGTCGGCGGCCGAGCGCACGAGCTGCGCCGTGCCCACGGTGGTGTTGGCGCCGGGCTTGTTCTCGATGACGATGGGCTGGCCCAGCGCCTTGGCCACGGGCTCCATCACCATGCGGGTCGAGGTGTCGACCGAGCCGCCGGGGGTGTAGGGCAGCACCACCTTGATGGGCTTGCTCGGCCAGGTGTCGGCCTGGGCCAGGCCGGCCAGGCCAGTGGCAGCCAGCGCCACGGACAGCGCAAAAACCGAAGGTTGCTTGAACACGTTGTCTCCTGAAGTCGGGAATCTTGAAAGGGTGCGCGCGGGACGTTCAGGGTGGGCCAAGCCGCACCGTCGGCGCGGCGGGCTCGGGCAGCCCTGGGGCGGCGCCACGGCGTGTCGCGCCGGCATCATAGGGAGGGCCGGGCGCGCAGCCAGTCGCCTGGATCACCCCGGCCGGGTCGCCGCAGCACCACTTGCGGGCGCAGGCCTGGCCGCAACAAAACTAGGGTATGCAGCCACACCCGTTTCATTCAAAACGGACAGCCGGCTATACTACCTATTGATTCATTCACCCCGCTCACGACTTGCCAGCGGTGAAGCCGCCGTCCACCAGCAGGCAGGTGCCGGTCACGAAGCTGGCCTCGTCGCTGGCCAGGAACAGCACGGCGTTGGCCACCTCCTCGTCGCGGCCCAGGCGGCCCAGGGGATGCAGGCGGATCAGGGCCTCGCGCTGGGCCGGCTCCAGGTGCTTGATCAAGGGCGTGTCGATGTAGCCCGGACCGATGGCGTTGACGCGCACGCCGAGGGGCGCGGCCTCGAGCGCCAGCGTGCGCGTGAGGTTGACCACGCCGGCCTTGGCCGAGGCGTAGGCCGCCGTGCCCGACTGGCCCAGCACGCCGAGGATGGAGGCGCAGTTGACGATGTTGCCGCTGCGCTGCTTGTAGAGCACCGGCAGCACCGCGCGCGCCACGCGGAACACGCCGTTGAGGTTGATGTCGATGACGTGCAGCCAGGTCGCGTCATCGGTGGCATGGGCGGGTGCGCCCGCGGCCACGCCGGCGTTGTTGAACACCGCATCCAGTCGGCCCAGCTGGGCCACGGTTTCGTCGACCAGCTCGCCCACCTGCTGCGTGTGCGCCACGTCGCACGGCACGAACAGGCAGCGGCCGCCGTGCGGGGCCGCTGCGTCGTTCAGCGCCTGGGCCCGCGCCGCGCCATCGCTGCTGTCCAGGTCGGACAGCACCACGTTCGCGCCCTCCTTCAGGCACCGCGTGACCGTGGCCAGTCCGATGCCGCTGGCACCGCCCGTGACCAGCATGTTTTTGCCTGCAAGCCGCATGTCGTCTCCTCTGTTGTGCGTGATCGAAAACCGAGAACGGGCCATCTTAGGCGCGTCACCGCCCCGGCGCCGTTCCATGGCCTTGCCCGCTGGCGAAACAGGCGCCGACTCGGGCGGTCGTGGGCACGGCGGTGGACCTGGACGGACGGTGCAGAACGCGTAGAGCGAGGCGCGCCGAGTGGGGCGCTGTCAACACGCTCGTCCAGGCGCCCCCAGGTGCACCATCCTGGCCAGCGACCAGATCGGCGCGGGCTGCGCTCCCTCAGGGCGGCGCTTTGCCCGCGGCACGGAACACGCGCGCCATGACGGCGGGCATGTGGCTGGCGCCCTGGATGTGCAGGCCGATGCTGGGGTCCACGGTGTCGTCGTAGACGAAAAACACCAGACCGGCGCGGTAGAAGTCGGCATGGCGACCGAGGAAGGCGAGCGTGCGCGCCACCTCGTCGTCCACGCGCGCGGCGACCAGCAGCTCGGGTTGCTCGGCATCCACGTGGCCGCGGGCATCGAATTCGAGGAAGCCGTTGGCGCTGGACTCGCCCCAGAGCTGGAACCGCCGCCCCGGGCGCGCTGGCTGGGCCTGCAGCAGGGCGTGCACCGATTCGGTCTTGCAGCGGAACACCGCCGCCAGCAGCCGGCGGTCGCCCGCCTGATCGGCCTGCACGGGGCCGTCGCGGTAGAAGCTCAGGCGCTGGCGCCAGTCGCGCAGGTCGCTGCCCTTGAACGGCTGGCACGCAGGGCTGGCCCCCAGCTCGGCAAACCAGGCCAGCGTCCGGCGGTGCACGGCGTCCTGCAACAGGGTGGCGGTGTAGAGGTTGTAAGCCACGACGTCGAATTCGCGCGGAATGCCGCCGCCCGCGTACAGGTTGCCGGCCAGGTCGTAGGTGGTGAGCCGCTCGCGTGCAAAGCGCGCGGCCCACGCGGCGTGCTGGGGATCGGCCTCGCGCTGGGCACGCTGGTGGTAGCGCTCGACCTCGTCCGCCAGCGCATGGGCCCCATCGGCCACGTGCCGCGCAAAGCCAGCGTCGAACATGGCGCCCGAAAACACCACCCCCAGCTGCACCCGGCGCAGGCCATGCTGCAGCATCAGGGACCGCACACGCGAGGCCGCGCGGCCGAGCTCGTCGTGGCTGACGCCATGCATGTAGGGCTCGTCGATGAGGAACAGGGTGTCGACCTGCGCGCGGTAGGCCTGCAGCACCGGCCAGTACGACGCCATGCGCAAGGCCAGCGCATCGTCTGCCGGCACATCCTTGAGTTTGCCTTCGGGCAGGGGCGCGAACGACTTGGTGTGCCACTGGCCCAGTGCGTCGCGGTAGCGCCGGTCGATCCGGGCTGGCGCCCGGTCCTGCAGCAGCACCGTGCTGAAGTCCAGCTGCAAGCGGCTGCCGTGGCGCCTGGCCACCGCCAGGCTGTCGCGCAGCTGCGCCGGGCTGGTGACGTAGACCATGCCCAGGTGCGTGTGCGCGGCCAGCGCCTCGGGGTAGGCGCGCGGGCTGAAGAAGGTCACCGGTGGCGGCGGCAGGTCCGGCGGCGGCCAGCGCCACAGCGGCCCCAGCAGGGCCGCGAGCAGCACCAGCCAGACCGCTGGCAGCGCGTCGGCCAGCAGCTGCCGCGTCCGCTCGGCGTCACCCGAGCCCGGGGCGCCATCCGCTCCCAAGCTACCGGCCGCAGCAAGCGGGCGTGGCGCCGGCGGGCCGGCAGGGCGCGCGGTCTCAGACATGGCGCTTGGCATGGGGCACCGGCGCGGCGGCATCGACCTCGGCGTCGGCCCGCGCGTGCAGGGCCTCGATGACCTGGCAGGCGTTGCCCGTGCCATCGCAGCGGCCGCGCAGCGCCATCAGCTCCTGCTCCAGCACCTGCAACTCGTGCAGGCGCTCGCGCACGTGGTGCAGGTGCTCGTCCAGCGTGGCGCAGGCGGCGTGGTCGTCGCGGCCCGGCGCCCCATCCAGCGCGAGCAGCGTGCGGACCTCGTCCAGCGACATGTCCATGGCGCGGCACAGCCGCACAAAGCGCAGGCGATGGATGTCCGCCTCGTCGTACAGCCGGTACTGGTTGTCGGCCCGCGCCCCTTCGGGCAGCAGGCCCTGCTTCTCGTAAAAACGGATGCTGGCCGCCGGCACGCCCGAGCGGCGCGCGGCTTCGCCGATGCGGTGGAAGGGGGATTCGCGCATGGTGGTTGACCTTCGAGTGTCTTCAAGGTTTCCAATGCTGACATGCCTTCCGTCAACCCCACCTCCTCTGCGGCCTCCGGGCCCCACACGCACGCGGGTCATGCCCACGATCACGCGACCCATCAAGCCAGCGCCGGGCCCGCTCAGGCCCATCCTGCTCACCCGCCAGGCGCGCACGAGCCTCATGCGCTGAGCTGCAGCGCCTGCACCGTGCCAGGCGACGATGAGCACGCCGGCCACGACCATGGCGTGCTGCCAAGCTGGCCGCGCATCGCGGCGGCGCTGGTGGTGGCCCTGCTGGCCGAGGTCTGCCACTGGCTGGCCCAGGACACGCCATCGGGCCTGGGCTGGCTGAGCATCCTGGGCATGGCCTTCGCCCTGCTGGCGATTGGCCTGTCTGGCCTGGGCGTGTACCGCGCCGGCCTGAAGAGCCTGGCGCGCGGCCACCTGGGCATTCACGCGCTGATGGCGGTGGCCGTGACCGGCGCCTTCCTGATCGGCCAGTGGCCGGAAGCCGCCATGGTGATGGCCCTGTATGCCGCCGCCGAGCGCATCGAAGACCAGGCCATGGACCGCGCCCGCCAGGCGATTCGCGGCCTGCTGAGCCTGGCCCCCGAAACCGCCGACGTGCTGCAGCCCGACGGCCAGGTGCAACGCCAGCCTGTGGACCAGGTGGCGCTGGGCGCTAGCGTGCGCATCGCCCCGGGCGCGCGCGTGCCGCTCGACGGCGTGGTGACTCAGGGCAGCAGCGCGGTCGACCAGGCCCCCATCACCGGCGAAAGCGCGCTGGCCGACAAGGTTGCGGGCGACCCGCTGTACGCCGGCAGCGTGAACCAGCAGGGCGAGCTGCTGATGCGCGTGACGGCGGCGCCCAGCGGCAGCCTGCTCGCCCGCATCGTCGAGCTCGTGGAGCGTGCCCAGGCGACGCGGGCGCCCACGCAGCGCTTCGTCGACCGCTTTGCCCAGGTCTACACCCCCATCGTGTTCGTGCTGGCGCTGCTGCTGGCCGTGCTGGCCCCGTTCGTGGCCGACTGGCCATGGCACCAAGCCGTCTACCAAGCACTGGCCCTGCTGGTCATCGCCTGCCCGTGTGCGCTGGTCATCTCCACGCCGGTCACCGTGGTCAGCGCCCTCACGGCCGCGGCGCGGCGCGGCGTGCTCATCAAAGGCGGCAGCGCCCTGGAACAGGCCCGCACGCTGAAGGCCATCGCCCTGGACAAGACCGGCACGCTGACCACTGGCAAGCCGCGGCTCGTCGCCTGGCAGGCTGCCCCGCAGGCCAACGCCGAACAGACGGCCCAGGCCGCCACCATCGCCTGGCAGCTGGCCAGCCGGTCCGACCACCCCGTGTCGCGCGCGATGGCAGCCGGCCTGATGGCCGAACTGCGCCCACTCGGCCAAGCCCGGCCGGGGGAGGCCCGGCCAGGCGAGGCCCTGCCGCACGCCGTGGACCAGGTCCAGGCCCTGCCCGGTCTGGGTGTGCAGGCCCTGGTGAACGGCACGCCCCACGTGCTGGGCAACCTGCGCCTGATGCGCGAACGCGGCCTGGCCGACGAGGCCTTGCTGGCCACGCTGCAGGCGCAGGAAGCCCAGGGCCGCAGCGTCACCCTGCTGGCCGACGACCACGCCGTGCTGGCCTGGTTTGCCGTGGCCGACCCGCTGCGCGACAGCGCCAGCGAGGCCGTGCGTGCGCTGCAGGCCCTGGGCGTGACGCCCGTGGTGCTGAGCGGCGACAACCCCGCCACGGTGCAGCACATCGCCAGCCAGGCCGGCATTGCCGATGCCCGTGGCGGCCTGCTGCCCCAGGACAAGTTCGACCTGCTGGGCCGGCTGCGCCAGCAGTACGGCCCCACCGGCATGACGGGCGACGGCATCAACGACGCGCCCGCCCTGGCCGCGGCCGACGTGGGCTTTGCCATGGGCGGTGCGCACAGCACCGCCATGGCCATGGAGACCGCCCAGGTCGTGCTCATGAACGACGACCTGCGGCGCCTGCCCGAGACCGTGCGCCTGTCGCGCGACGCGCACCGCGTGCTGTGGCAGAACATCAGCTTGGCGCTGGGCATCAAAGCCCTCTTCTTCGCGCTGGCCCTGAGCGGCCAGGCCACCCTGTGGATGGCCGTGGCGGCCGACATGGGCGTCAGCCTGCTGGTGGTGGCCAATGGCTTGCGCCTGCGGCGCTGGGGCTGAAGCGCATGTATCGAGCGCGTGCAGCCGGCCCTGCCACTCGATCCCCCGGGTGCCGGCTGCATGACCAGGCCACCGGGGCCGTGGGCAGGCAAACGCCTGCGTGAGGCGCCACGCGCCACAGGCCGGCACGCGGCCGTGCTTCACCTGGCGAACAGCCTCATTCAAGCGGTCGGATGGAAATATTGAAGCAGTATGAGCCGATTGTCGATATCCTAAAATAGGCAATAGACGCATACTCATTCACCATGCAATCTCCAGACAGATTACAGCGTGCCGGGCGAGGGGCGACCAGCCCCGTCGCCTGTTCCTTCTGCGTCACCAGGCACGTCGCTGGACGTCGCCGCCACGCATGACCGGCCTGGCCACACCTCAATCCCTTGCTCACCCGCCCACCGACCACCCTCGCTATCATGTTGCGCATGCGTCGCCTCGTCTCCCTTGCCCTGGTCTGCCTGCTGGTCCTGCGTGGCCTGCTGGGCGACGCCATGGCCATGGGCGGCGTGGCGACCATGGACACCCCGGTGGTGCCGACCGCGGGCAGCGCGTCCCTGGCAAGCCACGCCGGCCACGGCCCGGCCAGCCTGCACGGCGCTGACACGCCGACTGTGGCGCCCGATGCCACGGCCCATTGCGCCAGCGAGGCCCCCCACGATGGCGATGGCGCCGGCCACACGCACTGCACGCTGTGTGCGGTCTGCCATTCCCCCCTGGCCCAACCGCACACCCTGGTGCTGGGCCTGCCCATGGCCGCGGACCGCCATGCGCTGCAGCGCACCAGCCGCTTCGTGAGCGCGGCCCTGCCGCCCATCACCAAACCCCCCATTTCCTGAGCCTGGACACCCGAAGTGCGTCCAGCGTCCGGCCCTGTCCAGGGCCGGGGCGGGCGCGTCGACCGCCATTTGCTCAGGAGCTTCCATGTCTTTGCCGTCCCGCGCGACCGCCGTCGCGCTCGTCTGTGCGCTCGCCCAAACGCGCGCCCTTGCCCTCACCAACACGCTTGTCAACGCGCTGGTCCTCGCGCTGACCACCGGCACCGCGGCCCTGGCGGCGCCGCCCGCCACCGGCTCCGCGCCGTCAGAGGGCCCTCTGCTGACCACGCACGCCGCACCGCTGCACCACACCCCGCTGCCCGCCACCGCGGCCCTCACCCCCGCCACCGGGGACTGGCGGGCCGCCAATGCCGCCGTGGCCGCCGCCGACAACACAGCACATCAACACCATCCGGTATCCCCTAATTCGCGTTCAGCAGGTGACGAGAAATCACCCATACCGCATTCACACCCTGCGAAAGGCCAGCCATGACCCGCCTGCCCGCCCTCACCGGTGCGCTGTGCACGGTGCTGATCCTCGCGGGCTGCACGAGCGTGGCCCCCGACGGCCTGCGCAGCGACGTGGCCCGACACACGCAGGGCCGCCTGCCCGCCGGCACCGAGCTGCCGTCGCCGGCCACCGCGGCCGGTCCGCAGGCCGACGCGCCTGCGGGAACCGCCACCGCCGCCCTTGATCCAGCGTCCCCGCATCCGGCACACCACGCCGCGCAGGTCGATGCCTGGCTGGCCCAGCCCGTGGACGCCGACACGGCCGTGCGCATCGCCGTGCTGAACAACCCCGGTCTGCAGGCGCAACTGGCGCAGCTGGCCGCCCAGGACGCGGCGCGCGCGCAATCGCTGACGCTCATCAACCCCAGTCTCACGCTGGGCCGCTTCACCAACGCCCACGAACGCGAGCTGGAGCGCGAGATCGGACTCGGCATCGTGGACCTGATCACCCTGCCCTGGCGCGCGCGCTGGCAGGGCTGGCAGATGGAACGCGCCACGCTGGAGACCGCACAAGCGGTGTTGCGCCTGGCCGCCGACGCACGCCGTGCCTGGCTGAATGCCGTCGCCGCCCAACAAACCCTGCAGGCCCACGCGCGCCTGCACGACGCCGCGGTCGCCGGCGGTGAGCTGGCCCGCCGCATGGCCGCCGTGGGCAACTTCAGCCAGCTGCAGCAGGCCCGCGAGCTGCGCGTGCAGCAGGACGCCGCCGCCCAACTGGCACGGGCGCGGCTCGCCGCCGCCCTGGCGCGCGAAGACCTGACCCGCACCTTGGGCCTGTGGGGTCCACAAGCCATGGCCCTGCGCCTGCCGGCGCAACTGCCGCCGCTGCCCCGGGCCGAGGACCTGCGCCCGGGCGATGCCGCCGAGGCCACGGCCTTGCGCGAACGCCTGGACGTGCGGGCGCTGCGCCGCGACCTCGACACCACGGCCGATCGGCTGGGGGTGGCCCGCGTGGGCGCGCTGTTTGGCGACATGGGCCTCAGCCACAGCCGCAACACCAGCACCGAGCGCGACAGTGGCCACCGAGAGCAGACGCGCGGCTGGGAACTGACGCTGCCGCTGCCGCTGTTCGACTGGGGCGGCTCGGCCAGCGCCGCCGCGCGCGCCGAGCTGGACCGCAGCGCGGCGCGGCTGCGCGACACCGCCCTGCGCGCCCGCAGCGAAGCGCGCAGCCACTGGCTGCGCTACCGCACCGCCTGGGACCTGGCGCACCAGCAGCACGCCGAGGTGCTGCCCACCGCGCAGTTCATGCAGGACGAAGCCGTGCTGCGCTACAACGGCATGTTCATCAGCACCTGGGACTTGCTGGCCCAGGCACGCAGCACCACCCTGGCCGTCGCCCAGGCCACCGACGCGGTGCGCGACTTCTGGCTGGCCGAGGTCGACCTGCAGCTGGCCCTGACCGGCACCTCGCCGGACGGCGCCGCCTCGGCGCCCCGCGACGTCGCCCTGACCACTTCCACCCCGACCCGCGAAGGCCACTGACATGCAACGCCGTCACTTTTTCGCTGGCGCGGCCACCGCAGTCGCCGCCGCCTCCGTCAACCGTGCGGCCCTGGCCGCGCTGCCCGAGCCCGTGTCGCAGGCCTCGGCGGACACGGCGGCGCCCCTGGCGCCGCCGAACGGCCGACCGTACCGCCCCGTGATCACGCTCAACGGCTGGACCCTGCCCTGGCGCATGCACAACGGCGTGAAGGAGTTTCACCTGGTGGCCGAACCCGTGGTGCGCGAGGTCGCGCCCGGCTTCTTCGTCAACATGTGGGGCTACAACGGCCAGTCGCCCGGCCCCACCATCGAGGTCGTGCACGGCGATCGCGTGCGCCTTTTCGTCACCAACCGCCTGCCCGAACACACCACCGTGCACTGGCACGGCCAGCGCCTGCCCAACGGCATGGACGGCGTGGGCGGGCTAACCCAGCCCCACATCGCACCGGGCAAGACCTTCGTCTATGAGTTCGAGGCGCGCCGGCCCGGCACCTTCATGTACCACCCCCATGCCGACGAGATGGTGCAGATGGCCATGGGCATGATGGGCCTGTGGATCACCCACCCGCGCGGCGCCCACCCGCTGATCGCCGAGGTCCAGCGCGACTACGCCTTGCTGCTGGCCGCCTACGACGTGGAGCCGGGCAGCAAGACGCCGCGCGTGGCCGAGATGACGGACTTCAACATCTGGACCTTCAACAGCCGCGTGTTTCCCGCCATCAGCCCCCTGGTGGCCCGGCAGAACGACCGCGTGCGCATCCGCGTGGGCAACCTGACGATGACCAACCACCCCATCCACCTGCATGGGCACGAGTTCGAGGTGACCGGCACCGACGGCGGCCCCACCCCGCGCGCCGCACGCTGGCCCGAGGTCACCACGGATGTCGCCGTGGGCCAAATGCGCCAGGTCGAGTTCATCGCCGACGAACCGGGCGACTGGGCCTTCCACTGCCACAAAAGCCACCACACCATGGGCGCCATGGGCCACGACCTGCCCACGCTGATCGGCGTGGACCACCGCGGGCTGGTCGAGAAGATCCAGCAGATCGTGCCGGACTACATGCGGATGGGCGAGCGCGGCATGGCCGACATGGGCGGCATGGAGATGCCGCTGCCGGACAACACCTTTCCCATGATGACCGGCGCCGGGCCCTTCGGCCCCCTCGAGATGGGCGGCATGTTCACCACGCTCAAGGTGCGGCGCGACCTCGGCGCCAACGACCACCGCGACCCGGGCTGGTACCGGCACCCGGCGGGCACCGTGGCGCGCGAGTGGACGGGCGCACCGCTGGATGCGCAAGCGCCACGCCAGACCGCGCCCGGCACCGCACCCGGGGCCGCCCAGGTGCACAAGCCCGGTCATGCCGGTCACGCCGCCCCTGGCGCGCCATCACCCGGCGCGCACGACGGCCACTGACGCAGGACCGCCCAAGGCCTGCGCACGTCCGGCGGTTGACGACGCGGCAGCCGGTTCACCGGCGCCGCCCAGGCCCCACGTCAGCGACGGCCCCGCAGCCGGACCACCTCACCGCAACCCCTCATTTCACCTCACCCGGAGCACCCCATGATGACCCCGCCCACCTCACGCCGCCGCTGGCTGACCCTGACCCTGGGCGGCCTGGCCGCCCTGACCAGCGCCCTCGGCCAGGCCAACACCGACACCACCCGCACCGCCATGACGGTCTGGAAAGACCCGAACTGCGGGTGCTGCCAAGACTGGGTGGACCGCATGGCGCAAGCCGGCTTCGCCATCACCGTGCACGACACCGGCAACAGCGCCATGCGCGCCAGGCTGGGGCTGCCGTCGCGCCTGGGTTCATGCCACACCGCGTTGGTCGGGGGCTACGTGGTGGAAGGCCATGTGCCGGCCGCCGACATCCGCCGCCTGCTGAAGGAGCGGCCCCGGGCCTTGGGGCTGGCCGTGCCCGGCATGCCCGTGGGCAGCCCCGGCATGGACGGCCCGGCCTACGGCGACCGCCGCGACCCCTACGACGTGCTGCTCGTGACACGCCCAGCGCCGGGCCAGGACGTGACCACCCGCGTGTTCAGCAGCCACCGCTGAGCAGCCTGAGTCTCGGCCCCCAGGCCGCTTCATCGCCCTCACCTCATGTTTTGGAGCCCGCAGATGACCCCGTTTTCACCTTCAAGTTTGCGCCGTGCCACGCGCCGCGTGGCCGCCGTCGCCCTGCTGTTGGGCCTGGCCCTGGGCACCGCTCAGGCCCAGGCCACGCACGATCACGCCTCGCACGAGCCACCCGCGAACGCGACGGCCACACCAGCCACACCAGCCACACCCGGCACCACGGCGCCCGATGCGGCCGAGCCCTGGGTCGACGGCGAAGTGCGCCGCTGGGACCCGCACACGGGCAAGCTCACGCTGCGCCATGGCGCCATCGCGAACCTGGCGATGCCGGCCATGACCATGGTGTTCCAGCTGCACCCCCGCTTGCAGGCCACGGCCGACCTGCAGCCCGGTCAGCGGGTGCGCTTCCAGGCCGAACGCCAGGGCGGCGCCCTCGTCGTCACGCAGCTGCACGCGCTGTGACCAGCGCCGGACCGTGAGCCCAGGAATGCCCGCGTTCATGCAAGGCAGTATGCATCACTTGCCGTTTTGCAATGAACGGCAACAACCAGATACTCACCTCAATTGCTGGACAGGCTGAGCAAAGCGGCACCTTCGCTGACCTGATCGCCGGGGGCGAACAGCAGCTCGCCCACCACGCCGTCGGCCGGCGCGGCGATGGTGTGTTCCATCTTCATGGCCTCCAGCACCGCCAGCACCTGGCCCTTCTTCACGGCATCGCCGGCCTGAACGGCAAAGGACAGCACCTTGCCCGGCATGGGCGCGGTCAGCTGGCCGCCTTCGGTCGCGCCTTCGCCAGCGTGTGCCAGGGCGTCCTGCAGGCTCAGCTCGGCCATGCCACGGGCCGTGAACACGCTGAAGCGCGTGTCGGGTGAGTGGCCGCCCGCGGCTTGCACGTAGACCTGGGCCCGCAGGCGCTGCGCGCCCAGCGTGATGTCGAGCTGCTCGGGGCCGCGGCGTGCGCCGGGGCCGGCCTGCGCCCCCGCGTCGGCACGGCGCCAGCTGAAGGCCTGCGCCGGCGCTTGGCCCACCTGCAGGCGCAGGGCACCGTCGTGCAGGTGGGTCAGCACGGCGGGCAAGGCCTGCTCGCCCTGCTCGAACGCAAACGGGCGCGCCGACACGGCATGGCTTTGCCAGCCGTCGGCCTGGGCAAAGGGGTCGCGGTAGCGGTTGTGGGGCGACGCGGCCAGGCGCTGGTCGCGCTGCAACCGCCAGGCCACGGCCGCCGCTGCCGCCAGCTCGGCCGCCAGCGGGGTCTGCTTGAACAGGCGCGCGGCTTCGCGCTCGATGAGCGCCGTGTCCAGCCTGGCCTGGGCGAACGAGTCGGTGGCCAGCACGTGGCGCAGGAACTGCACGTTGTTGGCCACGCCCACGATGTGGACCTGCGCCAGCGCCGCATCGAGCCGGGCCAGCGCCTGCTCGCGCGAGGCACCGTGCACGATGAGCTTGGCGATCATGGAGTCGTAGAACGGGCTGATGGCATCGCCCTCGCGCACGCCGTCGTCCATGCGCACCTCGCCCACGGCAAAGCTGCTGCAGGCGGGCTTGCGGTACACGGCCAGGGTGCCCGTGGCGGGCAGAAACTGGTTGTCGGGGTTTTCGGCGCAGATGCGCGCCTCGATCGCATGGCCGTGGATGCGCAGCTCGCCCTGCTGCCGCGGCAGGGGCAGGCCGGCCGCCACCTGCAACTGCCAGGCCACCAGGTCTTCGCCCGTGATGGCCTCGGTCACCGGATGCTCCACCTGCAGGCGGGTGTTCATCTCCATGAAGTAAAAGCGCATGGCCTCGGGCTGGTCATACCCCCCGGGCTGCTCGACGATGAATTCGACCGTGCCGGCGCCCACGTAGTTCACGGCCTTGGCGGCGGCCACGGCGGCCTCGCCCATCTGCCGGCGCAGGGCGTCCGTCATGCCGGGCGCCGGGGCTTCTTCCAGCACCTTCTGGTGGCGCCGCTGCACCGAGCAGTCGCGCTCGAACAGGTACACGCAGTTGCCGTGCGTGTCGCCAAACACCTGAATCTCGATGTGGCGCGGCCGCTGCACATACTTCTCGATCAGCACCGCGTCGTTGCCAAAGCTGTTGATCGCCTCGCGCTTGCAGCTGGCCAGTGCCGCGGCAAAGTCCTCGGCCTGCTCGACCAGGCGCATGCCCTTGCCGCCGCCGCCCGCGCTGGCCTTGATCAACACGGGGTAGCCGATGCGGTCGGCTTCGCGCTGCAGCAAGGCGGGGTCCTGATCGGCGCCGTGGTAGCCCGGCACCAGCGGCACGCCCGCCCGCTCCATCAGCTGCTTGGACTCGGCCTTCAGGCCCATCGCCAGGATGGCCGAGGCCGGCGGCCCGATGAACACCAGGCCGGCGGCCTCGCAGGCGCGCGCGAACGCCTCGCTCTCGCTCAAGAAGCCGTAGCCCGGGTGAATGGCCTGCGCGCCGGTGGCCTGGGCCGCGTCGAGGATGCGCTGCCACTGCAGGTAGCTGTCCTTGGGCGCGCTGCCGCCGATGTGCACGGCCTCGTCACAGGCCGCCACGTGCTTGGCGTTGGCGTCGGCGTCCGAATACACGGCCACGGTCTGCACCCCGAGGCGGCGCGCGGTGGCCGCCACGCGGCAGGCGATTTCGCCGCGGTTGGCAATCAACATCTTCTTGAACATCTCGCGTCTCCAAAAAATCATTCCATCCAGGTTCCGCTGCATGGCCGGGCCACGCGTGTCGGCAGTCGCGTCACTCGCAGGCCTGTGGCTTGGTCAACACACCCACCCAGCAATCCGCCCAACCCAGCCCGGCGGCCGTGTCGCGACCGCGATCGGCACCGCCGGTGCGCAGGTACAGCGGCGCGTCCTGTTCAGCCAGGCAGCGAACTGCCGTGTCGTCCACATCCACATGCATCGTGCGGGGCCATGTGCTGCTCATGCATTCACCCACGCCTGGCCGGCGGCATGGCCAGCAGCTGCGGTTCTTCGGCCACGGTTTTGCCCATCAGCCGTGCCACGCGCCGCCAGACGGCTTTCAAGAACTTGACCAGCACCACCATCAGGATCACCGACAGGATCAGCACGACGACCAGCACCACGCCAAAGGTGTAGGGGTGCTGCGTGGCCAGCCACACGGCGCCCACCACCAAACCGTCTTCAAGCAAGGACGCGCCCCAGTTGG
Organism: Comamonas serinivorans; assembly: GCF_002158865.1. Taxonomy (NCBI): domain Bacteria; kingdom Pseudomonadati; phylum Pseudomonadota; class Betaproteobacteria; order Burkholderiales; family Comamonadaceae; genus Comamonas; species Comamonas serinivorans. The sequence continues at coordinate 657,992 of NZ_CP021455.1, read as the reverse complement.
AAAAGGGCTCGGGCGAGGTGTTGATGGCCGCGCGCGTGGTGGCCTTGGTGGCAAACGAGGTCGCCGCCAGCGAGCCCCCCAGTAAACCGGCAATCACGCCCATGGTGGGATCGTCCAGGCCGAATACCCCCGCCGCCAGCAGCGCACCACCGGGGATGCGGATGAAGGCATTGAGGCCGTCCCAAGCGCTGTCCAGCCAAGGCACCTTGTCGGCGAAAAACTCGACCACGAGCAACACGCCGCTGATGAGCAGCACCGCGGGGCTGCTCAGCACCTGCAAGCCGGCCGGCAGCGCCAGCCAACCCAGCGCGCCCAGGCTGCCCACGATGAAGGTCACCGCGTACAGCCGAAAACCGCTGGCCCAGCCCAGCGCGGCGGCCAGGGCCAGCAGCGTGGGCATGTCCAGCTTGGCCACGGCAGCGTTGGCCGTGTCGCCCACGGCGGCCACCGTGCTGGGGTCCGGGTGCAGGCCCAAGGTGTGCAGCCATTGAATCAAGCCATTCCAGGTGTCGCTCATGCCCTGCTCCTTCTCGTGTTCAGACACACGCTCGCGTCAGCACGCGGCAAGCGTTGCGGTGCGTGGCGGGTGGCCATGATGGGCGCAAACACGGGTGACGGGGTGGGTCGTGGCCATCACAGCCAGTTCGGCTGGCGCTTTTGCAGGAAAGCCTGCACACCCTCGCGGCCCTGCGCACTGGCGCGGATGTCGGCAATGCCGGCCACGGTGTCGGCGATGAGCGCGGGCGTGATGGGCTGGTCGGTCACCGCATCGATGAGGCGCTTGCAGCTGCGCACGGCATCGGGCGAGGCCGTGGCCAGGGCGCCGGCCAGGCTGGCCACCGTGGCGTCCAGGTCGTCGCTGCCGACCACCTCGTGCACCAGGCCCAGGCGATGCGCCTCGGCCGCCGAGAAGCGTTCGGCCGTCAAGAAATAGCGCTGTGCCGCCCGCGCGCCCATGGCCCGCACCAGGTAGGGACTGATGGTGGCCGGAATCAGGCCGATCTTCACCTCGCTGACGCAGAAGTGGGCCGTGTCCGCGGCCACCGCCATGTCGCAGCAGGCCACCAGGCCCAGGCCGCCGGCATAGACGTCGCCCTGAACGCGCGCGATGGTGGGTTTGGGGCAGGTAGCGATCACGCGCAGCATCTCGGCCAGCGCGGCGGCGTCGGCCAGGTTTTCGTCGCGGCTGTAGTCGGCCATGCGGCGCATCCAGTTCAGGTCGGCGCCAGCGCAGAAGGCCTTGCCGCGCGCCGCGAGCACGATGACGCGCACGCCCTCGTGGTCCGACAACGCGCGAAAGGCCTGGGTCAGCTCGGCGATCACGGCATCGTTGAAGGCGTTGCGCACGTCTTCGCGCTGCAGGGTGACGGTGGCGATGCGCGTGGCGGCATCGAGGTGGACGCCGACGGCGGCCTGGGGCGTGTTCGGGGCTTCAGCCATGGAAGATTCCTTGGAATTGATCAAGCAGTATGGGGTGGTTCGCGTTCATATTAAAACGGCATTCAACCAATACCCATGCGCGCACCATCACATGCGGAAGACGCCGAAGCGCGGCTCGGGAATCGGCGCATGCGCGGCCGCGGCCAGGCCCAGCGCCAGCACGCGGCGCGTGTCCACCGGGTCGATGATGCCGTCATCCCACAGGCGGGCGGTGGCGTAATAGGGGTTGCCCTGCACGTCGTACTGCGCGCGGATGGGGGCCTTGAAGGCCTCCTCCTCATCGGCCGACCAGCTGCCGCCCTTGGCCTCGATGCCATCGCGCTTGACGGTGGCGAGCACGCTGGCGGCCTGCTCGCCGCCCATGACGCTGATGCGCGCGTTGGGCCACATCCACAGGAAGCGCGGGCTGTAGGCCCGGCCACACATGCCGTAGTTGCCGGCGCCAAAGCTGCCGCCGATGATGACGGTGAACTTGGGCACGTTGGCCGTGGCCACGGCCGTCACCAGCTTGGCGCCGTGGCGGGCAATGCCCTCGTTCTCGTACTTGCGGCCCACCATGAAGCCGGTGATGTTCTGCAGGAACACCAGCGGCACCTTGCGCTGGCAGCACAGCTCGATGAAGTGCGCGCCCTTTTGCGCGCTCTCTGAAAACAAGATGCCGTTGTTCGCGATGATGCCCACGGGCATGCCCTCGATGTGGGCGAAGCCGCACACCAGCGTGGCGCCGAAGCGGGCCTTGAACTCGTGCATCTCGCTGCCGTCGACGATGCGCGCGATGATTTCCCGCACGTCGAAGGGCTTGCGCGAATCGGTGGGCACCACGCCGTACAGCTCGCTCGCGTCATGGGCCGGCGGCTGCGGGGCCTGGGTTTGCGCGTCGCGGTAGTCGCCGGCTTGCGTGCGCGGGCGGTTGAGGTTGGCCACGGCCTGGCGCGCGAGCTGCAGGGCGTGCAGGTCGTTCTGCGCCAGGTGGTCGGCCACGCCGGACAGCCGCGTGTGCACGTCGCCGCCGCCCAGGTCCTCGGCGCTGACCACCTCGCCGGTGGCCGCCTTCACCAGCGGCGGGCCGCCCAGGAAGATGGTGCCCTGGTTGGCCACGATGATGGACTCGTCGCTCATGGCCGGCACGTAGGCGCCGCCAGCCGTGCACGAGCCCATGACCACGGCGATCTGCGCGATGCCGCGCGCGCTGAGGTTGGCCTGGTTGTAGAAGATGCGGCCGAAGTGCTCGCGGTCGGGGAAGACCTCGTCCTGGTTGGGCAGGTTGGCCCCGCCCGAATCAACCAGGTAGATGCAGGGCAGGTGGTTCTGCTCGGCGATCTCCTGCGCGCGCAGGTGCTTTTTGACGGTGATGGGGTAGTAGGTGCCGCCCTTCACCGTGGCGTCGTTGCAGACGATCATGCAATCGACGCCGCTGACCCGGCCGATGCCGGCGATCAGGCCCGAGCCCGGCGCCGCGTTGTCGTACATGTTCAGCGCGGCCAGCGGGGCGATCTCGAGGAACGGCGTGCCGGGGTCGAGCAGCATCTGCACCCGGTCACGGGGCAGCAGCTTGCCGCGCGCCGTGTGCTTGTCGCGCGCGGCCTGGCCGCCGCCCTGCTGGACCTCGGCCAGGCGCTCGCGCAGCTCCTCGACCAGTTGGCGCATCTGCTGCGCGTTGGCCTGGAAGTCGGCCGAGCGCGGGTTGATCTGTGACGAAAGCTTGCTCATGGAATTAGGCCTTGCTGAAAGAACGGTCGGGCAGATCGCACCACGGGCGACGCCCCACACGGAAAGAAACCACGCCGGAGCGGGCCGCGTCGCGCCAGGTCCGGCCAGCCGCAGCGGCCCGCAGGCGCGGCCCACCGGCGAACACCCGGCACAGAAACGCCCGGTGCCGGGACACCCGGCGCGGGCGCCGCACCCCGCGAACGACCAGCGCACACCGAGGCCGCTGTGCCAAACCGGCGGCCGCGCGGGAACTGTCGGGCCCACTTGCTATTCTGTCCACCCTGGGCAGCCACGGCCCACGCGCCCCGGGGCGCGTGCCGGCCTGCCATCGGATTGACCCTGTCATGCACACCATTGAAACCGTCCTGCTGGTGCTGATGCTGGGCGCCGTGTCGGGCATCCTGGCCCGCTACGTGCGCGCCGTGCCCCTGCCGCTGATCCAGATCGCCATCGGGGCGCTGCTGTCGTGGCCCCAGCGCGGCCTGCACATCCAGTTCAATCCGAACATCTTCCTGTTGCTGTTCATCCCGCCGCTGCTGTTCGCCGATGGCTGGCGCATCCCTAAGCGCGAATTCTTTGCACTGGCCCGCCCCATCCTGATGCTGGCGCTGGGCCTGGTGCTGTTCACGGTCATCGGCCTGGGCTACTTCGTGCACTGGATGATTCCCGCCATCCCGCTGCCCGTGGCCTTCGCCCTGGCCGCCGTGGTGTCGCCCACCGACGCCGTGGCGGTGTCGGCCATCACGCGCAACCTGGGCATGCCGCCCAAGACCATGCACATCCTCGAGGGCGAATCGCTGCTGAACGACGCCTCCGGCCTGGTGGCGCTGAAGTTCGCTGTGCTGGCCACGGTGACCGGCTCGCTGGCCTGGCAGAGCGTGGCCAAGGACTTCGTCTGGATGGCGGTCGGCGGCGTCGCCGTCGGGGCGCTGCTGGGCTGGCTGTTCGCCCTGGTGCGCGAAGCCGTGAGCCGGCGCCTGGGCGACCTGGCCTCGACCCAACTGGTGCTGCTGCTGGTGCTGCTGCCGTTTGCCGCCTACCTGGTGGGCGAAAAGATCGCGGTCTCGGGCATCCTGGCGGCGGTGGCCGCCGGCGTGGCCACCAACTTCGCCGACCTCAACCGCGACGCCTTCGTGCGCGAGCGCCTGCAGACCGAGAGCGTGTGGACCCTGGTCGAGTCGTCCTTCAACGGCGCCATCTTCCTGCTGCTGGGCATCCAGTTGCCGTCCATCATCGGCGACACCCTGGTACAGGTCCACGGCATCGAAGCCTGGCGGCTCGTGGGCTACGTGGTGGTGCTGTCCACCGCGCTGCTGCTGCTGCGCTGGCTGTGGATCACGTTCGGCGTGCACGCCAGCCTGATGAAGGCACACCGGCACGGCAAGCTCGCCGAACGCCCGTCGCAGCTGCTGACGCTGGCAACCACGCTGGCCGGCATCCGTGGCGCCGTGACGCTGGCGGCCGCCCTGTCCATCCCGCTGACCCTGCAGGGCAAGACACCCTTCCCGGCGCGCGAGCTGGTGATCTTCCTGGCCACGGGCACCATCTTGTTCACGCTGGTGCTCGCCAGCATCGGCCTGCCGCTGATCCTGCGCCGCCTGCCCAAGCCGGCCGAGTCGGAAACCGGACGCGAGGAGCGGCTGGCGCGCCTGGCGGCCTGCGACGCCGCGCTGGCCAGCCTGGTGGTCAGCGAAGCCGACATCCGGCAGCACAGCCAAGACTGGCTGGCCATGCACCAGGATGCCGCGGGCCAGATCACGCGCGAGTACCGTTCGCGCATGGATGTGCTGCGCGACAGCGGCCCCGTGGGGGCCGAGCCCGCCAACGAAGAGGCCGCGCTGGCCCAGCAGCACAAGCTGCAGTACGTGATGGAGCTGGAGCTGCGCCTGCACTGTGTGCGCCAGGAGCGCACGGCGCTGTATGCCGAGCGCCACGCCCACCGCATCAACGATGAGTCGCTGCGCAGCCTGGTGGCCGAGCTGGATCTGAACGAAATCACCATCCGCAAACGCCTGCACGTGGCCCAGTTGGCCGCCGGCATGCAGCCCGATGCCCCGCTGGACCTGCCCTGACGCGAGCCGAAGCGGTCGCCTGACGGCGGCCTTCGACACGACAACACCAGGCAGTATCAAGCAATTTTCGATCCGATTGAAAAGAGAATCACCCGATACTCCACCCACAAAACACTGAGCAACCCACACAGCGTGGGGACGCACGGGGGCGCCGAGCCTCAAGCCTTTCCTCCTCGGGCGACAGCGGACGACGCGCAGCGCAGGAACGTGGTACCGCCATGCCGACCACAGCACCGGACCACCCCGAGTCAGGCCGCCCCCCTCGGGCAGGAGCAGCGGACCCTGCGCGCAGCGCAGGGGAGCGTGGGGGCGCCGTGCCGGCCGCAGCGCAGGGCCGCCCCAAGCAAGGCCAGCCCCCACGGGGGGCAGCGGACCATGCGCGCAGCACAGGGGAGCGTGGGGGCGCCGTGCCGGCCGCAGCGCAGGGCCGCCCCAAGCAAGGCCAGCCCCCACGGGGGGCAGCGGACCATGCGCGAAGCGCAGGGGAGCGTGGGGGCGCCGCGCCGGCCGCAGCGCAGGGCCGCCCCAAGCAAGGCCAGCCCCCACGGGGGGCAGCGGACCATGCGCGAAGCGCAGGGGAGCGTGGGGGCGCCGCGCCGGCCGCAGCGCAGGGCCGCCCCAAGCAAGGCCAGCCCCCACGGGGGGCAGCGGACCATGCGCGAAGCGCAGGGGAGCGTGGGGGCTCCGCATGCGTCAGGCCGTCTTCTGTTCGGCCAGCTGAAGCTCCGCGACCATCACCTCGCGGATGCGGAACTTCTGGATCTTGCCCGTCACCGTCATCGGAAACTCGTTCACGAAGCGCAGGTAGCGCGGCACCTTGTAGTGCGCGATCTGCCCCTTGCAGAACGCCCGCACGCTGTCCTCGTCGAGGGCCTGACCGGGCTTGGCGATGATCCAGGCGCACAGCTCCTCGCCGAACTTCGCATCGGGCACGCCCACCACCTGCACGTCTTGGATGGCGGGGTGGCGGTAGAGGAACTCCTCGATCTCGCGCGGGTACACGTTCTCGCCACCGCGGATCACCATGTCCTTGATGCGCCCCACGATGTTGACGTAGCCCTCATCGTCCATGGTCGCCAGGTCGCCCGTGTGCATCCAGCCCTGCGCGTCGATGGCCTCGGCCGTGCGCTGCGGGTCTTCCCAGTAGCCCTGCATCACCGAGTAGCCGCGCGTGCAGAACTCGCCCGTTTCGCCGCGCGGCACCACCGCGCCGGTCTCGGGCGACACGATCTTGATCTCCAGGTGCGGCTGCACCAGGCCCACGGTGGACACGCGCTTGTCCAGAGGCGTGTCGGTGGCGCTCTGGCAGCTGACGGGGCTGGTCTCGGTCATGCCGTAGGCAATCGTCATCTCGCGCAGGTTCATGTCGCGCTGCACGCGCTTCATCACCTCGATGGGGCATGGCGAGCCAGCCATGATGCCGGTGCGCAGGGTGCTGAAATCGAACTCGGCGAAGCGCGGGTGGTCCAGCTCGGCGATGAACATGGTCGGTACACCGTGCAGGCCGGTGCAGCGCTCGGCCTGCACCGCCTCCATCACGCTCACGGGCTCGAAGGCGTCGTTCGGGTAGACGATGGTGCTGCCATGCGTGAGGCAGGCCAGGTTACCCAGCACCATGCCGAAGCAGTGGTAGAGCGGCACCGGGATGCACAGCCGGTCCTCGGGCGTGAGCCGCATGGCCTCGCCGATGAAGAAGCCATTGTTCAGGATGTTGCGGTGCGTGAGCGTCGCGCCCTTGGGAAAGCCCGTGGTGCCGCTGGTGAACTGGATGTTGATCGCGTCGTGCGGGTGCAGCAGGCGCGCCAGCGAATCAAGGCGCGCATCGGCCGCGTCGCCCTGGGCCAGCAGCGTCGACAAGCGCGTCATGCCCGGCTCTTCTGCCGTGTCTGCGGGCGAGTCGATCCAGTAAACCGCCTTCAGCGATGGCAGCCTATCGGATGCGAGTTCGTACTGCCCACTGGACGGCGCGGTGTTCAGCTCGGGGGCCAGCTCGCGCAGCATGCCCAGGTAGTCGCTGGTCTTGAAGCGCGGCAGGGTCACCAGGGCCTTGCACCCCACCTTGTTCAGCGCGTATTCGAGCTCGGCCGTGCGGTAGGCGGGGTTGATGTTGACCAACACCAGGCCGGCCAGCGCCGTGCCCAGCTGCATGTAGACCCATTCGGCGTTGTTGTGCGACCAGATGCCGACGCGGTCGCCCGGCTGCAGACCCGAGCGCAGCAGCGCGCTGGCCATCTGGCGCGACTTGGCCAGCAGCTGCGCATAGCTCAGCCGAATGCCCTGGTGGCGGCTCACCAGCGCCTCGCGCTCGCCCTGGCGCTGCGCCATGTCGGTGAAAAAGGCGCCGATCGTCTGCTCGATCAGCGGCGGGTGCGTGGCGCCGGCCGCCTCGCTGAGGCGGGTCGTCGAATCTGCCATGGCCTTGTCTCCTGCCGGTTCGGGTGGCTGCGGGTCGGTGTGCCGCCGAGGGTCCCGGCCGGCGTCGCCCGTCGGGGGCCAACGCCTGGCCCACGAACGGCCACCGCCTCATGTCCCGCAGCATAGCGCCGACACCCGGCCACCGCAGGCGCCAATGCTGCCGCGCGGGTTGCAATAATGGCCAACATGCCCGCAGCCCGTTCACGCCCACCTGTCGCCGCCCTGTCGGGGGCTGGCGCGGGCCGGCGCTGGTCACAGGGCACGCCCATGGCCTTTGCGCGGGCCGTGGTCGCGGCGCTGGACGCGCGTGGCATGCTGGCGGCACCGGTGCTGGCAGCGGCACACATCGCGCCAGACCAGCTGGCCCAGGGCACCGGGCTGTCGGCCCTGCAGTTTGAACAGCTGTGCGACGCCGCCATGCGCGCCCTGGACGACGAAGCCCTGGGCTGGTTCGAGCGCCCCCTGCCCTGGGGCAGCTACGGCATGCTGGCGCGCGCCTCGAACGGCGCCGCCACGCTGGGGCTGGCACTGGCGCGCTGGTGCCGGCACCACGGCCTGTTGACGCAGGCGATCACGCTGCAGCTGGTCACCCAGGGCGCGCTGGCCGAAATCCGCCTGATCGAGCGCCGCCCGCTGACCATCGATGCCGAGTTCGCGCGCGTGTCGGTGCTGCGCAACCTGCACGGCCTGGCCTGCTGGTGGATCGATTCACGCCTGCCGCTGCGCGCGGCCCGCTTTGCGCACGCCGCGCCGGCCCACGCGGCGGCCTATGGCGCCATGTTCCCCGGTCCGGCCGAATTCGGCGCCCCGCACACCGCGCTGGTGTTCGACGCCGCCTACCTGAAGCTGCCGCAGGTGCGCGACGAGGCCGCGCTGCAGCGCATGCTGCGCCGCGCCCTGCCGCTGATGGTCGTGCCCTACCGGCGCGACCGCCTGCTGGTCGACCGCTTGCTGCACCTGCTGCGCAGCCAAGCCGACCAGGCCCACACGGCCCAGAGCCTGGCGCGCCAGCTGCACGTGTCGCCCCGCAGCCTGCACCGGCACCTGCAGGCCGATGGCCAGTCGCTGCAGGCGCTGAAGGACCGCGTGCGCTGCGAGCGCGCGCAGCTGCTGCTGCGGGGCACCACGCCGGTGGCCGAGGTGGCGGCCGCCGTCGGCTTCGTCAACGCCAAGGCGTTTTCGCGCGCCTTTGCGCAATGGACCGGGCTGTCGCCCTCGGCGTGGCGCACCCAGGCCCTGGGCGGCGCCCCAACCGGTGCCTGAGGCAGGGCGGGGTTGTGCAAAGGCCTAGCTCGCGGGTCACGGCGGCCCCAAGGCATGCGTTTGTCCGCGTCACCCCCGCCCGGCTGGGCACCCGCTTCGCGCCGACGTGAGTGACGCCCCTGACTGGATGCGATGGCCTGTCGCCCACGTCTTGATTTCCGTGATGCCGAGGTCGGACACGATGGCCCAGGTGGCCGCCGCCAACCGGGGGCTGATGGCGCACCCGATGGCCGCCGATCTGGCTCACGACGGACTCGCGCCCCATCGCATCGCGTGGGTCCGACGCACACCAATCCGAATGCGGTGTCGCCATCGCCCGGACCGCGGCGGCGCGAGGCGGGCCGCACCGCCACTGTCACGCACGGGCGTGCGGTCTTGGCGCGGTTGGCTCTTGTGCAACCCCGGGTTGAGACGCAAGCTGACTGCTGCGGCAGCGGCACCATCGAGGCCAGCGCTGCTGGCGCTGAACCTGTCGGCCAGCGGACAGCGTCGCTTCGGCTTTGAACAGCGGCGGCCGCACGACGGCACGCATGGCGGCCTGGTTCGCGCCGTCGGGAATTCAGGCCGTGTGCTGCAACGCGGTTTGACGCAGTATCATCCACTTGTCGATGGCATGTCATCGCAAATTGGCCCATACTGACTTCATCCTCACCACAGATTTACCCCTTATCCGCATGACCACGGTCCGGCAAGGCCGTCGGACCGCCGCGGCGCCCCAGCGCGCTGGCCATGCCATCATGCAGTGCGCCGTGCCCCCAGCCTGAGCCGCTGCCGCCACTGCCCGGGCCCACGGCGCCCACCAGCCCCGCCATCCACCGCGTTCTGCTCTAGGCATGTCCGTCACCCCCTCGCCTGCTGCCGCCTCGCCCGCCCCGGTCCCGCCGCGCCGGTCGGCGTGGCCGTGGGCGCTGGCCGCCGGGCTGGCGCTGGCGGGCACGCTGGCCGGGCTGGTCGGCGGCGCCTGGTGGGCCGTGCAGCACATGCCGGCACGCACCGAACAGGTGGCCACGCAGGTCAGCACGCCCGAGGTGCCGCTCGTGTTGCGCACCTCGGGCGGTTTGCTCGAGGTGGCCAGCATCCGCGCCACCGAACGCTTTTCGCGCCGCGACACCCAATCGTTCTGGGGCATCCACCTGGGCGAAACCGTGACCGAGGTCACCGTGCCGGCCGTCTACCGCTACCAGCTGCCGCTGGCACGCCAATGGCCCGTGCAGCTGGAGGGCGGCGTGGTCACCGTCGACGCCCCCGCCTTTGCGCCCAGCCTGCCCGTGGCCATGGACACCACCCAGATGCAGACCTGGGGCCGCAACGGCTGGGCGCGCTTCAACCAGGCCGAGAGCCTCGCGGCGCTGCAACGCTCGCTGAGTCCGCAGCTGGCCGAGCGGGCCCAGTCACCTCACTACCGCGAGCTGGCCACCGAGGCCGCCCGCCGCACCGTGGCCGAGTACGTGCGCACCTGGCTGACCACCAGCGGGCGTGGCCCCGTGCACGAGGTGCGCGTGCGCTTTCCGGGCGAAGCCCAGGCCACCGCACCGGTGGCCGCACCCGCGCCGCCAGCCGGCCTCGATTGACGCGAGCAGCCCGGGCTGCCTTGCGGCCGAGTGGCAACGCCCCGCGCACGGTTCCTCGCACCGGAAGCGTGGCACCCAGCCGCCCCCGATCAACCTGGCCCGCCGTGGGGATCCGCCGCGGCCCGAGGCATCCCACTCGCTGGGGGTCGAGTTCCGCCGTGGCTTTTTTGGGGCTGCACATGGCGATCGTGCACGAGCGTGCTCGGCGCCCTCGTTCCTGCACGGTTCAAGGCTTGGGCGCCGCAGCCGAGCCTCGCCGAGGACGAGATCCTGCGGGGCACTCATTGGGCCTGGGCAAGGACTCAAGGGCTCGGCCTTCGGCGATGCGTTCAGCCCCATCTGGCCGTGATCGCCCACATCCGCCAGCTGCTGGACTGGACTCCCACCCGGGGCGTGCCGGTGTTCTACGCCGCGCAACACGGCAACCAGGACCTCGGTGCCGGGGCTTGCGAGGGTGAGGGCTGGCCACCCCCATCCCCTCGCAGGGCAGGTCCCTCACGGTGCGCGACACGCGCATCGAAGGCTGGCCACGCGTGAAACCCGGCGCGCCGCATGCCCCTGCGGGCGACCGGCTGTTCATGGACGCATGTGTGCATGCCGAGGCTGGCAGCTTGTGAGATGCGACTGCAGCCTGCAGCCTGCGGGCTGCGGCTGCGGCTGCGGCTGCGGCTGCGGCTGCGGCTGCGGGTAGCATGCCCGCTTTGCGATCACGCCCTGCCCGCTTGTTCATGACCCACCTGGTTTCGCCCGCGCCGCTCTGGCGCCACCGCCAACCGGCCGCCGTGCGGCCAGCCCATCGTCCGGCCACGCCATGAGCGCCGCGGAAACCGGCACCGTTCGATCCTGGAACGATGCGCGCGGCTTTGGCTTTGTCCGGCCCGACCGCGGTGGCGAGGACGTGTTCCTGCACATCGGCGCCCTGCCACCCGGCAGCCCACGCCCTCAGGTGGGGGACCGCCTGCGCTACACGCGCACGCTGTCGCGCGACCGCAAGCCGCGCGCCAGCTGTGCCGAGCTGTTGCCGGGGGCGGCCAACGGGTCGACCACGGCCCCCCGAACCCGCGCCGGGTCGTCCAGGCCGCCACGCTCGGGCACGCCGCGCAGCGCGGGCGCAGACCCGGCCCGCGCGGCCGCTCGTCCGGCGGGTGCGGGTCCGGCGGCGGGCGCCGGCCGGGCGCAGGCGTCTCTTTGGCACACCCACCGCGCCGTGCTGATCGGCTTCGCGGTCGTCTACCTGGCGAGCAGCCTGCTCTGGGCCGTGCCCCTCTGGGTGGCGGGCTTCTACCTGGGAATGAGCGCCGTGGCCTACGGGGTGTACGCCGCCGACAAGCGCGCGGCCCAGACCGGCGCCTGGCGCGTGGCCGAAAAACACCTGCTGTGGCTGGGCCTGGCAGGCGGCTGGCCCGGGGCCATCGTGGCGCAGCAGCGCCTGCGCCACAAATCGAGCAAGGCCGAGTTCCGGACCCTGTTCTGGGTCACGGTGGTGCTGAACGTCGCCGGGTTCCTGGTCGCCGTCAGCCCCTGGGGCCGGGCAGCGCTGAACCTGCTCTGATCCACCCGCTGCGGCGCCCTGACCCCACAAAGGCCGTTTCGCCAAGCCCTGCCGCAAGCGCGGCGGGCTGCGACGCTGCGCCCGCATCCAGCCAGCCGATGTGGCAATCGCGCTCGGCAGGTCAGGCCAGCGCGCGCTGGTGGCGCGCTTCGTTGCGCTGGCGGCGCGTGGCATCCAGGCCGCGGCGTGGCGCCTGCGGAGGCTGTCTGGCTGTGGATCATCAGCCGCAAAGATTTATCCAGTATGGCGCAATGGCCGATGACAATGAATCGGCCGCTTCACCATACTGCATTGCATCAAAAGATGCGACAAGCGTGGCCAGACTTGGCTGGCCTGCGCCCAGGGGGCCGCTGCAACGGGCAGCGAAGTAGGGGCCAAGCACCGCCCAAGGGACGCATACCGGTGCAGCCGTACCCCATCGCGCACCGCGAACGCCCCGCCTGTCGCCCACTGCCGTGACGCCGCGGCGCCGGCGGCTTAGAGTGCGGGCCGTTTCACCCCTTCCTCCCGCACCATGCTCGACACCGCCGGTTTCAACCACCACGTGGGCCCTTTGCACGAGAGCGCGCCCGGCCAGATCCAGCTCACGCTGGCCCCGCAGCACCTGAACGTCTCGGGCCGCATGCACGGCGCCATGATGATGATCGTGCTGACCGCCGCCGCCGAAGGCAAGGCCAAGGCCGAGCTGCCCAGCCGTGGCCCGGACCAGACCGTTCAGCTGGTGTGCGCAGACTTCGGCTTTGTGCGCTCGGCGCAGCCCGGCTCGCACGTCATCGCCCAGGCTCAGATGGCGCGGGCCACGCGCACCCTGATGTTCCTCAACGCCCAGGTGCTGGCCGATGGCGACACCCTGTGCACGGCCACCTTGACCTTCGCCATCGTGCCGCGCCAGAGCGCGGTGCTGGCGTGGCCGGCCACGCCACAGGCCTACCCCTCGCCCGACGTGGCCTTGCGCAAACCCAGCAACCTGCTGGGCGAGGCGATCGGCCCCATCTACCAACACGAGCGCGCCGCGGGCCGCATGCGCACGCAGTTCGAGGTGACGGCCAGACGCTGCCGGCCCGACGCGGCTGAACTCGACGATGGCATGACGCTGTACGTGGCCGACTCGCTGGGCAGCCGCACGGCCAACACCAGCAGCGGCCAGCTGTGCGTCACGGTGAACCTGCAGATGCGGCGCTTTGCCAGCGCGCCGGCCGGCGCCTGGGTCGACCTGGAGACGCAGACCCGCCACGTGCAGGGCGACCTGGTGTTCGTCGACGGCCAGTTCAGCGTCGCCGGCCAGCCGCTGGCCGACTTCAGCGGCATCTGGAAAGGCATGGGCGCGCGCAAGGGCTGAGCCGCCCAGGCGGCTGTGCGGCTGCGGCGGTCTCGGCGGTTGCAGACCGGCAACTCACAGCCCGCCACGGCACATGGGCCAGGCCATCGGCCCTGCATGGCAGGCAGGCATGCCGCATGAAAAATATGGGCAGTATCAGGCGAACGCCGTTTTCAAACGAACGGCTGCAACCCGATACCACCCATCCAAATGAAATGCCGCCACGGCGCGGCTCAAATGCTGCGCCTCAGGCTGACTGGCAAGACCCGTCCTGGCGCGGGTCCGCGGCGGCCAACCCGCCGCGGGACCTGACGGAACGCGTCCGCCCTGGCCTCAGGCCATCACCGGGCGATTCACCATGCCGGCCAGGCGTGCATGGATGAGCTGTTCGCTCTCGCGCACGATGCGCTCGATCAGCTCCTGGCAGCTGGGGATGTCGTGGATCAGGCCGGCCACCATGCCGCAGGACCAGGCGCCTGCATCCACGTCGCCGTCTTTCATCACGCGCGGGTACATGCCGGCCACTTCCGGCGCAATGTCGGCAAAGCTGATGTTGGCGCCCAGCTCTTTTTCCTTGGCCAGCAGGCGCTCCACGCCGGGGTTGTTCAGCACGCGCTCGGTGTTGCGCAGCGGACGCATCACCAGGCGGGTGTCCAGCTCGCTCGCCTTCAGGATGGCTTGCTTGACGTTCTCGTGCACGGGGGCTTCCTTCGTCGCCAGGAAGCGCGTGCCCATGTTCATGCCCTCGGCGCCCAGCGCCATGGCGGCGACGAGCGACCGGGCGTCGGCCATGCCGCCCGAAGCCACGAACGGGATCTTCAGCTCTTCGGCCGCGCGCGGCAGCAGGATGAAGTTGGGCACGTCGTCCTCGCCCGGGTGGCCGCCGCACTCAAAGCCGTCGACGCTGATGGCGTCGCAGCCGATGGCCTCGGCCTTGAGCGCATGGCGCACCGAGGTGCACTTGTGGATGACCTTGATGCCGTTTTCCTTGAACAAGGGCATCCACTTCTGCGGGTTGTTGCCTGCGGTCTCCACGGCCTTGATGCCGCCGTCGATGATGGCCTGGATGTAGCCGGGGTAGTCGGGCGGCTTGACCGAAGGCAGGAAGGTGACGTTCACGCCAAAGGGCTTGTCGGTCATTTCGCGGCAGCGGCGGATCTCGGCCGCCAGCGCCTCGGGCGAAGGCTGCGTCAGCGCCGTCAAAAAGCCCAGGCCGCCGGCATTGGCCACGGCGGCCGTCAGCTCGGCCAAGCCGACGAAGTGCATGCCGCCTTGGATGATGGGGTATTCAACGCCAAACAGTTCGGTGATGCGCGTGCGCATGAAGTCTCCTGACACGTGAGGAATGGGGGGCTGACAACAAGGCGCAGCGCGCCTGGAGGTGCATTGTGGGGAGCAAGTCGAGGGCGAACCAGTCATGCGCGTGTCAGCGCCCGCATGACGGACTGCACAGCGGATCGGGACGGGCACCTGCGCGGGGGACAGCCCCCAGGCCGCGCCCCGTCACGCCAGGGCCAGCGACTTGAGCGCCACGCTTTCGTCCACCAGCTGCGCGGCATCGACGCGCGCGGCCTGGGCAACCAGCCGCTTGGCCAGCACGAAGTCACCGGGCCGGTTGACGGCGTCGGCGGCGATGAGCACGCCGGCCCGCAGGTAGAAAGCGATGAACTGGCGGCGGGCCAGGTCGCCACGGATCACGCAGGCATCGTGCCCCTGCGACAGGCCCACCATCTGCAGCTTGAGGTCGAACTGGTCCGACCAGAACCACGGCGCCGCGCGCGCCGGCATGGGTTTGCCGGCCAGGGCAGCCGCCACGGTGCGCGCCTGCTCCAGCGCGTTGGGCACCGACTCCAGCCGCAGCGTTCGGCCATACAGCGCGCTGTGCTGGGCCGTGCAGTCGCCGGCCGCCCAGACGTGCGGCGCAGAGCTGCGCCCCGCTTCGTCGACCACGATGCCACCATCCACCGCCAGGCCGGCGGCCTGCGCCAGCTCCACGTTGGGCAGCATGCCGATGCCCACGACCACCACGTCGGCCGGCACCGCGCGGCCATCGGCGCCCACGATGGCGGTGATGGCGGCCGTGCGGACGTCGCCGCCATCCGGCGCGCGTTCAACCCGCGCCACGCCAAAGCCGGTCAGCACGGCCACACCGGCTTCGCGGTGCACGGCCTCGTAAAAGTGCGCCACGCGCTCGCTGGTCACGCGGGCCAGCACGTGCGGCATGGCCTCGAGCACCGTGACCTGGGCGCCCAGCTTGCTGGCCGAAGCCGCCAGCTCCAACCCCACATAGCCGCCGCCCACGATGACCAGGCGCACGCCAGCCCGCAGCTGCGCGCGCATGCCGTCGGCATCGGCCAGGGTGCGCAGGTGGTGCAGGTTGGGCGGCGCATCGTCTGCCGCCAGCCCCGGCACGACGAGGCGGCGCGGCCGCCCCCCCGTGCACAGCGCGAGTTCGGCGTAGGCCAGTTCGCGGCCGTCGGCCAGGGTCACGCAGCGGCGCGCCGTGTCCAGCGCCTGCACGCGGGCGCCGGGTTCGAACTGCACGCGGGCCGCCTCGTAGGCGGCCTGGGCGCGCAGCAGCAGCGATTCGCGGCTGGCCTCGCCATGCAGGTAAGCCTTGGACAGCGGCGGCCGGTGGTAGGGCAGCTCGGCCTCGTCGCCCAACAGGCGGATGGGGCCGGCCCAGCCCGCCTGACGCGCGGCCAGCGCCAGCTCGGCACCGGCATGGCCCGCGCCCACCACCAGCAATGTGTCCTGGTCCTGCATGGTTTGCCTTATTTCCTCAATCCTTGACAGTATGAGCCCATATCCGATTACTTTGAATCGGAAACAGGCTCATACCCCATCACACCGGAATGCGCACCTGCATCTCGGAGTAGCCGCGCACAAAGGTGGAGCGCACGCGCTTGGGCGGCGCCAGCACCTCGATGACGGGGAAGCGCTTGTGGATCTCCTCCCAGAGGATGCGCAGCTGCATCTCGGCCAGGCGGTTGCCCACACAGCGGTGGATGCCGAAACCGAACGAGAGGTGCTGACGCGCCTGCGGGCGGTCGATCAGGAACTGCTCGGGGTTGGCGATGGCCGAGTCGTCGCGGTTGCCCGACAGGTACCACATGACCACCTTGTCGCCCTTCTTGATGGTCTTGCCGTTCAGCTCCGTGTCCTGCGTGGCGGTGCGGCGCATGTGGGCCAGCGGCGTCTGCCAGCGGATGATCTCCGACACCATGTTGGGGATCAGTTCGGGCTTGTCGCGGAATTTTTGCCACTCGCCGGGGTTCTGGCTCATGGCGAGCAGGCCGCCTGTCATGGAGTTGCGCGTGGTGTCGTTGCCGCCCACGATGAGCAGCACCAGGTTGCCCATGTACTCGGCCGGCCCCATGTTGCGCGTGGCCGGGTTGTGCGCCAGCATCGACACCAGGTCGTGGCCGGGCTCGGCGTTCACGCGCTCGTTCCACAGCCGGGTGAAGTAAGCCAGCATCTTGTGCAGCTCGGCCAGGCGCTCTTCCGGCGTGGGGGCGTCGGGGTCGACCAGCTTGCTGGACGTGGCCACGTTGGACCAGTGCGTCAGCAGGCGCCGGTCTTCCAGCGGAAAGTCGAACAGCGTGGCCAGCATCAGCGTGGTCAGCTCGATGGACACCTTGTCCACCCAGTCAAAGGCCTCGCCGCGCGGCAGGCTCTCCAGCACCTTGATCGTGCGCTCGCGGATCAGCGCCTCCATGTTGGCCAGGTTGCTGGGGGCCACGATGCCCGTGACCGCCTTGCGCTGCACGTCGTGCTTGGGCGGGTCCATGGCGATGAACATCTGCAGCCGGGCTTCCTCCATCTTCTCGTCCGTGATGGTGATGCCGCCCAGCGACCAGTCCGACGAGAACACCTGGTGGTTGGTGTCCACGCTCATGATGTCCTGGTAGCGCGTGATGGACCAGTACGGCCCATGCAGCGGGTGAACAGCCATGTGCACGGGGTCTTCGCGGCGCAGGCGCTCGAAGTAGTGGCCCACGGTGTCGTCTTCGAAGTAGTCCACGTTGCACGGGTCCACGTCGGCCAGGGGCATGGCATACGCCCGCTCGCGCGCCGCGGCCTGTACGGCTTGGTTGATGGTCATCGCTGTCTCCTGAAATGTTGTTACCGAGTATGGTCAAACTGCCGTTCATGTTTGAACGCCTGCACTGCCATACCCCAGTGCAGCAAAACTCCGTCAGTGCTGGCCTTCGGGCGTGTGCACCTGCATGCCGTCAAGCGCTGCCGTCAGCTTGATCTGGCAGGACAGCCGTGAATTGGCGCGGCGCTCGTTCGCCAGCTCCAGCATCTGGTCCTCGTGCGCCTCCATGGCCGGCAGCTGCTCCAGCCACGGCGAATCGATGTAGACGTGGCAGGTCGCGCAGGCGCATTGGCCGCCGCAATCGGCGTCGATGCCGGTCACGCCGTTGCGCACGGCGGCCTGCATGAGCACGTCGTTCTCTGGCGCATCGATGCTCTGGGTCTGGCCGGTGAAGCTGGTGAAGTGGATGGTGGGCATGGTGTTGTGCTGACTTTCGTGGGTGGGGAAATCGGGACCGGCGGGGCGGCTTCAGCGCCTGGGCGCCGGCGCGGCGGCCGGCGCTGGGGCGGCGGCCGGCGGCTTGGCGGCCAGGCAGCTGGCCACCACGTGGCTGAGCCAATGCGGCAGATCGGGGTGGTTCAGCGGCATGAAGGCGTTCTCGTGCGTGGCCGCATTGACCAGGTGGCCCGCGATGATCTGCAGGCCGATGCGCAGCTGCCGCGCCGCGACCGCCTTGTCGCGGTGGCGGGTCTTTTGCAGGATCAGGCCGATGTAGTGCGTGTTGAGCCAGGCCCCGATGGCGCCGATGGGCTGCCAGTCGTCGCTGCCGTGCATGCTGTAGCTCAGCGCCGCACGGATCAGTCCGGCGTGCGTGTGGATCACGCCGATGTGGTGCTCCACACACAGGCGGATGGTCTGCGCCAGGCTCAGCCCGCGGATGCGTTCGGGCGTGAGCGCCTGCTCGGCCTCGGCCCGCACGGTGTCGATCACGCGGTCGAGCAGGAATTCGAAATAGGCCTCTTTGTTCTTGAAGCGCTGGTAGAACGCGCCCACCGAGCAGCCCGACTCGGCCGCGATCTGGGCAATGGACACGGCATCGAACCCGCCCGCGGCCAGCAGCCGCGTGCCCGTCTGCAGCAGGCGTTCGCGCGCCTGCTCGGACCGCAGCTGCTTGGACGGCAACACGCGCGCGGCGTCACCGGCAGTGGAATCGGGCGAAGGCAGCCCAGGCGTCAGGACATCGGTCACGGCAAAACATGAATATGAATTCATGTTCATATTAGGAAGCCCCGCACCCCGCCGTCAACGCGGGCCAACCCGAATGTGCCGGGCTTCAAGGGAAAACACCGAGACGCGGAGCACGCGTCGGGCTGGTTGGCGGGGCCGCCCGAATGCAGGGACCGACGCGCCCAGACGCACGGGGCAGATCGAGGCCACGAGCGGCCCTGCAGCCCCAACCGGCCCCCAGTACCTGCGGGTTGCCCGATCGCCGGTTCAAGCCGGCCTCGTTCCGCATGCCACATGGCAGAGGCTCCATCGGGCTGGCGACCGTCGGTCCTGCCACAGCGGTCGGCACCCGTCGCCCGAGCCTCAGTCCGGCTCCTCAGAGGGCTGCCGCTAAAATTCGCCGGTTCCTCCCCTCGAGCGCAGCATGAACACCAACGTCCCTGCATTTCCCTCGTCCTACGACGGCATGAGCCTGGCGCAGCTGGAGTCCCTGCGTGAGGAGATGGATGCCGCCATCAAGCAGGTGGAGCGCGATGAACGTCAGGCCGCGCTGCAGCAGATCCAGTCGCTGATCGAGCAGTTCGGCTTCCTGCCGTTCGAGGTGTTCCCGCGCAAGCCGCTCGAACTCAAGCACAAGCTGCCCGCCAAGTACTACGACCCCGACACGGGCCAGAGCTGGAGCGGCCGCGGCAAGCCCCCGCGCTGGATGCAGGGCAAGGACCCGCGGCAGTTCCTGATCCAGAAAGAAGGCATCCTGGCGGCCATGGAAAACGCCGGCTTGCTCTCGGAATCCGTGACCGACACACCGACTGGCGACGACTGACGGCACCTGGGCGCTCTGGTTGATCGCGGCCATGCCGGCTGTGCGCTGCTCCGGCACAGCAAGGTGATCGCTGGCCCGTGGTCAGCGTGACTCGCGGCCTTCATCACCGCGCCTGCACGGCTTGGCCCACGCGACAGGACCTCACGCGACCGCCAGCCGCTGCCGCACGCATGGCCCATGAGCCCCGGGCCGTCACGCGGCAGTGACTCACCGCGAAGGCCGATCGTCACGGGTCATGCAAATAAAAGGCAGTATGAGCCTCTTCCCGTTTTAAAGACAACGGGCACAGCAGCCTACCTTCTCCATCGTCCTGTTGAAGGCATCAGATCGCGTTGACCTCAGCCTGCCGGCATGAACGTGTCGGGCGGCACCCAGCCCACGCGCCGTGCGGGCCGCCAGCCTTCAGCCCCCCACAGGGCGGCGGAAGCGCCCGGCCGCACGCCGCACCACCTCGGACAGCAGCGCGCACTCGGCCTGCGTCTCGCGCAGCCAGCGCGCGTCGTTCTGGCCCGCGTTGGCGCTCTGGCGCAGCTGCTCGTGGAAGGCCTCGGCCTGCGCGCGGACCATGTAGGGGGCGATGGTGCGCAAGGTTGCCAGCAGGTGCTCGCGCAGCGGCATGTGCTCGCTGGTCTGGGGGTCGACGTACATCGCCTCCAGCCCGAAGCGGCACGCCTGGAAGCGGTTGAAGGTGTAGACGAGGTAGTCGTCTTCCTGCGGCATGAAGGGCTGGGTGTCCAGAAACCAGGCGCCCAGCCCCTGCACGAAACCGGCCAGCGCGGCCGCGCGTTCGACGGTCAGCGGCGTGTCGAAGACCCGGATCTCGACCGTGCCGAACTCGGGCTTGGGCCGGATGTCCCAGTAGAAGTCCTTCATGCCCTTGACCACGCCGGTGGCCGTCATCTTGTTGAAGTAGGCCTCGAAGTCGTCCCAGGTCAGCACGAACGGCGCACGGCCCGACAGCGGGAACGCAAAGACGGAGTTCAAGCGGGCCGAATCGAAGGCCGTGTCCTGACCTTGCACATACGGACTCGACGCGGACAAGGCGATGCAGTGCGGGATGTAGCGCGACAGCCGGTGCAGCATCAGCAGCGCCGCGTCGGCATCGGGGCAGCCGATGTGCACGTGCTGGCCGAAGATGGTGAACTGCTTGGTCAGGTAGCCGTACAAGGCCGTCAGCTCGCGAAACCGGGGCTTGTCGTAGATGCGCTGCTGGTGCCACATCTGGAATGGGTGCGTGCCGCCCCCCACCACGGTGATGTTGAGCTTGTCGGCCGCGCGCACCAGGGCGTCGCGGATGGTGGCGAGCTGCGTCAGCGCGTCCTGCGCGTCGGTGCACACGCCCGTGGCCACCTCGATCATGCTGCTCGTCATCTCGGGCACCACACTGCCGGGCAGCGCCTCGCGCTGCACCAGCTGCAGCATGTCTTCGGCATAGGGCGCCAGGTCGAAGTTGTGCGTGTTGACGAGCTGCAGCTCGAGCTCGACGCCCAGCGTCAGCGGTTTGGAGTTGTGGAAGGTTTCAAGCATCGTGGCGGCCCTCCATCGCCGGGGTGTTGGCCACCTGCACGGTTTCACGCGCGGCGCGCAGGGCAAAGGCCGCGCACACCGCCCCCAGCACTTCGCACACCAGGATCAAGGGCAGCGCAATGGCGCTCATGCGTGCCGCTTGCGGGTGCTGGCTGGCGAACTGGGTCGTGAGCAGCAGCGCCGTGGCGGACATCGGCATCAAGGCCAGACCCAGCCAGACGCACTTGACCGGCCCCATGCCGCTGCGCCAGCTGCCCGCGACGACGCCCAGCACCTTGCACAGCACCCGCACCAGCACCAGGCTGAACACGATCAGCAGGATGGGCACGCTCCAAGCCATCTGGGCGGCCGTGGTCGCCACCAGCACGAACATCAGCATCACCAACAGCCCCGAGACGCCCTCGAAGTGCCGCTGCCAAACCATGGGCCGCACGGGCGCATAGCGCAGCATGGCGCCGGCCATCAAGGCCACCAACGGCGCCGAGCCATGCAGCTGGTCGGCCACCGTCACGCTGGCCGCCAGGATGGCAACGATGAACACAGCAGCACTCTCGCTGCCATGGCGCATGGTGCGCCACGCCAGGTGAATGACCGCCGCCAGCACCACCGCCAGCAGCAAGGAGGTCCCCAGCAGGCGCAGGGGCGGCCACACCGCCGCCCAGCCGGCCAGGTCGGGCGCCGATTGCGCCGCCATGGCCCCGCCCAGCACCAGGGCGTACAGGTTGTTCAAGCTGGCCAGCACCAGCGCGCGGTCGGTCACCGGGCCGGCGGCGCGCAGCTCGTGCACCAGCCGCAGCAGGGTGGCCGGCGAGGCCGCCAGCGCCACCATGGCCACCATGCGCGCGACCGAAGCCGGCTCGCCCCACCAGCGCAGCAACAGAAAGGTCAGGGCAAAGGTGAGCACCGCTTCGAGCAGGCTTTGCACCAGCACCATGGGGTTGTGCAGGAACCAGCGGATCGGCAGCCGCGTGCCGGCCTCGAACAGCACCACGGTCATGCCAAGCTGCAGCAGGAACAGGCCGACGCCGTGCATGGGCCAGGTCGCGCCCGAGAACCCCAGCCAACCCGCCAGCCCCCCGACCAGCGTGTAGCCCACCATGCGCGGCAGACCCAGGCCGCGATACACCGCATGCCCCGCCAGCGCCACCACGGCCAGCAGCAGGGCCCATTCCAGGGTCGGCAATCCGGTTGAAGGCTGAAGCCAGTCAGTCCACCACGGCGTCATGCTGAGTGAATCCTTTCGTGTTGCGGTTGGACTCACTTGAACACAAGTCGGTGACACGCGGTGTCAGCCGGATTCCATGCACCCACGCCCCGCAGTCCCATGTTGGCGTCGTCTCAACGCAGGAAGACGCGGTTCATGAACACCTCGATCGGGGCGCGCACCAGCGCCTCGACACGCGGCGGCAAATCCAGCGGGCGCAACAGCATCTTCAAGGTGGTCCCGGCGTTCATGTGGCGGCTGACCACGCGGCGCAGCCGGCTGCTCACCGCGTTCAGGTACGCCTTGTCCTCGGCCTGCGCCGGGTTGCGCCAGCGCGCGATGTGCCGCACCGCGCAATCCGCGTCCTCGCTGCGCAGCTCCCAGGTGCGGCGAGCCAGCGTGCCGAACACGCGCCAGCGGCTCAGCCGCTCCCGTTCGCGGTAGGCGCGAAAGTAGCGGTAGAAGTGCTTGTAGTGGCTCACCTCGTCGTTCGCGATGCGGTGGGCCAGGTCCACGAACACTGGCTCTCTGGCCTCTTTGGCCAGTGCCCAGTAGTAGGTCGCGGTGCCCATCTCCACCACGCAGCGGGCCGACATCTCCAGCCCCCGCGTGGCGGCCAGCAGCTCGACCTTGCAGTAGCCCGCGTACTCCCGCAAAAAGCTCGCGTACGCGGCGTCCCAGTCGAACTCGGGCCAGACGTGGTTCACATAGGCGCGCAACGCACGGCCATGCTGCAGTTCTTCGGGCTCCCACTGCTCGTCCAGCCAGCGCGTGACGTCCGCGTCGCCGTCGTAGTACTGCACCAGGTTGCGCGTGTACAGGTCCGAGCCGCTTTCGATGAACGAGGCCGAGCAGGCCAGGTAGAACAGGGTGTCGTCATCGCGGATGGCGGCGTGGTCGATGGCCTCCAGGTGCAGATCGTCGATTGTCCAATGCCCATCGCGCATGGATGCTCCTCAGCCTAGGAGGCCCCACGATACGCGATTGCCCCGGTCCAGGCATCTCCTTGTGTAACGCCCAGGGGATGGGCCCGGCCCTGTCCCGCCCCAACACGGCCGCGTGCAGGTTGGCGCCTCACTGGCCGTTGCCCGACGAGCACTCACCATCCACGAGTATGGTGCCATTGCCGTTGATCAGGAAACGGCAACCAGCAGATACCCCAAACAAATCTTTCCAGTCGCGCACGCACCAGCCAGAGTACTGCGCAGCGGAAATGCCGCCTTTCAGGCACGGGATGCCGGGGGGCCGCGCCGCCGCCGGCTTCAGGCCGCCTGCGCCTGGGTGTAGGCGGCGAACTCGTCGAGCTTGGCCTTGGCGGCCCCGCTGTCCAGCGCCGCATAGGCGCGGGCCAGGCCTTCGGCGATCGAGCCCACCACGTTGGCGGCATACAGCGCCGCCCCCGCGTTCAGGCAGACGATGTCGCGCGCCGCGCCCTGCTCCTCGCCCGTCAGCACGGCCTGCACGATGCGCCGCGATTGCTCGGGATCGTTCACGCGGAAGGCGCGCGTGCCGACCATGGCGATGCCGAAGTCCTCGGGGTGGATCTCGTACTCGCGCACCTGGCCATCCTTGAGCTCGCCCACCAGCGTCGACGCGCCCAGGCTGATCTCGTCCAGGCCATCGCGGCCATAGACCACCAGGGCGTGCTCGGCACCCAGGCGCTGCAGCGCCCGGACCTGGATGCCCACCAGGTCTTCGTGGAACACCCCCATCAGGATGTTGGGCGCGCCGGCCGGGTTGGTCAGCGGCCCCAGGATGTTGAAGATGGTGCGCACGCCCAGCTCCTTGCGCAGCGGGGCCACGTTCTTCATGGCGGGGTGGTGGTTGGGGGCGAACATGAAGCCGATGCCGACCTCGGCAATGCTGCGGGCGATCTGGTCCGGCGTCAGGTTGATGTTCACGCCCAGCGCCTCCATCGCATCGGCGCTGCCGGACTTGCTGGACACCCCGCGCCCGCCGTGCTTGCTGACCTTGCCCCCCGCCGCGGCGATGACGAAGGTGGCACAGGTCGAGATGTTGAAGGTGCTGGCCCCGTCGCCGCCAGTGCCCACGATGTCGACGAGGTGGCGGCGGTCGGCCACGTCCACGCGCAATGAGAAGTCGCGCATCACCTCGGCCGCAGCCGAAATCTCGCCGATGGTTTCCTTCTTGACGCGCAAGCCCGTGATGATGGCGGCGGCCATCGCGGGCGACAGCTCGCCCTGCATGATCTGGCGCATCAACGACAGCATCTCGTCGTGGAAGATCTCTCGGTGTTCGATGGTGCGCTGCAGCGCTTCGTGTGCGGTGATGGTCATGTCGTGCTTTCAGTGGGATGGGCCACCGGGGCCAGGCCCAGTGCGGCATCGTGTTGTTGGAGTTCGGCCAGCAAGGCCGGATGGGTGGGGGCGTTGCCCACGGGCGCCAGGCGTTTCACCGGTGGCGCGTGCGGCGCATCCACGTCGGCCAGTCGCACCACCGCCACATAAACGCCATTGCGGCGGCACTGGTCCGCCCAAAACGGCGCGGCCCGAATGCCTCGCGCCAGTTGCGCCACACGCGGGTCATGGGTGGGCATGGGGGCTTGCGTGGCCACCACGCGCAGCGACCACTTGGTGTCGTACAACTGCAGCGACCACTCGGGGTGCCGGGCGCCCCACGCGCGCACGCGCGCTTCGGCATCGCGCACCGCCATGCCCCCCTCCACATAGGCATCGTGCAGGGCCTTTTGCCACCGGGTCATGACCAGGGTGGCAACCACCAGCACCGAAAACCAAATGCCCCAAAACGTCGGGGTCCAGGTGGACGTGCCCCCGTTGTTGTAAGCCGCGCCAGGTTGCGCAGCGATCAGCAGCACCACCGCCACCGCAGCCATCACGCCATAAAAACGCCGCTGCTGCACCGGCCCCACATCCGACAACGCCGCATCGGCCATCATCAGTTGCGCCGAGCGCATGACCTGCATGCCGTTGGGCAAGGTTTGCACGGCAGATGGCATGGCGTTTGCCGCGGGTGCGCCGGCGGCACCCGGTTCAAGGGCGCTTGGGGTCAGGGCCTCTGCGCCACTCATGCCTGATCGAGAAAATTCTTGAGCATCGCGTGGCCATGCTCGGTCAGGATGCTCTCCGGGTGGAACTGCACGCCCTCGATGGCCAGCGTCTTGTGGCGCACACCCTGGATCTCGCCGTCCTCGCTGGTCGCGGTGACGATGAGCTCGTGCGGCAAGGTCTTGCGGTCGATCACCAGCGAGTGGTAGCGGTTGACGGTGAACTGCCGGGGCAGGCCGGCGAACACGCCCTGCTCGTCGGTGGTGATGAGGCTGGTCTTGCCATGCATCTGCGTCTGCGCCCGGACGATGTCGCCGCCCAGCGCGGCCCCGATGGCCTGGTGGCCCAGGCACACGCCCAGGATGGGCAGCTTGCCGGCAAAGTGCCGGATCGCGGCCACGGACACGCCGGCCTCTTTGGGCGAGCAGGGGCCGGGCGAAATGCACAGGCGATCAAACCCGCCGGCCTGAAAGCGCGCGTCCAGCTCGTCGAGCGTGACCTCGTCGTTGCGCAGCGTGAGCACCTCGGCCTCCAGCTCGCCAAAGTACTGCACCAGGTTGAAGGTGAACGAATCGTAATTGTCGATCATGAGGAGTTTCATGTCAGACCTCTCAATCTATAAACGGAAGCTCAGCCATACTGGCTGCAATCATCAGTGAACTCGGGCCACGTTCCCGGCGCCGCCGGCGCCCGCGGGCCACGCCTTCATTCGAAGCCCTCTTCCACCAGTTCACTGGCGCGGATCAAGGCGCGGGCCTTGACTTCCGTTTCGCGCCACTCCATCTCGGGCACCGAGTCGGCCACCACGCCGGCTGCGGCCTGCACGTACAGGGTCTGGTCCTTCACGATGCCGGTGCGGATCGCGATCGCCACATCCATGTCCCCGGCGTAGCTGATGTAGCCGCAGGCGCCGCCATACAGCCCGCGCTTGGTGGGCTCCAGCTCGTCGATCAGCTCCATGGCGTGCACCTTGGGGGCGCCGGTCAGCGTGCCGGCCGGAAAGGTGGCCTTGAGCACGTCCATGTTGGTCATGCCGGGGTTGAGCATGCCCTCCACGTTCGAGACGATGTGCATGACGTGGCTGTAGCGCTCCACGGCAAACGCCTCGGTGACCTTGACGCTGCCGATCTGCGCGATGCGCCCGATGTCGTTGCGCGCCAGGTCGATCAGCATGACGTGCTCGGCGCGCTCCTTCGGATCGGCCACCAGCTCCTGCTCAGCGGCCCGGTCGGCCTCGGGCGTGGCGCCGCGCGGGCGCGTGCCGGCCAGCGGCCGGATCGTCACCTTGGTGCCGACCGTGCCGTCTGGGTCAGTCTGCTCGGCGCTCACCTGCTCCTGGCGCACCAGGATCTCGGGGCTGGACCCGACGACCTGGAACTCGCCGAACTCGTAGAAGTACATGTAGGGCGAGGGGTTGAGCGAGCGCAGCGCGCGGTACAGCGACAGCGGCGATTCGGTGTAGCGCTTTTGCAGGCGCTGGCCGACCTGCACCTGCATGAAGTCACCCGCGGCGATCAGCTCCTTGGCGCGTGCCACCGCCTTCAGGTAGTCGTCTTTGTGGAACTCGCGCGTGACGGGGTGGCTGCCGGTGGCCTGCACCGGGGGCAGCGACACCGGCTGGGCCAGTTGCGCCCGCAGCTCGCGCAGGCGGCGCTTGCCGCGCTGGTAGGCCTCGGGCGTGGTCGGGTCCACGTAGACGATCAGGTACAGCTTGCCCGAGAGGTTGTCGATGACGGCCAGCTCTTCGCACTGCACCAGCAGGATGTCCGGGCAGCCCAGGGTGTCCGGCGGGCAGCTGGCTTCGAGCTTGCGCTCGATGTGACGCACGGTGTCGTAGCCGAAGTAGCCCGCCAGGCCGCCGCAAAAGCGCGGCAGGCCGGCGCTCAGCGCCACCTTGAAACGCTTCTGGTAGGCGGCGATGACCTCCAGCGGATTGCCGGCATGGCTTTCCACCACCTGGCCATCGGTCACGACCTCGGTCTTGGCGGCGGCGCCGAAGCCCGTGGCCCGCAGCGCGGTGCGGGCCGGCAGGCCGATGAAGCTGTAGCGGCCAAAGCGCTCGCCCCCCACGACGGATTCAAGCAGGAAGCTGTTGCGGCGGTCGCCGGCCTTGTGCGCCAGCTTGACGTAGAGCGACAGCGGGGTTTCCAGGTCCGCAAAGGCCTCGGCCATGAGCGGGATGCGGTTGTAGCCCTGGCTGACCAGGCTTTGGTATTCGAGTTCGGTGATCACGACAGATTTCCCCAGCTTGTGGCACCCGGAGAGAGGTTTGGGTGCCCGTGATTCGGTTCTTCAATGATGCCCTGAGCGCATGACGCGGTTCAGGCCACCTGCGGGTGCACGCTGGGGCATGCACCCAGCTGCGGTCAGGCAAAAAGACGTGCAGGCTTGCGCCAGGGCCAAGCTCCCCGGTCGGTGCAACCTGTGCTGACAACAGCGTGAATGAACATAGGCGCGCAGTTTAACAAGTCTCGCCCGCTGCCCTCGCGCCCGGCTGTCCTGCGGCCGCGAGGGCCTGCGCCACCGCGTCCAGACGGTCGAAGACGGCATCTGCGCCGGCCTCGCGCACGTCGTCGCCGTGGTTGTAGCCGTAGCTCATCAGCACCACGGGGCAGCCGGCGGCGCGCGCGGCGCGCGCGTCGTTGCTGGAATCGCCCACCATGAGCACCTGGGCCGGCGGCAGGCCCAGGGCCTCGCTGGCCTTGAGAAGCGGCAAGGGATCGGGCTTGCGACGTGCGAAGCTGTCGCCGCCATACACCTGCACCACCGCGTCCCGCAGCCCCAGGTGGCGCAGCAAGGCATCCGCCGCGGCCTGCGGCTTGTTGGTCACGCAGACCAGGGGCAGGTTCAAGGCCTGAAGCCCTGCCAGCCCTTCGGGCACGCTGGCATACACCGTGCTCGCCTGGCCGTTGATGCGGGCGTAGTGCGCGTGATAGCTGGCCAGGGCCCGGGCCAGTTCGGTGTCGTCCGGGGGCGCAGCCGACGCCCCGGTGCGCTGCAGCACCGTGCGGACCAGGTGCTCCGTGCCCTTGCCCACCACCGGCTCGATCTGCGCCCGCGTCAGCGGCTCACGCCCCAGCTCGCGCAGCATGCCGGTCAGGGCCAGCTCGAAATCACCCAGGGTATCGACCAGGGTGCCATCCAGATCTAACAGGCAGGCACGGATACCTTCCACCCACAACGCGGCAGTGCTCATGACGACGTCCAACGATTCACAAAGCCGCCAAGCCTAACCGAGGCCAGATGTCCCGACGGCGCGAAACGTCGGCCACCACCTGACTCGCACCGCCAAGGCGCGGCACTGCCAGCACCACCACACGGGCAAGGGAAAGCCGGTGCCGAATCGGCCAGACTGCCCATCCATGCCCCGGCCAGCGCGCTGCGGTCGCCTGGGCAGAAGTGGGCGCGCGTCGCGCGCTGCAGGCCACATCCGGTTGCGATAGGCATAGCCGGCCGTGTCACCTGGGCGAATCGTCACGCGGCCGGCGGCCGGCGTCCGCCCCGCCGCAAAGCCTTGTGCCGCAAGGCCCGCGCGCCGGCCACCGCGGCCGCGCCGCACAGGTCGGCGCGAAGGCCGGCCTGGGGTTTGCCAACTGGGCACCTCGTGCCACGCTGGCCATACTGAAGCAGCCCCTGGCCGTGCAGCGTGGTGCGACACGCGACCCACGGCCGCTTGTCCACCCCCATCCCGGAGCCCCCCTCATGCACCAGCCCAGTTCGCCCCCCACCTCGACCGCCCTGTCGCGCCGCCACGTGCTGCAGGGCGCCGGTGCCCTGGGCGCCGGCCTGGCGGCACCCGCCGTGCTGGCCAACACCGATGCCTTCCCCAAGGGCCCGGTGCGCATCATCGTGACCTTTGCACCGGGCGGTGCCACCGACACCGTTGGCCGGCTGCTGGCCGACAAGCTGTCCAAGACCATGGGCATCACCTTCATCGTCGAGAACAAGCCCGGCGCGGCCGGCATGATCGGCACCGAGCAGGTGGCCAAGGCCACCCCCGATGGCCAGACCTTCGGCCTGGTGCTCAGCGGCGTGGTCTACACCAACCCCTACATCTACACCAAGGTGCCCTATGTGGTCGAACGCGACCTGGCCCTGGTCTACAAGGTGCTGAACTCGTCCGGCATCTTCACCGTGCACCCGTCCCTGCCGGTCAACAACTTCAAGGAGCTGGTCGCCCTGGTCAAGGCCAACCCGGACAAGTACAGCTTCGGCTCCTTTGGCCAGGGCTCCACGCCGCACATGCTGTGCGAGTACCTGCGCAAGACCCAGAACATGCGCATGAACCACGTGCCCTACAAAGGCGAAGCGCCCATGGTGCAGGACCTGCTCGCCAACCAGGTTCAGATCGGCTATGGCAGCGTGGCGGTGCAAAAGCAGCACATCGAGCTGGGCAAGCTGCGCGCGGTCGGCACCGTCACCCCGCAGCGCCTGGAAGCCATGCCCGACCTGCCCACGCTGCAGGAACAAGGCTTTCCCGACGAGGCCTTCCGCATGCCCAGCTGGTTCGCCATCATCGCGCCCAAGGGCGTGCCCAAGCCCCTGCAGGACCGCCTGGCGCGCGAGCTGTCCAAGGTCATGGCCATGCCGGACGTGAAGGAGTCCATCACCAAGATGGGCTATGCCGCGGTGTCCGACTCCAGCCCCGACAAGCTCATGGCCGAGTACCGCGAATGGGCCCCCAAGTGGAAAAACCTGGCCGAGCTGTCGGGCGCCAAGATCGATCAGTGAACGCCCCCGCGCCGCCAGCAGCCTCACGCCGGTGGCGACTGGCCAGGCTTGGCACGAGGTTTGAGCACGCGGCGCCGCATTCGGCGCCACGTAGTGGGTCGGGCGAGACGGGCTCGCCGGCAGTTTCGGGTCTTGGGTGCTTAGGCCTTGCCGACCAGGTTCAGCGAAGGCTCCAGCGTCTTTTCGCCGTCCTTCCACTTGTGGCGACCCAGCCCACCGGGCACGGCCTGGCGCCTGACACGGCGCCGCGCGGGTTCGGGCGCGCGAGGTGAGGTGGGATTGGCATGCGCTGCCGGCGCACACGGCCGAGCGTCACGAAGCGCCCACGTCCCGCACCGACCGTCAGTTCGAGTTCGGGGCCGGGCCGCCACCAAACCGGATGTTGGTGTACTGCATGTCCTCGGGGGCGGGCGGCTCCGGCGGCGCCTTGGCCTTGGGTCCGGCCACGGGCGACACCGCCAGCGGAGGCAGCGCGCTGCCGGCGCCGGCGCTTGCGCTGGCCGGCGACAGCGCCGGGGCCAAGCCGCCGCTCAGGGCGACAGGCGCATGGCCCAGCTGGACCTGCGCGCGCTCACAGTGGATGGCCTGAGGGATGTCCGCATAGCGCAAGGTCGCCAGGCGGCGGTCCAGCCCCAGGCCGAACACGGCCGTCACCCGGTCGTTGCCGAACTGAAAACTGCCATCGCTGCCGTCCTTGAGGCGCGGCAGCAGGTCATGGCCACGCGCGCCATCCAGCGCCACCATGTCCTGGTACAGGCGTGCCTGAAAGGTCAGCCCATGCGTGCAGGCATAGCCATAGGGCGCGATGTCACGCGGCGTGGTGCAGGCGGCCAGCAGCCCCAGCATCCACACAGGCAGTATGAGTCGATTCACGTTATCTCTGAAACGGGAATGCATGCATACCTCGGTGAAGCCTTCGGTTCGCCCTGCCCTCACTTGGGCCACAGCACCCACAGCCGCAGGTTCTGCTTCAGGCGCCCGGCGAACTCACCGGCCTCGGCGCCCCAGCCCGCGAAATAGTCGGCGCGCACGGCGCCGCGGATCGCACTGCCCGTATCCTGCGCCATGACCAGGCGCTGCAGGTTGGCCTGCGGTCCGGTGGTGCTGAGCCACACCGGCGCGCCATACGGAATGCTGCCCGGATCGACGGCGATGGAGCGCCCCGGCGTGAGCGCCACCCCTTGCGCGCCCTTGGGGCCGAACTGGGCGTCCAGCTCGCTCAGCGGCTCTTCGCGGAAGAACACCACGCGCGGGTTGCTCCACAGCAGCTCCTGCGTGCGGTCGGGGTTGGCGAAGATCCAGGCCTTGATGCCCGGCCAGGTGGCGTCGCGCACCTCGCCGCGGTCGAGCAGCCACTTGCCGATGCTCTTGTACGGCTGCTCGTTCGTGGCCGCGAAGCCCAGGCGCACCAGGCGCTGCGCGCCACTGGGCTCGGTCACCAGCATGCGGCCCGAGCCTTGGATCTGCAGCACCATGGCGTCGACCGGATCGGCCAGGTACATCAGCTCCGAGCCGGCCAGCGCCGCACGCGCCTCGGGCAGCGTCTCCATCTGCTGCCGCGTGAACCAGGGCTTCTTGGGCGCCACCCCGGCCGGCGGTCGGTACAAGGGCACGTTCATGCCCGACAGGGGCAGGCGCGAGGCCTGGTACAGCGGCTCGTAATAGCTGGTCAGCAGGCCCTCGGTGCTGGAGCCATCCAGCGGCTCGACGCGGTAGGGCTGCAGGTGCGCCTGCATCCAGCCGCGCTGCTCGTCGGCCGTGGCCAGCGACAGGCGGCGCACGTCGTTGCACAACCGCCCCACCGTGGGCATGGGCCGCTCGCAACTCTTGATCCAGGCGTTCCAGGCCTCGCTCATGTTGTCCTGCGAGAAACCGGGCAGGTCGGACCAGCGCACCGGCGTCCAGCGGCTGGCCGTCTTTTTCACCGGTGGGCCGAGCACCGCCGTGTCCGGTCCCGGCGTGGTCAGGGGTGGCGGCTCGCGCGGCCCCGTGGGTGCGGGCTGGCGCGTGGTACAGCTGGCGAGCATTCCTACAATGAGCGCTCCCAAGACGATCCGAAAACGACGATTCATGTGGTTGATTTTCCTCGAAGCCTTGATGGCCCTGCTGCTGCTGGTCCTGATCGTGTGGTGGACCATGTTTTCGGGCCGAAAACGGGGCGAGCCCAAGTCCCGACAGCCCGCCTCGCCGCGCCGTGAGCCGCAGCACAGCGGCGCCGACGGTCCCTCACCATCGTCGTCCAGCACGACGAGCAGCCCGGGCAGCAACAGCGGTGTCACCGCCGGGACGGCCGCCGCGGCCGTCGGCGCAGCCGTGGCGGCCGTTGGCGCAGCGGGTGTGGTCAGCGCCGCCCAGGACGCCGCGTCGGCCCCCGATGGCGGCGCATCGGATGCGGGAAGCGGCGACGGGGGTGGCGATGGAGGGGGAGACGGCGGCGGTGACGGTGGAGGTGGCGGCGATGGCGGCGGCGGTGACTGAGTCACGCGCGCTCATCATTCAACCATTTAGGGGTATCAGCCGAATGCCGATGAGGGGATGACGATGATACGGCCATACCCCTCACAATCCATGCAACAGCCGCGCCAGCTCAACCGCTGACTTGACGTCCATCTTGGCAAACACGCGGGCGCGATGCACCTCGACCGTGCGCACGCTGATGTCAAGCTGCTCGGCGATCTGCTTGTTCAGCATGCCCTCCAGCACATGGCCCATCACCGCACGCTCGCGCTCGGTCAGCGCGGCCACCTTGTCGCGCAGGCTTTGCCGGCCCTTGTGCTCGGCAAAGCGCTCCAGCGAGAGCTGCAACGCCTGCTCCACGCGCTCGACGAGTTCGTTGTCTGAAAACGGCTTCTCGCAAAAGTCGAATGCGCCGGCCTTGACGGCCTCGACGGCGGTGGCCACCTCGGCATGGCCGGTCAGGAAGATCACCGGCCAGGGCGTGGTCAGGCCGCGCTGCTGCAGGCGCTGGAACAGGCTCAGGCCGGTTTCGCCGGGCATGCGCACGTCGAGCAGGATGCAGCCCGGGTCGCGTGGCTCGCCCGTGGCCGTGAGCCCGCGCTGCGGGTCGGCCAGCATGGCGTCGAAATCGGCGGCACTGCCGAAGCCTTCACTCACGATGCGACGCGTGCGCAGCAGCCACGCCAACGCGTCACGCACTGCCGCGTCGTCATCGACGATGTAAACCGTTGCCCGTGTGAAGTCCATGCGGTCATTTTAGTAACACGTCGTGCGGACAGCCGCTGTGCATCGCCCCACGCCGGATCAGGCCATGCAGGCTTCGGCCACGGTGTCCGGCCGTCGACCCAATGCTTCAAGGCGCCCAGGCACCGCCCCGACCCACCAGGGGCTGCGCCAAGGCTGAGGTCGGGGTGCGCGCCTGCGCCGTCCCGTTGCGGATGACCGTCGGGATGTGAACGCTCCGTGCAGGGCAGGCACCCCGCCGGCGCCGCCTGGCAACACCCGTCGTCAGACCGCGCTCAGGCGGAAGCTGAACACCGTGCCGCGCGGGTTGTTGGGCCGGTGCTGCAGTTCGCTGCCGTGCTGCTCCAGCACCGTGCGGCACAGGCCCAGGCCAATGCCCATGCCCTCGGGCTTGGTGGTGAAAAACGGCGTGAACAGCTTGGCCGCCAGCTCGGGCGAAATGCCGGGCCCCTCGTCGGCCACGCAGAACTCCACCCAGCCGCGGCCCGCCGCCGGCCCCACGCCCACGCCGCCGTCCGCCACACAGGGGGGCGCCACGTAGCTGGCCGTCAGCGTGCAGGTGCCGCGCGGCTCCATGCCTTCCATGGCCTGCATGGCGTTGCGCGTGAGGTTGAGCAGCACCTGCTCGACCATGGTGCGGTTGCAGAGCACGGCCGGCAGGTGCGCCGGCACGTTGGCCACCATGCGCACGTCGAGGTTGCGCGCCTGGATCAGCACCAGCGACGAGATGGCCTCGTACAGCGTGCGCGGGGTGACGGCGCGGCGCGACTGGCTGCGCCGCTGCACGAAGTCGCGCACGGTGTTGATGACCTTGCCGGCGCGCGCCGACTGTTCGGCGATGCGCTGCATGGCGACCTGCACCTCGGCCAGCAAGCGGCGCAGCTCGTCGGCGGTTTCGTCGTGCTGGCGCGACTTGAGCAGGTGCACCGAGCCGTTCGCGTAGCTGGCGATGACGGCCAGCGGCTGGTTCAGCTCGTGGCTGAGCATGGACGCCATCTCGCCCACGCTGGCCAGCCGCGCCGAGGCCTGCAGGCGCTCTTGCGTGGCGCGCGACAGGGCCTCGGCCTTGCGCTGTTCGGTCAGGTCGATGACGGCGCTCATCCAGCCCGTCTGGCGGCCGGTGCCGCTGATCAGCGGCGCCTCCATCACCAGCACCGGAAAGCGCTCACCGCCCTTGCGCATGAACTCGGTTTCGAAGCCATCGCGCGGCGGCAGGTGACCATCGCGTCGCAGGCTCAGCCGCCGCGCGTATTCAGCCCACTGGTCCGGCGGCCAGTACGGCGCCGGATCCCCTTTACCTAAAAGCTCTTCCGGCGAAAACCCGACCATGCGCGCAAACGCCGGGTTGGCGTAGGTGATGCGTCCCTGCATGTCGCGCGCGCGCAGGCCGGTGCTCAGCGAATCCTCCATGGCGGTGCGGAAGGCATAGGCCTCTTCCAGCGACCGCTCGGCCCGGCCGCGCAGGCGGATGTCGCGCGAGAGCATGACCATCACGGTCACCAGCGCAATCGACATGAAGGTCACCACGCCCGTCATCACGTTGGGGATGACATCGGGCGCACGCCGCCAGCCGTGGATCTGCAGCATCAGCGGCACGCCGGTCACGTCGAACATGTGGCGGGCGGCGAACATCTGCGCCCCGGCCCGCACCTCGCCCACGGCCGACAACCGGGTGCCGTCGGGGTCGTTGAGCGCGACCTCGTGGTGGCGCAGCACCTGCTCGTCCACGGTCTCCAGCAGCAGGCCGCGCAGCGAATAGGTGGCCACGGCATAGCCGATCAGCCGGCCCGACAGCATGTGCGGCTGGCACACGTCCATCAG
This sequence comes from Comamonas serinivorans, assembly GCF_002158865.1. Classification (NCBI taxonomy): domain Bacteria; kingdom Pseudomonadati; phylum Pseudomonadota; class Betaproteobacteria; order Burkholderiales; family Comamonadaceae; genus Comamonas; species Comamonas serinivorans. The sequence continues at coordinate 623,049 of NZ_CP021455.1, read as the reverse complement.
CTCCAGGCCGAAGCCGGCCTGCAGCGCCTGGAAATAGCTGTTGCCGTAGACCGCCGAACCACGCCGCGCGGCCGAGGCGCAGGCCAGCGCCAGCTCGCTGCTGGCGTCCTGGCGCGCGTCTTCGCGGAACACGGGGTTGCGGTAGGGCGAGTCTTCGGCGCGCACCAGGCGCAGCCGCGGGTCGCGCCACTCCAGGCGCACCACCTCGCGCTGGCGGCGCAGCAGCTGGTTGGCCGCCTCGTGCCAGTTGTCATCGGGGTCTGCGTCCTGCGTGGGCAAGGCGTACACGGCCTGCAGGTTGCGCGCCAGGGCCGCACGCAGGTTGCTCACCGAATCGGCAGCCGTGCGGTCCAGGGTTTCCTGCACCTGGTCGATTTCGTGCAGGCGGGCCAGCCAGATCATGGTCGCCATCATGGTCAGCACCAGGGCCGACAGCACCAGCCACAGGCGCCAGCGCTCGTCGGTCAGGGCCCGGGCCAGGCGGCGCCCCACGCGGCGCGCGTAGCGCCACATGGCCGCCACGGGGTTCACCGACTCGCTCATGCGGCCGCGCCCCTCACCGGCGCCGAGAACGCGGTGCGGTGGCTGAGCGCCGGCAGCTGGCTGCGGCAGCGCGCCAGCTCGGTGGCGTCCAGCTCGGCCACGGCCATGCCCCAGCCTTGCGCCTGCACGGCCAGCACCTCGCCCCAGGGCCCCACCACCATGGCATGCCCCCAGGTGCGGCGCCCCGATTCGTGCACACCGCCCTGGGCGGCCGCGATCACGGGGCTGAGGTTTTCCACCGCTCGGGCGCGCAGCAGCAACTCCCAGTGCGCCTGGCCCGTGGTGTGGGTGAATGCGGCCGGCACCGTGATCAGGTCAACGCCTGCATCGGCATACTGCCGGTACAACTCCGGAAAGCGCAGGTCATAGCAGACCGATAAGCCCACACGCCAGCGGTGGCCATCGCGGCTGGGCAGGTCGAAGTACACCGGTTGCTGCCCACGGCGCAGCACGCGCGCTTCGTCGTAGGCCTCGTGCTCGGTCGCGAACCGGAACAGGTGGATCTTGTCGTAGCGCGCCACCCGCGAGCCATCGGGCGCATGCACCAGGCAGCTGTTGAACACGCGCTGCGGGTCGCCGGGGACGCGCAGCGGCACCGTGCCGCCCACGATCCACAGCCCGTGCTCGCGGGCCTGGGCCGCCAGCCAGGTCTGCATGGGGCCGCCGTCGCCATCCGCTTCGGCCAGCGCGAGCTTGTCGGTGTCGGCCAATCCCATGAGCACGAAGTACTCGGGCAGCACCGCCAGCTCGGCGCCAGCGGCGCGCGCCAGGGCCAGCAGCTCGGCGGCACGCGCCAGGTTGTCGGTCAGACGCGGCGTGGAGACGGTTTGGAGGGCGGCAACTCGCATGGTGAACGGAGGTGAACAGGTTCTGGGGGCGATGGCTCGGGCGCCAAGGGCACCGGCTGTCGGCGGCAACGGGTCTCTCGGGCCACTCCGTCATGATCATCTTCATGCCACGGGGTATCAAGCCATCCTCGTTTTTTTAACAACGGAAAATTGGCCATACCCCACGAATGTTCATTCAACGCTTCGACACAGGGCCACGGCAGCCACCCGCTGACCCGCGTCTTTCATGGCGGGATGCATGGACCACCTGGACCCAACGGCCGGAGCGGCAAGCCGAATTGTGCGCCAGCCCCGTGCGGCCCACGGCCGCGCAGGTCAGCGGGAACGGCGGGACCGTGCGCGGTGGACCAAGCCAGACCGGCGGGCCGTGCGCATGTCAACGGCAACCTGCTGGCCCAAGCCCAGCATGCATCCCGGGTGGCGATGCAATGCGTTTTCGGGCGACCTGGCGTCTCGCCTCACCATGAGGTATCAAGTCCTTCTCGTTGTCACCCAAATGGCTGCAAGCTGGTACATCGCCCGTTGAGGGCAGCACCCATCGCCCGCGATCCAGACTTCACACACACCACCCGACGCGAGACGCGGCCCGCCGTCCAGCAGGCCAATGTCGCCAACAGGTTCCGCGCCCAAGCCTGTCCAGGCTGCCAGACGCTCACCGGCGCGCGTCGCCCGGCGCGGCCACCTCGGCCGGCGTGGCCAGGCGCGTCACCTCCGGCTCGGCCCAGGTGCCGGTAACCTGGAACACGCGCGTGTTCGCCTCGTTGATCTGTTTGCCCAGCACCAGCTGTGCCAGAAAGGCGCCAATGCCCACGGCGGGGTTGATCACCGTGGCCACCAGCGCGGCGCCACCGGCATCGATGCGGGGCGCCACGACCACGCGCAGGTTCTGCGTGGCCTTGACCAGGTTGGCCTCGCCCTCGAGCAGCACGGCCGCGTTCACGCCCTTCATCTGCAGGTTGTTGGTCGTGGCCTGGCCGCGGGCCAGGCGCGCGTCGCCGCGGATGAAGTCGTAGGCGAAGCCGTCGCTGAACACGTCGCGAAAATCAAGCGACAGGCGGCGCGGCAGCGATTGCAGGCTGAGCACGCCGAGCAGCTTGGCCAGGCCCGGGTCCGCCTTGAGGAACTGCCCTTTCACCACGTCGACCTTGAGGTGGCCGTCCAGGCTGGCCGGATCGGGCTGCAAGGGCGAGCCGGCCCACGACAGCGCGCCAGTGATTTCGCCCTGCCCGCGGCTGAGCACGCCGGGCATGCCCAGGCGGCCCAGCAGGCGGCCGGCATCGTCCACCTGCAGCGTGAACGAGAGTTCGGTGTGGCGCTGGCCGCGCACATCGGCCGGCTGCCAGGCCCCGCTGGCCTGCAGGGTGCCCCCGGGGCCGGCCAGGCTCATGCGCTCGATCTGCCAGACGTGGCGGCCGGACTGGCTGCCCTGGTTCGCGGCCCGGAACGTGAACTGGCCCAGTTGCTTGTCGCCGATGCGCAGGTCCTGCACCACCAAGTCCATGCCCGGCAGGCGGCTGGGCGACTGCCGCAGCAGCTCGGGCTCGGGCTCCAGCGCCTCCGACGCGCCGGCGCTGCCGGCCGGCACGTGCAGTTTGCTCAGGCGTGCATGCAGGCGGCCCGCGCCGTCATCGCGGTAGCTGATCTGGCCGGCCACCACGTCGGAATCGAGCATCAGTGCCCACTCCTGCCCCTGGTGGGTGCCGCGCAGGCGCAGGTCGGCCAGCGACTTGCCCTCGAGCTGCAGGTGGCGGGCCTGCACGTCGAACGCCACGGGCGCATAGGGCGAGGCGCCGAGTGGCGCCGGTCCGGTGGCACGGGTGGCGTCTGAGCCGGTCTTGGGGGCCTCGGTGCGAGCCGGCCCGGCCAGAGACGCTGCGCCAGCAGCTGGAGTGCTGGGCGCTGAACCACCGGCCGCCGGCGCGCTCACCAAGCGGCTGGGGGCCGAGGCGGCCGGCAGCGGCGCTGGCACCGTCGCCCCCGCCGTGGCCGCGGGTGCTGTGGCCTGACCCAGCACGCGCTGCCAGGCGTCCAGGTCCACCGTGTCCAGCTCGGCGCGCACCCCCACGGCGCGTGGCAGGTCGGCCTGGGCAACGCCGGCCGCGGCCCCACCCAGGCCGATGAGGCCCGCGCGCACCTCGGTGCCCGTGGCCGTGTGGTGGCGGGCGTAGCGCGCGTGGGCCAGCTCGGCCAGCGTGACGTTCAGCTCATCGGCGTCGCCTTCGCGCGGCGTCACGGCCACGTGCAGCGGCCAACGCGCATCGGGCGCTTTGTGCAGCGGCGCGGGCAGGTCCAGGCCCATGCCGAGCAGGCTGCTGCTCACATCGACCTCGGTGCGCCCGTTCAGCACGGCGTAGCGCACGCGGTAGTCGGTGTCGCCCTGGACATGGGCCAGCAGCGGCGCCAGCGGCCGCAGCATGTCGTCGCCCCGAAGGCCAGCCGCCGTGGCGTGCCCCTGAGCCTCGATGACGGTTTGCGTGCCCTCGGGCTGGGCCCGGGTGCCGCCCGTCAACGCCACCGCGCCGCCCAGGGCCTGGGCCTGGGCGCCATCCAGCGAGAACCCGTGCTCGGTGAACAGCACCCGGCCCTGGGCCTGGCTGAGCAGGGGCACGTCGTCGCGCAGGCGCAGGGTGTTGCCGCGCAGGCCGACCTCGCCCTTCACCGTCGCCTGTTCGATGTGCGCAATCGGCAGGCCCAGCTCCAGGCCCAGCCCCAGGGTGCCGCTGGCCTGCATGCCCTCCAGCGCGCCATGCAGCCACTGCGCCACGGGCGATTGCTGCACGAACGCCAGCCCCTCGCCCGCCGAGCTTTCGCCCTTGGCCTGCACGCGCACGTCGGGGTGTTCCAGCTGGGCGATGCCGGCCTCGATGCGCGCGAAGCGGATGCTGGGAAAGCCCCGCACGCGGCCGCTGGCCTCGCGCACCCGCATGCTGTCGCCTTCGAACTCCAGGTGGCCGGACAGGTGTTCGAGCACCGGCCAGGCCGGCTCCTGGGCATGCTGCAGGTAGCGCGGCACGTAGTTGAGCACCACCTGATCCACCGGCGCGACGATGCGGAACAGCCCTTGCTTGCTGCCCGGAAACGGGAAGTGGGCCAGGTCCCCGCGCACCGTGGCCTGCACCTTGCGGGCCTGCCCCGCCACCACCGCCTCTTTCACGTAGCGCAAGGCGTGCTCACCCACCGCGCTGGGCAGGTAGCGGTACACCCGGGCGCCGTTGGCCTGGCTCAGCTCGCCCGACAGGTCCAGCTCGCCCGGAAAGCGCGACTCACCCGGCGCCAGGCTGGCGCTGGGCTTGGTGCGCCAGCGTGCGGTGAAGCGCCCCTGCGCATCGGCGTTGCGCAGCGTCAAGTCCTTGACCTCGAGCGCGATGTCGTCACCGGCCAGCGTCCAGCTCACATCGGCCGCCAGGGCGTCGAGCGGGATGTCCGGCTCGACGAACACCCCCGGAAAGCTCGCCATGCCGCCTTGCATGCGCAACTGCGCCGAACCACCGCGTTCGGACAGGTCGAAGTCCACGTCGGCACCGCGCAGGCCGGGCACGCCCGCGTGGTGCTCGACAGCCGGCGGCAGCGCCGGCACAGCCAGGGCGCGCACGCTGCCCTGGGCGCTGTAGGCCAGGGGCTGGCCGCCCTCCCGGTGCCAACGGGCCTGCAGGTTCTGCACGCGACCGCTGACGGGGTGGTCGTGCAGGGCATCGCGCACCTGGGCATCCAGCGGCACCGCGTTCAGCACCTGCCGCAAGGCCGCCAGGTTGACCTGCTGGGCCTGCAGCTCACCCACGCTGCCGTCCGACCGCTGGGTGGCCAGCCGAACGCGGGCGTCGGACCAGCGCTGCCCATCCGCCGTGGCAAAGCGCAGCTGCTCGCCACGCAACACGAAACCCTCGCCCTCGGCCTGCGTCTGCCAGACCACGCGGCCCGCCACGTCGCGCAGGTCCAGCGGCGACAAATCCTTGGCGAAACGGGCGGCCACGCGCTGCACATCGAGGTCCACCGTGGCCTGCGTCAGCAGGCTGCGCTTCAGATCGAACCAGACCCGCACCGCGCCCTGGGCGGCCTGCAGGTCGATGCCCGCGTCGACGTGGCGGCGCAGCGCGGCGACATCGAGGCTGGGAAAGTCGGCAAACACCTGGCCGCTGAGCTGCCGCGCATCGGCCGAAGCCCACAGCGGCGTGCGCAGGTCGGCCTGCCAGGTGAAGCGCTGCCCCCAGGCCGGCGGCGGCGTGGCCGCCAGAGCCAGGCGGTGGTGTCGGTGCTCGTTGGCCAGGCTCACGTCCACCGCCTGCAGCTGCAGCGGCTCGCCGCCCAGGCGCTCGTCGAGCCAACGCACCTGCCCTTGCTGGATCTGCAGGTGGCGCTGCTTGAGCAGCAGGTCGGCCCACGCCATGTCACTCGGGGTATCGGGGTTTGTCGTTGGCAATGCAAACCCACCGACCCAATACTGCCCAGCAGTGTCGCGGCGAACCTCCAGCTCGGGCCGCACCGCACGCAACTCATCGAACGACAGCTGCCAGGCCGACCACGGCGTCACGGCCACCTGCAGCTCGCGAAACTGCAGCGCGGCCGCGCCCGCCTGCGCCGCGCTGGAGGCGCCCGTCGGTTCGCTGCCGGGTTTGAAGAGCTGCACCTGGCGCAGCGTGAAGCGCGAGTGCCAGCCGTTGGAGCTGCCCGAGATCGCGCCGATGTCCACACGCACCCCGAGACGTTGCGAGGCCCAGTGGGCGATTTCAGGCCGCCACTGGTCGATTCGCGGCACAATCCAGACGCTCAGCAGCGCCCAGGCCAACGCGGTGACCACCGCTGCCACGCCCAGCGCACGCAGGCTCCAGCGCAACAGGCGCGCCAACCAGCGCACATAAGGAGGGGAAATGGCAGCAGACATGAACAAGCGGCACCGTGTCGCTTGTCCGGGCTGCCGTCCAAGCCGGCCGCGCCCGCGGCACAGTGTGGGCATTATCCGTGGCGCCTCGGGGTCCGCCGGCAACTACGTTTCGATACGCCCACCGCGTGTCCCCGATTGCGCTTTTCGTTCGCTCAGCCCATGACCTCTCCCCACCTTCCTGCCCCGGCATGCACCGCCGGCCATTCGCGCTACGTGCAGCGCATTCGCCGCCGGTATGCCGAGCAACTGCCTGGCTTGGCGCCAGGCGCCCCGCGGCGCGACGCCATGGCGCAAACACTGGCCACCCTGCAGGCCCAGGGGCTGGACACGGGCAGCGCGCTGCGCGTGTTGCGCCAGCTGGTCATGGAACGCCTGGCCACGCTGGACTGCGAACAGGGCGCGCCGTTGGAGGTGGTCACCCTGGGCATGACCGAGCTGGGCGAGCTGGCGCTGGACGTGGCCTGCACCCAGGCGCAGCAGGAGCTTGAAGCGCGCCATGGGCAGCCACTGGGCGACCAGACCGGCCAGCCGGCCCAGCTGTGGATCGTGGGCATGGGCAAGTTCGGCGCGCGCGAGCTGAACGTCTCGAGCGACATCGACCTCATCTACCTCTACGACGACGAAGGCCAGACCACGGGCACCGCCGATGGCCGCGGCCGCATCTCGAACCAGGAATTCTTCAGCCGCGTCGTCAAGCGCATCTACCAGCTCATCGGCGACGTGACCGAGCACGGTTTCGTGTTCCGCGTCGACCTGGCGCTGCGCCCCAATGGCAACTCCGGCCCCAGCGTCTGCTCGCTCGATTCGCTGGAACACTACCTGCTGCAACACGGCCGCGAGTGGGAACGCTTCGCCTGGCTGAAAAGCCGCGTGGTGGCGCCGCGCAGCAGCGTCACCAGCGGCTCGGCCCAGGCCTTGCGCGGCGTGGTGCTGCCGTTCGTGTTCCGGCGCTACCTCGACTACGCGGTGTTCGAATCCCTGCGCGACCTGCACCGCCAGATCCGCGACCAGGCCAACCGGCGCAGCGCGGCGCGCCCCGAGCGGGCCAACGACGTGAAGCTGGGGCGCGGCGGCATCCGCGAGATCGAGTTCACCGTGCAGCTGCTGCAGGTGGTGCGTGGCGGCCATTTCCCCGAGCTGCGCACGCGCCCCACCCTGGCCGCGCTGCAACGCGTGGCCAAGGCCGGGTTGATGCCGCAGGACACGGCCAATCAGCTGGCCCAGGCCTACGACTTCCTGCGCCGGGTGGAGCACCGCATCCAATACCTGGACGACCAGCAGACGCACGCGCTGCCCACGCGCGACGACGACCTGGCCTGGATCGCCGGCACCCTGGGCTTTGCCGACACGGCCGGCTTTCTGCGCGCGCTGGACGCCCACCGCGACGTGGTCGCGCACGAGTTCGGCACCCTGCTGGGCCAGGCCGACGTGCCCGAACCGGAAGACGGCGCGTCGCTGGACACCCTGATCGAGGACATGCCCGCCAGCCTGCAGGCGCAGCTGCAGCAGTGGGAAGACAGCCCGCGCGTGCAAAGCCTGAGCGACGAGGGGCGCCGGCGCCTGCACCAGCTCATGCAGCGCTCGCTGCAGTGGTTGTCGGACGGCGACACCGACGAGGCCGCCGTGCTGCGCATGATGAACTGGCTGGAGCCGCTGCTGCGCCGTGAAAGCTACCTGGCCCTGCTGCTGGAGCGGCCCGCCGTGCACGAGCGCCTGCTGCGCCTGCTGGGCGCCGCCAAGTGGCCGGCCCGCTACCTGATTCAGCACCCCGGCGTCATCGACGAGCTGGCTTCGCCGAACCTGCTGCACGAGCGTTTTTCGGGCGCGCAGTTCGAACGCGATGTCGAAGCCAGGCGGACCTCTCTGGCCATCACGGGTGAAGACGACGACGAGACCTTGCTCAACCTGCTGCGCCGCGCTCAACACGCCGAGCAGTTCCGCACCCTGACGCGCGATGTCGAAGGCCTGCTCAGCGTCGAGCAGGTGGCCGACGACCTCTCGGCCCTGGCCGACGCCGTGCTGCGCATCACCTCGCGCTGGTGCTGGCAACGCTTCGCCAAGCGCCACCGCGAACTGCCCCAGTTCGGCATCGTGGGCTACGGCAAGCTGGGCGGCAAAGAGCTGGGCTATGGCTCGGACCTGGACATCGTGTTCGTCTACGACGACGACGCGCCCGAGGCGCCCGAGGTCTACGCCGCCTACGTGCGCCGGCTCATCAACTGGCTGACGGTCAAAACCGCCGAAGGCGACCTGTACGAAATCGACACGGCCCTGCGGCCCAACGGCAACTCCGGTTTGCTGGTGACCAGCTTCGACGCGTTTGCGCTCTACCAAACCCAGCGCGGCAGCAACACGGCCTGGACCTGGGAGCACCAGGCCATGACGCGCGCACGCTGGGTGCTGGATGGCTGGCAACTGGGCTTTGGCGAGGCCGACGACACGCCGCACCCGCTGTCCACCGAACGTTTCGAGGCCGTGCGCCGCGCCGTCATCACCGCGCCCCGCGACCTCGACGCCCTGCAGCGCGAGATCCTCGACATGCGCGAACGCGTGCGCAGCGCCCACCCGGTGCGCGGCGGCCAGTTCGACTTCAAGCACAGCCCTGGCGGCATGGTGGACGTGGAGTTCGCCGTGCAGTACCTGGTGCTGGCCCATTCTGCTGTGCACCCCGAGCTTCAGCCCAACCTCGGCAACATCCACCTGCTGCGCCTGGCCGAACAGGCGGGCCTGCTGCCGCCCGGCGTGGGCCAGCAGTCGGGCGACGCCTACCGCAACCTGCGCCGGCTGCAACACAAGGCCCGCCTGGACGAAACCAGCACGGCGGTGGAGGCCAGCCGGGTGGCCCGCGAACACGCCGCCGTGCTCGTCCTGTGGCAGGCGGTCTTCGGCACCAACGACCTGGCCCGCGCATGAGCGCTGCGTGCCCCGACGGCCCGCCAGGCTCGCGCGCCTGGCCGCACAGCTGCCTGATGCTGGCGCTGCTGAGCGCAGCCGCCATGGCCCTGGTGCCCGCGCCCGAACGCGGCACGCTGGGTTGGCAGTGGGGCCAGGCACTGCAACAGCCCTGGTCGCTGTGGACGGCCGCGCTGTTCGACGCCTCGAAAAGCCAGTGGTGCGCCAACCTGGCGCTGCTCATGCTGCTGGCCGTTTGCGGCGCCGGCCTGGGCGCCCAGCGACGCGATGCGCTGTGCCTGTGGCTGGCCTGGCCGCTGGCCACCCAGGGCCTGCGCTGGTGGCCCGAGCTGAACGGGCTGGTGGGCCTCTCCGGCGTGACCCATGCGGCGGGCGCCATCCTCATCGTGCGGGCGCTGGACCGGCACCGCGGCGTGGCGCTGATCGCCCTGCTCGCGCTGGCGCTGAAACTGGGCATCGAGCACGGCTGGGCCACGCCCCGGCTCTTCAGCCCGAGCTGGGACAGCAGCGTGCTGTACGCCCTGCACCTGAGCGGCGCGCTGACCGGCCTGGCCCTGGCTTTGCTGGTACGCGGGGGCTGGCGCCGCGCGGCCCGGTCGCCCTGACGAATGCTTACAGCCACGGCAGAGCGGCCCCGCTACATTGGGCTGCACGGCCGGGTTGCGCCCGGCTTGGTTTCGATTTGTAAGCCCCCTTGAACTTACCGCGCACAGTCGCAACTAACCCAAGACTTACGGTTGAGAAGCCAGGGATTCGTCCCGTGAACGCTTCGGAGCACTCATCCTCCTCCCTCCCTCCTCCTTGGCTCCGAGGTGCTTCCAACCGCTTTTATTCCCAGGGGCTGAATGCCAGGCATTCAGCCCCTTTTTGCTGCGCGCCTCACGCATGCCAGGCTCGTGGCCGCCTGCGCCACCGCCCCCACAGTCACCTGGGCGCCAAAAAACCGCTCCGTGCGGCCCGCCATTGGGATTGACCCGATACGCCGGCATGGGCCTTCATGCGCCAATGCGGGCGGCACCGTTGCGGTCTGACGGACACATTCCATCTTGAGGAGACTTTGCATGACGCTTCAACGGCGTTTGTTCTGCCAATCGGCAGCCCTGGGGTTGGCTGGCGCCGCCTTGCCCTCGGCGTTTGCCGCGGCCGACCCCTTCCCCAGCAAACCGATTCGCATCGTCGTGCCTTACCCGGCCGGCGGTTTGACCGACACCGTGGCCCGCCATGCGGCCAACGGCGCCTCGCCCATCCTCAAACAGCCCGTCGTGGTGGAAAACCGGCCCGGCGTGGGCGGCAACCTGGGTGCCGAGCTGGTCGCCAAGTCGCCCGCCGATGGCTACAACGTCGCCGTGATGCTGAGCGGCAGCCTCGCCACGGGCGCCGCGCTCTACAGCAAGCTGAAGTACGACCCGGGCAAGGACCTGAAGTGCGTCACCGAGCTGTACCTGTCCAATGCCGTGCTGGCGGTCAGCAGCGACCTGCCGATCAACAACGCCACCGAGCTGGTCGCCTATGCCAAGGCCAACCCCGGCAAGCTCAGCATCGGCAGCTGGGGCCCGGGCTCGGCGGGCCACGTGACCCAGCACCTGCTGGAAACGCGCTATGGCGCCAAGGTGCTGCACGTGCCCTACAAGGGCGAGTCGCAAATCGTCACCGACCTGATCGGCGGCCAAGTCAGCATGGCCCTGCTGTCGGCCATGATCGTGCAGCCGCAGGTCAAGAGCGGCAAGCTGCGCCCCATCGCCATCATGGGCTCGACGCGTTCGGCCGCCTTCCCCGACCTGCCCACGCTGGCCGAGCAGGGCCTGAAGCAGGAGTACTGGAGCATGAACGGCCCCACTGCCGTGTTCGCGCCCCAGGCCACGCCGGTCGAGATCCTGCAGGTGCTCAACGCCGCCTTTGCACAGGCCGCCCAGGCCCCCAAGATGCAGGCCTTCGCCAAGGAAGTCGCCATCAACCTGGCCGGCAACCCCATGGACCAGGCCCAGGCGCACTTCGAGAAGTACTTCGAGGTGATCAAGCGCAGCTCCAAGGAAACCGGCGTGGTGCTCGACTGAGTCCCCACACGCCCATCCAAAAAGCGCCCCGCGGGGCGCTTTTTTAGGGCGCTTCAGGCCACCCGGGTCAGGTCACGCCGCAGCACTTCTTGAACTTCTTGCCGCTGCCGCAGCTGCAGGGGTCGTTGCGGCCCGGCAGCGGCTGTTCGTGCCGCACCGTCGCCACGCGCGGGCCCACGCGCTTCCACACGGCGCGCAGGTCGTACACGGCCCAGATGCCCAGTGCATACGCATCCAGGCGCGACTGGCTGACGCTGGGCGGGCCGTCCTCGCTGCTGGCCGACAAGGTGGGCTCCTCCTCGTCGTCCTCGGTCAGGACCACGATGTCCCCCAGCGCGCCGTCCACCACCTCGGCCATCTCGCGGTCGCGCGGCGGCTGCCATTCCTCGGGCCAGTTCTCGACCGCGAACATGAACCCCAGCGCCCAGACCTGCGCGAACGACGGCAGGTCATCGCCGTCGAACTGGCGGCGCTCGTCTTCCGGCAAGGCGGCGATGTTGCCGCGCACGTCCAGCACCTCGGGTGTGAAGGCGCGGTCGTCTTCCAGGCTTTCAACCTCGATGTCCAGGGCCTGGCGCACCTCGTCGCTGCGCTGCTGCCACAGGCGCATGAAGGTGGCTTGCTGCGCCGCATCGGCCCAGCTCGCCTGTTCGCCGGTTTCTTCGTCGGGCGCTTCGCCCATGGACAGCAGCACGGGCAGCCATTCGGCTTCGGGAATCGCGCGCCGGCAGCACACCAGCGCGGTCAGGAAGCCATCGCAGAACTCCCATTGCGGGGTCTGTTCGTAGCGCGTGCGCAGCTCGTCAAGGATGGCGTCCAGCTGGTCAAAATCGTCCAGCTGCATGGGCGCCAAGGCTGCGTCGTCGTGGGGGGTGGTGTTCATGGCGCGAGAGCATAGCGCCTGCCCACGCGACGTGTCGGCCGCGACCCGGCAAGCGTGGCGCCGAGCGCCCGCCTTCAAGGCAGGTGCAGGGCAGGCACCCCGGCGAGCGGCACGCACCGCTCACCCCTCCATGCACGGAGTATTTGCCGATTCTCGTTCATCAACGAACGGCAACCACTCCATACTGCCACACTCAGTACACAGCCGCCTTGATCGGCACCGCCTCACCCTGGAAGGCCTGCGCCAGCGCGCTGGTCTGGCGCGCGAGCAATCCGGTGTCCGTGCCCACCGCGACGAACTGGGCCCCCAACGACAGGTAATGGCGGGCCTGCGCGATGTCGGAGGTCAAGATGCCGGGCGCCTTGCCGGCGGCACGCACGCGGCGGATGGCGTCGTCGATGATGGCCTGGACCTCGGCGTGGTTGGGTTGGCCGGGGTAGCCCATGGAGGCCGACAGGTCGGCCGGACCGATGAACACCCCGTCCACGCCCGGTGTGCGGGCGATGGCGTCCAGGTTGGCGATGGCCTCGCGCGTTTCGGCCTGCACCAGCAGGCAGACCTCGTCGTTGGCTTCGCTCACGTACTGGGTGCGGCGCCCCCAGCGCGAGGCCCGCGCGCCGGCCATGCCGCGCACACCGCCCAGGCCGTCAGCCTGCGGGTAACGCATGGCGCGCACCAGCTCGGCCGCGTGTTCGGGGGTGTCGACCATGGGCACCAACAGGGTCTGCACACCGGTGTCCAGAAACTGCTTGATGATCCAGGTCTCGCCCACCGGCACCCGTGCCACGGCGTTGACGCCCGGATACCCGGCGATGATCTGCGCCTGACGCGCAATCTCGGCCACGCCGTTGGGCGCGTGTTCGCCGTCGATCAGCAGCCAGTCGAATCCGGCACCGGCACAAATCTCGGTGCACAGGCCCGGGCCCAGGCCGAGCCAGAAACCAATCTGGGATTCGCCACGCGCCAGCGCGGCCTTGAAGGGATTACTCACGTCACGACTCCATCATGCACAGCATGGCCGCGATCTTCGCAGGCCCGCGCCGGCCGCCGCGTCGCCCGCGCGCAGCGGTCGCCGAGCAGCGCCTGCTGCGCCAGCCGATGGCGGCCGCATCCCGGCCATCGCAAACCAACGCCAGTCGTGCCGAGAAGATGTGTCCTCCTTCGCACGCGATGCGGCGCGGCGCCCGTCCTGGCGGCAGCCGGGGGTGCACGTGAGCCTGATGCGGGTCGGCAAGCACAAGCCCGAACAGGACTCGAACCGGGTGGGGCATCGCGTCACGGCACCACTCATGCGCACAGTATGCAGCGCCGCTCGATGAAACATCATCGCAACAAAGTCCATACTCCACGAACCAAGGTCGACGGTGCTGCCAGAGGTTCTGGCGCGCGCCTCGGCGCGGCCCAAGAGCTGCGGTGGCCCGAGGGGTCAGGGCCGCTCAAGCCCCTGGCATCCCGATGCGGATGACGTCTGGCCGGTGAGGTTCGGCTCAGGCCTTGGGCGCGTCGCGCAACTCGCGGCGCAGCACCTTGCCCACGTTGGTCTTGGGCAACTCGTTGCGGAACTCGATGATGCGGGGCCGCTTGTAGCCGGTGAGCTTGTCCTGGAGGAAGTCCCGCACCTCGCCTTCGGTGAGCGCGGGGTTGCTGCGCACGATGACGACTTTCACGATTTCGCCGCTGTGCTCGTCCGGCACGCCCACGGCGCCCACCTCGAGCACGCCGGGGCACGAGGCCACCACCTCCTCGATCTCGTTCGGGTAGACGTTGAACCCGCTGACCAGGATCATGTCTTTCTTGCGATCGACGATGCGCACATAGCCGCGCTCGTCCATGATGCCGACGTCGCCGGTCTTGAAGTAGCCGTCCGGCGTCATGACCTTGGCCGTTTCCTCCGGCTTTTGCCAGTACCCGGCCATCACCTGCGGGCCCTTCACGGCGATCTCGCCCGGCTGCCCCTGGGCCACGACCTGGCCCGCGTCGTCCAGCAGCACGACGTCGGTGTCGGGCATGGGCAGGCCGATGGTGCCGGTGTAGGCCTTGCTGTCGGTCGGGTTGCAGCTGACCACGGGCGAGGTCTCCGACAGGCCATACCCCTCGCAGATCGCACAGCCGGTCTTCTCGAGCCACAGCTTGGCCACGGGCGCCTGCACCGCCATGCCGCCGCCCACCGAGAGCTTGAGGTTGGACCAGTTCACCGACGCAAAGTCGGCGTGGTGCGCCATGGCGTTGAACAAGGTGTTCACGGCCGGGAAGACGTGGAAGGTCTCGCTGCTGAGCGTCTTCAGCGTGTCGGGCAGGTCCTTGGGGTTGACGATCAGGATGTTGCGCCCGCCCGCGTACAGCCCGACCATGAAATTGCTGGTGAACGCGAAGATGTGGTAGAGCGGCAGCGCGCACACCATGGTGATCTGCTCGTCGGGCTTGAACTGCTGCAGCACGGGCTGGTACCAGGCGTGAGCCTGCAGGCAGTTGGCCACCAGGTTGCGGTGCAGCAGCGTGGCGCCCTTGGGCACGCCCGTGGTGCCCCCGGTGTACTGCAGCACGGCAACGTCGTCGAGGCCCAACTGTGGCGCGGTGAACGGGGCGCGCGCGCCGGCCGCGAGGGCGTCCTTGTAGCGCACGGCGGACGGCAGGCTGAACGCCGGCACCATCTTCTTGACGTTGCGCACGACGAAGTTGACCAGGCTGCCCTTGAGCCAGCCCAGCTCGTCGCCGATGGACACCAGCACGGTGTGCTTGACCTGCGTGTGCGCGATGCACTGCTGCAGGGTGCTCGCGAAGTTCTCGATGATGACGATGGCCTGCGCGCCCGAATCCTTGAGCTGGTGCTCCAGCTCGCGCGCCGTGTAAAGCGGGTTCACGTTCACCAGCACCAGCCCCGCGCGCAGGATGGCCGCCGCCGCCACCGCATACTGGGGCACGTTGGGCATCATCACGGCCACGCGATCGCCCTTCTTCAGCCCAGGCTCTGCAGGTAGGCCGCCATGGCGCGACTGGCCGCATCCACGCGGGCAAAGCTCACGTCCACGCCCATGAAGCGATAGGCCGTGCGCGACGCGAACTGGCTCAGGCGCTCGTCGATCATGTGCACCAGGCTGGTGTAGGCCGACAGGTCGATGTGCTTGGGAACGGAGGCCGGATAGTGGGCCTCCCAAATGCGATCGCTCATGGTGTTGGGTGCTGGATTGATACTGCGGTGCATTATGTAAGCCCAGGTGCCCGGCGCCGCGAGGTCTTTCCCTGAGCATCGTGAGGTGATACCCACGGGCTCAGGCCGGCATGGACCTTGCCATCGGGTATCGGCAATGCGTCAAGCCAACACGCGGCTGTGGCACACGCGAGTCCCGCACCGCCGCCCTGCCCCGCGTGCACCCCACCGATGGCTCGTCATGCCCCTTTGGGTTTTCAGACCCATCGGTCAGGAGTATGGCCCCACCCTCGTTACGAAATTAACGACAACCACCTCATACTGCCATCAACAGAGCAATGCCCTGCAGATCAAGGCATGGCGTGGAGCCGCAGCCGCGCAGCGACTGCCGGCGATCAGCCGCGGTCCTGCAGCACCGGCCGGGGCGCGCGCTCCGGCTCGGCTTCGCGCGCCGGCTGGCGCAACGGTGGCAACGGTCGGGTGGTTTCGGCCTGGGTGCTGTCGGGGATGTCGCCGTCCTCGACGGGCACACCGCCCGGCCCCTCGGGTTGAGGCAGCGGAAACGGCGGGATGTTCAGGCGGCCGTCGATCATGCCGGTGCTAGTGCGCACGGCCTGGGCCAGCTCGCGCGACCACTTCACCGCGGGCCAGCCGGCCTGCAGGAACTCGTTGCTGCTGCGCGTCTGGGGCTCCAACAGGCGCGCGTCGGCCAACACATGGGTGGCGACGTACATGCCGGCCTTGTTGGCGAACTGGTGGCTGACCCAGGTCGCCTCGTACGGCAGCGGGATCTGGTGGGCCTTGAGCCAGGCATCCACGTTGGGCTCGCGCGTGGCCAGCCAGTCGCTCGCCTCGGCACGCCGCTTCAGCCGCAGGCAATCCACGCGCTCGGGGCTGCCGCGCGCCGCGTCGTCCACACGCACGCCTGCCTCCTGCGCACAGGCCTGGCCCCACTGGGTGACCTGCGCCGCGTTGTTGTTGACGTTGGCCAGCACCAGCACCACGGCCTGCACCTCGCCTTGGCTGCCGCGCAGGCCCACGGCACGCGACTGCAGGGCAATGGCCGGCTCACCCTGACCCGCTGCAGGCAGCCATTCCTGCCCGCCGCCCAGGTCCACCCAGTCGCCAGCCGGCAGCCCCAGGCTCACCCGCCCCACCGTGGGCGCGCCCGGGACCATGGGGCTGGCGCAGCCCCACAGCCCCAGGCACACCACCCCCAGCAAGCCCGCCCACGCCAGGCGCCCGGGCCGGGCGGACGAGGTTGGGCGCGTGGAGCGACAGGGGGTCTGGGCGAATCGAAAGGGCTGCATGACATCTCCTGGGCGACTCCGCTCGGGTTGCGGATCGCCGATGCTGGGCATTGTCGCCCAAGGCAACGCAGCACCCGAGCGCCGAGGGGATGTCTCGGCCTGAAGCGGTGTCCCGCCGTGCTCAGCCCCCAATGGCCTGGCCTGCGCTTGCCCAGATAATCCCGGCCATGAACACGCGTTGGATGCCCCATGTGACCGTCGCGGCCATCGCCGTCCACCAAGGCCGCTTTCTGGTGGTGGAAGAAGAAACCGAGGCCGGCCTCAAGCTCAACATGCCCGCCGGCCACCTCGAACCCGGTGAGTCGCTGCAGCAGGCCGTGGTGCGCGAGGTGCTCGAAGAGACCGCGCGCCCCTTCACCCCCGAAGCCCTGGTCGGCATCTACCTGGCCAGCTCGCCCGACAAGGACGGCACGCCGACCAGCTGGCTGCGCTTTGCCTTCTGCGGCCGCGTGGGCGATGCCGACCCGACGCGGGCGCTGGACACCGGCATCGTGCGCACGCTGTGGCTCACGGCCGACGAACTGGCCGCCAGCGCGGACCGCCACCGCAGCCCCATGGTGATGGCCGGCGTGCGGGATTACCTGGCGGGCCGGCGCCACGCGCTGGACGTGCTCTGCACCGACGCCTCGGCCTTGATCGCGCCCGCCCGTCCTCTTGCCCCCCGGTGAGGCCGTGACATGGACACCCTAAGCCTAGCCTTGCTGGCCGTGGCCGCCCTGGGCGCCGGCGTGCTCAACGCCATGGCCGGCGGCGGCAG